>CAJUQT010000001.1:0-73633 GCA_910588225.1 uncultured Acetatifactor sp.
CTCATAAATCTGCTCCTTTACAATAAAATAGAGCGCATAGACTGTTCTATACGCTTTGACGCTGTATTACTTATTCTGTTGTGATTATGATAATGGTTGTTTCAACAAACCGGAATTTTGCCACACCCGAAAAATGCTCCACATATCTTATACAGCACACATCAGCCCATACATTATCGCACATATAAGCAAACTGATTATACTTACTTTATTTGTTCTATAGTTTGCATTTGCAGGATTCCACTTTTTTATTTTGCTATTTTCAAATAAGAATCCAGTGGTTGCACTCATTATACCCAAAAGCAGCAATCCACATATTTTCATCGCAGGCAGTGTATTATTCTCAATTCCCTTTGTTTCAAATACAATAACCGCCATTCCTATCCCTGCACATAGTATCAAGGAAAATATTGCAGTTACTGGAATACTGCGTTTGGCACGTTTCCTGTCATCTTCTCTGCGATAGATTTTATCTATCATTTTGTAGTTGCTCATTTCTATGCTTGTGATAAAATTCAGTATATATGCAACGATCAGAACGCCATTAAACCATTGCATTTTCAAATTTACCCCATTTATCACACAAAGCAGAAAAATATATACAGTAGACATGATTCCAATATGCAAATCAATCTGTACAAGCAGTTTCTTCACTTCAAAAATATTATACTCTATCTTGTCATCAAATCCTGCAATTCCATTAAAAGAATTATTTTTTATCGCATTGGAAAAATAGATATGCAGGAACAGTTGTATTGGAATACATAGAATAAACATACAGATGAATATCCCAACACTAAAAATATCCGTTAATGCACTTTGAATGATATATGCCAATATACACAAAACAGATATTCCTATAAAAACCCATGACATTTTTCCTATTGATACTTCCCCTTGTGTTGATGATTTTTCCCCACCTTCATTCCCCAGCAATGTATCAACATCAACTTCAAATAATTGTGCTAACTTAATTAAATTGTCAGAATTTGGTTTTGAAGTATTAGTTTCCCATTTGGTTACGGCTTGACGGCTGACCTCCAAATATTCCGCAATTTTTTCCTGTGACAGTCCTTTCTTTTTGCGATAGTACATTATATTTTCCGCTAATCGATTTTCATTCATATTACGCACCTCCGTATAATTCTGATAGCAATAATATACTGATTTATCCAGTTGCACTCTACCAACTATATAGAAAATATGGGCAACTATATGGCAACTATTAGTTGCAACTGCTGTTTTTCTGCTATTAGTCCAATTTTATAGAATAGTTTAATGGCTCTATTTTACCACAAATACAAACATACTTCCATTTAAGTTTGCTCAAGACTCCTTTGTTATGTGTCGGGATAGTCGGCAACAAGTGCATCAAGTTTTCGCATAACTGCCTTATCCCTTATATAGAGGGTGGCGGTTTGTTCTCCTGCATTATAATTGACAATCGTTTCCTGCTCGTATCGAGAAAGTTTCATAGTGCCATATCCCCCTTTCCTTTGCTGTGGGTTCTGCGCTGCTTTCTTCTCATCAGTTTTCTGATACTAAGTTATCTTATTTTGATAGCGTTTTGACTTTACAAAAGGTGTAAATTCTCTCTTCGCATGAAGATTGAGAGCTTTATTTGTAGGTGTTATTGGAGTATTTTGGCAAAAAGGAAACGGGATGCGTGCCTGAGAGGCACACATCCCATCTCGTTTACTGCATTTTATTTGCCGGGGTAACAACAGGCTTGCCATCCTGATCCACCAGCACCGTCAGTCCGGTGCCATTTGCCTTATTATGAGAGGCCATCAGATAATTCACACCTGTTTCCGTATCTACGATAACCTTTGCCACATTTACAATGCCCTGGTTATAGATCTCCACAAAACGCTCTTTCGCCATACGCTCACCTCCTATTAGCTGGACTTTTTCCTTGCCACATGACAATATAACCATACCACATAAGCAGAACGCTGTGATTCAAATTTCCTGAACAAACAGAAAAATTTCCTGAATGGAATGGGAGGAAACCTCACTGGCTCCCTCCCATTTTTTTGCGAAGTTCCGCTTTTCCTGCCCGGGAAAGCAGACACTCGCGGCCGCCGGCCCACAGCTTATTGTGCTTCAAATCTACCGCGTCAATCTTATCCATTGCCACCAAATAAGCCCGGTGCACGCGGACAAAGCGGTTTCCCAACCGATTTTCCAATTCATTGAGACTGCCTAAAAAATCCATCCGGCTGTTGGATGTATGGAGGAAAACATGATGAGGAATAGGGGCAGTTTCAAAAAAGAGGATATCACGCAAGGGAACATGACGCACCGTTTCCCCTGTCCGCAATGTAAACATTTCTGCCGGATCTTTTCGTTCCGCCAGCAGATGTAACTGTATCTCACCCAGGC
Organism: uncultured Acetatifactor sp.; assembly: GCA_910588225.1. GTDB lineage: Bacteria > Bacillota > Clostridia > Lachnospirales > Lachnospiraceae > Acetatifactor. Next base: position 2,386 of record CAJUQT010000001.1, read on the forward strand.
ACTGTGACACAGACGGCCCAATCTGCTCCGGCACTTTTATGATGTAGTCGAATGCTTCCAGATGATACTGAAAAGTGCGCCAGGCCAAATCGCCATAGCTGGTGATATAGACCAGCGTACCATGAGGATCGCGCCGCCGCAGCTCCTGTCCCAGCCGAAAGCCGTCCCATTCTCCATCCTTTAACTCCACATCCAGAAAGTAAATTCCGCGCCTTTCGCCTTCCGCTGCGGCCAGCAGCTCCCTGGCACTGGCGGCACTGCACACAACCTTCATGTCATAGTTTTCAGCCAAAATCTTCCGCTCCAGGGCTGTCTGAATCTGGTGGCGGACAGCTTCCTCGTCATCGCACAGATAAATTCCAATCATGGCCTGCCCTCCACTGTCATCTCCTGTACAAATACACCGTTCTCCCAACTGGTGCCGATGGAGATATTGGGATAGTTCTCCAAAATGTGTTGATAGCCGGCCAGCCCCAATCCCCGGCCAGCTCCTTTGGTAGACCAGCCATAGTCCCACATTTTTCCCGGTTCAATGGCATTTATGTAGGAATTGGATATCCGGAGAAATACCCGCCCCTCCTGAGCCAGCAGAATGATTTCCACCCAGGGCTGCTCCGTGTCCAGCGCGGCCTCCATGGCATTGTCTGTCAGAATGCCCAGGCAGCGGACGAAATCCCATACGTCCATATTCACCTCCACCACAGGATAAAGCACCTCCAGGCGACAATCTATCCCCTTCTCCCGCATGGCTGTAAGTTTGCTCAAAAGAAGGCTTCTCGCCTCCGGAAGCTGTAAATTTCCGATTTGAGTAGATGCCTGGATTTTCCTTCCAAGCCTCTGGTCAAACCCGACATCCAATTCGGACAGAGTATTGCGCAGCCCTTCCATCTCTCCCTCTCCTGCCTGCTGTGAAAGGCCCGCCAGCAGATTTTTATAGTCATGACGGAATGTGTGTACCTCACGTCGGATGATCTCCAGGTCCTGCTCATAGAGTCGCTGTTGGACGATAATATCCTGCTGAGCCTGCATTTTCCGAGCGGTGTCGAACCTCTGGGCCAAATGGACAATCAGCACAGCCATCAGAACTACCATTGCCGCCGCCATCAGGTAGTAAAATATCAGGAATGAGGCCTGAACGCCGTTTACCAGTCGGAGCAGCACTTCCGTGGCAGCTTCCAGTGCAAACAAAAGCAATGCCGTCCGCCGGGGAGCAGGTTCGCTCTCCAGTAACAGGCGAAACCATTTTCCAAACTTAAGCCTGTATAGCAGCAGAGCCGCTGCCACACCACTGCACAGATATAGTCCCAGTACCGCAGCAAAAGGAGTACTCTCACCCAGTGGGGTTCCCCGGAACGGTATCATGAGCAGAACGGATTCAGCCACCTGGAAAATACCCGACATACAGGTGGCGGCGAAAGACTGCCAGAATCCCAGCCGCCACGTCCATTGCACCCAAAAGCTGCACATAGCCAGAATGGCCAGGGAGACGATATAGTACTGAACCATCCGCAATGCCGGAACAGCGTACAGCCCGACGGAAAGCAGGACAGCAATGAACGGAGCAGGAAGCAGGAGAGGCAGCTTTTTCAGCCGCCTCCACACCGCATGTTCATCTGTCACGGCCAGCAAAAAGGCCACCAGGACCAAATGCCCCATCAGGGTATCCCAAAAATTATCTAATAAATCACTTAATAAAGGCATACTGTTATCAATCTCTTTATGTATAGTTTTGTTTTAGCGTATTTATTGTACCACCCCACTTACCTGGCAGCAAGTTCCAATCATAAACCTTCGCCTAAATCCTAAAACCCCCATATTCAGCTCCATAATACTTTTTACTCCGCAAAATTCGCAAAATCTTCCTGATACAGTTCATAGTCGATAGAAGACTGCAGCTCACCCAGCTGATTTTTCCATGAATTCTCCCTGACTCGCAATTTTGTAAAACCAAGTTCTTCGTAGACATGCTGTGCTCTTTTGTTATTTACATTGGTGTCCAGAATGATTCTTTTATATCCCATGTCGTTGAATAAGGAGAAAATAAGCATACTTAAAAGGATTTTCCCATACCCCTTATCCTGCTCTGCAAAATCACAAATCTTAATTCCTATTTCGGCTGTGTCTTCCCTTTCCCTGCCATAGCCCATTTCACCGATTGGTCTGTTATCCAGCTCGATAATCAGACGTCTGTCTTCGTCGGTATCTTTCCCAAGTTTCTCAGCAATTTCACGGGCCGTTTCCCCTGTTCCATTCGGGAAGCCGGCATGGGCCATAATCTTTCCATCATTCCACCAGGATGACAATAACTCTGCGTCTTCCACAGTTGCATTTCTGATTGTCAGATTTTTGAATTGTAAAAACATATAATTAATCCTCCGTTTTATCTGGGAGGGTTAAGATAATGTTTCCCTCCCGTTCTCATTCTCTTTTAACTTCTCTGCTCTGTTTCTCATATCAAGTCACTCCTTCCTGCTTTTTGTATGGAAATTCCATCAATCTCATTTTACTACTGTCAGAACCACAATTCCACTATTTTTTAACTTCAAAAATATACTGAGAAACGTCTCCCCCTTGATTTTTACTCCCATCTGTAGCATACTGAACATATCGGCAGACAAAAGCAGCGCAAGAACCAGAAAGGACTCACAGATATGCGGCCGTTTTACGAAAACAAGCAAATAGGATTCCGGTGTTTTCTCAGCAAGGACATCACCTTTCCCGCCCACCTGCACAGTGAGGTGGAGCTGATCTTCATCCGGGAAGGCGCTCTGGAGGTCACCGTCTCCAATCAGACGAAAAAAATCCGGAAAGGTGAGGCCGCGCTCATCTTTCCGGATATGGTACACAGTTATCTGACAGAGGATTCCTGCCTGGCTGTTATCTGCATTTTTGCGCCCTCCCATGCGAAAGAATACTATCAGCTTTTCCGTAAGCAGCAGCCCAAATGTCCCTTCTTTACTTCCGGCACCTGCAATCCGGACATTCCCTTTGCATTCGATCGGATGCTCCATTATGCGGAGCATTCCCGCGTTGTCAGCGAGGCCTGGCTGAACCTGATTCTGGCCTATCTGATGCCGGAGGCGGAGCTGACTGCCCGGAACAGACAGGAGGATGCCGATGTGGGCTATCAGCTCATCTCCTATATCTCCCTGCACTTTCAGGAGCCGTTGACACTGGAGCGCATTGCCCGGGAGCTGCATTTTAACAAATATTATATTTCCCGCATCTTTACCCAGCGGTTGCATTGTAATTTCCACGAATATATCAACCGGCTCCGGCTGGACTATGCCGCCAGACAGCTTCGGGACACGGATTTACATATCACGGACATCTGGCAGGAGGCCGGCTTTGAGAGTCAGAAGACCTTCAACCGCACCTTCCTGGCCTGCTACCGGATGACGCCCTCCCAGTACCGCAAAGTGTTGCCGCCTATCTCATGACGCAGAACCGACCTGGCGGCCTTCTGCTCCGGGTTCTCCTATACAAGTTCCGGTGCCTGCGGCCAGTTCAGCCTCAGAGCCGCAGTTTGTTCCCATTCCTTTCTTATTATTCCGTATAAAGTACAATCATGGAATCCATCTCTTGTTTTATAGTAATGCTGTAAAAGACCTTCGTAGTGCATTCCAATCTTTTCCATTACTTTTCTCGAAACCTGGTTTTCTACCGAACTAAATGAATCAATTCGCTCAATATCTGTATTACGAAATATATAGTAAATATATAAAAGAAATTTCTTACATTTTCTGTTCATCAAAGCGGAACTGTAACAGCTTCCCGGCCGCTCACTCTCCCACAAAAAGCGCTCTGGGCGTAATTTTCCGGATTTTCATGGAAAGCAGGCAGGCCGTCCCGAAGGTGAACAACACCAGCCCTGCTCCCGCAATGACATTGAAGGATATGGGCACCACAAAGTTACATTTCACAATCCCGATACCCCGCAGGAACAGCGCCGTCAGCGGATTGATAATAAGGCTGTTCACAAAGATACCTACAACCGTGGAAATCAGAACCGCCGGCATAAGGGACAGCGCCGTCTGCACAATCAGCTGTCCTGTGGTAAAGCCCAGTGCTTTCAGAATCCCATAGTCCCGCCTTTTGCTGTTCAACGTGGTCCGCACCAGCAGATACAGTACGAATACAATAATCACCGCGCTCAATCCCAGAATGGCGACAACAATGATGGTCATCAGCAGCACATACACTGTCGCTGAGCCCTCGATGGTGGTTCGGATATTGATCAGGGCGTTCACCTCGTTTCCGAATTTTTCCTTGATCTCCCTGTGGAATTCCTCTATGTCTACTTCCTCCGCCAGATTCAGATAGTAGCTTGCATGCTGCAGCACGCCCAGCCTCTCATAGCCCTCCCTGGTAAGCAGACAATCCTTGCCCAGGTTATTGCTGATCTGGGTAAAGCCTGTTATCAGATATTTGGCTTCTTTGCCTTCCGCAGTTATCGCTATTTCGTCTCCTATCTCCAGCCCCTTTTCTCCAGCGTATTTTGCCGCAATGGCAATTTCGTTATCATATTTCGGAAATCTTCCGTCGAACACCACATTCTGATTGTTTACATCGGAAAAATCCTCCGAAAAAGTGGCCAGCAGCGTCGCCCCATCCATATGGCATATTTCCACGGAGTTGTACAGGTAGACCTTTTCCACCCGGGAATCAGCATGGAGCTCCCGCAAAAGCTCCTCTTCCGTATCTGCGTTCACATTAATGCAGCTGTCCGCCGTCTCTCCCACAATCAGATTGATAAAAGGTGTCATATCCAGCACCATGTTTCGGATCATCAATCCGGAGAATACCACCACCAGCGACAGCACCACCATGGTGATGCAGACGGTCACATTGTTTTTGATTCCGGAAAAGGTTGTCTTCAGAGCCAGCACAAGGTTCAGGGGTGCTCCCGTCTCCGACAGCGGAATGTGATTGCGCCGGAAGCTGTGAGTCTGAATTCCCTGCCTCAGAGCCGTAATGGGCTCCATTTTCCTGATTCTACGGGAATAAAACCATACTGCCAGCGCAACCGCACCTCCGCATATGGCCAGTGTCAGAAGAAAAGGTACCGGCAGGAAATGAACCACATAGGGAATCCCGGTCTGTGCAATCATCATCTCGTTCACAAAGGGAAACAGGCAGTAGGAAATCCCCGCACCCGCCACAGCGGCCAGAAACGCCAGCCCAACAAACTGCATCAAAAGAGACCCCATCAGCTGGCGGCTGGTGTAACCCACCGCTTTCAGTGCCCCCAGATTCTTCATATTCTCCTGAATGTAATTGACAACATTGGATGCAATCACCACCAGCACAATCAGGAGAATGAAGAAGGCCATGGCGCTCACAACACCTGCGCAAATCATCTGGGAAATATAACGGGACTGGGTCACAAGCGCATAGCAATTACTGACTGTCCTGGCCGTGGGATATTGAGAGGACAATTTGCTTTTCAGCATTGCCTCAAAATTCTCGCTTTCTCCCTTATTTTTCAGCCTGATGGAGCAAAGCGTCGCCTTCGGCGCATAGCCCGACTCCTCCAGCTCCCTATACTTATCCTGTGTCAGAATCAGCTCACACATGGTACAGTTGTGTGAGCCTGCCATTATACTGTTGAAAAAACCGCATATAGTGTACGACATTTTGTTACTCCCCACGGAAATTTCCACCGTCTTCCCCAGGGCAATCTCCTCTGATTTATACAGCAATGGCATATAAATCCCGCTTTCACCGCCGCCCTCTTCCAGGATTTCCACCCTGCCTATTGGCCGGGAGACAGCCGCCTCCTTCTCCAGAAATATCAGTTCCGAATTCGTCTCTCCCCCGTTGTAGGTAAAAGAGCCCACCATATGCATACAGTCACTCAGGAAAAAGGCATCCGTCCCCTCTTCCTCTTCCAGTGTCTCAGCAACGAATTCCCATATCTCTCTATCTTCGCCGTCCACCGCAAGCGTCACATGCTCCGCATTCAGACTGTCGTGCCTGCGATCAAAATTCTGCCTGTAATCCATGGACAGCATAAGCCACAGATTCAGCATCATCGCCGCAAGGAACACAAGCACCACAATGGCAGCCCCCTGCCCCTTCGCCCTCCTCAAGTTAGCCCTCGCAAGTAAAAAACCTTTTCTCATACTCTATCCATACCCTTCCTGTTCCAATTACCATCCTGGCTTGCCGCCCCAAACCGCCATATCAGACATAGTAATGCTTTTTCACAAAACACCATACCTTACACCTCAAAGTCTTAATACTCCCGCCCTATTTTCGACAATACAAATCCGCAACAGGAAGAACACCGCACTTGCATTCTTCCACATGAAACCTGGTGCTTCCTGACGATACAACCCCGCAATGGGAAGAACGCCGCACTTGCGTTCTTCCGCGTGGAACATAGAACTTCTTGGCGTCCCATCCAATGATGGGACGTCATTAGAAGTTCTTTCCACGCTGTTACCAGCCCATCTCCTGCAAAAACCCCGAAAGTCTCTCATGCCTCTCCTGATCTCCATGTCGATACTTACCCAGATTACATTCCCCCAGAATCACACCGTCCTTCAGATACAAAATGCGATTGCCCCGCCTGGCGGAACGCATGTCATGGGTCACCATCACCACGCTCTGTCCCTGCTCATTGAATGCAGTCAGGGTATCCAGCACATCCAGCCCGGTTTTGGAGTTGAGGGCCCCTGTAGGTTCGTCGGCAAAAAGAATCTCCGGGCTGTTGATCAGGGCGCGGACCATCCCCGCCCGCTGGGCCTCGCCGCCGGAAATCTGCGTAGGGAATTTCTTCTGCATCTCCCTGGAAATCCCCACCGCCTGGAACAGCTCTGCCCCTCTGGCCAGAAGCTCTTTTCTGTTCCTGTTCACCAGCAGTCCCGCCGCCAATACATTGTCTATCAGAGACATGCCGTCGATCAGATAAATCTGCTGGAAGACAAACCCGCAGTGCCTGCGGCGGAACACCGCCAGTCTGTCCTGGCTGTAATCGGAAATCACCTCATCTCCAAAGGTAATCTTCCCCAGAGACGGTCTGTCCATCCCTGACAGCGCATACAGAAGCGTGGATTTCCCCGCCCCGCTGGCACCCATAATCACGGTAAAGTCTCCCCGGTAAAACTCCAGGTCGATATTTTTCAGAATATGCTGCATCACCCCTCCGTTGGAAAAGGATTTGCTCAATCGTTCCGTTTTTAACAAAATTTCTTTCATGTCGGTAACCATACCTTTCTGCACTTGCCTACTGTACATATCCCATTTTACCCTTTTCATTCTTAACAGTCTTTATGCAATCCTTACGGAATTCTTAAATCTTCGGCTGCACATTGTGCAATCAGGCAGAAAGGATTTTCTACCTGTTTACCGCGCGGCCTTCAGATTGATGATCTGGGACTGAATAGACACATCCAACGCTGAAATCGGCTCATCACAGATGATAAAGCTGGGGGCGGAGGCCAGCGCTCCTGCAATACACAGCCGCTGCCGCTGTCCGCCCGAGAATTCGTGGGGCGCTCTGGTTTTGAGCAGCGGGTCCAGGCCCACAGCCTCAAACAGTTCATCCACCTTCCGGTCATATTCCGCTCTGGAGGCAGCCAGGCGATGAACGCGGATTGCCTCACCCACTACACTTCCCGTACTCTGTCTCGGATCCAGCGACCCAAAGGGATCCTGGAAGATAAGCTGAACTTCCCTGCGCAGATCACGGTAGTAACAAAATAGATCGGTCTATATGGAGAATAAAATAGATATTCTATCCCAAAGGACATTTAGAAGAGTTGTGGGAGAGCTTCTAAATGCTCCTTTTGAAATATCTGATTGTGGAATAGTGCCGATGGGGGGTATAAGGAATATAGGAATTGAATATTGGGATAGGAAGTTTTGGAGGTAAATGTGGATGCTATCGGATAAGATGAGAGAGGAATTAGTACAAGGTCTGACGGATATTTTTGGAAATAACATTTCCATGATTATTTTATACGGTTCAGTTGCGAAGGGGAATGCAGCTGAGGAAAGCGATGTTGATATTGCGATTGTTGTGAGGAGCCAGATGGATGATGGAACAAAGCGCCGTTTCTTAAGCTGGGCTGCTGACATGGACATCAGATATGAAAGAGTTTTTTCAATCGTGGATATCCAGGAAAGCAATATGAAGAAATGGGAGGATGTACTTCCTTGCTACCGGAATGTCAAAAAGGAGGGGATTGTTTTATGGAAAGCAGCTTGAAGGAACGGCTATCGTTTGGCGAGAGCCCGGGAAATGCTGTCGGCATCGGAGGGCAGCCTGAAGATAGGACAGTATAAAACATCTCTAAACAGGTCTTACCATGCGTTCTTTCATGCACTGCGTTCAGCTAATGCCCTGAAGAACTTTGACTCATCCAAACATTCAGGAGTGATAGCATATTTTACAAAAGAATATTTGAAAACAGAAATATTGGACAGAAGTCTGGCTGTTGTTATCAAAGAAAGTTCATTATGCAGAGAAAAGTCTGATTATGACGATTTCTATGTGACGAGCAGGGCTGAGGCAGAAGAGCAGCTTAAAAACGCAAAACACTTTGTTCAGCAAGTGGAAAAGTATATGAGTTCAAGGTGACTTCCCGCCCGCTCAAAGCAATCCTGACGCTCACCCGCAGGCCCTTCTCTCCGTTCTGGACAACCAGCCCTCCTCCCATCTCCTTTAAAAAATAATCGGAAATATAGAGGCCCAGACCCGCACCCTCCACATTCGCCGCATTGCTGCCCCGCCGGAATTTCTCCTTTAAAAGGGGCAATTCGTCCTCTCCGACTCCTCCGCCGGAATCTTCCATTTCCACTGTCAGACATCCTCCGTCCTCCCTCACCGTTATCATTATCCTTGTGCCGGCATATTTGTAGGAATTGGCGAAAAGGTTATCAAATACCTGCTGCAGCCGCAGCCTGTCTGCGTACAGAATGCAGTCCGGAATGGCGGGAATCACAGCCCTGTGCAGATAGTCGGCATTTTTCAACAAAGTTGCAAGCTCTTCGCTTCTGATGTCCTCCGGGTTCACAGGCAGCTGTTGCAGTTCCTCCAGAGTGGCTGTAAAGAGATTATTGATCAGCGTGTTGATCTGATCTGCCTTCTGAATAATCATCCGGTAATTATCCCGGATTTTCTCCTGCTCCGCAATAGCCGCCCCCACTTCGGAGGCAGCCTTAATGCTTGCCACAGGTGTCTTGATGTCATGGGAAAGCTTTGCCACCAGCTCCTTTTTGCCGGCATTGGCTTCCGCCTCCGCCTGTCTGGCCTTTTTCAGCTCTGCCCGCATCAGGTCAAAGCTTTCCGTGAACGCGCCGAAGAGATTCTGCCTGTCCATTTCCAGCGGGATGTCCAGATTTCCTCCTGCAACCCGTTCTGCAAAGCCTTTCAGCCTCCTGAAAGGCCTGATTACTCTGCGTTTCAGATACATCACATATCCCATACACAGCCCGCACTGCAGTAACATGGAGGCCCCGGTAAAGAAAATGACGGACTCTCTCTGTCTCCGGAACAGCAGCAAAGTGTTGTTATATATCAGGATTTTCCCCACTGTCTCACTGTTTAACTGAATGTCAAGGATAGTATCTCTGTGCCGCACTGCGGCGTTGAGGCTTTCACTGAGCCCCGGCCCCGTTCTGAACAGAACCTCGCCCTCCCTGTCCAGAACCACATATTCCAAGCCGGTAGAATTCTCATGATGGGCCATATCGTTCCAGCCCTGCTGCACGGACCGTACCGCTTCATTGACCAGTACCGTATCCTGTCCGTCCGCTCCCTGGCGGAAAGAGAAAAAGAAAAGCAGCGCCGCCTCCGCGGCAAATATACACATCAGACAGATAACAAAGATGCGCATTTTCATTTTGCCGTACTCCCCCCTTCCCGCATCCACAGAATCCTTCGGCAACCTGCCAAAACTGTACCATACAAATCTACCATTCGGACTCTCACACTACTGTCCGCTGAACCGGTATCCGTCTCCCCAGACCGTGATAATGTACTCCGGTCTGCCCGGTTCCCGCTCTATTGCCTCTCTGAGTCTGCGGATATGCACGTTCAGCGTCCCGTCTCCGGTGAATTTATCCTCCCATACTTCCTGAAAAAGCTCCTGCTTTGTTACCACTCTGTTCTCATTTCTGATCAGATAGGACAGCAGCTTAAACTCCAGCGAAGTCAGCTTCACCGGCGTATCCTCCACTGATACCTGCCGCCTGTCAAAATCCACGGTCAGCCGTCCGTCGGTATATCTGCCGTCGGCTTTTCCGCCGGACTCTGCTCCCGGCTTTCCGAAGCGTTTCAGCATCACCTTCACCTTCGCCAGCAGTACTCCCAGAGAATAGGGCTTCTGAATGTAATCATCCCCTCCGATATGAAGGGCCATGATCTTGTCGTCATCGCTGGTCCGGGCAGAAAGGAACAGAATGGGAACCTCCGTCTTCTCCCGCAGCTCCTTACAGAGCACAAAACCGCTGCCGTCCCCCAGATTGATATCCAACAGAAGAAGGCCGGCGCTGTTCTTCCTGAAAAAGTCCCTGCATTCTCCGGCGCCGTACACCACAGCCGTACTGACCCCAAACAGGTTAAAATATTCCGCCGTGCTGTCCGCCAGCATTTTTTCGTCATCTATTATGAGGCAATCGTATTTCAACGCCAGCCCTCCCTGCATCCTCTCGATCTGTTATCCAGGTTTCTGCCTTGTGTCATACCCTGCGTCCTTTCCAACAGCTACTTCCATTTCTATAATAAATCCTCGTTCCTCCAGCTGCACCGCCATGCGAAGAAAGTAAGGCAATAAAGGAAGCTGCCTTACTTTCCATGCAAGGTGGTGCAGCCAGGATGCATGTCTTCAATCCCCACTCTATGGCACCGTATCTCACCGCACCGCCTTCCAGTTCACATTCTTCTCCTTGCTGGAAGCGGTGGCTTTGGCCAGCTGCAGCACCACTTCGCTGAAATACCGCTCCGGCACTTCCTTCAGGAAGCAGGAATTCTGGTCGTTGGCCTCGTCATACACATAACTGCCCCGCTTAATGCCCGCGGGCACCACTTCGCCCTTCTCATTCACCACTGTGCCTTCCAGTCGATAGAACCTGGTCTCGTACACAGTCACATCTTCGTTCTGACCGCCAACAAAGCTGCCGGAGAAGTGAAGCTCCACGCCCATGGCCAGCTCCTTATCCTCTCTGTAATAGCTGTAAAAGCCGCCTGCATCCTGTACGGAGCCTCTGTACCATCCAAATGTCTGGAGCTTTCCGCCCAGAGACAGATCATTGACAATACAGCCGCCGAAGCGCTCAAGACTCTTCTCGTTTTCCTCTTCCTTTGTCCTGTAATACACCGGCCGGTCAAGCTGTTCAATGGGCTGAGTAATCTCGTAATCCTCCAGCTGTTCCTTCCAGGCTTTCCGGGTATCCTCCGTCAGCTCGATGGGATGCACAATGCCGATATACTGAGCGGAATTTTCTCCGCCTTCAGGCAGTTCGAACTCATCCTCGTCCTCCGTATTGAAAGAACCGTCCTCCATGTACCGGAACGTGGATGTCAGCTTTCTGTCCTCGTAAATACCCCAGATTAATCCTGTGGCAAACTGGTGCATCACCGGATTCTTCACAAACAGATTCTTCCAGGCCTCCACGCTCCACTGCCGCCCGGTGGACAAAGCCATCTCCAGGCGCATCTTCTGGCTGCTCACCGTGGTTTTCATCTGCTTCTTCATCTGCTTGAATTCTTCGTAAGCTGCCTTTGCCTTCTCTTCGTCGTCCTTCTTTCCGGGTGAAGGGAGATTCTTCAGCTTCTTTCCGCTCTCATCGAACACTTCCACTTCCAGCGCAGTGGTGATGGTCACGGTAAACTTCCGCTCTCCATAATCAAAGCAGCGCTCCATATTCTCGTCAAAGCCCAGATCCGGCACAATTCTGTCCGCCAGCTCTTCCGTGGTGATTCCCAGCTGGGAAGCCGCGAAATCCAGGGCCTTTCCGGCCGCAGCCTTAATCTGTTTGAACTTGAACTTCCTGGAGATGCCGTCCACAATCAACAGGGCCTGAGGCTTCGGATTCAACGCAAGGGCCTGTACCGCCTCGGATGCAATGGCGCCTCTTGCCGCCTGAGGCCATTCCTGAATCTGGTGGTGAAGCTTTGTCACAATCTCATCTCCGCCGTGGATAGCCGCCGCATAGAGCACCCAGCGTTTCTTTGACTCCGCCCCCGCTTCCATCCATTTGTCAAACAGTTCGTTGACATATATCGCCAGCTCCTTTTCATCCAACGTCTCCGCCAGCGCAGCAGCACTGGGACTTACCCCGCAGGGTGACATGGAGGAATAACTCAGGAGAACGGCCTGCAGGTACTCTTCCTGCGCCTCTTTCCCCGTTTTGGTATGTACCCTGGAAAAAGGTGTCTCATAGGCCCAGGCCAGACCACGCTTTTTATTGCCCTTATGGGCCTCCTTTACCAGATCCTCCCGGGTCAGCGTCTTACTGCCGCTCTCCGACTCTCCGCCTCCCACATGAAGCACTGTCTCCAGCAAGGTTCTGACCTTACCGTTCTTCTCCTTTTCCAGCGTTTCCGTGAGAAGCTCCTGATAGGCTTTACTGTCCCATTCGGTCAGCACCCGCACGGCAATCTCCCGCTCCGCGGCCTTTTTGGAGGAAAGCATCTTCTTCACATCCTCCTCCCAGTCCTTTGCCTGATACAGAATATTCAGCAGGGCTTCCTTCACCGTCTTCGCGCTGTCCTGAGAAAAGCTGAGAATGGCTTCCTTATTCGCCTTACGGTCTTCGGAAAGCACCTGCAGTCCGAAAGCCCTTCCAGTACTGCCGGCCCCCTGAAAGGCCGCCGTCATCTCCTCCCGTCTCTCCTGAAGGTATCCCTGGAAAATCTTCTTCCCCACCGCTTCAAAAATGTGCTTCCAGCTGTCCACGTAAAATGAATCATAGGCATCCGCATACCCTTTCAGCTGATATTTCAGGCCTAAATGTCTGTCATTCACAGATTTGAAAACCTGTTCCACATTCTCCGCCTTAATGCTGCTGCCCTCCCGGAAGCTGCTGGTATTGGCGTAACCGCCGCAGAGCATCAGCAGTGCTTCACATCGTCCGCTCATCTCGTCATATCCATAGCCCTTCTGGTAGCTCTGCAGCACATTCCAATGCTTTCCGCCCCAGCGGTAGCCCGTAAGCTGCAGCTTATCTTCATAAGGATAAAGGGTCTCAATCTCCGTGGTACCATTTAAATAATCTCCGGCGACATTTTTCACTGCCGGATCCAGCGCCTGCAAAATTGCGTCGATCACCTTCGACTGCTGCTTGTGAATATCTGTGGCTTTTTTCGCATTGTACAACGAAGGATCCAGCTTCTGGATGACGGCATTCATCCGATTATAAGAGTCGAAATCCACAATATTCATACAGTCCAGATAGACTTCCCTGTTCCGTTTAAACTGTGCACTCAATATCCCCGTCTTCATCTTCTCAGCGGCCCAGCTAATATATTTTCTGCTGTCGATTCCAAATACCTGATCATAGTCTCCGCCGTTCTGATTCAAGTCTCCCCGCAAGTCCATGTTGTCCATGATATTCAGCATTTCCTTTGTGTTGGCGGCAAGACAGATTTTCAGCACGTTTTTCAGACGCGTCGACTGCTTATAATTGACGAAAGCCGTCCCCCCGAGAATACACAGCATAAATCGGTCCACGGGAAGATTGGTACACGCCATCTTCAGGATTCTTCCGTCCACGGCATCACGATTTACCGCATTTATAATTTCATCCACTTCCAATCTGGGCATCTGATTCTTGTAAAGATTATGAATGCTGTTTACCAGGATATCTTCATACAGCTTCAAAAGTTCCATATCCCTCTTCTCAATCTGTATGACCTCTTCCTTCTCACTTCCCTTTCCGCTCAAAATCCTGCTCACACCGGCCAGAATTCCACCTGTTTTCTCCTCCGCCCCTTTTTCCACCAGCTTCAGATTTCTATATTTCATCCTGAAATAAGCAGCCAGAACCAGCACTTTGCCGTTGTCCAGCTTACTTTTCTGATACTCCAGAGCCTTTCTTACATTTTCGGAAGTATTTTCCGAAATTTCTATGATTTTCTGTATGGAATAACGGCTTATCTGGTATTCATTCATACCTGCTCTCTCAGCAAAAAGCGCCACCTTTTTGGGAAGCTCCATATTCACTGTTTCTTTCTTGTTAAAGAAAATATAGTTGCTGGGAAACAGATTGCTGCTGGTGGACTGGCCCGCGGTAAAGAGAATATTGGCCAGCTTCTCCTTCTCATCCCTGCCCTTGTTCACCAGGTCCGTGAACAGTGAAACCATGGCATTCACCACATCCTGCGGCACACCGGACAGGTCCCGGAAGGTCAGCTTCTCCAGCTCCTGTTCCTCCGCAGTCCCGGTGAGATAATCCTCTATCAGGGTCAGCTCATCCGCCGTGAACAGATTCATCTGTTCGAAAAGTTCCACCATTTTTGTGATACGTTGATCTCTTGGGTTAATCATGATTTACCTCCTGAATTTATATTCGTGAGCGCATATATTCTTGATAATAGAATCCTGACAATAGAAGCGCTGCTTTGCTTCTATTGTATACCCGATTACCTGTCTTACAATACGGACATGCTTACTCCCTTTAATCCAGCAAGTGTCCCTCTCTGTAAGACCACTCCAGATAGTCGGGGTTCTGATAATAAAGGTCCGTCTGAAATTCCGATATTTCATCGCTGATAAAAGAGTCGAATATCTTCAGCAGCTCCTCCATCTCTCTCCCGGGCACCGCACAATCTTCAATCATAATACTATATAACTTTCTGATATCCATAAATCCGGGAACCGTATATTTGCATTCTGTAATCGTATCAAAATCACCTGCAGGAATTTTATACTGTTCTATGATTTCATCACTTACCTGTTCAAAGGAAAGGCAGTGATTGACTTCCGCATCATACAGCTGCTTTTCAATTCCCTCTCTGCCAGGGCTTTCGTAATAACGCGCCTCCTGTTCTTCGTCTGGCATGCCGTATATTCAATTAAGGAACATACGTAAAAATAATCACTTCCTTTTCTGTCATAGACAATCTCGCTCCTGTCAAATTTAACGCAATATAATGCCCGTTCAGCTTTCATACATTTTTATAGTAATCCCACCCGCGGTCATATGCGGTCTTTTGTCTGCATAGATAAACATATTCGTTTATACCGGTATACAGCTCCGCCATCCGCCCGTTCTGCCGCTTCATCCGGTGACGACCTGCGGTGATTTCCTGACTCAGCTCTGACAGCTGCTCCGATAAGTATTTCATGCCATAGCTTTCCGTTAATTCCGCCGCTTTCCCGATATCCTTCAAGGTGCTGTCATGAACCGTGTAAAATCCGCTCTGGTACAGGTCCTCCATCAGGCTTTTCACTTCCTCCGAAATCTCTTCCACCACCTGGTACTTCGGCTTCCGGCCGGAAGCTAATCCCTCCTGAAGCTGTTCTCCAAATATCTCTGCTTCCGGCAATTCTTTCTTTGCTCCACACGGTTTGTCCTGCCCTGACGCCTGCCGGTTTTTATCTTCCTGCCCACTCTCCCTTTCTGCCGCTGGCTGTTGCATACTTCCTTCCTCCACAGCCAGCGCCTCTGCCTCTTTCTTCTGCCTGTCCCGGCCTGCGTACGTCAGGCCGATTACCGTCTCACGGTCTGCAGTTATATCATCCTCGTCTTCCTCCACTTCCGGCAGATCCACCGGATACATCCGCAGCCGGCCATCCCGGAGATATAGTTTCCCCAGAAAGCAGGGAAGCTTCTTCTCCGAAATTCTCTCCAGATACCGAATGGTGGAAGATTCCTGTTTGGAATAAGTGACCTCCACCAGAACTTCTCTGCCCGCCTGGTCATAAAGCGGTAAAGTCAGCTGCTGTCCTGTCCGGGAGAATTCTGCCTTCGCACAGGAAGCAGGACGGACGAATACCAGCTCCATACCTTTCCGGGTACTGCCCCCGCTGTTTCCACCATCGCCGCCGGACGCTTCCTCCCCGGAAGTGCTCTGTTCAAAAAGCCACCCGGTCTGCTGCTTTCCTATCTGTTCCTGAAAAAGCTTTCCGAAATCCCTGTAATACCATCCCTTTACATCGGAAACCTGCAGTCTCTGCTCGCCCGTAATCTCTCCCCTGGTCTCCTGACTGGAGGAAAGGCGCATCCTGTCGTCACATTTTGCTCCGGTCAGATGAATCCGCAGATTCAACAGATTTTCCGCAGTGGTATTGATTCCCCAGGGGGCCTGGGCTTTTTCCGTGAATCGGCCCCTTCGGCCGGAATCATAGAACATAGGCCTGGCATTGGTATAAGTATACCACTTACCTGTATTTTCTTCCAGAAAATAGATGGTCTCTCCCGCATAACCGGCCTGGTTCTGGAAACGTTCCATGCCAACGCCGATTAAGTCCAGATTCCCCACAGGCAGATAATCTGCCCGGAATTCCCCGGCAAGCTTCATCACTGCACCGGCATCCTTCGCCTGTGAAAGCAAGACTGCACGCCGGTACAGCCGTGTCATCTGTGCCATGAGGTCCTCCGTCTTCAAGGCGGCATTTCGCTTAAAATATTTGCCGTAAGCATCGGCAAGGGTTCTGAAATATCCCTCAAATCTGGCCAGCCCCGCATTATGGCTGATGACCGCCAGCCGCTCCAGGTCCTCCGGCACATCCTCTGATGTTCTGGAAAGCCCCGTGCCGAAAAGCTCCTCCAGATAGACTCTCATCTGTCCCGCAGCTTCCCTGACGTTCTCCATTTCAATGGACTGCCCGGAAGCCCCGATTTCACCCAGAAGCTTCTCTCCGGTAAGAATTCCTGCCTCCAGCTGACACCAGAGGATAGCGGACGCCTTATGTACGCAAAGCTCCTTTTTATGGCAGGTACAGGTGGAATATTCCAGCGGTGACAGCAGCTTTACCGTGTATTCCGGCAGTTTTACCGTAATCACCGAGGAATACCGGATTTCCGGCTGCAGCTTTGCCGCGACCTGATTGACAAAGGTCTGAAATCCCCGGGTTCCCAGGGTTTTTTTCAGTTTTTCGAAGGGGTATTCTGTTATTTCCTTTATAAGTATGGTCTGCTTCTTCTCATTCGGGCTCTGTTTTTCCGCCGCATTAATTCCATTCTGCTGTGCTTTACCATCTGCATCGTCTATGTTGTATGCTTTCTCCGATCCGGCCGTATCCTCCCTGCTGCCTCCTTCCCTGGCAGTCAGGGTATCCCCGCCTCCCTGTGCTCCGGCATTTGCAGCATCTCCGCCATTCTGCGCCTCCGCAGGTGCTGTCAGAACTTCCTGGGACTCAGCCGCTTCCCGTCCATCTGTCCCGCTTTCTCCTGCCCTGGCCGCTTCCGTTCCGCCTTCTCCTGCGCCGCCTTCCTTCTGGCAGCTTTCCTTCAGCACCAGAATCGCCTGTACAATGTGTCTGCACATACTTCTGGAAGGGCAGCTGCATTTACTTTCTCCCAGAGGAAAGCGCACTGTTACAGACTCCTCCCCCACCGTTATGGAAGCATCTTCCGCTATGGCTCCAATGCTGGCCGGAACTTCCTCTTTATCCTTGTAAGCCCGCTTCACAATCCCTTTATTACTTAAGCCGATGAGATACTCGTCATCCACATCGGCCAATCTGTCTCTCCATTCATTCATACGATAATCTTCCCCATCCAGCCTGCCAGCTCCTCCGGCGTCATAGCGCCCACGAAAGCGCCCATGTCCGCCAGCGCGGCCGCCGCGTTTCTGTCATAATTCGGATTGGCATCCATGTCCAGCGCCGTCAGCACCACCAGCCTTGCGCCGCTCTCAATGATTCCCCTGGCGGTACTGTACAGCCGCTGATATCCGCCGCCCTCATAGAGATCCGTTACAAGCACCACCATGGTACGGAAAGGAAAATCAATCAGCCCCTCACAGTAGGACAGCGCTCCCGCGATATTGGTCCCCCCGCCCAACTGAACACTCATCAGCGTCTCCACCGGATCGTCCACATAGCCGCTTAAATCCACCACATTGGTGTCGAAAATCACCAGTTTCGTGTCCAGCATGGGAAGCCTGGCGAAAATTCCCGCCATAATCGCGCTGTGAATCACTGAATCCAGCATGGAGCCGCTTTCATCCACGCAGATGATCACCCTCCACTGATTGTATTTCTTCATCCGGGAATTGAAATACACGTTTTTCAGTACCAGCTGTCTGTTTTCAGAATCATAATTTTTCAGATTCATCCGGATGGTTTTCCTGATATCCAGATTCCGCGCCGACTTCACCGGACTGCTGGCGTTGCGGTTAATCTGACCGAAAAAGGACACCTTTATCTCCTGCTCCAGCTTTTTGCTGATCTCCTCCGCCACCTTCCGCACAATCTCCCTGGCCATCACAAGCACCTCGCCCTTCATCATGTGCTTCAGCTCCAGGATGGTCTTCAGAAGCTCCTTGTTGGGCTCCAGCTTCCTAAGCACTTCCGGGTCAGTGAGCAGCTCGGTCATCCCGTATTTTTCCAGAGCGTGACGCTCCATCACTTCCACTGTCTTCTTCGGGAACAGCTTCTTAATCTGTCGAAGCCAGTAGGGCACCGTGAGCTGAGAGCCTTCGCTTCCTCCCGAACGCTCCTTGCGTATCTCCTGCTCGTCGCCGTACTCTCTGGAATACAGATAGTCCAGCACATTCTCCATATCCATAAACTGCACTCCATCCCCGGAAAAATCAATCTGCCCCGAGGCATATTTCCCGAGAACAAGCCTCCACCGGTTTAAAATCTCCTGTTCGTCAGCCATATCTTTGTCCCTTTTCTATCACCTGAGCATATGGTCTCATTTTTTATCTTCCTTTTCGGAAGCGTGTTCTAATACTGTGCGCACCATCATTAAGGAAAAACCTAATAAGTTTTGCCCTTTCCACTGGTCCGGATCAAATCGTCTTTCGTCCTTCATGGAAAGACCTATTCCCCATATTCTGTCCTGAACTGCACATTCTGCCAATATATGATTCTGCGTAGCCAGAAGTCTCTCTTTTAACTCCATATTCTGCTGAAATTTTTCAAGTAATCCCTGATAGACAATAAGCTGCCTCATACCATTCCATAAGACATCTTCATAATTCTTAACGGCTCTTCCCAATGCTTTGATTTTTCCCATATTAGCCGTATCCATTATTTGTTCTGCAATCTCCATATCATCAAAAAGCAATGCCTTTTGATACATCATATACTGTTCCATGGAAGAATATTGAACCGTGTTCACGCAAAAATCCGAGAGATACCAATTACTTAAATACCCGTTTGCCTCGTCAGGATTATGAAAACATATCACTTTTTTCACAATAAATCCCACCTTCCTCACTTAAACATACATTAATTTGCCGTCCCCATCCGGGCCCTCACATACTCATCCGTCTCTTTCCCGTATGCATACCAGTCGGGGTAGACTTCCGTCCTCTCCAGAATGTCTCTCCCGCCCTTTCCGTGAAGCCCTGCAGCGGCAGCGGCAATCTTATCCGTCTCTCTGGGCGTGAAATAGGTAAAGGCCATGCGCAGCTCCGGCAGAAGCTCCATGAACTCTTCCTCCGTCACCCGGCCATAAAAATCATCCAGCATCCGAATAAACGTATCCCCGATAAACACCAGGTCTCTGGCTGTAAAAAACAATCCCTTGAAAAACTGCGCCGTGTGAATCAACTGTTCCTTCGTACCGCTGAGATACCCCCGGCAGGCATTCTCCACCGCTTCCGAAGTCTCTCTTCCGCTTCCGTACAGAATGCCCTGAATGCATCCGTTCAGTCCCGCATGAATCCCACTGTCATAAGTCATCTTCTCCAGCACCACAAAGTAGCTCTCTCTCTCCTGTCCGTACGCGGCTTCGTCCCGCCCGGTAATCTGATACAGAAGCTTCAATGCATTCATACATCCATTCAGGTCCTCATCCTTGATTCCCGTCATGGAAGGAAGAAGCGTAATCATTTTCCGGCAGCCCATATGAATCAGACTTTCGAATTCCAGCTTCGTCCCATACAATGGGCCCAGCTCCTCCATCATCAGCAGCGACCGCACTGCCTCGGCCAGAGAATAGAAATCCGTGTCCCCCATCATCTGCTCATGAACTCTGTCATAAACCGCCTGCATCTGCTCCCGAAGTCCCATCTCGAACACCCTTGTCAGCAGAAGCACGCTCTCCTTCGCCCCCAGGTCCTTTTTCAATTCCTCCCGCACCAGGCTAATGGCAGCCTCCTCTATGGTGGCCCCATAGACGGACACCTCAATCAGAGAGGAATTCACCTGAGCGCTCCATTTATATTTCCAGATTTCCCGCATGAGATTTCTGTCCTTTTTCAGCTGCAGATTGGGTCCCTTTATTTTCCTGGCAAATGTGGTATTCAGCCACACCATTCTATGATAGAACATACTTTGCAGTCTGTGCTTCTTATTGGAAAAAATGGACAGTGTGGATTCCGCCTCCAGGGTAGAGCCTGTCTTGATGCCAAATTTCCTGCACTGGGCCTCGAAATCATGTATAACAGGCGGCACATCCGCCTGCTTGCACAATGCTCCCACAGCCCGGCCTGTCATCTGCTTCCGCAGAATCCGCAGCGGCGTATCCGTGGCAATGGTATACTCTCCCTTTACAAAGGAAGCCAGCACCGCGTCCAGAAGCTCGTAAGCCCCCGGCTCCCGCTTGCCCCGCAGACCGGCAAGCCCGTCCGCCATAGAACAGGCGCAGATTTCGTCGTAAGTGGAGAGATACCCTTCTTTCCGCCTGGTCTCCTTGCCGGATGAGACAATCAAATCCAGAACCGCATCTTTATAGGGCGTATCCGATTCCGGTATCCCCGCCCATATTTTCTGATAAAAACCGGGGAAGGGCATTCCGCTGGCATAACCGTTCAGCGCATCCGCCGCCTCCATGGAATAGGGCATCAGGTAGACGCCCTGGTCCTTAGCCGGAACTCTGCCGGACGGCGAATTTGCTTCCTTCTTATCCGCTTTTCCGGACTTTTTGCCTGCTTTCCTGCTCTTTTCCTGCCCAGAAAATCGGCTCTCCGCAATAACGCTGTCCGAGTCGGCATCTTCACCCGCTTTCCGCCGGGCCGCTTCCACTGCACCGGCCGCATCAGGCCCCTCGCTTAACAGCTCTCGCAGGCCCGGCGTATGAAAGCCTCCCGTCACCACCAGAACAATCTCTTCCGTCCCCGCCTTCCGGCTGGCATACTCCCGAATCCGCTCCGCCATAAACCGTTCTCTGGCCAGACAGCCTTCCTCCTCCAGCGACTCCTCCGGCGTGTTCTCCCGAGCCAGAGTACAGTAGGTCAGCAGATTGTCGAACCATTTTTCGCTCTCCTGCGCCAGTCCGTTCAGCTCAAAATATTTCTCCCAGAATTCGTCAAAGCTGCGAAGTCCAGCTTTCTCACAGAGCCGCTTCAAATATACATTCCGGGAAAGCAGATAATCATCGTTATAATTGCTTTTCTCCTCTTCCTCCTTCAGCAGGCCCTTGCCCGCCTGAGAAGCCGCCAGAATATCTCCGTAGGACAGATCGATAAACGCCGTGGGGATCCCGTATTTTTTCCCCTCCCGCAGCGCCGCCAGCTCCGGCGAGTAATCCAGAAAGGGATAATAACATTTGTATCGTTCCTTCTCTTCCGAAAGCACTCCCGATTCGTCATGATAGGAATAGTAGATGGCAAAGGGCGCTTTCGTCTCCTCGTGCACCATCACCGGAATCAACGGCCCCGCATTTTCCGGTCCCTCCACAAGGATAACGGAGGGCCGCTGCTTTTCAATGGTCCGGCTGATATGATAAGCGCAGGCAGGGCTGTGATGGCGGACCGGGAGAAGGATTATCTCAGCCATTTTCTCGCTTCGTAATATTCTTTCCATAAGCCACCTTCTTTGCTGCTCTTGTCTCTGATCACCGTATTGAAATATCCTTTTACCTTTTCCAGGTCATCCTTGTTCTCTTTGGACACGGCGCCTACCAGATTCTGCACCAAACTGTCCATGCTTAAGGTCCCGTCCCCGTAGTAGTAGCCCGTGATCATGGCCTGATAATAGACAGACACGGCCTCCGCCGTACTCATCACCGCGGACGGCTTATCAATTCGATGTCCTAAGGAAGATACGCCCTCCCGCAGCTCATGGTACGTAGATGCCAGAATCTCTGCCACATCTTCGTCCGCCTCCACGGCAATATGGCTCTCTGCGGCAAGCTTATTTACTTCGTTCATAATAATCTGCTTCTCCATGGCCGCTTCTCTTACAGGCATTACCGTCTCGAAGTTGAAACGTCTCTTCAAAGCGCTGCTCATCTCATTGACGCCCTTATCCCTGGTATTGGCGGTTCCGATAACGTTGAAGCCTGGCCGGGCAAAAAGGAAACCGCTGTCTCCCAGTTCCGGCACATTCAGCACTTTATCGCTGAGCACACTGATCAGGCTGTCCTGAATCTCCGCCGGAGTCCTGGTGATCTCCTCGAATCTGGTCAGAATTCCCTTCTCCATGCCTATGTAGAGCGGGGAGGGCACAAGTGCTTCTCTGCTGGGACCCTTTGCCAGAAGCAGTGCATAATTCCAGGAATACTTTATCATGTCTTCTGTGGTGCCGGCGGTTCCCTGGATGGTATTGGTGCTCACACCGCTTACAGCGGCGGACAGCAGCTCCGACAGCATGGTTTTGGCCGTTCCCGGCTCTCCTACCAGCATCAGTCCCCTGTTGCCTGCCAAAGTCACAATGCATCGTTCCACCAGGGCATCGTTACCGAAGTATTTTTTCTCTATGTGGTATTCTTTTCCTCCGTAAGTTATCGGCTTTGCGCTTCCCAGGATAAATGTCCGCACCGCTTTGGGCGACATCTGCCAGCTCTCCGGCTTATTACCTGTGTCCGTGTTCTTCAGCGCCTCCAGTTCTTCTCTATATCTTACCTCTACCGGGGGCTTTATAAATTCCTGTTCCATGGCTTTCTCTCCTCCATAGTTTTATTGTTCAAAATTATATCACGTTTTCCTGTTATATTCCAGAATAAGCAGCTAAAATTCCCACATCCCCAAATTTCCCACCAAGTTTTTTCCAGAATTGGAATATTTTTCTTGTCCCATGTCTATACTTTTAACAGCTTAATGGAAAGAGAGGGCCTGCAATGAAAACATATTTCAGTCAAAGAAGTGGGACAGACAGTATGACAGAAGAAGATTACTCCCCCATGACACTAAAAGATTCCATAGAAAGAACCCGCCAGGCTCTTAACGACGCCTATGCGGGTTTCGATAACGCTGTGGATATTGACCTTATCGAC
Organism: uncultured Acetatifactor sp.; assembly: GCA_910588225.1. Lineage (GTDB taxonomy): Bacteria > Bacillota > Clostridia > Lachnospirales > Lachnospiraceae > Acetatifactor. The sequence continues at coordinate 25,675 of CAJUQT010000001.1, forward strand.
AGCTACATTTACGAGATTTACGCTTTGCAGAAAAGGTACAAGCATCTGACCGACCTGGCGGCTGCGGAACCTGCCGCGGAATCCGGTCCCTTACGCAAGTATTCCCCGGTTCGTGCCCTGGTCAGCCATGTTCTCGGTTAAAGTATTCCTTCCATAAGTCAGACCGGCATAAACAGTCTGAGAATTATTCATCACCGGTCCTGCACTATTCTGTCCTGCAATCTCACGGTAAGCATCGGCGAGCGGTTCGATAACACGTCTTATCTCTTCCAGGAAACGGATATCGCGTCTGGCCTCGCCGAGTGCAAGCCTCCGTATGCAGAACAGGTAAAGCCGCATCAGCTCCGGCGCCGGCTCATATTTCAGGTTCAGAGAGGTCATCAGCTCATTGAGGCATCCCCGGGCTTTCCGTACAGCCTCACGGAAAGAATCCTTATCCTCCGGGGCACTGCCCTCCGGTATCTCCTTTTCCTGTAATGCCTGCTGTGCGTCTGTCAGATAGCACAGCAGCATTTCATATAAGATTACAATCAGCTCTGTGGAATTCGCCTGGGTAATTCTCAGAGTAAACTGTTGTCTGTCCTCTTTTTTCATTATGCTCACACCTTTTCCGCTCAAAATTTCTGTCTGTGGAAAATCCTGTAACCTTTCACAGGCTGTCTGAATTGTGCGAAATCCGATACATGTTCGGCTTTTTTCACATCATTTTCCAAATGTTGTCAGGCACACTGCACTTCCGGTGCGATACAGTCCTCCTGTACCGAACATCTGAGACCCATGTGGATCTGCTGCAGAAGGGATAAAAGTTGACTTTACTGCAACAGCTGCAGCACCTGTGAAGGTCTTTCATTAGCCTGGGCCAACATGGATGTGGCCGCCTGTGTCATCACCTGGTAAGTTGTATAGTTCGTCATTTCCTCTGCCATATCCACATCCATAATCCTGGAATAAGCCGCTGTCATGTTCTCATAAGTCACATCCAGAGTGCTGATGGTCGATTCCAGTCTGTTCTGATAGGCGCCCAGATGTCCTCTGACGCTGGACAGGAACTGAACCGCTCCGTCAATGCGGTCAATGGCCTCCGTGGCACTCTCCTGGGTGCTCACATCCAGGTCCTCAATTCCCATCTCTCTCAGGGATATCTCAGGAATATCCACTTCCAGAATCTGACCCTCGTTTGCCCCGATCTGCAGCTTCATGGCACCGATTCCTGTGACATTGACCTCCAGGTCTGAAATGGTAAGCGGCGCGCCCGGAAAAGTTCCCGCATCGATTTCCTTGTTGATTTTTCCTGTCAAATCCAATGTCAGCTCAAAACCATTTACCCCCTGAATGGTCACCAGATTGTCCTTGATACTGGCAGTAGCGCCCTTCGGGAAACCGCCGTTGTCTGTTCCGCCCAGGTTCATGGTTACCTTATATCTCTCGCTCTCATCCGCCGGAAGCGGGTTCTCCTCAATCAGCAGAGAATCTATCTTGTAAATTCCCGCAGATACTTCCTTGGTGTAGGAACTCACCTTCACATCCAGATTGCCGTTCACATATCCCTTCAGAGAAAATTCTCCGTTCAGCAGTCTCTGTCCATTGAACTCCGTGGTCTCCGCCACACGATTGATCTCGTCTGTCAGCTGGTTGACTTCCTTCTGTATGACGCTTCTGTCGGCGTCTGCCTCCAGTCCGTTTGCAGACTTGATGGCAAGCTCATTCAGACGCTGCAGCATTTCGCTCATCTCCGACATGGCACCATCCGCAATCTCCATGATGGAAACGCCGTCGCTGGCATTGTTGTTGGCCACGGACAGGCTCTCCAGCTGGGCATTCATCCTCTTCGCCATGGCCATTCCGGCAGGGTTGTCTTTTGCACTGTTGATTTTCAGTCCCGTGGAAAGTCTCTGCAGAGACTGTGACAGCAGGTTATCATTATTTGCCAGCGCATTATTGGTAAGCATTGCAGATACATTGTAATTAATTCTCATCTTTTATACCCTCTATTCTCCTTGTTGAACTACCGATTGCAGGAACACCCTGGCCACACGATACAGATCAGCGCTTTCCGTGGGTGTATGCGCTCCGGATTTAATCAGCTCCGGCATTCTCTTCTCAGATGCAATGGTGGAAATATTTCCCACCATCCAGCTGCCTTCCGCTTCCTTTCTAAAGGTATCGGCTATCTGCTGTAATTTCATTACCTCAACTTTTCCTTCCCCGAATAAAATTCCGTGAACGGTATCATTTTCCAGGTAAAGTCTGGCCTGCATATGTGCCTCTTCGGAAAGTGTCACACCGATAGTGACGGTTCCCTTCTGGGGGCTGTTCCTGTCCAGGGTGAGGTGAATTCTTGTGAGGGTCTCTCCCACATACATGGGCAGATAGTATTCTTCCCTCTGTGCAAGTGACGCCGCAACCGTCAGCTGCTTATGATTCAGCTGCATATTTCTGACATCCACGCTGCTTTCAGCTTCCTCAAAGGTTGCCTCTTCCACAGACTCCAACGCTTCTTCGGTCATACGCTCATAGCTTTCGGCGAAGTCTTCTCTATCCTCCAGCTTCTCCCACAGTCTGGTGCTTTCCACCGGCTCATGTCCTGACTCCTGTACTTCTGCCTGCCGTTCTTCTCCTGTCCGCCGTCTGTCGCTGAGTGCAAAAATATTCTCTCTGCCATGGGTCAGAGCATGGGCCGCCATCAGATTGTCCGCACTGGCAGGAAGCTCTCCTCTCTGCAGCATGGCGACACTCTCCTGATCCGCGGCACTGACTGCCTGGCGCTGTTCTTCCAGCTGAGCTTTATTATATTCCCTTTCCGTTTCTTCATCTGATGACACTTCCGTCAGCATTTCATTCGCCGCTTTGAGCAGGGCCTCGGATACAGGAGCAGCATCTTGCGGTATGTCAGCCGCTCCCGAGTCGGTTGCCGCCGAGGCAACAGCACTTGCCGCACCGCCGATAATTTCTGCGGCACCCGCAGTATTCTCAGCAGTCCCCTCTGCCTTCGTCTCTGAAAAAACATTATTCTCTGCGTCGGTTCTCTCCTGTGTGAAAATCCCGGCATTTTGCGCTGCAAACGCATCAACCCCGTCAGGCACAGCATTCTCTCCTGCCTGTGCCGCTTCCACTGCCGGCTGTGCGGTTTCCGCAGACGGTATGCTTTTTGCCTCCGCCATTGCCGCGGCGGCTCTGGCCGCCTTCTCCGCTCTGATATCTGCCACTGTCTTCACAAATGCTTTGGATATCTGCTCTGTAATGCTGGCAGTCTTGCTTTTCTGTCTGTCTATGGCGCCCATATCCTCTGACACCCGCAGGTCCACGCTTCTCCTGCCGCCCTGCATGGCCGCCAGCAGACTGGAAAACTGGATCTCCGACTGTGCGTTCACCAGCGCGCCCACCGCCGCGCCTTCCGCCTTTTCGAACTGACGCACCAGGCGGTAAATGCCGATATAGCTTTCCCGTTCCTCCGGCGTAATGGCATTGTTCCGCTCCAGTCCATACAGAAATCTGCTGTAGCTCTCGGCTTCCTTTTTGTATTCCGGCGGAAGAGATTTGAAATACTGTTCCAGCTCTCCAAAGCTCTTCTCCAACGGGTTGAATCCATCCCGAATCATCTTCAGCGTAGCCGCCGGCGTCAGCTTTCCAAGGACATCCTGCACCTGTCTGTCCGCCTCTCTCACAGCTTCCAGATTAGGCAGATTCATCTCCATCCGGTTATATCCCAGAATTCTGACGGCTCTGCGGTTCTCCTCAGTAAGCTCCACACCCAGATCTTTCAGAATATGGTCCACACTGGCAAATGCTTTCTCAATGCTGTCTCCCATCTCACTTCTGGGCATGGTCATCAGCTTCTCATAGCTTGCCTGAGCCTTTTCATAATTATCCTGCAATGCCTTGCCTTCGTTGTAAATTGTCTCCAGCGAAGCACCGCCCCTTCCTTTGGCAAAGATACCCAGCACATCCGCCGGCAGTCCGGGCAGCTGATCCGTCACCGTGCTTACCTTGCGGTAATTATGATATTTTTCCACCGCCATATCATCTCTGGGGAAATACTGGTCCGCCAGCTGGTGCTCCGCCAGCTTCAGCGCCTCTATCAGCTCCTCCATAGGCGCGGTATCAATAGAAAATCCACTTTTTAACAGCTTTACATTCACTTCCGCCGTCATACGGAGCCTGACTTCCTCCAGCTGCCTTCTGGCGGTAATATCTCCCACCGTTGCTTCCCAGAGTTCGCTGCTGTGATAATATTCCGAGATGGCTGCCGCCTTTTCATACAGATTTGCGCTTTTCCCCTCCAGAGAAGCATGAACCGGATTCTTTCCTTCGGCCACCGCAGCGGCGACCGCCTCTCCAAACCGTTTCTCTGTCACGGGAAGCTCCACCTGTTCCAGCTCTTTCAGCCTTTTCAGATTCTCCGGTGTCAGCGGCAGTCCTCTGTCCAGCAGCCATTTCGCATTTTCCCGGCTTCTTTGATTCACTTCGCTTCCGGACTGCTCTATAATCCTGTCTATCTGTCCCTGAAGGGCATCTGTCTGTTCCCTGCCGGCGCTCTGGGTATAATATCCCTGCACATCCTCGGTATAGAACCTGGGCGCGTTCCCGCCTCTGCCGGCCCCGCTGCTCTGGGCCAGATAGAGATTCCATATCTCCGCTTCCATTCCATTGTCAATCAGATAGCTGTAGGAACCGTCTCCCATAGGCTGCAGTCCGGAGCTCATGGCCCACGCCTGAGAAATGGCGGACAGATTCTCCTTCGTCAGAGGTACATCCGCCTCCCGGAAGCTGTCCGCCACGCTTCTGGCCAGAACTTCGCTGCCCAGAGCCGCCGTCAGCGTCCCCATATCCAGATTATCCGTATAGCCCACGATATTTTTACCTGCCCGGGCCAGTTCGGCCTTGATCTTATCCACAATGGTCACGACCTCTTCCGGCTCCATGCTTCCGGGATCGAAGCCTTCCTCCTGCATTTTGGCATAGTCCTCTTCGGACAGGGTATGTGACATAACTGTCATAAAATTCTGCTGAACACCCACATCCGCATCCGCCGCCTCCTGCTGCAGTTCAATCAGGCTCTTCCCTTTTTCTCCGCCTGCTCCCGGCAGGTCATTCTGTCCGCCCAGAAATGCGGCGAAAGGTACCTGTCCTTCCACAGCGCTCACACCGGCATGGACCTCTCTGTTCCTGTCCGCCCGCTGTCTCTCCGCTTCTTTTACTGCCTGTTCTGTAAATGTAATTTTCAAAATGACTTCTCCCCATCTCCATTTCGCAGCTTTCCTTTGATACTCCCACTGCCTGAGCATCGGCCCTGCTGCGGCTTTATTTATTGTTGCCAATCAGGCAGGGAGATTTTCTCTCTGCCCGCGCCCCTCCTGCTGCTTCGGCAGCAAGATTCCCTGTGGGGCCTGCGCAAAAAAGGTGCAAACACATCCGTGCCTACACCTTTTATTTCGGTAACTATACAGAAAACCTTTACCCTTCCTCAATGCCGTACTCCGATTCCCGGGCAGGCCGAACCGTCTGCTGACAGTTTGCCGGTTCACTTATGTCTTCATGCCGCTCCCTGATTTCCTGCCAGCCTAAAGCATATCTGAAGCTTGAAACCGACCGGCTGCCTCAGAATACAAACACCGCGGAACCATAAGGAGGCAAATCCACGGAAATGGAATAATCCCGCCCATGGCAGACGATTTTCTCCGCCGCAATCTCTTTTGCGATTTCATTTCCCCAGCCCCCGAACCGTTCCTCATCGCTGTTCAAAAGCAGCCTGTATTTTTTCTTCCTTGCGCCGACAGGCACGGGCACTCTGTAGCCCTCCCGTTTCACCGGCGTCATATTCAAAACAAAAAGCAGGCTGTTGGTTCCTCTGGATGATTTTCTCACAAAGGAATAGACGCTGTTCTCCCCGTCATCCGCATTCATCCATTCGAAGCCGGCCCAGTCGTCGTCCAACTCATAAAGCGCGGGATATTTGCGGTAAATTTTCAGCAGCTCACTCACATAATTTTTCAGGCCCAGATTATTCTTCTCCCCCAGCAGGAACCAGTCAAGTTCTCTCTCCTCACTCCATTCCCGCTCCTGACCGAAATCCTGCCCCATGAACAACAGCTTCTTGCCGCTGTGCCCGAACATATAGGTATATCCTGTACGCAGATTGGCGTACTTGTCTACCGCATAGCCCGGCATTTTGTTCACCATGGAGCATTTCAGATGCACCACCTCGTCGTGAGAGAGAGGCAGAATATATTTCTCCGCATTGTTGTAGCTCATGGCAAAAGTCATGGCAGAATGGTTTCCCTTCCTATACAGGGGATCCAGCTTCATATATTCGCAGAAATCATGCATCCAGCCCATGTTCCATTTGAAGCTGAATCCCAGGCCTTCGCCGCCTATTTCTCCGGTCACATTGGGCCAGGCCGTGGATTCCTCCGCAACGGTGATAAAGCCCGGATAGGTTCCGCGCACCACGGAATTCAGATGCTTAAAGAATTCAATGGCCTCCAGATTCTCGTTCCCGCCGTATTTATTGGGCAGCCACTGTCCGTCCTTTTTGCCGTAATCCAGATAAAGCATAGATGCCACGGCATCCACGCGAATGCCGTCTATATGGAATTCTCTCAGCCAGAACAGAACATTTGCGATCAGGAAGTTCTTCACCTCCGGCTTACCGTAATTAAAGATCTTGGTCCCCCAGTCGGGATGGGACCCCAGACGCGGATCCGGATGTTCAAAAATACATTGCCCGTCAAATTCCGCCAGTCCGTGGGCGTCTGTTGCAAAATGCGCCGGAACCCAGTCAAGGATAACACCCACCCCCATCCTGTGCAGCCTGTCCACCAGGTACATAAAATCCTTCGGTGTTCCGTAACGGGAGGTCGGTGCATAGTATCCTGTCACCTGGTATCCCCAGGAACCATCGAAAGGATGCTCCAGGACCCCCATCAGCTCCACATGGGTGTATTTCATCTCCCGCAGGTACTCTGCCAGCCTGTCCGCGAACTCCCGATAATTGTAAAAGCCCTCCGTTCCATCCGGATGCTTCATGAAGGAACCGATATGGCACTCATAAATCGCCATGGGCTGCCTGCAGACATTTCTTTTGTCTCTTGCGGTCATCCACTTTGTGTCTTTCCATTCAAATCCATTCAAATCTGTGATCACAGAGGCCGTCCCCGGTCTGTACTCCGCATAATTGGCAAACGGGTCCGCTTTATAAAGCTTTCTTCCATCCCGAGCGGTAATCAGGAATTTATACATGCTGCCTGTCTCCACTCCCGGAATAAACAATCCCCAGATTCCCACCGGTCCCAGCTTCTCCATGGGATGCGCCTCTTCGCTCCAGCCGTTGAATTCGCCAACCACATGTACCTGCTCAGCATTCGGCGCCCACACGCCGAAGTAAACGCCTTTCTTCCCTTTCTCCTCCGACACATGAGCACCCAGCTTCTTATAGATGTCATAGTGCGTCGCCTGAGAAAACAGATACTGATCAGCCTCAGATATGAAGACCTTTTCCACTGCATCCTTCATTTTCTTACCACCTTTCATGCCACAAAATCTTTTTCCGTCAATATAATCATATCTTCATTATCATATCGTTTTGCCAGAAGAATATCGAAGAAATGCCCCAGCGTCTTCCTGGAAGCCCGATGAATCGCCTCGTCCACAATCTGCTTCACCTCGATTACGGTTACCACATGATCGATGGTCTGGAGTTCCTCGATTCTGGTATGCAGCGCCAGCACACCCAGATCGTCGATGGAATATTCCATCTCCCGGGCATACAGTCTTCCGAAAGATACCAGCGTATCGTTGCTCAGGGCTTCCAAATCCATCCGCGCGGTAAAACAGCCTGCCAGTTCCGGGTTCTCCGCGAACAGCTTATTGACCGCCTTCTTCGTTCCCTCCAGTACTACAATGATTCCCAGCCGTTCCTGCTGCAGGGATTTATAAAGCCTTTTCGCCGTCTTGCCGGCCATGCCTGACGCATTCTCAATAATCAGAGCACCATTATTCAGCCGTTCCAGCGTCTCACCGATATTTCTGTCGTTCAGACCCTGTCCGGATATTTTGGCCACCTTTCCGGAAAAGTTACTGTCCGTCAGACGCACTTCCCGTATCATATTTTTCGCCAGCGTCAGCGTGTCCATTCCTTCCTCTCCGGTCACCACAATATTGCCGGTATAGGCGGCCATACTGATACTGTCAATGGCCTTCACAAGCTGTTCTCTGGAATGACGGCTCTGGATGAAAGGAGCATACAGTTCCTTTTCCTCCCGGGTCAGCCCTCTGACGCGTGCTTTTTCACGCTGTATGGTATGCTTTTCTCTGTTTCTGTTCTTGTCTTTGGTTTTCTTCTGTTCGCTTTTTTCTTCTTCCGAACTGTGCGCTTTCTCTTTTTCCTGCTCTTCCATATCCCCGGCCGCTTCCGTAAGCGCGCTGTAACCCAGCTCTTCAAACAATGCCGCTTCCTCTTCCGACATTTCGTTCTCTTCTTCACCGGGTTCCAGCTCTTCCGGCATTTTGCTCTCTTCTTCACCAGCTTCCAGCTCTTCCGGCATTTTGCTCTCTTCTTCACCAGCTTCCGATTCTTCCATGGATATCTCTGCCGCCTCCGACTCGTATTCCGCATCTTCGTCGTACTCAGGCAATTCCCCTGATATGGTCTGGTCCTCCTCTTCGTATTCTTCCTCTATATACTCCGCATACGCCGTTTCTTCCGGTTCCTCTCCATTCGCAAAGCTGTCATAGTCTTCCTCTTCTTCCACATATTCCAGCTCCCCGGCACCTTCCTCTTCATACACAGGTCCGTCAATGTCTTCCTCTACATATTCCAGTTCCTCAGGAAGCGCCTGTTCCTCATACGCCGAATCATTAAGCAGTTCCTCTTCCTGCGCGTATTCTTCGTCAGAATACAGCTCTTCCTCCAGGTATTCCAGCTCCGCAGGCTCTTCGCCGTCAGCTTCCTCATATGCCGGACTGTCAAAATTTTCCGCCCCGTCGGAATCTTCTTCCATATATCCGGCTTCATCGGCAGCTTCCTCCTCCGCAAATTCTGCTTCGTCGAAGTATTCTCCTCCGTCCATGTATTCCGCCTCTTCCGGCACCTCTTCCAAGCTCTCTCCGTCGTCCCCCGGAATCGCTTCTGCTTCGCCTGACAGCTCTTCCGCCAAATCGGTTCTGCCTGCTGTGGTTCCGCTTTCCAGCTGCTCCAGCAGTCCGTCCCTGACAGCTGCCTCAAACTCGGTGAACATGGGGCCTGTCTGCCTGAGAACGTGCTGCCGCACTTCTTCCCTGCGCTTTTCCTCGTTCTCCTTCTTCATCCGTTCCCATTCCACCAGAACGTCTTCAATCTTCATCTGGCCCGTGAGCTGCTTTTCAACAGCAAGCTCCTCCGGCAGTACCAGGCTGATCTGACCGTCCGCCTCCTGAGAAAGTACCTCCGCCAGCTCCCTGGGCGGCTGTGCGTTCATAGTCTCTTCCTGACGCATCTCCTCCATCACCGTCTCCGCGGTGATATCTGTCTGTTCTGTCTCCTTCGGTATCTGCCGCTTTACAGGTTCCCTCCGCTCCTGCACCGCAGCTGTTTCAGGCTCCCACGCCGTCTTCTCTGCCGGCTCCGGCTCAAGCGTCATTTCCTCTGCCGCATTCATCTCTCTGAGAACAGGTGCCTTTTCCACAGGCAGACTGCTGATTTCTCCGGTCTCACCGAAAAATACTTCTGTCTCTTCTATCTCCTCTGCTTCCTGTGCCCCTATATTCTCATAGTCTTCTTCCATCTCACAGGCTTCCGCAGCCTCTTCCATATCCGGTTCTGCCATCGGTCCCGGAGCGCCATGAGCGGCCCCTTCCTCCCCCAGCACTTCCTGAAGCCCTTCCGCCAGCTCAGCCTGCAGATTAATCGTATTATACTGGCCAACATCCATGGTCTTCACCTGGATATCCATCTCCGCCGGTTCCGCAGACTCTTCCGGCTGTTCATACTCATACGGTCCCTCTTCCTCCAGACTTTCGTCAGCCGGCTGCTGTTCATAGCCGTATTCTTCGTATGCTTCGTCTCCCTCCGGCTCTCCCTGCTCCGTCTGTATATATTCGTCAAACCGATGATCATATGTCTGCTGCTGGGCAGGGGTCAGAGGCTGATGAAGCATTTTCAGCTCCATGGCCTTCACCACATATTTTCCGTCTCCAAACCACAGGATCATCTCGTCGCATTCTTCCACACAGCGGGTCGCAAGCCCTACCCTGTGATACAGAAAAGCCAGCTCATATGCCCACTTTTCTCTGTAATCCCTCTTTTTCAGCTCCTCCAGCACACCGATGCGCTCTTCCAGGCTCACTTCCTGGGCCTCATAAAGTCTGTACTGCAGAATATACCGGCTGGGATCCTTCGGCGCCGCCTGCACAAATTCCTTATAATACTTCAGAGCCTGCACAAATTCTTCCGTCTTGATGCAGAGTTCACACAGGGAATAACAGATTGTCCTGCCGCCCGGTCGCCTTTCATAGGCAAGCAGAAGCATATTCTTCGCATCCTCATAGCGCCTGTTTATTTTATACAAGTCGCTGACCGTACAGAGCATGATGGCGCTCTTGACTCTCCGCCAGTCTATGGTGTCCGCAATGTCCGCGGCCCGGGCATAGTCCCCTTCCGCTATCAATGCCTTAATCTCATCCGCCCTTATTTTATATTCATATTTATCCAAGGTATCTCGCTCCCCACTCTGGTAGTACACATTATTGTCTAGTGTACCATAAGCAACCTGGATATGTCAAAAATAAACGTAAGAAAAATGGCAGAATTTTGGCTTCCAAAAAGGACGGCACCTGGCCGTCCTCTTTTGTCTCAATTCCCCTGCTGCTCTAACAGCAGTCTGCTCAGTTCTGCATATTGTGCCAGCGTCAGCGCTTCCCCCCGAATGGTGGACGTGAGACCCATCTGCTCCAGGGCCTGCTCCACTCTTTCCTTCTTCACCTCCAGGCCGGAAGCATTGCCCAAACTGTTTGCCAGCGTCTTCCTGCGCTGATTGAAGGCCGCCCGAATCAGGGCGAACATTTTCCGCTCATCCACGGCTGCCACCGGCGGCGTCGTATACCCGGTCAGGCGTACCACCGCGCTTCCCACAGCCGGCCTGGGCAGAAAGCAGTTGGGCGGCACATTCGCCACAATCTCCGGCCGCGCATAATACTGCACCGCAAGGGAAAGGGCCCCATAGTCCTTTGTGCCGGGCCCGGCCTGCATCCGTTCCGCCACCTCCTTCTGCACCATGACCGTAATGCTTTTCAGGGGCACGCGGCTTTCGAACAGACCCATAATAATGGGTGTGGTGATATAATAGGGCAGGTTGGCTACCACCTTCACAGACCTGCCGCCACCCCATTCTTCCACATATTTTTTTACGTCCATTTTTAAGATATCCTGGTTAATCAGGGTTACATTCTCATAGGCGGCCAGCGTCTCTTCCAGAATGGGAATCAGATCCCTGTCAATTTCCACTGCCGCAACCTTTCCCGCCTGTTCTGCCAGGTATTGAGTCATGGTGCCTATGCCGGGACCGATTTCCAGCACGCAGTCTTCTTCCGTAATATCCGCGGCCCTGATGATTTTGTCCAGTACATTGGTATCAATGAGAAAATTCTGTCCGTATTTTTTTCGGGTCGTGAACCGGTGCTTCTGCAGCACCTCAATTGTATTGCGGGGGATTCCCAGATCTGCCATTTTTCTGCTCCTATATGTATGCTGTTTGCTGTATTGCGGGTTTGTGTGCCTCTTCACAGTCCCCCCGGCAATTCCTCTTATTATCTTTCTTTTTATCTTACTTTCCATGGGAGATGGTGCGGCCGGGATGCAATGTACCGGCATGCATGGAGGTACTGTACTCTTCTGCCTCAGACTATACAGCTCCGGCCGGCATCAAGGTCAGCCTCTGCCAGATAGCGCCGAACCTCCTCCAGATTCCCGAAAATCGCCCTGCTCAGCCGCCTCATTTCCTCGTCCGGTGCTATCATGTCCGGCACCATAATAGGATGCATTCCCGCCCTGTAAGCCGCCCGGATTCCGTTGGGGGAGTCCTCGATGGCATAGGCTTCTTCCGGCCTGACCCCCAGTTCTCTGCAGGCCAGCAGATAAATATCGGGCTGCGGCTTCGAATGCTCCACCATGTCTCCCCCGACCACTGTGGAAAAGTACTCCTCAAATCCGGCCTGCCTCAGATGACTCAACACAGAAGAACGCTTTGTGGAGGAAGCCAGTCCAACCGGATATCCGGTGGTTGCCAGCCACTCCAGAATCTGGCGGACCCCCGGCTTTATGGGCAGGCCCCTCTCCCGGATATATTCCTGAAACCAGTCCGAAGTCTCCTGCCGGAAGCCCGGATAGTCAAAATCTTCTCCGTAAGCATCCAGCACAATCCGTTTACTGTCATTGGCATTCAGCCCAATACACAGAGGAAAAATTTCTTCCATTCGGGGCAGTCCCCATTTTTCCGCTATGGCCACCCAGGCCTTCATACATACCAGTTCCGTGTCAAACAACACGCCGTCCATATCGAATACAACCGCTTTCATCTCTCACTCCACTCTCACTCCAGATAAGTAAAATTATCCAGGAAATGAATGCAGTTATAAAGCACCAGCACATCCATTCCCTCCTCCGGCTCGCAGCTTTTCATAAACTGAAAAAGTCTGCCGTTAAAATACCTCAAATCCATCACATATATTTTCTCATAGTCCGGAATCAATAACGGAATAAAACAGTTTGCATAAGAATCCTTGATGACAAACAAAGTTTTTCCATTATGATAATCTGTCTCTATCTCAACGATTCCATGATTATCATCCAGGAAGAATCCATATTTATTCTTCGTCTCCAGGTAGGACTCCTCATAACAGGACTCCCTGACTGTCTTCAAATCATAAGTCACCTTCAGCGGACGACTCACCGTTTCCGGGAAATACCGGATGGCATCCGGCCGCAGATTCAGATTGACTTTCGAATGCAGGGTCCCCAGAAATTCTTCCGTTATGGTCTCCATGGCCGCCGAATCATACTTTCCTTCGCTTCCGCCCCGTGCCTGCGCCCATGCCTGATAGCCGTAAAAAGCCCCCAGCGTGGTCCAGTGGTGATCTGTGCGATAATAGATTTCTTCCTCCGCATGCTGCCGCAGAATCGTATATACATCCACATAATGTTCGGCTCCAACCTGCTGCTCCACCCGTTCCAGAAAGCTGACCTGGTCATAGCAGGGTGCATTCACAGGCAATTTGTCCGTAAGGATATTGTCCGCCGTGGGAACCAGCATCACATCCGCGTCCCAGGTCTGTACCAGATTTTCCAGCAGAGATATCTTCTTGATCTCCTGAACCAGAGAATAGGTTTCCGGCAGGTGCCTCTCTATCAGATAATTGTCCTTCCCCAGATAGACGCCGTTGATTTCCTGTCTGCCCAACGTAATGTCCGTGCATGTCTTAATCGTAATCCACTTCTCTCTGCCAACGAACTGATCTGTCAGATACTTTTCGTAATCCTCTGTATACTTTCCCTGAAAGAGAGCCTCCCAGGTAAACTTCGGCCTGGAGGCAAGCAGCTTATTCTCCGTCTCCGAGAAAAGTCTGTCCCCCTGAATCAGATCCGCCGCCGTGAATATCAGAATGACAGATGAGAGAAACACTATGGTAAGTATGGCGCTTTTCCTTTCATTCATAGCTGAACCTGTCTTCCTCCTTTCACCGGCTTTCCCTGCCAGTCCCTGAATCCTCCTGAACCTTCCTGAGCGCTCTGGCAATTTAACAATCCTGCTGCCGTCATTTCCATCCCGGCAGCGTCGTTTTTGTCCCAATCTTAAAAACGAAAATATAAGAACGGGTTATATGTGGCCTCCACGATTCCGGCTATGGCCAGAAGCAGCAGCGCCGCGGGAATAGCCTTTTCTCCCAGACTGTATACCGCAATGCCAAGCCCTGTCCGGGCTTTCCTGAGTCTCGCGGCCAGCCTCCCGAAGAGAGGAAGAGAAGCCAGTACGGCAATCACAAACAGCACGAGATATTCTCTGCCCAGATAAAGTCCCTCTCTGTCAATGACTGCGCCCGCCATACCGAACATTGCTCTGAAATAATTCACAATCCCCGCAGGCGTATCCAGCGCGAAAAGCACCCATCCTGCCAGCACCACAAAGGCTGTATAGAAAATGCCCACCCCTTTCGGCAGCCAGGACAGCATCCTCCCCAGAAATGCTTTCTCCAGCACCAGGGCAGCTGCAAACCACAGTCCCCAGAGCAGAAAGTTCCATCCGGCGCCATGCCAGATGCCGGTGAGCAGCCATACTGCAAATATGTTCAGCAGCTGCCTGGGCAGTCCCTTCCGATTGCCGCCCAGAGGAATATACACATACTCCCGGAACCAGCTTCCCAGCGAAATATGCCACCTGCGCCAGAATTCCGTGACAGACCCGGAGATATAGGGATAGTTGAAATTCTCCGGAAAGGAAAAACCCAGCATCTTCCCCATACCGATGGCCATATCCGAATACCCGGAGAAGTCAAAATAAATCTGAAAGGCAAAGGCAAATATGCCCAGCCAGGCGGTCAGCACACTGATTTCCCGGAAATCCATTCCCGAAATCAGAGCCCACAATTCCCCGATATTATTGGCAATCAGCACCTTTTTCGCCAGTCCCACGCAGAATCGCTTCATTCCCTCGCTGATTTCCGTCAGCGCAGCTCTGCGGTGATGCAGTCTGCCCTCCACATCCCGGTATTTCACAATGGGTCCCGCAATCAGCTGCGGGAACATGGTCACATATACTCCAAAATCCAGCAGATTTTTCTGTACCTTTGTCTCGCCCCGATACACATCGATGGTATAGGACATGGTCTGGAAGGTGTAAAAGGAAATCCCGATGGGCAGGGGCAGATTCGGCGCCGGAAGAGAAAGCCCCACAAACAGATTGACCGTCTGTATCAGAAAATCCGCATATTTAAAGAAACAAAGTACAGACAGATTAATCACCACCGAGGACACAAGGATATATCCTGCCGCCTTTTTCCCCCGAAATCGTTCCAGCAGACGTCCATGGGTGTAATCCACAATAGTGGAAAACAGCATCAGCAGCACATACACCGGCTCTCCCCATGCATAAAAAAACAGGCTCCCCAAAAAGAGGATGAAATTCTTCATCCTCCCGGGAACCAGATAATACGCCATAAAAAACAGCGGCAGAAACCGAAAGAGAAACACTGTGCTGCTGAAAACCATTCTTATTTATTCTCCCAGCTTATTCTGAATTGCCTCCACGGCCTTCTGATTTGCTTCCTGGCACAGTCTGATAACTTCTTCCTCACTTTCCGAGTCAATGGCATACCCGCCCAGCTGCACAAAAATCACATACTGGCCGCTCTTCTCCACTTGAGACGCCTGAATCTTCCCAAGGTTCTGCGGGTACTGCATAGTGTCGCTCACATTAGCTTCACGATATGCGTTCAGCGCCGCCTCCACTTCGTCCACTTTATCTTCCTTTGCCCTGACAATGACCAGCTCGTCCACATTGTTGCTGATCATGGGTCTCTCCGCCAGATAATCTTCATACATATCTGCCTTCAGCCCATAGTATGTCTCGGCCATTTCCGCATCCATTGCCATGTCCGGCCAGTAGCCGTCCTGTCCCACAGCTTCAATCACTGCCGCTTTCAGGCCTTCCATCTCTTCGCTCCAGCCCTGAGCGGCGTCGCTTCCGCCTTCTTCCGGAACACTCTCAGCGCCTGATTCATCCGCTGCCGGCGAACTGCTCTCCTCGCTGCTCTCCTCTGTGTTGCTGCTCTCCTCAGTGCTGCTCTCGGCGCTGCCTGACCCGCCGCTGCTTTCGTCCTTGTCCTTGCCACAGCCCGCAAGCGTCAGTGCCAGTGCGCCCATGCATAACAAAAGTGTGATTTTTTTCATAATTCCTCCTACTACAATTAATCTACGGATTTCCCTGAAACACAGTTTGCGCTGTTTCCAAAAATCCTATACCTATTCTACCATGATTTTTCCAGAATACAATAAACACTTTCTTAAATTAAGTTTATGAACAGGTGAAAGGAAAAGCCTTTATGGAACCGGCACCAGCTTCCCGTGGAGAACGTACCGTGCATCCTGAAAAGAATAGGCGCAGGTGGACAGCACCACATATTTGTCGTTTCTGCCCAAGCTTGCCTCTCCATGGACATCCTGTCCGACTATTTGAAAATCCGCCTGGAAATCAGATTTCTCCACACACTGCTTCAGGTACTCCTCCAGTTCATCGCAGGGGGCCGTGAAAACGGCGTAGGTATCCGATGCGGCCTGGGTGGTGTACCCTGCAAAAAGCAGAATCTGATAGTCCTGCTCTGGGGTCAGCAGCCACATGACAGGATGTTCCTCATAATAGGCCTGCTCCGCCCATTTATTCAGGGAAGCAAACATGGAACCGTTTTTCATATGATGCCCATATATAATAGTATTCGAATCTGTAAAATCCGGCTGATTGACCGCATCCACAAAAATGGAACCGGCACTGTGTGTCTGTCGGTTCATGTTGCGGTGCAGATAGTAATCATTGTCCTCCCCATGAAGCACCGGGTAATTGATAACGGTGCCTTCGCAGTAAATCCAGCCCGCCACATCGCCGTTAACCTCCCGAAGCCCGGGGAAATCCACTTCCAGCGGCACCCCGTCCACACGGTATGAAGCCGCTGCATTTTCCGAATCCTCCGCTTCGGTCCCGTTGTGCGGCCCGGAAGCATCCCCCGCAAGGCGGGTGTATTCTTCCGCAGCCTGCTCATAGACCCTGTCTTCCTGCTCATATTTCTGATAGGTAAAAAATATGACGCCGCCGGCCGTACAGAAAACGACCAGCAACAGCGCCATGAGGATATGTCTTATTTTTTTGCTCATATTCTTACTTTCACTCCGCCCTCTCTTTAGCTTCGTTTTGACTTTCCCGAGCCCTGTCCCGCAGTCTGGCTGCCAGCATATTGAACATGACACCGCATGCGGCATAGCAGACCACATAGATTTTTCCAACGCCGCTGGTGTATATCACCAGCAGCTGCCCGATAAAAGGAATATGGTATTTCACACGTCCCACCAGGCTGGCATAGGAAATGGTATTGAGATCCTCCTGTTGGTTAGCATCCCCTTTGGTGACGAATTCCCCCTCCACCAGGCGATTCTGCACCACACGGTGGGTGACTGCGGACCCTCCGCTGTAGAAGACAATAATCTCACCTTCCCGGACTTCCGCAGGCTGCGCCGGTTCCACATAGACCAGGCTCCCCACCGGAATCTCCGGCTCCATACTGCCGCTGATGATATTGTAAGCCTGATATCCCATAAGCCGGGGGATTGTGACAGGAATGAAAGTGGCTATTACGGACAGCAGAATCAGGATTCCCAATATGTTGCAGAGAGCCGCTGCGATTTTTCTTCCCCTCATGTCTTTCCTCCGATGTCAGGTACATCCCCCTTTTCCTTCCTGCGGGACTTTACAAGCCACCAGATGCCTCCTCCCAGGGTAAGAAGGAAGATGCAAAGCAACACAATCTTCACAGGCAGAGGAATGTTCACCAGGAACGCATTGCCGCTGAGCATGCCGATCAGCTTGTTCTCTTCCCCGTCAAACTCGGCCAATGGCACATCTCCATCATCCAAGTCTATGGTCTCCTGAGGCGGCGCCTGGGGAACAGGTTCGTCGGGAATCTCTGTCTGGTCCGCTCCGCCGCCCTCCAAAGCCCCGCCCTCTTCTCCGGGCAATACGGTGACAGTCCCTTCCTGCTGTTCCCCGGCAGGACCGGACGCTCCGGTATCACCGGGAACCGTAATCACATTGGTACCCGGTTCCTGCACACGGCTGTATACAAAAGTAAACACATTATCCGCCCCATTGGCTGACAGCGTTTTGGTCAAATTGTAGGCCTGGGGCTGATATCCTTCAAAATACTGATAAGAAATCACTGGTTTGTCGCCCACAGTTCCATAGTACCTGTCGCTTTCACGCAGAGGATTTCCTGCTTCGTCCACATAATGAATGGTATATTCCACCGCATCCTTCATCAGCCCGTAAGCAATCACATAGTCTCTGTCGCACTCTACCGTCTCGGAACCGATTCTCTCACTGTTGTCCTTACCGCTTTCCCGGGAACCGATAATATTGTATTTGCTTTCCGTCCTGAATCGAATCGTTGTGGTTTGTGCCGGATCATTGGTTTCTCCCCGCCGGACAGTCAGAACAAAATAATTATACTGATCTTCTGCCGGTGTATCCCCTCCGGAAATGCTGTCCCCCTTTTGCAGCAATGTGTAACTGACACTGACACGTTCCCCATATCCCAGACCGCTTAGCACAAATGTCCTGCCGTCCTCCGTAATATAGCCGTTCCCGCCGATGCATTCCGTCATGATACCCTGTTGTCCGGCATAAATGCGGATAGTATAAGTATTCTCTGCCGCTTTCACAGGAAAGCATATGGTGTGAAGCAGCAGGACTGAGAGCAGCATGCCCAGCAATGCTTTCATCTTTCTCATGTCATGCGGCCTCCTTTTTCTCTTTTCTGTTCTGTTTCACCCCATAGACAGCCAATAGTAAAAACAGCAGACCGCTGACCCCCATGGCAATCACATAGGGTATCAGGTCGGTATCATCCCCTGTACGGACCAGTCCGGTTCTCCCCGGGCCGCCGGGTTCCGGCGTTGCAGGGGGGCCTTCCTCTATCACTGTGACAGGCTCCGGCCGGACTTCCACCGCAAACTGCATTCTCAGATCTGCCAGCGTATCCTGATAGGCATTGCCCTGTGTCTCACCGTCCAGCGCCACCCGCAAAGTAATGGCGCCGCCCTGACCGGGATTTAAGGTATCCAGATAGACATAGTCTTCTTTCAATGCATCCGTGGCGTCCCTCAGACCTTCAGAGCCGTCGCCGCCCACAGTGTCGCTGTCAAAAAGCACCACGGACCGGTTGGCTCCTGTATAAGCCAGATAATAGGTGTAGGCTCCGCCCCCTGTAGTGGAATTTACACTAGTGTCCTCCAGGGATCTCACCACCTCATTGGTCAGATACCAGTCCGTCATTTTGCCGTTCTGATTCCCCAGCTCCAGCGTAAACGTAATATTGTCGCCGGGCTGCATCCCGGATATGGCTTCATCTATACTTTTCTGACCGAAATTACTGTCCATCCTGCTGTCAGCCGTAAATGTGACCTTCCACCCCGCCTGCCCCAGCAGATCGTCTGCCCGGGCTTCTGCTCCCGTGAAGAGAAACAGGCCAAAGGCCAGAAGCAGACCCATACACTTTTTCTTCATATTCGTCGCCTCCTTACTTCACAGAAATCAGGGTTCCATTGCCGTCTATTTCCACCTCTCGCCCCCATGCACTCCAGATAGCATCCTCCGCGCTGTGGGTCTGCACCGCGTCCACCTGGGCTCTGATTCTGAATTCCGCTCCATCATAGACATAGGTGGTGGTGATGGCAGTATATGCTCCGTTGGTCTCCGTGGTCTCATAAACCGCATCTGCCACGGAAGGGTCGATCCTCAGATAATCCGTCAAATCCGCCGTTCTGGTCTGAGCCGGATCCACACCCTCGCCGGGCGCCTTCAGAATCTCCCGGTAATACAGAACCGTACGCTCCCTGGTGGAGGAATCGGTATCCAGAATCCAGGGCTGGTTTTCTCCGCTGAGACCACAGTTAATCAGATGCAGGTCAATCAGGTCCGGAGACAGTTCCGGAAGCTTCGTTCTGATGACACGGCCTTCTCCGTCCCGTCTGAGATTCCCCGCCCCGTCCTCTTCCGGCGGATTGACCCAGTATTTATATATGGTAATGCGGACATACTGATCAATGTCACCGGTATTCTCCACATATAGTTTTTCATCATATTTCCTGCCTGGCTGTATCTCTTCCCCCGGAGGCAAAAGGTCTGTCAGAAGGGAATTATCCGCATCGTTCTTCAGCTCATCCACATCCCAGTAGCCGTTTTCTTCCGCATCATAATTTCTCCAGGATACTCTCTTCGGTGCATTGTCACCGCACTGTTCATACAGGCTCACCCCGATGTTAAACATCTGAACCCGGGAATTATAATACTCGGAAGTATAAGTAAGCACCGCTCTGGCACTGCCTATGGTACTTCCCAGAAGCATCACCACAGCCAGACCGAACAGCGCTATGGTCACCGCCGGAGAAGCCAGGAATTTCTGCACTCTGGTCAGACCGCTCCCCTGCTTTTTGGCTCTTTTTGTCCGGGCTGACTGGTTCTTCTTATTCTCCGACATTTCCATCACCTCCAGCTCCGTTTTCAGAATTACCGCCGGTTCCGGTCTGTTCTTCTATCTCTCTCTCAGATGTACTTCCATCGGCATCCGGTTTCCCTGTGGCTGTCACCACATCCAGCGTCTCCGACCAGTCCGCGTAAGGCTCTCCGTTCTCGTCATATCTCACGGGTGTGCTCTCATAAATGACGATTACGTTAAAGCTTTCTCCGTCTTCCGGTTTCGTCTGACCGGGTTCATTCCCTTCCGGCACGGGGGGAATGTCAATCACCACATCCAACGTGGCGGCAGAGCCGCCTCCCGGCACGATTTCTTTATAGTAATACCAGTCTCCGTCGGCTTCCCCGCCTGGAACTACTTTGTTCCAGACACCGCTCTCCTGCGTCCATATTCCCTCGGGGCTGCTCTGGTAAGCAACCTCATATCTGGCGCAGAATGCTCTGGCCCGGATATAAACCGGTTCCGAATCCGCATCACTTGTGATAACTAAATGTTTTGTTTTGGAATCAAAAGTCTCCGTAATCTCTGTCCGGTCTCCCAGATGAACAGGAAGTCCTCCCTCCGCTGTGGTGTAAGTCGTAAAATAGGCAAGCGCGCTGTTCACTCCCGTGGTCAGTACGGCAGCCCCGGCCAGAAGAGACAGACATATGTTTCTGATATCTTTACGCTTCATACCCTCTCCCTCCTCATGGTGTTCCCTCACTGCCATCTGCTGATGTCTGCTGATTTTCCTGCGGGCTGCTGTCTGAAGCTTCCGTTCCTCCCTGACTTCCTTCGCCTCCCACTGTGCCGTCCGCATGAACGGAAGTCCATATCCATCTGTCCTGCTCCGCATCATATGTGAAATGATTGGTAATGCCATGACCGTCCACATGACGCCTGTTATAGTAATTGGTGAAGGTCACTTCAAAAATCTGCTCCGTATCCGTAATTACAGTGGTCTTTTCAAATGCTTCTCTGTGTGTGTCATCCTCCGCCGCGTCCGGATAGGGGCTGTAGCCTGGGCCGCTGTAGATCTCCTTCACTGTCACCTGAGCTCCCACAGGAAGCTTCAGCTCCTCTCCCGGCCTGTATGCGGTTTCGGATCCTGCTCCCGTAAAGTCAATGGCCACCACATCCTTATATTCCCTCTGTCCCCCGACACCGCTGATTCGATCTTCCCAGACCGCATTTATTTCAAAGATAAAGGTAACCGGCCTGGGGATGCTTTCTCCTGCCATGGTTTCGAACTCCAAAAGCTCCTTCCTAATCTGCAGGCTGCCGTACCGCATCTGCGCCCGGGCTTTCAGCACAGGTTCCATATGATAAAGCCAGGGGCCGGGATTCGCCGTATTGCTCACCGGATTCCCTTCGGCATCCACATAAGGTTCCTTTCCCGGCAGAGCAATCAATTCCGGTTCAAAGGAAAATACACAGTCAGAGGCATTGGCCATGGTAGCAATTTGCTCCGTTCCGTCACTGTCCCTGCTGACCGCAGTATATGCCGCCACATCACCATATGTCACATCCGGGTCTCCTGCACCGCCTCTCCTGGCAATCAGCAGATAAAGTCCTGCGTCCAGACCTCCGATCTCCTGTTTCACAGATTCCTCCATCCTGACAGGCGGCGTCTGAACCGTTCCGCTGACAGCCCCTTCCTCATCCGTCGTAATTCCCAGCGCAATCCGGGCCGCCTTCTGGGACTGCTGCCTCCAGTCCGCATTTGTCATATGCTCCGTAATCTGCAGACCTTCTTCTCCCGCATATTGCGCCTCCAGTTCAAACTGATAACCGTCATAGCCAAATCCGCCGGCTTTGCCTGGTATAACGCCTGCCACCCTATAGAGATCTATCACCACAGAGGCATTATCAAGCTGCTCTGCCAGCCAGCCGCTTCCGTCTCCTGTAAAGTTTCCCGGTATCACCGTCAGAGAACACTTCTCGTCCAGGTTTACAGATTCTGCCGCCCCTCCCGAAAATGACAGTGCTGTCACCATGCCAAAAACTGCCGCCAGCGACATCAGCACCTGTGTCCATTTATGCTTCATAGATGCTTCCCTCCTATCTAATCATCCCCATGTCCGTCAAAGGCCAGACACGAAACAATATCTTGCCAACCAGAAATTCCTCACTAATACTGCCTATCGTACTGCTCCTGCTGTCCACAGAGGTCTCTCTGTGGTCCCCCAGTACAAAAATGCGCCCCTCCGGCACCTGATAGGGAAGTGTAATATCACATATTCCCAGAGACTTCTCTGTGACATATGGTTCCTCCAACAGTTCGTTGTTCACATACACATTTCCATCCTTATCAATATCCACCCAGTCTCCTGAGACTGCAATCACACGTTTTACCAGAATATTATTATTATAATAAAAAGCTACCACCTCGCCGGTATTGTAGTCCGACCCGTTCAGCGCCACCACAATATCTCCGTTCCACAAAGTCTCTGTCATGGAAGTTCCGCTGATCTGCAATACGGGCAGAAAGGTCACTGCCACCAGCATGGCTGCCGCCGCCACAATCAGCAGCGTGTATATGGTGCTCCGCATCACTCTTCCAAAGGTATGCTTATGATTTTCTTTCTCCAGTTCCGCTTCTATCTGGCTTAGAGTAGGAGTTTCCAGCACCTTCTCCTCTTTTTCCTTCTTTTTCCTTCCCATATTACCCTTTTGCCTGTTCTATCTGAAATCCTTCGGATTGTCCGTCGCTCTTATCTTCATTGCCAAGTCTCCTGACATTCTCCAGATACTGATCCGCCGCCTTCTGTGCAATCTCAAATATGCCGTTTAACCTGAGGGCCGCCTCCGCAATGGAGCCCGCTTCCTGGAGCTCAATCCTGCGGGTAGTCCTCTCCTCTTGAAGGGTATGCCGAAGCTCCTGTATCTTCTCGTCCTTCTGGTCCAGCCTCTTCCGAAGCTTCTCATAGTTCTCCCGAAGTTCCGTCAGCTGCTCCTCCCTCTCTGTCAGTGTCTGTTTCAATTCTTCTGTCTCCCTTACCTGTGCAAGCAACAGTTGGAGGAGTTCACGTCTGCTGAGCTTATGCATCTCCTTGTCTGTCATGGTATCTGCTTCTCCTCCATCCCGTCTCTGTGTCCTGTCCGGCCGAAGCTGCCTTGCTTACTTCTTCCTGTACTTAATCAGCAGCCAGGCAAGCAGCACCAGCAGCATGGGAATGGCTATGGCAGGCGCCACCAGTTTCGGATCCAGCAATCTGGCATCCGGCGTTACACGGACAGCTGCGGCCTCTGTCAGGTTGTCAATACGTGTTCCCCTCACCAGCAGTCTGTGCGTATTGATGCCATAGGGCGTGCAGGTCACCAGTGTACAGTAATCTTTTCCCCTGCTTAGATCCAGCTCCTCTACTTCCTCCGGCAGAACAATTCGAATCTGATCCACCTGATAGGTCAATGTCTCATTCAAAACCTGCAGCATGAAGAGGTCACCCTCCACCAACTGATCCAAATCTGTAAACAGCCTTGCGGAAGGCAGTCCTCTGTGGCCGGACAATACGCAATGAGTACTCTCGCCGCCCACCGGCAGAGAAGAGGATTCAATGTGTCCTGCCGCCACCTGCAGCACTGCCTCGTCCACACCGTGATAAATGGGCAGAGATACATCGATGGAGGGAATCTGGATATACCCCATGATCCCGTTGCCGGAGATATTCAGCAGGGCTTCATAGCCTTCCCGCTCCTCATCACTGAGATAATATCGGTTCGGCCGGTTCCAGAGCTTCTCATTATAAACCGCCGCCTGATTCCAGTACTCTTCATAGGTTTCCTCATCCAGTGCCGCCACGGCCTCTTCATAGTTGGCTATGGCTCTGGACTGGTGAAGCGAATTCCAATAATCACTGACTGTAGGATACAGCAGCAAGGACAGACCTGCCATCAGAATCAATGTTAAGATAATCGTGGATAAATGTTTCTTCATTCAGGGCTCTCCTTGCTGCCGTACACGGAAGGAGCCGAAGCCCCTTCCGAATACAACAGAAATTGCATATTGCTTATATAACCTATTTCTCCTTGCTCATACGTTTTCTGGTCACAAGCAGAACCACTGCCGCCAGCACCAGAATGCTTCCTGTCACATAGAAAATTGTGGTACCGATACCGCCGGTGGAGGGAAGAAGGGCACCATTCACATTGATGATATCTGCCGCAAAGATACCGTTTGTATTTGTGATTGTCGGATTACCGTTCTCATCGGTGGGCCATCCTGTAATCTCCCAGGTACAGGTCTCATTTCCCTCTGTCACTTCCACAGGAGGAATGAATTTAATCTCAAATTCAATGGGTTCAATGGTATTGAATCCTGCCGGCGTCTTCGTCTCTGTCAGAGTATATTTCCCTTCTCCAAGGCCTTTAAAGGAAATCCTTCCTGTCACCGCATCTGTGGTCAGTCTGATGGATACTTCCGAAGGAACCAGTCTGGTCGTCGTCTCGGTTACCGGGTTATATTTCGTCTCCACGTCCGCATACAGACCTGCGGAACCTTTTACCAGCATATAGACTTCCTTGCCTGCATATTCGGTCCTATCCGCAGGAATATAATACACGTCCTCATTGTCAATGGTTGTTTTCAGATAACCTTTTGTAGTATTTTCATCGCCCTGGCCAATAGAAGTATATTGATCGTCCGAAGGCTCATCTGTTGTATAGCTTCCGTCCAACAGCTTATAGTATGCTCCGTTTTCATCCGCAACATAGTGTTCCACCGTATCCAGCACCACCTGATAGGAGGTACCTGTCAGGGTAAATTCAGCACCGGCCAGCAGGTTCTCTTCCAGCACTGCATTTGCATACTTTGTGATGTCCAGCTCAGTGAGATAAGTCAGTGTCTTCTGCTCCGGGGTCTTTCCCAGAGGAATATTTTCGTCTTCCACAGGCAGACCGGGATGTTTCTCATCCCTGCTGCCGCCATAGTCAAAATTCGGATCCTGTGAATAATCCAGAGACCATGCGTTCTCATTTCCCTCAGTACCTATAATGGCATCCTCATTTACCGTTGCAGAATAAGTCACAATAATCTCATCGCCCACGGTATACTGCATAATGTCGGTAAACGCAAGTCTGAAAGAATGATCCCCGTTGGGATATACATAGTACTCTGCCAGCGGATCGTCCGCGGCCTCTCCTGCGTCATCAAGCGTTCCTCTTGTCAGCGCTTTACCGCCCACAGTAACCGTAACGGATTCTGCACCGTCAAAAGTAAGCCCTTCTGCCATTGTGTCGTTCATGACAAAGAAATAATAATCATATCCGGCATAATTGGGCACTTTACTCTTAATCCGGAAAGTGGCATGATCGCCGATGCCCGCATAGTTTGCATCGTCAAGATTCTCATTTGGAACATAATTCTCAGCGTAATCCGGATGGTTGTAGGCATCTGCCCCCTGATAGAACACATCCTTTTCACCGGAGGGAACTTCGGATTTTACTACCATTGTGGAATCGCCCACAACCTCCAGCAGAATTCTTGTATAGGCAGCTTCTTCTCCTGTCACGGTATCTTTCTGCGCATCTTTCACCAGATAGTAACCGGAACCGGTGACATCAATGGCAACATCTCCTGTGCCGGTTGCGGTAAACTTTGTCTCACTTAAATATTTGGAAACGATGGATGCGAAGAAATCAAGCGGACCTGATTCTCCGATGCTGGTATTATTAAATTCCGACAGCGCTCTTGCCACATCGGCAGCTGTTGTACAGCCGGCAAACGCGCCGCTGAATACACCTTCCGCATCTGTCTTCAGTTCCTCCAGCAATGCCTCTCCGTCTGTCACACCGGAACCCCATACAATGTTGGACAGAATGTACTGGGCATTGTATCGTCCGTAACACTCTCTCGTATGTGTATGTTCCTCCTTACCGCAGGTCACCTCATCCCCTGTCTTACAGGAGTCATCATGTGCATGTTCTTCTTTGGTACAGGTCACGCTGTCCCTGTACTCCGGATTCTCTGCCAGGTCTCCTGCGAAAATCTGATAGGCTTCATAAGTATGTTCCGCCTTATCATTCTCGTTTTGTTTTACGGTGATTGTATGGGACAGAGTATCCGCTGCAAACGCAGTCAGTCCCATTCCCAAAACCATCACCATCGCCAGCAATATGCCGGCAATTTTTCTCATACGCTTCATAATGTTGCTCTCCCTTCTTCTATTTTTCTTCCTTTTGAAGCTCTGATTCTTCTATACATCAGGCCCGCGCCGGACAGAATGCCGAATGCGGCTGCCAATGCATATAATGTTGCGGTGCCTGTGCCACCCGTTTCAGGAAGTGAGAATTCGTACAGGTTATTATACGCAATCTCAACTGTACCGTCTTTTGTAATGGTTCCTATGATCTTCCTTTTTGTGTCTGTGGCGATTCCTCCCGAGATAATGGGACTGTACGGGTCGTCAGGGTCCACCTCCCAGCTGATGTCCTCTCCCGGTTCTTTGGGGCTTACTGTGACCGGCCCGATCTCTTCAATGGCATAGCTGGAGCCCTCCGGAAGAAAGCTTACCACAATGTACTGGCCGGCTTTCAATGTAAATCTGGAATCATTCCAAATGAGAATATCGCTTTCAATCACTTTGCCGGACGAATCGTACTTGGTATAGGAATAGTCATTTTTCAGAGCATTCTCTTCTGTCTGCCCTGCCAGGATTTCCTCCTTTGTGTCCCCGGATGTCCTGTAGAAATGAATGGTAAAGCCAAATTCCTCATCCGTCATTTCATTCCCTGTTACCTGCTTCTCAATCCTCAATTTTCCCGTATCCTGTTCTGTGGTGGCAAAGGATACGGAGGGAAGTGTGAACTGCATCCAGCAGGTGGAACCGGAAGCGCCTCTCTCTGTGTAATAAAAGGTCAGTCTATATTTACCGTTTGTCCCTTTGTCAATGTAATCCCACAGATTTACATACTCGCCAACGGAACTGTGCACACCGCCGATATCGCAGATCAGCTTTCCATTGTATCCGGGTCCGTCAAGGAATACCCACATGTCATCATCTCCATAGAAAAGGTATTCCAGAGGTCCCACATAGTCCTCCACCAGGTCAAATTCGACGGTATAGTGCATGCCGAAATAGTGGTTGTGGTTTAGGCCGTCGTCTGATGCGGGCATGTTGCAGCAGCCACTTGAAAGATCATCTTTGTTAGCTGAATTCTTTGTTACCTCTGCACTGGCAGGGCTTCCGAACAGCAAATCATGTCCCCCTGTTCCTGCGGTGGGAACCGTGTCCAGAGGATAAAAATCATTTCCGGCGAAATAATATGTGTTATTCCAGTTGTTGCGTTGTCTATTGAATCTGTCTATTCCATATACACTGCTGACAACCTCTTTATTATCCCCTTCTCCCATTACAACTTCCGCGCCGGTAAGCGTATATGTGTCACCCATCTGGCGGAATACAAGATTTCCGCTGTAAGCGGTCTTGCCTTCCGCATCCCCGTCATTAAACAGATTGGGCGCTTTTACGGTGGGCGCATACTGAATTTTGTCATCCTTCAGGCCTGTTACCATTCCAAAGGTGGGACTGCCGTATGCGGCATTATCTGCATTGGCCTTGTTTCCCGTAATATCACCCATTGTTGTCTTCACACTTGTTTCACTGTTTCCAAAGCCAAAGGTCTGATCCGGTCTATTGCTGTTAATTCCCTGCCTGTTGGTATACAGATACCATGTGTCACCGCTCTCATGGGTGGTTGCATTGCCCCGGTCCGCTGCCTTTCCGTCCGCCGTATAAACCCTGCCGTCCGAGATATCGTAGTCGTAGAAATCAGCTCCGTTTCTTACTTCCTCCTCCCGGCAATTGTAGATCAACCGGATGGTTGCCCCTTCCGTAATCAGGATAAAGTCATCCCTGTTTTCCTCCTGCGTCGTCCTCTTATTGGTGAAGTGCCATTCCTTTCCGTCGGCGCAGCTGTAAAGTTCCCAGGTATCACTGTCCTCTCTCTGGACGCGTATTTCATTTAAGATATAATTCTGGTTTTTTGCAATTTTATTGAAGTAAACCAGCCCCGGCGCCTGCACATAGTGATAAGTGCCGGCCGAATAGATCTCCTCTTCCACCATCTGTGTCTGAACCCTGCCGTCCTCCGACACATAGATGTTCTTTTTCTTCATTGTTCCGCCGTTTGTGGGCAGTATGGCATTATCCTTCCCCGGCTGCTTTTGCGTATCACTCGATGTGTCAATAACGGTGATCGGTCTTAAGGATGCATGGGTAGCTGCAAGCACCTCAATATTGGCATAAAATTCTACCGTAAACTCCGGATTCGCCTGGCTGGAAGCATAAATCGTTGCAATATTGTCCGTTCCCTGTGCGGCCGCTTCATATGTCATCGATTCGTCTGTCGTTTCACCATCCACTACAAGGGAGCCGTATATGTCCTTAACCGCAAATCCTGCTTCATTCTCCTCAATGTCCACGGCTACCAGCGACACATCACTGCTGTAAATCTCCTCTCCCGGAAGTTCACCTTCCGCCTCCGGGGTATCTGTGCCATCGGCAATTGCCATGGTACTTGCTTCCCCGCCTTCCGCGAACTCCACCAGCGCCTCTGTAGGAGTTACTTCCACAGCCACCCTGCAGCCTGTCAGATCCAGTTTCATCCCCTTGTAGATTAATCCATACGAGAGTACCTGCATGGAAAGGATTTCATCTCCTGTTCCCGTCTCTTCCGCATAGGTAAGAGCCGCTTCATAGGCCTCCGCATTTTCATCCAATGCCTCCACAACAGCTTCCAGTTCATCTTCGGTTACATTCTCTTCTCCCTCATCCGTTTCTTCCCCGCCGGTCGCCGCGGCCTCCCCATCGGTTCCCACGTTTTCTTCCTGCCCTGATTCTTCTGGCCCGGCGGTCTCTTCCTGCGCTGCCCCTTCTCTCACGGCTTCCCCGTTCTCCTGCGCATCCGGCAGAATTGCTTCCCCTTCCACATGGAATTTTACTGTGAAAGCGTCATCTTCATAGGTAAAGGTCTTATCAACTGCAACGGTCTTCACCGGTTTCTTCCACCCCAGCGCAATTTCCGAGAAGCTGTTCATCCGGAAGGTGGTACCGTTCTTCTCCGCATTGCTTCCTTCCAGCCGTTCTGTCCCTGCCTCGCCAAAGTGAACTACAGTGACAGGGCTGCCCTCTTCCATGCCCTTTTCATCCAGGAACTGCACTCTGATGGTCACAGGCCCTTCGGGCTCCGCTTCCGCCCCTTCTGCTGTAAATCCAATGCGCATCAGAACCTGCATGGTATTCTCTTCTTCCGCTCCCTGCATCTCCTGATACTGGGCCGCCCGTTCCGCATAATATGCTTCATTGCCTTCCTCGGTAATCCGCTCCGCATAAAGCCGGGCGTCCTCCGGGAGATTGGCTTCTTTCTTATTGTAAGTGGCAGTCACTATAAAGTCCGGACCTCTGTAAGTCTGTGTGATTTCTATCTCGGCCGCATCAATGATGCATTCTTCTGTATGTTCATGTTCTGTTATCTGAAGTACGCCGCAGCTCAGGCCGCCGTCGGCATCTCTGCAGGAATCCGTGTGCTCGTGAATCTCTGCGGCCAGATTACAGGTCAGTGTCGGCTCGGTTTCCTGAGATTCCTGTGAATAGCAGCTTTCATGGTGTACATGTAGTTCCGCCTCCGGCAGAGTACACAGAAGTACACCGTTAAGTCCATAACACATACGGCTGTGAGTATGGAGGACGTAATCCGCCAGTCCGCACTGAACACTACCGTCTCCGTCATAGCAGGCTGCTTCGTGAATGTGAATCTGTGCAGTACAGCCGTATCCGGTTTCCTCGAAGCACTCTTCCGTGTGCGTATGCTCTTCCAGTCCGCAGACCACATTTCCATCGCTGTCCCTGCAGTTATCCCGATGGGTGTGAGCCGCTGTTCCACAATAGGCTGTGGCGCTGATGGTATCAACCCATATATCGGAAGTGTCCATCCGGCAGCTCTCATCATGTTCATGTAAGGGCACTTCTGTCTGGCCGCAGATAAGGACACCTCGAACTCCGTAACATTCTTCCGTATGGGTATGAGCCTCCCCCTCTTCTGTCTCTGTCAGCGGGCAGATCAGTCTCTCGTTCTTGTCATAGCAGGCTTCATTGTGAACATGATTCTGATAGTCCGCACTGCCGCACAGAAGATTTCCTTCCAGGTCATAGCAGTCATTGTCATGAACGTGCACTCTCTCTGCGCAGTAGTATGTGTTGGTAATATAGCACTCATCTGTGTGAATATGTTCCTCTGTTCCGCAGACCAAATTCCCCGCTTCGTCATGACAGTCTGCACTGTGAATATGAACCGTAATACCGCAGTGCGGCTCCTTATAGCAGTTCGCCTCATGTCGGTGCTCTGTGGTTTCACAGGTAAGGCTGCCATTTTCATCATAACAGTTCACCCCATGAGTGTGACCGGCAATGCCGCAGAATACTTCTTCATAGCACTGGTCATCATGGGTATGTTCTTCGGCCTTACAGTTCAGAACCTCCATGAAACATTCTTCCGTATGCACATGGTCTGTATTTCCTGTACCTTCTGTATTTCCTGCCGTTTCTGCCGATTCGGGCACTTCCGCACTGCTGCCAGATATCATACTGTCCGGTGCTCCTTCTGCGGATGTCTGGCCGCCGGGTTCCGGCTCCTCCGTTTCTTCTTTTGTACATATCAGTTTCTGCGTTGTCTCGTAACAGGTATCTGTGTGCGTATGACCTGCACGTTCTTCCTGACCGCAAATAATCTCTTCTGTCTGGCTCACAGTATAACAGTCATCAGCATGTGCATGGCCTGTGCTCTCCTCCTGACCGCAGGTAAGCTCTTCTGTCTGACTCACAGTATAGCAGCTGTCCCCATGGCTATGTTCCGCGCTCTCCTCCTGGCCGCAGGTAAGCTCCTGATTCTCTGTGACAGTCCTGCACTCCTCTGTATGTGTATGCCCCTGACTCTCCTCCTGACCGCAGGTAAGCTCTCTGTTCTCAGCAACGGTTTTACAGTCCTCTGTGTGCACATGTCCCGGATCTTCCTCCTGTCCACAGATGAGCGCTTTTTCTTCTATATAACAGGTCTCATCATGCTGATGAGTCTCCCTTTCCGGTACCTGAGATTCCGCCGTTTCCTGTGCGGTATGGTTTTCCTCTCCGTTCTGAGAATCTTGTGTGTTCTGAGAATCCTGCTCGTTCTGAGGAGTCTCAGCTTCCTGTGTCTTCGGTGAACCAGTTTCGTGAGCGGCATCGTCCCCCGCATCTGAAGGAAGAATCGGAATATCCGTATATTCGCAGATCAGTTCCTGCCCATAGCATTCTTCGGTATGTGTGTGTTCCTCTATTCCGCAGCTGATATCCTTCACCAGTGTCTGTGCCGGTTTTGACAAAATATAAGCTGTGGAAATAACCACAACTGCAGCCAGGGCCGCCACACTGATCTGCCAGCGTCTGCGCCTGTTTTTTTCTCCCAGAAGCTCATTTGCTTTTTTTATAATAGAAGAATCCATCCGAATACCTCCTTACCTGCGGCTGCCAGTCCTCTCTCCCTGGCTCCGCATCCTGAAAATCCTCTATGGCAACAGCTCTGACGTTCCATCTCCGGTCATACTGTTACATTCAAATTCAACTGTTTTCTTATTCCACTATAAACCTCAGCAGGTTAATAAAACCGTTAATTTTTTCTCAAATACATGGTATCAGGCAAAAAACACATTCTGAAATTCCATGTCCTCCACCGGATGGCCCACATCAATCACAGAAGTAGCATAAAACTTTACGCATTCACGCCAGGATCTGTGTTCCGCAGAAAATGCTTTGAGAATCCGCTCCCCGATCAGTCCACAGCCGCCCCCCTGGGTACCGAAAAGCAGCAGCACAAACTGGGTGGGGCTGTACATACTGTATACATCTCCGCTCCGCAGCGACTTTCCGATGGCCTCCCGGAGAACAGGTGTCATGGTTTCGATACGTTCTCTGTCCTCCAGATGATTCCCCTTCGCGTCTGTCAGGGTGCACACCATCATATATACAGACTCTCCATGTCGCTCCACCACTCGTCTCATCATTCTGTAACCGTCTATAAAACTGGGAAAACCGCAAAAATATGCCCCTGCCTTCCTGGGTTCCTTCTCCTGCAGAATACTGGTGATATTGGACGCAGCCTGTGTACTGGTATAAATCTTGCTGCCCATATCCCGCAGCCGGTCCAGCATACGGTCCGAAGGCGGCAGGCCCATCTCTTCAAAATACATCCTGGTAGTGGCCTCATAGACATCCATGGCCTCCCGAAATCGGTTCATAGCCATCAGACAGTCTATCTTTACCGCCTGCCATTCTTCAAAGGGATACATCCCGATGGCATCATTACACAGTTCCAGCAGAGCCAGATAACGTTTCCGCTCCTTCAGTGCCTTTTCCGCTTCACTTAACACCTGAAAATACTGTTCCCGGAGACGGTTGCTCTCCATCATCACCCACTCTTCTCCGGAAAGGTTGGAGAGAAATTCTCCTTTATAACAGCGACAGGCTTCGCAGCAAAGCTCCATGCTTTTCTCCGCGTCTGTCTCCATCCGGGCTTTCTGCAGCAGTTCTCCAAAGGTCTCCACATCCGACCAAATTTCCATAGGCGCGTTCCAATAATAAACGCCGCCTTTGTTCTCTATGTAATTCCACTGCGGCAGACCGGCCGCCACCAGTTTCTTCCTGAGCTGGTATGTGATGACTTTCAGGTTATTGGAAGGGTCCTCCACATTACCCTGTCCATACAGAACATGCAGAAGTTTCTCCCGGGTAATGCCTTCTCTCCTGTGGTAAAGTAATATCTGGAGAAGCTGCATGGTCTTCTTCGTGGTATTTTTCTCCGGAGTCACGTTTCTGTCTCCATAGCGCAGGGAAAATACCCCGAACATATATACATATAAGATATCTTTCATACTTTCCCCCATCCTGCGGCAGTATCCACATCTATACTGTCCGCTCCTGTTCCCTGCAGGAAGTTATTCCCAGCCCACTGTCAGCTGCTCCTGTTCCAGCATTCGTTCATAGGCCTGTTCCATCAATACGGCGACATTGGCCTGAATGCCCTGCTGGATGGACTGATACATTTTCCACAGACATCTGGGATTGACCTTCTCTTCCGCTACCTGTGCATCCCTGCCGACCCGTTTGATGCTGTGGCCTACATTGGAGCGATCTATGGGCTTCCCACCCGCTGTGGCAAAAACAGGCCCCTTCACAATGCCCTCCCTGCTCATATATTCCAGCAATTCTCTCTGCAATACTCCAGGAAGATGCAGTACCCGGATACTCGTTCCGTTCTGACGCTCCAATCGTACCGTTCCCTGCCTGACTGCTTCTGCCGTAAGCTGAGAAAGCTCCTGTATACGCAATCCCATACCGCCCAGAGTCTTAATCAGCAGATATGCCCTCTCCTGACCTGTCTGCCTTGCTGCCAGCAGCAGGCGCAGATATTCCTGCCGGGTCAGTTCCGGCTGCACATTATTCTGTATACTGCTGAATTCTCCTACCTGCCAGTCTCTGTGCCCCAGATACTGCATGAGGCTGTTCCACACAGATATCCTGGTATTGATAGTCCGCGGACTGAATCCCTTCTCTTCCAGCCACTGCTTCCACCAAAGACCATTTTCTGCAGAGATTGTCTTTTCTTCAGGAAGACAGTTCCAGAGCATTGACAGTGTTCTCCGATATTCCTGCAGCGATACCCGGCTGCGCCCTCTGGTCAGCAGGTACTCCAGAAACTCCTCAACTATCTCCTGTGTCAGCTTTTCTTCTGTTTTCCTTTTCAGAATATCCATCTCTTCTCCCTCTTCCATGGAATATGGCTGTTAGATATATGTCACTTATAAACAAAATTACCATTTTGTGGTTATTATCTTATCGGCCGAATTATTGTCACTCATTTTATCTTCTCTTTGGTCAGCTGATTAACCCCAGCCGTTCCATCTGGCGCGCATGAGTCTCTCCGGTGGAAATCAGATAAATGCGGGTAGTTTCAATACTGCTGTGGCCCAGCACATCCGCAAGCTTTACAATATCCCTGCTCACCTGATAAAAGGTCCGAGCAAACAGATGACGCAGATTGTGCGGAAAAACTTTAGCGGCGCTAACACCCGCATTTTCACACAAGTGCTTCATTTCTCCCCAAATCTGACGTCTGCACATGCTTTTCCCGTTTCTGGTGACAAATATCTCGCCTGATTTGATTTTCCTTTTTTTCGCATACTCTCTCAGTTTTTTACAGAGCTTCCCCGGCAGAAGAATGGTTCTTATTTTTCCTTTTAAAGAAATGTCTGTCCGTTTTCGCTGAATAGATTCTACCGTGATATACTTCACTTCTGACACTCGTATTCCCGTGGCACAGATGGTTTCCAGCAGCATCGCCAGACGAATATTCCCACTTTTCCCGGCAGCCTCCAACAGCCTCTCATATTCCGCTCTGCTCAGCTCTCTTCCCTGGTCACGAAATGTCCGTCTCTGTATTTTCAGGAACTTCACTTTACATTCCTCCCATCCCAGAAAACCAAAGAATCCATTCAGCGACGACAGCATTGCATTGACTGTAACCGGAGCATATCCCCGTCCCACCAGGCAGGCCTTCCACCCGGTTGCGGCTTCCTTATCAACCTTTCTCTCTTCACTGTCCTCTCCTCCGCCTTCCTTCAGCCATATTCTGAATGCCCGGATATCCCGCAGGTATTTCTGCACAGTGCCGTCCGCATATTCCTCTTCCGCCAGGTATCTCCGATAACTGGTAATTTCTTCATTTGTAATCTGATGTGCCATGCTTTTTTCTCTCCTATTATAGTTCCGTCAGAAAGTATTCATGCCTCTTAACGGGCGCAATTTCCAGCTGCATAGAGCTCATCTGTAAATTCTCCCGGACATGAAGTACTTTCTGACTGTTTTTAGTTCTGCAGATATTCAAATAAATCTCCTGTACTTAACTATACTTTCTGCCGCCAGGTGCTGTGTCTGTTCAATTTGAATATCTGCTGTAAAAGCTCATTATACGATAAAAAGACATGAAAGCAATCCCAAAAATCATTCTATGGCAAATAAACAGGTATGAAAAATGACTGCATGTGGGATAAGGAATTAAAAACACAAAAAGATACCCTACCTGTAAACAACCGCCTGAAATGCTCCAGTCCCACCCACTTACTTCCGAAAAATCCCGTGAAAAATTTATAATCCTGAAACGCCATCACTGTGCTCTGCCGGACAATCCACAGATTTCATTGGATGCTCTATTTATCTTATTTTCTCTTGACAAACATGCCTGTATCCGTCTATACTAAACATGCCGTACATTTTCGGTCTTCAGTACAGTGATGAAATTCGGTCTTACGCAATGGGAATCTGTGAACCGTGTCAGGTTGGGAACAAAGCAGCACTAAGCGGAACTTCTCATGTGCCGTAAGGCAGCCGGGTGGAGCTGTATCTGATTTCCGGGATGTACGGTCTTTGCATTTTATACACACTGATACACGAATCATTTACACGCATCCTGATAACTTTTCAGCCGCATTCAGCATTCGGCCACACAGGATATATAGAACCGAAGAAGGATTTGATAAAAATGACTACCGAAAAAATGAAGAAACTGATGCAGAACTGCACACTCTGTCCCCGAGGCTGCCATGCAGACCGTCTGTCAGGCAGAAACGGCTTTTGCGGACAGAGTGCCAAAATAACGGCGGCCAGAGCAGCCCTGCACTTTTGGGAGGAACCCTGTATCTCCGGCCACTGTGGTTCCGGGGCCGTCTTTTTCTCCGGATGTGCTCTACAGTGTGTATTCTGCCAGAATCGGGAAATCGCCCTGGGAAAGGCCGGACGTCCCGTATCCATAGACCGTCTGTCTGAAATTTTCCTGGAGCTGCAGGAAAAGGGAGCTGCAAATATCAATCTTGTCACCGCCGGCCATTTTCTTCCTCAGATATGCATAGCTCTGCGCAAAGCAAAAGGACAGGGATTAACCCTGCCCATTGTGTATAACAGTTCCGGCTATGAAGAAGTTTCCTCTCTGAAACTCCTGAAGGGGCTTGCGGACATCTATCTGCCGGACCTGAAATACCATTCTTCCAGGCTCTCTGCCGAGTACTCTCAGTCTCCGGATTATTTTCAGAAAGCATCCGCGGCAATCTCGGAAATGTTCCGCCAGACAGGCCCTCCCATTCTTGACCCCCGCAGCGGCCTGATGAAAAGGGGAACCATTGTGCGACATTTACTGCTTCCGGGAGAAACTGCAGATTCCAAAAGAATCCTTCGTTATCTCCACGATACCTATCAAAATGACATTTATGTCAGTATACTGAATCAATATACACCGCCCACCGATAATCCGAACCTTCCGGAAGCTCTCCGGCGCCCGGTTTCTTCCGAAGAATATGAAAAGGTCCTGGCCTTCGCTGATGCCATTGGCATTGAGCAGGGGTATCTTCAGGAAGGTGATACCGCCGACGAAAGCTTTATTCCCGCCTTTGATTTCAGCGGCTTATAATTCAGCAGCAGATTACAGCTCCGTCCGCATCATGTAATAGCCGAAATCTCCTGCCTGGGCAGGCTCCTCCGCACATTCGAAGCTCTCAAAACCAAACATAATCGCCACCTGCTTTTCTCTTTCGTAAAAGTTCCCCGGCACACCTATATAGTAGAAATCCTCTCCCCTCTTTTCCACTTTGCCCAGCAGCAGGTGATGATAATTATAGTATCCATGAAGCAGGAAGCTGTTATTCACCATTTTGTAAGACGCCGCGGGAAACAGCACGAAGTCGGATGGTCTGATGGAGAGATATTCTCTCTCATCCTGGAACGGGTGAATATGGGGATAGACAGACCATAATTGTGCCCATTTATCCTCCTTCTGCAGAAGTGTTTTTTCTGTCTCCTGACTTCCAGCCTGTCTGGATGCACCTGTCAGCTCCGATTCCCGCTGTCGATTCCGCCGTTCGTTTCCCCCTTCTTCCTGCGTCCTCCATTGTTTGTCTATCCGCTTCTCCTGCTCATTCCGCCGTTCGTCCATCCATCTGTCCGCCTGCTCTCTTCGCTGTCCTTCTGCTCCCTCCTGCTCCGTCTGCCGTTCCTCTCTCCATCCGCCCTTCTGCGTTCTTTGTTGCTTATCCTTCCACACCTCCGCCCCTTCCCGGCTCTCTCTTTTTCGCGCCTCCTCCTTTTCCTGATATTCTTCCTGTCCCTTATCAGGATTTCTTCCCACTCCCTGCTCTCTTATCTCAACTCCCTGCTTCCCCTTTCGTTCTTCCCCGTTGTCGGGCACTTCTGTCTCTCTGTCAGGAATGTTTCCTCTTCTTTCTTCCTCTGCAACGCTTTCCTGTCCTTCCCTGCCCCATACCTGGAAGCGCACTTCTTTTCCTGTGCCGCTCCTCTCCTCTTTCCGTGTTCTGAAAGGGATCGTCTGTTCGAAATCATTCGTGCTTTTTTCCGTACTATCCCTCTTGCTCTCTCTTCGTGAGCGCTCCTTTTCCTGCTCCTGGTGCTTTCTCTCAGCAGTCCTGTTCTGAGTCTGCAGAACACAGGAAATTACCCGGCCGGCTCCCAGTGGAATACGGATTCCTTCCAGCTCTTCATAGCTGATACCTGTGCCGCCGATATCTTCTATATCATGGCATAAATGCAGATATTGTCCCTTTCCGCCTACCAGAGCCATACTGCCCAGCACCTTCTCCTTATCATTGCCCTGAAGCATCACTTCCCGGTCAAAGGAATCAGTTGGATGCAGACCTGTGACTTTCAGCTCCAGCCGCATTGTTCTGTCTCTGACTTCCAGCTTTGCAAAGCCGCCGCCTCTGACCCGCTCACCGTTTTCATAATAATCCAGATACTTTATTTTTCTGTCATATAGCATAAAAATACCCCCGAATATACCTTGCTGAATTTTCAGTTTCGCCGCCGGATGTCCTTCCATCCGGCTGACCTGACTGTTATTCCAGTATATTCGGGGGGTTGTCTCATTTATGACCGTTATCCGCCTACTTTTCCATTTTCTCTGCAGAAAGCCAGGTCTTCCCTTTAATAGTCCAGACTGTCCTGATATTTCATATAATTTACCACCATCAGTGCAATTTTAAAAGTAAGCGCATCGTCAAAATCTCTCAAGTCAAGTCCCGTGCTCTTCTGCAGCTTCTCGATACGATATACCAGTGTATTCCTGTGCACAAAAAGCTGTCTGGAAGTCTCCGATACATTCAAATCATTTTCGAAAAATTTATTGATGGTCGTCAGCGTCTCTTCATCCAGATCGTAGGGCACATTATCCCCAAAAATCTCTTCGATGAACATTTTGCACAGACTCATGGGAAGCTGATAAATCAGACGGCCAATTCCCAGTGCACTGTATGCAATGGTTCTTCTCTCCGCGTAGAAAATTTTCCCCACATCCAAAGCCATTTTAGCTTCCTTATAAGATTTCGATACATCCTTCAGCTCCTGCGCCACTGTACCGAAGGAGACTCTCACATTAAGCATGGCTTCCGTATTCATCATAGTTACAATGACCTCCGCCACCTCCATCAATGTCTCAT
Organism: uncultured Acetatifactor sp.; assembly: GCA_910588225.1. Taxonomy (GTDB): domain Bacteria; phylum Bacillota; class Clostridia; order Lachnospirales; family Lachnospiraceae; genus Acetatifactor. Next base: position 64,445 of record CAJUQT010000001.1, read on the forward strand.
TGGTATAATCCGCTTCTAAAGCCTTAATCAGAATAACACTGCTCTCGTCCACGGCAGTGATATAATCACCGGCCTGACTGGAAAAAATACTCCGCAGAAGCTCGGTGGCGATATTATCCTTCTCGAAATGAGTCTCCACCAGGAATACCGCTCTCGGTACAGCAGCCTCAATATGAAGCTTCTTTGCTCTGTTATAGATATCCACCAGCAGCAGATTATCAAGCAGCAGATTCTGAAAGAAATTATTCCTGTCAAATCTCTCCTTGTAGGCTATGATCAGGTTCTGCAGCTGGCTCACCGCAATTTTCCCTACCATATATACATCTTCGCTTACGCCTTTTGCCACCAGAACATATAAAAGTTCTCCCTCGTCCATGATCTTTAACAAATGGTGAACCCCGATTACCTGGCTGTCCGCAGGCGAATAGGCAAATCCGCTGATCAGATCGGCTGTGATATCCGGCTGTGCCGTGGTGGCGGCTACTACTCCTCCCGATAAATCATACACGCATAAATCAACCTTCGTAATTGCCTTCAGTTCGTCTATACTGGTCTGAATTGTCTGACTCGAAATCATTCTCTGCTCTCCATGTCCTTCCTGTGCCCATCCTGCGCAGATGGTGTGTTGTCAATTTTTAAAAGGGGATGCCGTTTCCAGCATCCCCTGCTATGCACGTATGAAAACTAATTCGTGATAACCTGCTCTGTTTCCTTATCAAACACATGGATCTTATCAACTTCAAAAGCAAACTTGATAGAATCGCCGGGTCTTGAGGTGGTGTTGGGAGCAACCCTTGCGGTAATCGGGAACTCCTCCAGGTCAAAGTATAAGTAAACTTCTGCACCGAGCAGCTCGTAAACTCTTACGGAAGACTCGAACACACTCTTCGAATCGCATGTCTTGATGAATTCAGGATCATCATCCACATTCTCAGGACGAATACCGAAAGTAACAATCTTTCCGTCATAGCCGCCCTCAATCAGCTTCTTGGACTTTGCTTCGGGAAGCGCAATGCTGTGCCCTGCAATCTCCAGGCTGGCAGTCTTGCCTTCTACCTTAACCTTTGCATCCAGGAAGTTCATCTGAGGAGATCCCATGAATCCTGCCACAAACAGATTCTGAGGCTTGTCATACAGATTCTGAGGAGTATCTACCTGCTGGATAACGCCGTCCTTCATAACGACAATTCTGGTACCCAGAGTCATAGCCTCTGTCTGGTCATGTGTAACGTAAATGATGGTGGTGCCCAGTCTCTGATGCAGCTTCGCAATCTCGATACGCATCTGTACACGCAGCTTTGCATCCAGGTTGGAAAGAGGCTCATCCATCAGGAATACCTTAGGGTTACGCACGATAGCACGGCCCATGGCAACACGCTGTCTCTGACCACCGGAAAGAGCCTTCGGCTTACGATCAAGGAGAGGAGTCAGGTCCAGAATCTTAGCAGCTTCCTTTACCATCTTATCAATCTGATCCTTCGGAACCTTTCTCAGTTTCAGACCGAATGCCATATTGTCATATACGGACATATGAGGATACAGAGCATAGTTCTGGAATACCATTGCGATATCACGATCCTTGGGTTCCACATCATTTACAACTCTGTCGCCAATCTTCAATTCACCGGCAGAGATATCTTCCAGACCGGCAATCATACGAAGTGTAGTAGACTTACCACATCCGGAGGGTCCTACGAAAATAATGAACTCCTTATCTGCAATTTCCAGATTAAAATCCTTAACTGCCTCAAAGCCATTGGGGTATACCTTGCAGACATTCTTTAAAGATAAACTTGCCATAATAGAAAAACTCCTTTCACATATACATGTTTTCTTCCGTTCTGGCGGTGGTCATGCACCGTTTCACGCTTATTACATGTATCAGTATACCGAATCGCCTCCGTTTTCGCCATACTACTATTCCACAAATATTTCGAGACGGATTGTTAAAAATGCTTATAAACTGCCTGTCATTTTTTCCAAACCGTCAATTTGACTAATTTTCCATCATTTCCTTGGACAGAATATACAAGGAAGTTATTGGTTTTGTGAATCGCTTAACAAAGATTCGTCCAGCTTATCACTGAAAATTCTTTCGTCCTCTTCCTCTGCATCTCCCCCGGCTTCTTCAGGAGCGTTTTCTCCGTTAATCTGATCCTCCAGCTTTCTGAAGAATTTATTGTACAGCTTCGCCGACACCCACGCCGGCGCGGAAAAGCAGAATAAAACCACAATCGGAATAATCCGCGGTACAAAAATAAACAGCACAGCCGGAACCAGGGACAGAATCATCATCAATATGGTCTTCGGAAACTGCAGAACACCGACAAAAAAAGCATTCTTGATCGTCCTGGGAATCGTGTTGTCAAATTTGGCCAGCACCGGAAAGACAAATGTACTGGTGAACAACAGAAGAACCGCCACCACCACCAGGATAATGCTGATGACATTGCCGAACTGCATCTCCGTATTCCGCATGATGTAAAAGTCTCCTGCCAGGATCAGAATCAAAAACAGCTCTATAAGCCATATTATGGTCCCCTGCCTGAAATTCAGTCTGAAGGATTTAAAGTAATCCCTGGTAATATAACACTCCTCATCCCGGGCTATCTTCAGCGCCATGTAATGCAGAGCTGTCAGAGAAGGTCCCACAGTTATAATGGGAATACAGCAGATCATTGTCAAAATATTCAGCCACAGCAAATCCGCCATTTTATTGAGGGCCTGCATCAAAGGACTGTCCAGATTAAATAGTCTCATATAAAACCGCCTTTCCGTAAACAATAGAATGCAAGAACAAAATTCTATTGTTATGAATTAAAATATTTTCTCCATAAGTGTAACCCGTATCCCGCCGTATTCCATCTCAGGCCTCACTGTGCGGAATCCCTGCTTTCTGTAGAAATTAACCGCATAAGGCGCTGCCTGCAGCGACATATAGCGCTCCCCCTCCTCCGTCCTCAAATACTCGCATAGTTTTTCCAGGATCGTACTTCCCACTCCCCTGCGATGATAAGCCTCATCCACAAACAGAAGCGACAGGTGGTTTCTGCTCCTGACAGACCCCGCACCGATAATGTTTCCTTCATCCAGAGCCACCATCAGCCGATACTCTCCCCTCAGGAAAAGTGTGTATAATTCTTTCCCTGTAATAAAATTGAAAAAATTCCTGATGCCCTCTTCAGAGTAGTCTTTTCCTTCAAATTTCATAAAAGTCCGCCAGATCATCCGCATCACCGGCCGCCACTCCTCTGTCCTGGCCCACCTGACCTCGTAAGGCACCTCTATTGTCCTTGTATTCATCACTCCTGCTGCTTCACAGCATTCCTTCCTACTGTTTCTTCCAGCCAATCATGAATATCGCGCATCACTTCATCCCGGTTTGTCTCATTGAGCAATTCATGCCTGCCTCCTTCATACAGCTTCAGTCTGACATTTTCCAGACCTGCGTTCACAAGGGAATTATATGCCATTTTCACACCTTTTCCGCAGTCTCCCACCGGATCCGCATCTCCCGACACCATGAATACAGGCAGCTTCTTCGGAATCTGCTCCAGGTTCTCCCCGCAGTAAAGCCTGGAAATCAGTTCAAACAGGGCAGTGAAGCCATTTACTGTGAACGTAAATCCGCACAGCGGATCCTCCATATAAGCCTTCACCCGATCCCCATCACGGCTGAGCCAGTCCCATTTTGTCTGTGCACCTGCGATTTTTTTATTATACCCGCCAAAAGCCAGCCTGTCAATCAGCCGGCCCACATGGCGGGACCCGCACAGCATCTTCTGTGCCGCCGTCACCGCAGCAGCCGTCTCCACCACCGCCCGGGGCTGCATTCCCGTTCCCATGATAATGGCGGCGGAAATTCCCGTTCCATACCGGCACAGATAATTGCGGGTGATAAAAGAACCCATGCTGTGTCCCATAATCACATAAGGAATCTCAGGATACAGAGCCTCCGTCATCTTCTTCAGCCGGTGAACATCCCGCACCAGGACAGTGGCCGGATCATTCTCGCAGAAATAGCCGTACCTGCCGCCTTCCTCCACCGATTTTCCATGACCCAGATGATCTTCTCCCGTCACCACATACCCTTCGGCTGTAAGAAATGCCGCAAATTCTTCATACCGTTCCACGTATTCCGCCATACCGTGTACAATCTGTACGATTCCACGGACGCTCCGCCCCTCTTCCGGCCGATATCTGACCCCGTGAAGTCTGCTTTTTCCATCCCTGGAATCAAAGTAAAATTCTTCTTTTATCATACATTCAATCCCTCTGCATCCTGCCGTATCGGCGTGACAGTTCAGTACCTGTCTGAACTGTCACATATCAGCTACATTACTTCTGCACCCGCCGGCATTTCGTTCTCAGGAATCACCAGCGCCAGCTTTCCTTCCGCATCCTCCGCGCACAGAATCATGCCCTCGGACAGCACGCCTGCCAGCTTGGCCGGTTTCAGATTCACCAGAACCACCACCTTCTTGCCCACCATTTCTTCCGGAGAATAATGTGGGCGAATGCCGGATACGATCTGCTTTACCTGGCTGCCGATTTTCACCTGACTGCAGAGAAGCTTTCTGGACTTCGGCACAGCCTCACAGGAGAGAATTTCTCCTACCTGGAACTGCATCTTTCCGAACTCCTCATAGGTAATTTCAGGCTTTGCCTCCACATCTATAACCAGTACTTCCTCTTTTTTATCCGACGCTTCCTCTGCAGGCGACGCCTCTGCTTCTGCGGATGCCGCTGCAAGCATGGCGGCAGTCAGCTCTTCATCCCGCTTCTCCACTTCCTTCATATCCAGTCTGGCAAAAAGAATCTCAGGACGATCGGTTACCTTATTCCCACTTTGATACAGCCCAAATTTATCCAGCTCGTCAAATTCTCTTAACCCCGTATTCAGCTGTGCGGCAATCCGATTTGCCGTCTCCGGCATAAAAGGCTGCAACAGTGACGCGCCTATACAGATGCCTTCCACCAGATTGTACAGCACTGTGGAAAGTCTGTCGGCCTTCGCCTCATCCTTTGCCAGAACCCAGGGTTCCGTCTCGTCAATATATTTATTACAGCGTTTAAAGACGGCAAAAATTTCCGTCAGCGCATCCGCCACCCGAAGCTGCGCCATTTTCTCCGTGACTTTCCCATAGGCGCCTGTGGCAACGGTTTTCAAATCCCGATCCGTTCCTTCCTCCGCCCCCTTACAGGCCACCACGCCGCCAAAATACTTATTACTCATGGAAATGGTGCGGTTCACCAGATTCCCCAGCGTATTGGCCAAATCGGAATTGCTCCTTTCCGCAATCAGCTCCCAGGTGGCATTTCCATCATTTTCAAAAGGCATTTCATGCAGCATGTAATAGCGCACCGCATCCACGCCGAAGAAGTCCGCCAGCTCATCCACATAGATGACATTTCCCCTGGACTTGCTCATCTTACCGCTGTTCATCAGAAGCCAGGGATGTCCGAACACCTGCTTCGGCAGCGGCTCTCCCAGCGCCATCAGGAAAATAGGCCAGTAAATGGTATGAAACCGGATAATATCCTTTCCAATCAGATGCAGATCTGCAGGCCAGAATTTCTTATATTGTTCCGTGCTGCCGCCTTCCGCATCATAACCGATGCCGGTAATGTAGTTGGTCAACGCATCCAGCCATACATACACCACATGCCCCGGGTCAAAATCCACCGGTACCCCCCATTTAAAAGAAGTCCTGGACACACAAAGGTCCTGAAGGCCGGGAAGGAGGAAATTATTCATCATCTCATTCCTGCGGGCCACGGGCTGAATAAATTCGGGATGCTCGTTGATATGTCGAATCAATCTGTCCGCATACTTGCTCATACGGAAGAAATAAGCCTCCTCTCTGGCCGGCTTCACCTCCCTGCCGCAGTCGGGGCACTTGCCGTCCGCCAGCTGGGATTCTGTCCAGAAAGACTCGCAGGGCGTGCAGTACATGCCCTCATAAGCCCCCTTATAAATATCCCCCTGAGCATACAGACGCTTAAAAATCTTCTGCACCTGCTTTTCATGATACGCATCGGTGGTGCGTATAAATTTGTCATAGGAAATATTCAGCAGGTCGCACATTCCCTGAATCATCCCTGCCACTTTGTCCACGAACTCCTTCGGTGTCTTCCCTGCCTCCTGCGCCTTCAGCTCAATCTTCTGACCATGTTCGTCCGTTCCCGTCTGGAAAAACACTTCATAGCCTTCCTTCCTCTTAAAACGGGCGATACTGTCAGCCAGCACAATCTCATAATTATTTCCAATGTGCGGCTTTCCTGACGTATAGGCAATGGCCGTTGTCAGATAATATTTTCCCTTGTTCTCCATTTTCAAAACTCCTCTCTCTGTGGCTGAAAAAAGGGAACCATTCAGGTGCCCTGTATAAACGGTTACAAAAAAAGCCCGTCCACCGGTGCATGTACCTAATATACACCAGAAGACGAGCGCTTATGCCCGTGTTACCACTTCTCTTTACCTGCTGTTCGCACAACAGGCCTCCTCGGGTCAGTAACCCTGTCCGCTATAACAGGCGGAACCTGTCGCAGCCTTGCCTGCCTGTGGCAGACTCGGTGCGCTGCTCGGAAGCCATCTTCCCCTTTCCTCCGTCCGGCCCCTCTCAGCAATGCAGACCTTATAACCTGCCGGAACCTTCTCTGTAAGACATTTATAAAGGATACTCTCTTCGTCACTGCGTTTTTCGTTTAAATCCAAAATAGCATAAACCACGGTAACTGTCAACCCGTTATTTCTTCGTGGAAAGTTTGCTGTACTCTCCTTTTTTATCATAAGAATCCAGAAGGTAACTGTCATCCATCAAAACACAGTTGATTTCCACTTCATCTCTACGAAACTTACTTCTCCGGCGCAAATCTTCCCTGGGCCGCCCCTGCTCCTGTTTCGCATGAAAAGATCCTCTTGTCTGTGCATTCAGAAATCTCCCGGGCAAGTGACCGGCCAGCTGTCCGGCAATATCCTTGAACTTTACCCGCATCTTCTGCCACGGATTCTCCTGCCGGCTTCCGGTATCTTCCACAGCTGCAAAATACGGATTCCCCTGGGGATTCTGGGGCGGCACCACCGAAGCTGCTGCCGCAGCCTGCGGCGCATGCAGAGTCTGTGCCATATCCGGCTGGTGAATGTTCGCTCCTGCGGTGCTGGTCCCCGCACTGTCCGCCGTTGTGCTTTCACTGACCTGGGCCAGCACCTGGGCGGCACCGGCCTTATCTCCCGGCTCTCCGGCTTGGCCCGGCTCATTGGTCCCCCAGATATGACGAAGCAGCCCTTTCCCGCTCCCCAGTGTCTTCTCCAGCCAGGCTGACAGGGAAAACTGCCCTTCTGTCTGCTGTCCGGTCTCCTGCACCGCCTGTGCGCTCATATTCCCGGATGCTGCCTTCGTTGCTTCCACATCCTGACGATAATGGCTGTGATCATGCATACAATTAGTTACGTGATGCATCTCTGCACCATGTCCATTGCCGATTCCATTAAACTGCATACTGTCACCTCGCAATCTCTCGGTCATTTACTTCAGCCTTTTTCAGCTTCTCCATAAACTGTCTCACATTCTCCGATATCTTATTCTGAAATACCGCGGAGCCTGCCACAACCACATTGGCCCCTGCCTCCAGAGCAAGGTCCACGTTATCCAACCGGATTCCGCCATCCACTTCTATATCTGTGCGCAGGCCCTTTTCCATAACCATGGCCCAGACCTCCCGCACCTTATCCAGACATTCAGGTATCAGCTTCTGACCGCCGAATCCAGGCTTCACTGTCATCACCAGCACCATATCCACCAGCTTCAGATACGGTTCCAGCGCCTTCGCCGGCGTATGCGGGCTGATGGTAATTCCCACCTTCTTACCCAGAAAACGAATCTTCTGGATGGTGCCCGTCACATCTTCCGTGGCCTCCAGATGGAAATTAATCAAGTCGGCGCCGCAGTCGGCAAATTCCTTTATATACCGCTCCGGCTCCTGAATCATCAGATGCACATCAAAAAAAATATCCGAACAATGCCGGATGGACAGGATGACCGGCATTCCAAAGGAAATATCCGGAACAAACATCCCGTCCATCACATCAATATGCAGATAGCGGGCACCTGCGTGCTCCGCCTCCCTTATCTGCTCCCCAAGCCTGCTGAAATCTGCTGCCAAAATAGACGGTGATAATATATTCATCCTGACCTCCACGATGCCTCTCTGTGCACTCTCTTCCCCCTGCTTCCCTCTGTCATCAGGGTAGATATGTATCTTGTCTGCTTTCTTCACACCATCTATTTTAACAAAGATGTCAAAGCTTGTCCACGTCCATTTTCAGTTGTTCCCACTCATCCTCATTATTTGTATAATAGAGCGGGCATTTTTTACCTCCACAGTCATAATGTCGAAGAATATCCTCGCTGTCCAGGTCATAAGCGTCCGTAAGCCATGCCAGCAGCGAAATCAGGGAATCATAGGTCTCCTGGGTAAAGGAACCATCTTCCGCCAAATAACAGCATTCAATAGAGATGGAATCAAAATTGCGTGTCATCACCGCATAAGCAATCTCATCCAGAGGCACACACTGAATAATCTCTCCTTCATAACCGATGATAAAATGTGCGCTGACGCTGGCTTCATGCATATCTTTCTGCTGCTCGAAATAGCTGCGGTTCTGGGCGGCACTGGTTCCGGGATTTGCCGTATAATGTACAAAAATATTATTCACGGTCTCCAGACTGTCTCCAGGCCTGGAATATTCGTTGGGCGTCAGGAAATCTTCGGTCCACCGGGGATGTGCCGCAAATACATCCGCGGGAAGCCCCTGTGTGGAACTGCCTGCAATTGGACTCTGTATGCCGCTCATCCTATCGCTCTGCGCCTGAGCAGCCTGATTGCCGACATTTCCTGCTGCGGCAGCTCTATTATTTCTGATGACCAGCGCAATCGCCAGCGCCAGAATACACAGAAGCCATACGCTGACGGTCAGACGCTGCACCAGAATCCGCTTCCTGCGCCGGGACATCGACATGCGTTTCTGAGACGCCGGACGGCGGGACGGCATCTCCTGATATTCCGTCACTGCAGAGCGACGACGAGACGGCATCTCCTGGTACTCCGCTGATGCCGTACGGCGACGAGCGGGCATCTCCTGATATTCCGTCACCGCAGGGCGGCGACGAGACGGCATCTCCTGGT
>CAJUQT010000001.1:73733-159241 GCA_910588225.1 uncultured Acetatifactor sp.
GTACGGCGACGAGCAGGCATCTCCTGATATTCCGTCACCGCAGGGCGGCGACGAGGCGGCGTCTCCTGGTACTCCGCTGATGCCGTACGGCGGCCGGCCGCGCCGGAATCCCTCCCTGTCAGCACAGTATCCGGAGATACTCGATTTTCCCTTTTTTCCTCTTCTTCCCGATACATTGCAGACCGGGACATCCGCCCCCTGGCATTGACTTCTGTACGTGCCGGAGAAATGTCTTCTCTGGATTTCAGCTGTACGATGCGATTATCCTCTCTGTCGGAAGCATTCCGCCTGGCAGTTGTATGTATCCCTGTATGGATTGCTTTTCGCCCGGAATGATTCCTGCTGCTTCTCTGCTGTTCATAGTCTACCAGATACGGATTACGCCTGGTTTCAGCTTCCTCGTAGATGTCTCTTCTCTGCGCCCGGTTATCATGACTCAACATTTTTTCACCTCATCGTACTGTCATTATATCTGTTCACGGTCACAGCCCCTGATTTATCATGCAATAATTTTCATTTACAGAGCTGTATTACTGAATTAAGTAAATACAATATAAGGTAAAAATGTATCATTTTTGTTTATTAAATCCTTAAGATTCATTAAGAAATAAATATTGTTTTCACTTAACTATACACGCCCTTAAATGCCCGGTAAGTTTTCCCCATGCCTTCTGAAATTCCTGTATAGCTGATTCCCAGCTCCTGTCTGCTTCTGTCATTGGCATACAGCTCAGATTCCTCCTGGATCACGGGAAAAGGAAGCGGGATATTCTTCTCTGCAGCCTCCTCCGCTGTCATTGGTATCTCTGTCACATACACATCCGCCGCCTTTTTCAGCTCCTCTGCCAGAAGTCCGTAAGTCATCACCTGGTCCTGGCACAGATTATATGCCTGTCCATATGCTTTCTCATTGAGGAGACACCTGAGCACCGCTCCGGCAGCATCTTTCACATAGACAAACTGAAATTCTCCTTTTGAATCCGTTATCCTGGGCAGAACATGCTGCTGTACCATCATCTGGATATAGGCTGATTCTCTGGGTGCATAATTAAAGGGACCATACAGAATGGCCGGTCTCAGCACGGTCCAGTGAATGCCCTTCTCGCCACATTTTTCCCGAACCTCCCGCTCCAGGGCCACTTTTCCCGCTATATAGGCCCCCGCCTCCCCCGGGAAAATCCTGGTCTCCAGCGGCGCATCCTCGCCCCTTCTGCCCCCACTTCCCCGCTCGTATACATCCACGGTGCTGATAAAAATGTACTGCCTCAGCTTTCCCGGCAGATTATCCAGCACACGCTCTATGTCGCCCGGCTCATAGGCACAGAAATCCACAATGACGTCAAAATCTCCTTCCAGAGAGCGCCACACCCCCTCATTCCTTCTGTCCCCTTTTATCTGCCGCACACCGAATTCTGCCAGGGAATAGGTTCCACGGTTTACCACCGTGATCTCATGCTCTTTCGAAGCCAGCATGACAAAGACCCTTCCGAAAAAGTAGCTTCCGCCTATGACTAAAATCTTCATTCTTACCCCCTTACTCTCCTGTCTCAGAAACGCATGAACCGGCCTGCCTTTCCATTTACCGCAGGGCTGATAACGCCAGGACAGGCAAAATTCAAAAGCATCCAATATCAGCAGAGATACTGGATGCTTTTCTTACTTCAAATTTTCTCTTAGGAGCTGTCGGAAAATAACTGCTGCGATTTAGCCTGGAAATACAAGGAAAACAGCTTTAAACTTGTAGCAGTTATTTGTAGAAAGTTCCTTATGACCTGATCATAATCCTGTATCTGCTTTACCACATTATACATATTTTTTCTTCTTCGATATCAAACAGATACTTTGTCATGATCTTCGGTAATACAATAAAAACTGTTACCATGGAAGCCATGGCAGAATAGTCCTGTTATCATAACCTTACATAATACTACATAACGCCAGAATTTACCATACTGTACTGGCTAAACGTATATGGCTGGCGTTATGTAGTCAGGTCACTCGGAAATTTTAACTGTTAAGCAGTATAAATTCCTTCACAGACTTATACACACCCTCCGCGTCCAGTCCATACTTCTGAACCAACGCCGCGGCGGATCCGGACTCGCCGAACACATCCTGCATGCCCAGCTTCTTCACTCTGGTGGGCAGGTTCGCGCTCAGGCAGTCGCAGACTGCGCTTCCCAGGCCGCCGATGACGCTGTGCTCCTCCACCGTAACCACCTTGCCGGTCTTCTTCGCACTGTTAATGATAATCTCCTCGTCCAGAGGCTTGATGGTACAGATGCTCACCACCTCGGCACTGATGCCGTCTGCCGCCAGCTTCTCTGCGGCGCCCATGGCGGAATCCACACAGATACCGGTAGCCACAATGGTCACATCGCTTCCCTCCCGGACAATGGAACCCTTGCCGATTTCAAAATGATAATCCGGCTTGTCGTTGATTACCGGCACCGCTGCGCGGCCAAAGCGGATATACACAGGACCTTCATGTTCCAGTGCCGCGCGCACGGCCGCTTTCGCCTCCACATCATCCGCAGGACACATAACCACCATGCCCGGAATGGTACGCATCAAAGCGATATCTTCATTGCACTGATGGCTTGCGCCGTCCTCGCCCACGGTAATCCCCGCATGGGTGGCGCCGATTTTCACATTTAAATGAGGATAGCCGATGGAATTACGCACCTGCTCGAAAGCTCTCCCTGCCGCAAACATGGCAAAGGAACTTACAAAGGGAACCTTTCCTACCAGGGAAAGCCCTGCGGCTACACCCATCATGTTCGACTCCGCAATCCCGCAGTCGATATGTCTGTCCGGATATGCTTTCCGGAACACGCTTGTCTTGGTAGCCGCCGCCAGATCCGCATCCAGCACCACCAGATCCGGGAATTCTTCCGCCAGCTCTTTCAATGCATTGCCATAGCTCTCACGGGTTGCAACTTTTTTGATTTGGTCTGCCATTATGCTTCACCTGCTTTCTCTAATTCTTTCTCGATTTTATCCAGATCAGCCATCGCCACCGCGTACTCCTCATCATTGGGAGCCTTGCCGTGCCAATCCACACTGTTCTCCATAAAGGAAACTCCCTTGCCCTTCAGACTGTGCAGTACAATACAGGTAGGCATTCCCTTAGTCTCTTTCGCTTCCTTAAAGGCTGCTCTGAGCGCGTCAAAATCATGAGCCTCCACGTTAATCACATGGAAATTAAATGCCTCGAACTTCTTATCAATGGGATAAGGAGAGCAGACCTGATCGATGGGCCCGTCTATCTGCAGGCCGTTGTTATCCACAATGACACAGAGATTGTCCAGCTTGCGGAAGCCCGCGAACATCGCCGCCTCCCACACCTGTCCTTCCTCGATCTCTCCGTCACCCAGAAGCGTATAAACCCTGAAATTCTTCTCATTCATCTTCGCTCCCAGCGCCATACCCACGGCAGCGGAAATCCCCTGCCCCAGAGAGCCGGAAGACATATCCACCCCCGGAATATGGATACATGGGTGTCCCTGCAGATAGGAGCCCAGCTTCCGGAGTGTGGTCAAATCTTCCACCGGAAAATATCCTCTGTTGGCTAATGCCGAGTACAGCCCCGGAGCATTGTGTCCTTTAGAAAGCACAAAACGGTCTCTGTCCTCCTTGTCCGGATCCTTCGGATCAATATTCATCTCCTCAAAATACAGATAGGTAAACACATCTGCCGAAGACAGGGACCCGCCGGGGTGTCCCGCCTTCGCACTGTGAACTGCCGTAATAATGCCCTTTCGCACGTCATTCGCGCGCTTTTGCAGTTCTAAATTGTTCATTGTCTCCTCCATTCCGCCGTATAGAACCCTTCACCTGTCCGCGTTCTATACAGTCTGCTTGTTATCAGCCTGTCAAAATTTTATCACAGTTTATTTCTTTCGTCCAGCTATTTCACTGCTCACTCTGCCCGTAATAGGCATTGGCACCGTGCTTCCTGTAGTAATGCTTATCCTGAAGTTCCTGCGGTGCCGGCTGTATATGATGATTGATGCATTCTGCAAGATAAGCCATCCGGGCCACTTCCTCCAGCACGACGGCATTGTGCACCGCATCCTTTGCATCCTTCCCCCAGGTAAAAGGTCCGTGATTCTGGCAAAGGACCGCGGGAACAGACATGGGATCCTTGCAAAGCCGCCTGAACTCGTTGACAATCAGATGCCCTGTATTCTCTTCATAAGCCTCCGCAATTTCCTCTGCGAACAGACATCTGATACAGGGAACCTCACCGTAAATATAATCAGCATGAGTGGTGCCATAACAGGGAATCGCTCTTCCTGCCTGCGCCCAGCTGGTAGCATAGGTAGAATGCGTATGGACAATGCCGCCGATTTCCGGAAATGCCTTATAAAGCTCCGCGTGGGTCGCCGTATCCGAGGATGGATTATAACGTCCTTCCACCTTTTTATTGTTCAAGTCTACCACCACCATATCTTCCGGCGTCAGCTTATCATACTCCACTCCGCTGGGTTTGATGACAAAATAGCCACACTCTCTGTCCAGCGCGCTGACATTACCCCAGGTAAATGTCACCAGCCCGTACTTTGGCAAGTCTATGTTCGCCTCACATACCAGCTTTTTCAATTCTTCTAACATTTTGCTTTCCCTTCCTTTCTGTTCTGCTTTTTGCTTTTTCTCCCGGCTTTTATGCTTTTGCTCCTGTCTGCTCCGCATTTAATTTTCTGCCAGCTTTCCGTCCGGCTTTATCTCTGCCGGCCTGTGTCTTATACCAGCCCTTCCACCGCGGCTTTCTCTGCCGGCAACGTACTCTTGTATTTTTCGATGAATCTGTCAAATCCGGCCACATCCTCCGACTTCGGCGCGATGGTGATTCCTGTCTGACCTGCGAAAATTTTATTGCTCAGATAATCGGGAAGCGTCTCTCCCTCTTCTCTTTCTTCCATATAAGCCGCAAGCACAGCCATTCCCCAGGCGCCGCCTTCGCTGGCCGTATCCATCACCGTCACAGGTGCATTCATAGCCGCAGCCATCAGCTGCTGTCCCACCACCGGCGTCTTGAACAGACCGCCGTGTCCTGTCAGGGAATCCACTTTTACCTGCTCTTCTTTCAAGAGGATATCGTTACCGATTTTCAGAGCCGCCATGGAACTGTACAGATGGCTCCGCATAAAATTTGCCAGCGTGAAATTTGCATCGGGCGTCCGGACGAACAGAGGTCTGCCTTCATTCAGCCCTGTCACCGGCTCCCCTGCAAAATAGTTGTACGCCATCAGTCCGCCACAGTCCGTGTCCCCCGACAGCGCTTCCCGGTAAAGAGTTCCATAAAGCTCATCTTTATCCGGCTTTAACCCGAATTTCCCGGCAAATTCTTCAAAAAGATTCACCCAGGCATTCAGGTCGGAAGTACAGTTGTTGCAGTGCACCATGGCTACAGGACTTCCATCCGGCGTAGTCACCATGTCGATTTCCTCATGTACTTTGGAAAGCGCTTTTTCCGTTACCACCATGGAAAAAATGGAAGTTCCGGCGGAAATATTTCCCGTGCGCACTCTCACACTGTTGGTGGCTGTCATACCAGTGCCCGCATCTCCCTCCGGAGGACACATTGCCACCCCGGGCTCCAGGTTACCGCTGGGATCCAGCAGCTTCGCGCCAAAGGCGGTCAGCACACCTGCATTTTCCCCGGCAGGCAGCACCCTGGGGAGAATCTCCCTCAGATTCCATCCAAACCCTCTGTCTGCCACCAGAGCGTCGAATTTCTCCACCATAGCCGCATCATAGTCACAGATTCCGGAATCAATGGGGAACATGCCGGAAGCTTCGCCCACACCCAGCACGCGTTCGCCTCCCTTTTCGTTCTCACCGGTCAGCTGCCAGTGTATGTAGCCCGCCAGAGTGGTGAGATAGCAGATATCTTTCACATGTTCCTCACCATTCAGTATCGCCTGATACAAATGCGCAATGCTCCATCTCTGAGGCACATTAAAATTGAATATGGGAACCAGTTTTTTACAGGCTTCCTCTGTCATGGTATTTCTCCAGGTCCGGAAAGGCACCAGCAGCTCTCCCGCCTCACTAAAAGGCATGTAGCCATGCATCATTCCCGAGAAGCCCATGGCTGCCAGCTTTGTCAGCGTCACACCGTATTTTTCCTGCACGTCTTCCGCCAGACTCCTGTAGCAGCCCTGCAGTCCTTCCCATATCTCCTTCTGACTGTAAGTCCAGATATTATCCTCCAGACTGTTCTCCCAGTCCCAGGTTCCCATGGCCACCGGCTGATGGCTTGCATCTACCAGCACAGCCTTAATTCGGGTTGAACCAAACTCCAACCCCAAGATCGTCTTTCCTTCCTGAATTGCTTTCCTGATTGCTTCGCTCATGCTATACCTCTCTTCCGCCTGATTTCTGTTCCTGAATGTCAACGGTTTTACTATACCAGTATAGAGAAAATATAGGATAAAGTCAACATTTTCGTAAGGATTCCGCCTTTTGCTAAAACGTTGTACCAATATGCGTATTATTGTCCGTTTTTCACTGTCATTTTTTATCTGCCACTTGTTTCCAGAGAAATAGCGTGGTATAATATAATTATATATTGAAATTTATCCATCGAAAGGAGGAGCGGCAATGGGAGCTGTAATGAATGCGGTTTATAACAATTATCTCACCAATTATACGCCGAAGCCACTGACCCGGTTTGATTCCCATAAAAAAAGTGAGCTTCGCAATGTATACAATTCCATTGTCAAGTTGAATAAAGACGAACCCTGGTATCTTCCCACCACCAGTAAAGATACGCAGCATTACGCCATCGAGCTGAAGGAAAACGCACGAGGCCTCCATAATACTATTGCACAGCTGGGCGGCCTGGAAAAAGACGGCCTCTTTCGAAAAAAAAGCGCTTATTCCACCGATGAAGATGTGGCGGTTGCCACTTATGTAGGTGAAGATACTACCGGTCAGGAAACTCCCGATTTTCAGCTGGAAGTCCACTCGCTGGCATCTACCCAGGAGAACCTGGGATTGTTCCTGCCTAATAATGCGAAAACGTCGCTGCCGCCAGACACTTATTCCTTTGATATCAGTATCAATGACATGAATTATGAATTCCAGTTCTCGGTAGGGGAAGCAGAGACGAACCGCGATGTGCAGAACCGCCTGGTCAGACTGATCAATAATTCCGACATTGGCGTCCGGGCAGCAATTGCAGAGTCAGAGGGGCGTACTTCTCTGCGGCTGACTTCGGAGACCACTGGTCTGCCCTCCGGAAGGGATCAGATTTTTACTGTCAGTGACACTCATACCAGTAAAACTGCAGGAGCGGTAGAATATCTGGGGCTGGATTATGTCAGCCGGGAACCTGCAAATGCGCAGTTTGCAGTCAACGGAATAGAAAGTTCTTCACCGTCCAACCACTTTACGCTGGATAAGCTGTTTGAAGTCCGTCTCACCGGCCTGAATTCCAATAATCAGCCCGTACGGATCGGGTTGAAAACGGATGTGGAATCCCTGACCGACAATGTCTTTCACCTGGTAGGCGGCTACAATGAGTTCGTCAAAGCCGCTTCTTCCTACCTTGAGACACAGTCAAAAAGCAGAAAGCTGGTACGTGAACTCAGCGGAATCGCTTCCGTATACAGCAATTCGCTGGAGCCCATGGGCCTGAACCTGAAGGAAGACGGAACGCTGGATGTGGATAAGGACGCTTTGCGTCAGACAGCCGCTCAGTCTCCGGATATCAGCGAGACCTTCGACTCCCTGAAAAGTTTCTCCAATATGCTCTTGCGGAAAAGCAATCAGGTATCCCTGAATCCTATGGATTATGTGGAAAAAGTCATGGTTGCTTATAAAAATCCCGGCCATAACTTCATCAATCCCTATGTCACCAGCGCTTATACCGGGATGATGTTTGACGGTTATTTCTGAAAATCAGATGATGGACTTAGCGGGGAATTCCTGTATTCCAGAGAATTTTTACTTACGGCAAAAAGCTTCCCTTTGTGAGGGAAGCTTTTTTATATGTCCTGTCTGTTATCTTTTTTCCTTTGTTGCAGTAACAATGTCTACAACTTACATGCCTTTCTGCTTGCCGAAAACATCTGTTCCTGAATTACTTGTCCTGCTTGCCTCTTTTTCCCTTTGCTTTATACTTGTCAATCTGTACAAAATCGTCCATCAGCTCAAGAATCTTATCCCGGCCAACCTGATTCAGCTTCACATAATACTGCATTACACGATTCTCCAGCAGCTGTGCGCCCAGAGAAGTATCTCTCTCCAGAGAAGAGAAATCAACAGGATTCAGGCTAAGTTTATCACACATTTTAATCACAGTGCCATATGCCATTCCCTCTATGCCACGCTCCAGTGCCGTAACCAGAGTGCTGTACGGGATTCCCATCTCCAGTGCGAACTGACGTACACTGCGATACTGTCCCAGTATTTCCTTCTTCAAAATTTCTGCTTTTGTCATTTTCTTTTCCTCCATATCAAGCATCAGTTAAACGTACAAGGATAATATACGATTTTTCGTATGCCATTGCAAGAGGTATTCTAAAAATTAATAATTTAATTGATAAATTTTAGAATTCCTTAATAATTTCAGGCTGATTTTCCATAAAAATCCAGTATTCAGGTAATTTACGTTTAAACAAACGTTTTTAAAAATATCAAATCCTGCCTTCTGCAAAGCAGCCCCCAATGCTGGCGATCAATCGCAGAACTTCCTCTTTCAGCACCTCCGGAAATGCTGTCAGCACAGGTGCCGTTTCAAAACTCAGAGTCCCCCTGTATCCGGCTCTGCTCAGTCCTCTGACAAATCCATCCCAGTCAGTGGAGGAATTATTTTCCCGGGTCCTGGTAAAAGTATAGGGAATCTGATGCAAATCCGCAATGCCGTCATTATCATGAATATGCAGAACCTTCAGGCGATGCCCCAGCCTGGCCATGAAATTCTCAAAATCGATTCCCACCAGATTCGCATGTCCTGTGTCAAAACAGAATCCCAATACCTCCGCATGGTATCTTTCATTCATCCTGTCTATCCGCTCTGCTGCCTTTCCCGCATCGCAGCAGGGGCCTTCCACAATATGATTGCTTATACCACAGTATAAATTCTCCACACATATGGTAATCCCCATTTCCCTGGCCATCGGGGCAAGAAAGTCCAGAAAGCTTTCCGTCGCCGCCCACTCCGCCTCCTCAGATCCCAGAAGCTCCGCCAGCTTAAACCCGTGAATAACAATGTACGGACAGCCCAGGAAAGCACAGACCTGCATACTTTTCGGCGCAACTACATTCTTCAGATATTCATTCAGCTCCCCGGCCCCCTTCGGCACATAATTGGGATAAGGCATATGCATCTGACTAATCTCGATCCCCGCCGCATTTGCCCCCATTTTATGAGGTGTAAAAAAATGCTCCAGCTCCTGAACCGTCCTGTCAAAAAAAGAATTTATCTCCCCGCGGTAAAGCGCCTCATTATTCAGATATCCGTTTAGACTGAAGTCCGCGCAGGAAAAACCCACACGCTTCAACAGAGCAAATCCCTCCTTCGGATTATCGTCATTTATCACATTTTTTGTCTGTACTCCGATTTTCATTCTTTTTTATTCCTCATTCTTTTCCATTGCTCGTTTTCTGCCCGGCTCTGCTTTTATTTCTTTTCTGGTCCCATTTTGGCTTCTTTCCTGGTCCTGCTTACTTTACCCGACAGTCCAGAATCATCCGAAAGAATCCCGGATACTTCCTCTCTGTTCCTGTCCCGGCCCTTTCCCATATCATCTACAGCCTGTATCAGCACAGAAATCATGGTTCTTCCATAACCCATGACAAAGAAGGGCATATATAGCAGTTCAGATGGTCCTGAACTGTTACATATATTCATCGTTAAAATAGTCAATGGGATTTCCGACTCCCATCTCCCGAAGCTGCTGCTCAATCTCCCGATAAAAAATATTGCAGATCAATATGGCACAGTTCTCCGGAAGTTCCTTCAGACTCTCCGGATTCTTTACCGGCAGTCCGCAGACTTCTGCCCCCCACAGCTCCGGATTGTTATCGCAGGTATACAGGGGCTGATACCTGTCCCCATAATATTTCATGTAATTCCGACACATTCTGCCTGCACCGAAAAGTACAACAGAATCATATTTTTTCAGAAAGTTCTCTATTCCAATCTGCCACCGAAAGTACTCCGCCGCGGCTTTTGCCAGACGCATCAGTTCCGGCCGAAGAAGCGGCGAAAACGCACATGCCGTATCTTCAAAATGCAGAATTAATTCTCCGTCAAAACCAGTTTCCCGCAGTCCGCGTATCAGCCCCAGCCAGTCTGTCACTGACCGCCCTCTGTTCACACAGGTGAAGGGCAGCATTGCACTTTTGTCCCGTCCATTGCAGTCCCTGAGAATAACCGCTTTGACACGTCTCCCCAGGATTACAGCTGCCTCCCGCATATTCTGGCCGCACAGATTATAGGTTCCCACATCCATGCAGAACCCGAACCTCTCCTCTCCCGCCTCCCGGTTCAGCCGGTCAATCCAGTCAGCTGCTTCTTCAGGCGCGGAACAGATTCCCCGGTTCAGATGCCCGTTTATATCACGGCATTGATTCTGAAGGAGAATCTGCACTCCATTCTCCCTAGCGTATCCGGCAAGTTCAAGAAAATATCCCCGATTCTTCTCCCACTCCTCCCCTTTTGCCACCCCGGAAAAAAGGGGCTGTACCACCAGATATGGGATCCCCGCCTGCCCGCAGACTCTTATGCTCTCCTGTACCAGCTGTGTCAGAAGCGCTTCCAGCTCTTCCCGTCTCGTGGTCCATTTCAGGCAGGGAGCAATGGCGACAGACGCCTCTATCCGTGATTCGGCACATTTCTCCAGAAACGGTTTTATCTCATGTGACAGTCCGGCAGGTTCTTCCGAAATCAGAACCTTTCTCTTCCGTTCCGTCTCTGCCGCTTCCTTCCTTTTCCACGCCGTCGTCTGTGGCTTTCCTACATCCTCCAACTCTCCCGGCGAGCAATACATGGTCAGATCCAGCACAGTATTCTCAAATCCCGCTCCTGCCATGTCCAGAACCCCCTGTCCAGGAAACACCGGGTCCATAATGCCGGCCGGGCTGCATATAATATTCATAGTAGGTTCCTCCTGATTTTAACTCCCTATAGGTACGCTGCTCACCGGCGTTCTGCCCCTGAAGGCTTCTCTCGGGAACCGCAAATGAACTATAACATATCCTATACCAAAGTGCAATAATTGGTTTCCCGTTCATCTCAAAGTCACCTCAAATTGTAATGAGTTACAAAAGCTTTTTCTCTATCAACGCCTTGATCCGACTGGAGCTTGTGGTCTCCGTATAAGGGAAAAACACCATCTCAGCCCCATGCTTCTCCAGGAATTCCTTTTCCGCCAGCCAGTCCGGATTGTTCACATAATCGCTTCCTGAAAACTGACAGTCAAAATGGTGCAGACGCCAGGCGTCCCTGGTACCTCCATAATTCAGCGGAATCTCCACCGCCTCATCCACATAACGGCAGGCACGCACCATCTCAATCCGCTCGGCAAAAGGAATAAAGGGGTCTACCTCCTTGTACTTCCGAACGCCTTCATCCGAGACCACGCCGACAATGAGATAGTCGCACTGCTCCTTCGCCCGCCGGAACATATTCAGATGTCCTACATGGAACAGGTCGAATACTCCGGCAATGTAACCTGTGTGATACTTTTTCGGCATTCTGCTTTTTCCCCATATTCCCGGACTGCCTGCATCCGCATACCCTGCTTCCACAACAGGCTTCCGCTTCCTGGGATAATCCCTGTGGGAATCATAAATGCTGTACTCTGTCACTCCCATGGTGTCCAGCTGCTTCATGACAGACAGATAGTTCTTGATACAGATCAGGACCTTATACTCTCCGCTCTGCAGCCGGTTCAGCAACTCCGGCGACTGTATGGAGATTCCCTCAAGCTCCTGTCCCCACCTTTCCGGACTGTTATCAATAATCGCATATACCGGATAATCCTGACTGTACAGGGCAAGAAACTTTTTTGCAAAAATGCCGGATCCGAACAGAATAAGTTTCCTTGTGTCAGCATTGCGGAAAATGTCAATAAACAGCCGCTGGTAAGCCTCATCCGAATAATTCATACGCTGGCGGTTGGAATTGACTGTCTCCCCGTTACACCGGTGCAGCTCATGATATCGGCGGAGTTCTTTCTCTTTCCGAAGCTCCGTGAGAAAAGTCCATTCCATTCTCCGCCACAGCTCCAGATTCTTCGTCAGTCCATAGCGCTCAAATAATACGGTCATCGGCAATAACTTCTGCAGTTCCACATTTCCCGCATAAAATGTGGCAATCATCCGGGTGATAATCGCATTGGCCGGATAGTTCTCCTGACAGAATTCCTGATCGTAAAATACGAACTGCCCGTCTATATAAAAGCTGTTCAGAGGTACCATATCCAAGTATCCGCGCCGCAGAATGACTCCCTGGTTCTTTCCTCTGTCAGGCTCCATACCATTCCCGTTCTCCCGGGCTTCCTTCGAAGGCTCTGCACTTTTTCCCTTCTCCCCGGTTTCCTCCAGAAGCTCTGCGCTCTTTCCACTTTCTTCAATCTCCTCCACCGACTCGGAAGACTGCAGAATCAGCTCCCGAAACCGGTCCATTTCCTGCAGAAATTTCTCCTGATCCGTCTGCAGCAGCCTTTTCAGGTAAACCTGGCCCACCTCCGCCTCTATATAGGGCATGACATAGACGCCGTTCTCCATCCTGGCCTCCACCACCGGGACTCCATACCCCGCCAGTTCCCGGCCGTGCTCCACCAGTTTCTCCAGCCTATGCTGACCCTCCGCATAAGCGGCCCGCTTCTCAACGATTCCGGACTTATGTATCACGGTGATAAGTGCATGCTCCCTGCCCCGCTCCATGGAATTTGTGACATGAAGCACATCGGAGTACTCTCCGTCCAAAGAACACTCAATCAGCCAGGCATTGGCCATCTTATGGAACAATCCGTTTTCAGCCAGGCTTCCATACAGACTTTCCTCCTCCAGGAATATGGTCTCCGGATTATGATACACAGGGAACACCCGATTGGCCAGATCCTCCTTGGGAAGATAGTCCTCCCCATAAATCAACGCCGGATTCCGCAAATCAGAAATCACCGAATAAAATCGACAGGAATTCCATCCCGCACTGGTCAGCATCTGCCGAAGCTCTTCCTGATCATACATACGTCCCCGAAAAATGTCTTCTTTTTTGGAATATGCCCTGCGGTAATTCTCTATCCCATCAAAATTCCGCTCTGTATAAGGATCTCTGTCCCCACAGAAATATCGGATCCCGAAACGATTGTTCATTCCCAGAAGCATTCTGCCTGACGGCTTCAGAAGCTTCTTCCAGCTTCGCAGGATCGCTTCCGGATTCGGCTGCTGCTCCAGTGTCTCAATGGCAATCAGATAATCAAAATAATTCCCATATGCCTGCCGCCAGTTCTCCTCCAGCGTCTCCTCTATGGATGCACACACCGTCTGCATCTGTGGGAAATACGTTGTGAACAGCTCCGCCAGAGGTTCCTGAAGTTTACCTATATATAGAATACAGGCGTCCGGCCTGCATCCATCCGCACCAGCCCTCCTCTTTCCCTCTTCCCTCTTCTCATCCTGTACAGAAAGGCAGGCTGTAAAATCATACCACTGCAGCAGCCCTTTCTGCATATCTCTTATCAATTCTTCCGATTGTGACATTTTCATTCTCTCCACACTCTGTATTCAGAAAATATTTTGCTTCCTTTTGCCTGTCAAACATAATGCCTGCATTTTCTTAAATATGATACTCTCTGAATAGCTTCTGTTGAAAAAGCGTATCCGTGGTAGATTTCAGCAGGTCATCCTGCCTGCCGTCTGCCAGCAGCAGTTGTATTAATCTGTTTGTTCGGTCTATTCCCTGCTTCACACCCTGCCTGGCTCCCTGACGTTTCCCCTTCTTCTCCGCATCTCTGATAATGGCATCCAACGCATAACACATATCTGCTTCCTCCTCTCCGCTCCGGGTAATCTGCGCATCCTGAAACTGCAAGTGCTCCCTGATATTCTTTATATTCGTACATGCATCTATCACATCCACCGCACTCTTTGGTATCCGGCTGAAATATTCTCGATTCTTCTGAATATATTCCACATACTTTTTCTTTGAGCCGGTACGCTTCATCAGTCCCAATACATATTTCAGATCGGAACCCATCTTCTCCAGTTCAGGATCCGGAATGGAACGCATGTGAATCAAATGCACTCTATAGTCAGGCATGGCCCCTCCCATAGAAATCCCTCTGCCGAAAGGATAGTTTCCCCTTCCCGTTCCGAAGGGTAGTAAGGCCTCTCACCTCTTCGCACTGCCAGTCCTGTGGCAGCTTTTCTCCCAAATAGTACTCCAACACAGACTTTATCCTGTCCGGCCTGTTCATGTACACGCTCAGCGCATTGTTGGGTTCTCCCATGTTCCGCCTTTCCGCAGGGAAGGAAGTGCAGGCGAACCGGCCTGTCTTACTGACGAATACAAGAATCAGACCTTTGTATCGCTTTCGTTGTAAAGTCAGGATGTGCCAGAATATTGCCAATTCCCAGCAGCATTGAAGCACACCGCCATCTTCTCCCTGCTCAATTCATATTTTGTGATAGTAAGCAGGGATTTTGAATGACAGAAACTCAGATTGTTAAGGTCTCACGGACTGTCTGCCCGCGGTTAGAATATCCTGCTTATCGAATCAGATCTTATGGATTTACTATAGCATATCCTATTACAAAGTGCAATAACTGGTTTTTCGTTTATTTCCCCCTTATATCTTTCAGTAAATCCAGATCTGCTCCTCCGGAACTCCCATATTGTTTAATTGTTGCGCAATGTCAGAAGAATGCATTTTATTTGCAATAATATAGAATGCATCCGGATATCTGCATACCGCATCCTCCGGCGAATGTATTTTGTATCCTTCCATAACTGTATTCCATAAATCTTCTGCGTTGTCCGTCAGACACCCTATTCGCTCCCTCTCAAATCGTAGCTGTCCCAAAACCGCTGCTCCTCTCTGACCGCATCCAAAAAGGACTATCTTCCGGTTCTTTTCAAGTTTTGATATTTTATCCGGTAAACGATACAGGCGCTTCCTTTCTTCACGCTCGGTTGTCTCATCCTGCTCCAGCAGTTCCATGACTCTCTGCGGAGATTCCCATATCATCTCACTGACAAATTGGCTGTATCCCAAATCACAAAAGCTTTTTAACAGCTCTCTGTCTTTTTCCAATTCACTTCGATACCTGTCGAATAATTCCTGCCTGTATTCTCCCTTCAAATGCCGCATATTCCCACGAAAGTCCATATATTTCCACTGATATGCATTATGCCATATAAAACGGCTGGTGATATTTCGCCTCAGCAGCTCTTTCTTTAGAAATTCGTGTTCTTCCGCTATCACGATGGTTTTCTTCGAATCAACCATAGAAGAGCCGGGATTGTCCACCCGGTACCGATAAAGTGGAATGTCCAGGTGATACACTCGCTTCGCTAATATGCTGGTCAGAAATCGAAACGACATATCCTGATAGGAAGCTCCCGGCGATTCGTTCATTTTAATATCTTCCCTTAGTAGGAATTCTTTTCTGAACAGCCCTGTCCAATATCTGGGAATTACGCCAAACTTCTCCGGGTGCTCTTTATAATTTATCAGGCAGTTGTAGTTCTCCTTCTGATACATTTTTGTCACATAGCCGAAGCGATGTCCGTCAGCATCAAAAAAGTTGGTATAATCTCCATTTACAAAATCCACATGATACCGTTCTGCTGCTTCATACAGTTTTTCTAACATATAGGGTTCATACATATCATCCGATTCCAAGACAGATATATACTCACCCCGGGCCTCCGCTATTCCTCTGTTCACCTTATGTCCATAGCTGGTATTCGCATCATTGATGATACGGATTCTGGAATCTGCACTGGCGTATTCTTTTAATATTACCGGCGTTCTATCCGTACTGCCTCCATCCATGCACAGAACCTCTATGTCAGAAAAGGTCTGTGTCAGAATACTATTCAGGCATTCCCGGATATAGGACTCCGCATTATGTATTGTGACTATGACACTAATCTTTATTTTATCATTTTCCATATCTCTGTGTTTCCCACATTCTACAATTTATCTTCCCATACTCAGAATACTTTTAAAATGGGAAATTCTTTAATCTTAAGATCATTTTCTATCTTAAACTCGCGCTTTCATACAAAAACGGGAAAAGAAATAATATAATCTTCCCTTATCCCGATTTCAACCAGCTGTTTCCGAATTTCCTTTTCATATTTGGGCGTTGCAATCAATATTTTTGTATCAGGATAATTGCTGTGTAATTCCATGGGATTACATACCGCATAACCAAAGTGATTCTCTCCCCACAAACCGGAATTATTATCACTGAATGCCGCAATGCTGACATTATAGTTATCACAGAAAAGGAGACATTCCCTCCCGTAATGTCCGCATCCAAAAATAATAGCCTTCTCCTGGCCAACCTTGTTTAGTAAGGTGTTCTGCTCTTTCTCTACTTTGTTTTTCTTTTTATACCATTCTGCAAGAAACTGTTCTTCATGATTGATTATCTGATTTAATTTTTCCCAGATTTTTTCTCCTATATCCTTTTCCGTAATCTGTTTTTGTTGGATTCCTTTGCTCAATCTGTCTTTAAACCAGCTGATTGCTTCCTGGAACTCCTTTCCCAAAACTTGATCATACTGTAATGTCTTCTCATATTCTCCCATAAATACATAAGTCATTCTGATATATAAATAATGATAAAACTGTTCGGTCTTTCCATCTTTCAAAGGAAGAGAAAACAATCTTCTATATTCCTGATACGCATAGCAAAGCCCATAGGGTCTATTTGACGAGGATTCGGCGTTATCCCGCCTGTAAAAATATAACTTATCTTTTACATACATTCCTCTCTTCGCATGTAGCAAAAACAAGTGGCAGAATCCAATATCCTGAAATGCTGCTCCCGGTGTTTCATTCAACCGAATATCATTATTTTTCAGAAAATTCCTGTTATATAATCCTTTCCATATGTTTACATCGCGTACATAAAGTTCAGGGTATTCCTCTACCGAAAGGATTTTTCCATACACCTCATCGTTTGACCATACCCTTCCTTCATCATAAAGAATATTTCCATTCCGCAATACCCGGAAACCCCAAAAGTCTGCTTTTACAAAATCCAGCTGATCTGCTTCGGCAATGGCATACAGTTTTTCATACATCTGCGGATCAATATAGTCGTCTGTCTCCGCAACGGCAATATATTTTCCCCTGGCCAGCTCAATGCCCATATTAATCTGCTTTCCATAGCTTTTGACATCGCTTTGGCATATTTTTATCCGGTTGTCGGCCTGTGCATACTCTTTCAGAATCTCCAAAGTACCATCTGTGGAGCCCGCATCTATGCACAATATCTCCAGTTCCTGCCGGCTTTGTCCAACCACGCTGTCCATACAGGTTCTGATATACTTCCTTACATTCAAGGAAGGCATAATCACTGTAATCAAAGGTTCTGACATATCTTTCCCCCTTAAAAATAGAACATTTCCATCAGCCAGTCGGCATAATCAGATACATCGCATTTTTCCCGGATTAATCCCATATTATATTCGCCGGCCCTTTTTAACAGTCCTCTGTCTCCACTCAAAACCTCGATTTTATCAGCAGCCTCCAACCAGCTGTCCACAGGTATAATAAAGCCATTTTTTCCATCTTGTATCATGTCGCTGACCCCGCTGACATCCGTCACAACCGGCACAGCTCCGCAGGCCATTGCCTCCAGCATTGCCAGACTCATCCCTTCGAAATCAGAGAGATTCAAGTAAACGTCCTGTTCCTTCCAGAAATCCGCCATTTTTGTCGGCGGAATCCACCCTAAAATGTGCACACTGTTTTCCAGGTGTCTGTCAGATACATATGATAAAAGCTGGTCCAGACAATCCCCTTCTCCGGCAATATTAAATTCTACATTAAGTCCCTTTTTTGAACACATCTCCATAATATCAGGAAGCAAATGTGCCCGTTTCTGTATCCTGTTCAACCTGGCGGCAAAACCTATTTTTAAGATTCCATTTTCATATCCTCTTTTGCCCGCCATATTTGGGAGCTGTATGGGATTCGGATGATATACTAAAATTTCTTCTTGCACACCATATTTGTTTTGAAGTTCATATTTTATTTTTCTGCTGATACAAATAATCTTATCAAGTCGATCTTCCCAAAACTGTAGTCTTTCATAAGTGACTGGTTCATCTGCGTGAGCTACCATTACTATCTGAATCTGATCTGAAAACAGTGTTTTCACAATCTGAGCCGCATTTAATGCCACAGAACCTTGAGATATAAAAATACAGGGCAGATACCCTGCAATTTTTACTGCCATTTCCTCTATCAGAACTAGCTCGTTTTCCTCACAAAAATGTAGAATATTCTTTGTAAATTTATCAAACTTTTTATTTGGTCCACATATCAATCTGGCTTCCATCCCTGATTTCAACAATTGATTGGCCACCATACAACTCCAGCTTTCCACCCCTCCCCAGTTGAAAGCTTTAAAATAGGAATCAAATACAAAAGAGACATTATTCCTCTTTTTTTCCATATCTGGCAACTTTATATTAATTTTCTTTTTACAAATCACTTCTTTTCTAAATTGTTTAAATCCAACCTTATTCCCCTGGTAAGACATTTCGTTTAATTGTGCCCTGATTTCCTCATAATACAAATCAGGAATCACAACGGTCCCTCTATATTCCCTTAATATTTCCGGGGAACAAATGGGAATTCCCTCTATGGTTTTTCCCCATTTCTCCGCATCATTATCTACAAAAAATTTCACCTGGTATCCGGCCCAAACCGCCCATTCGCATTTCCTTGTTGCTACTTTCCCGGCTCCCCAAATAATTATCTCTTCCATAAGATTTACCACCATTCTCCAACAACCTCTTTCAAATCAATAAGCCTTGTTTTTTCAACGCTAAAAATACAGTATCTATATCCAGCTAAAATAATTTTCTTATTTCATCCGACTCTATACACAAATGCTCCTTCTCATCATTGTCCTGGATCCAATATTCATAAACTGTATCTCCCGCATCCTCTTTCAGAGTATCATTATTGTCAACAAAACTCTACTGCACATGCTATTCACCGGTCTACAAGCTCCGCAATATTATCTGTAGAATCATCATCTATGATCAGCCATTCAAAGTCGTAATTGATTTAGAAAGTCCACTCGCCATGTAAATCAGGAATATCACATATCATCCGGATAATAATAGTCCCGATTTTCGCTCCATTTCTTCATATAGAAAATAACTTTATTTTTTCCCTGCTTACTTTCAAGCCAAGACCCGGAATAATGATGAATGGCATATGTATCTTCTAAATTGCACTGTATTCTGAAACTATGCGGGCTCATTCCGCACAAAATCCGCGAAGGGTACACCGTCATTCCTTCCACAACCTGAAATTCTCCATTGCACATCAATCCATGCCGTTTCATAATTTCCGTCTGAATAACAGGGCAGGTTATCTGCTTCAATGTTCCATCCTCTGACAGAAATTCCATTCTGTCATAATATTCTTTTATTTCATTTAATATAACATTGTCTTTCCTGGAGCCAAAGCCTAATCCATACGCTACATATCGGAAGTTTTCAAATCCGCAAAACGCATCATTCTGTAACAGCACGTCAATATTTTTTACCAGTTCGACATCTGTATCTAAATATATTCCGCCATATTCATTGATGATATCTATACGGGCATAATCAGATACAAAAGCCCATTTCCCCATGTCGTATGCCTGCCTGATATATCTACTTTTATGTACATCATAATTGTCTTCATTCCATTCAACAATTTCATATTCAGGGCAGTACTTTTTCCAACTCTCCATCCACTTTTTATAATGAGCAGGAATTTCCGTTTTCCCAAACCAGCAATAGTGGATTGTCTTTGGAATTCTTTGTTCCTGACAAATTCCCAGTTTCTTTGGAATTTCAATATTCAATCTTTCATAATCATATTGCTCTATTCTTAAAACATTGTACAAATAACATTCTATACTTTTTAGTTTTTCTTCTCCATTCAATAATTCTATAATTTCCAGAAAATGAACTGTTGTAATTATTATGACATCCTCTAATGTAATTTCATATAACATTTTTTTCAGTGAAATAACAGGAATATCATTATAAATTCCCCGAACTATCGTCTCCTGTTTTTCTTTAGAATTGTCAACTACATATTTTATATCATCTTCTAAATGGTATTCTCGAAACTCATGCAAAAATCTGGCTAATACAGATCCTGCACCAAAGCAGTATACATTCTTTTTTCCTTTTACATCATTTGCAAATTTCTCAATTCTTTTTTGTATAATTTGCATATTAACCCTCTAATTTATTCACACCTGTAATTTATCTTCCAAATCTGCTGATGGAAATTAACTATGGATGCCTCCCAAATAGTAAATAATTCTGCAGAATCTAATAAATCATACTGATTACCTCTTCATTTTCAATATTCTATCTGTATATAATTTTCTTAAATCCTCACGATATCGTTTATACTCATCTCTATTTTCGACCCAAGAAGCATCATAATGATGAATTGAATATGTATTCTCTGTAATACAATCCGGGAAAATAGAGCCAGCTCCAGGCGCAAGTATCTCACAAGGAAGAATACCAATTCCATTTTTCTCCTGATATCTTCCATTCAATAAAAATCCTTGTTCTTTTATAACAGGAGATTGATAATGTGGGCTGGCAGTATCATTAATCACACCATTTTCTACAAAATTCAAATTTTCATATACTTCCAGCATTTTATCCAACAGAGGATGTTCTTTGACTGCTCCAAACCCTAATCCTAATGCAACGTAATGTTCGCTTTCAAAACCACAATAAAACTCATAACACAATAAACTGTCTAAATTTTTTACTAATTCTACATCTGTGTCAAGATATATTCCACCATACTGTTTTATAATATCTAAACGAGCATAATCCGGTACAAAACCATATTTTCCTGCTTCATATGCCTGTCTCATATATTTATTTTTACTAACATCGTAATTACTCTCATCCCATCTAATAATTTTATACTCTGGACAGAATTTTTCCCAGGTATTGATATACTTCATTAAATGGTCAGGTATCTTTTTATTACCAAACCAACAATAATGGATTACCTTTGGTATTTTGTTCTCTCCTGTAAGAAGAGAATA
The DNA here is from genome assembly GCA_910588225.1 of uncultured Acetatifactor sp. Taxonomy (GTDB): domain Bacteria; phylum Bacillota; class Clostridia; order Lachnospirales; family Lachnospiraceae; genus Acetatifactor. Next base: position 95,031 of record CAJUQT010000001.1, read on the forward strand.
ATTACTATGCTCTACCATATTTTCATTTATAAAATTAACATAACAACTTATTTCATTAAAAAAATCTATATCATCTAATTGTTTCAAAATGTCCATCCAATACAATGATGAAGTTATCATAAGAATAAAGTTTTTATCACATTGAGTGATAAATTTTTTTAAAGAATATACTGGAATATCTTCTATTATAGTCCCATTTAGCCTATCATCATTATCAATTATACATTTGATTTTGGTTTTTATATTAGTGTTTTTCCGCAAAAAATTCAAAAAATTGCGTCCCGCCCCAAAACATACTATCATCTTATTATCCAAGTTATTTTTTAATTGACTACATGGACAAGCCTTCAAATTTAACAATTTATTATTTCCTTTCTACTAAAAGCATCCCTTCCTTCTGCTCATCAAAGTATCTCAATGCATTCCAGATTTCTGGTTCAATACATACAAAAGGAAATTTTGCCTTATGCAATTGCTCTTTAACCTCGTTAAAATCAATTGTGACAATAACCTCACTGTTTTCAACTAAATATGGCAATTCAGATAAATGATATACTTTTATGCCTTCTATTTCAGGATATATAATTATTTGTTCATCGGATACGATACATGCACTTACACATTTATTTATTGACTTCAAATATGAAATAATTTTTCTTGCCCTATTTCCTGCCCCATATAACAGCATATTTTTGTCCTCTTTCCACAGCTTAGCTAATTTATCCAAATATCCATTATATATACCCTCCATGTGTTCTACTGATTCTACCTTTCCAATACGATGTAAGTGGAATATTTTTGGATAATTACTTTTTTCCAATATTTCTTTATCATTATCTGCTGTGATACAAGATGGATTTCTAAAACATTGAAGATGATACTTTTTGGAAAGTAAGGAAAGTGCTGTCTGATCATTTCTATTTTCTCTAAAGCCAGGGTAATTATCCTTTCCCATACAATTTTTCTGGTCTGTTATTATTCTCTTATCTTGTGCATAAAACAACCACTCTTCAATAAATTCATATACAAACTTCGTCTTTTTTATTACAATGAATCCGGCTAACCTTTGCGGAGTATCAGTATATTCAAGAGAATCGCATTCCATAATAATAAATGCATCTCTTTTTGACCATATTTTCTCCAAATAGGATTTAGGAAGCGAAAATAACATAATATCTGTCATTTGCTGCTCCATACATCTAATCAGATAGTGAATGTCATTTATATAATAGGCACCTGAATCAGCATAAATAAGATAATCTCCATACTCCATTTTATCCAACGTCTTTTTAATTATATATGGCTTCCAAAGCCAATACCCATTTCCTCTGTGACACATAAGAACTTCTTTATTCTTTTCATAGAAATGCCGATCTATATCTTCTGGCGAATATACGATCACTTTATCTGCCCCATATGTAAGTGCTGTTTTCAAATTTAGTTCCTGCGCTTTTTTATATTGATCATTGGCATAACTAATGGCATATATCATAAATTTAAATCCTCTTAAATTACATTCTGGCTGATGACTTAAAGTCATCCTTTATATTTTTCTGCCATTACCATATTTCCAAAACATAAGGTCTCATTTGAGCCATTATCTTCATTAGACAAACGTGCCATTATATCCATACTTTTTATAATTGTTTCCATTTCTTCAGAAGATAATCCAGCATTACAATATCGCTCAGCCATCATGTTTACACGAAATAATTCCTGACTTATATATTTGAAATAATTTCCATTGTGCATAAATTCTTTTATTCTAAAACCATTTTCTTCAAGATTTTTTTGATACCAATACTCGCTAAAGCCATTATAATAAAAGTAAGGTGCCATATGTGTCAGGCAACAGAAAGGCGCTGTTAAAATCATCACACCTCCTGATCTTAAAATGCGCGAAAATTCCTGTAATGCCAACATCGGATTTACTAAATGTTCAAATACCTCCGTGCAAAGAATGACATCCACCGACTCATCGTCCAATGGCATATCAATAATATCACAAGTAATATTCAATCCTGCGTATTCCCATACATCCAGTTGTAACCCTGTATCTACTTCATTCGGCACATATTTTCCAAAATCCTGCGCTATATATTTTAAGTGAGAACAATATGCTTTATATCGTTGTTGTCCTGCTCCTGCATCCAGTAATATCTTTCCGGCTGGAATATGTAAGAGCTTATCTATAACCCACTCATCTCGTACTTGACTATTTCGAAAATCTCCAAACGCATTTACATATGTAATTATCTTCTCTTCATTCTCTTTTCCTATTAATTCAATAAGTCTCTTCTTTATCTCTACGAAATACTTATAACTGGTCACATAGATATAATCATATTTATATTTAACAAGATCTTCAGGAACAATTATTCCACCGGGCATATTAATATTCGTTCTCACATCACTATACCCTATAACCTCAAATCGGCTTTCAATATAGCACTTTTGTTTTTCATACATTTGTCCTAATCCATATATAATCACCTTACTTTTTCCAGTCATATCCATTAGCCCTCACATTATATTTATAAAGTAATCCAGTTATCTGGACATATATCTCTATACTCATATATATTGTTCCATTTTGCTGGTGCAATAACCAACTTATCCTTATTCTGATTCAGCCATGCTCCCCACCAACTAAATGTACTGTTCGCAATAATATTATGTTTGCACTGGCTCATAAGGTACATGTCATACCAATCCTGATAGTTTTCAAACATGTTACTTTCAATATAGATTGCTTCAGGTATTTTAAAATGTTCCTTTACCCATTTCATATCATTAGAAAAAAAACAAAATACACATGACCCATCTCTATCTGCTACAATTTTCATAGCATCTTTATAATATTGCAGTGTACAGATACCGCCATAAATATCCTGATTCTTTTCTGTTGTATAATCCCCTCTTCGTATATGAACACTAACACAATTCAATGCTTGTAATGTCTTTAAAACTTCTACAAATTTATAATCATTGTTTGTACCAAATGTAAAATCTGTTCTTAAATCCTTTTCGATTTTCTGTGCAAAGCGAAAACTTTGATAAAAACCATGCAATATGCCACCTGTTGTATTCAGCAATGACATATCAGCAGACTTTTCCTTACCATTTTGCATTTCTTCTACATATACTCTAAAATTCTTATATTTATCAAGATTACCCACATTCTTTTCTATAATCTCTTTTTTCTGCTCATCTCCTCCAAAATTTAAAGTTATATTTTTAAAAATATCACACAAAACAAATACTCGTTTCCCCAGTCTGGAATAATGTTCAATATTTGCAAGAACTTTTTTCCCTTGCTTCATATAATTTTTGGCTAATGCATACTGAAACATCTGATTTCCTAAACCACCCATAAAATATATCATGATTGTATTTTCGTCTATTATATTATTAATTTTAGAATATTCTCTACTGATCAGTGGCTGTTCTTCCACCTTAAATAGTATGCTTTCTGAGATGCCATACATTTTTTCTAAAAGTTCAAGAATAACATCATAGTTACTTTTGACTGCAATAATTACCTTTCCTTTAAAGTCCTCCAGCACATCAGGGGAATACACCATCTTATCAAATAAATATGTGCCCCATTTTCTTGAATCGTTATCAACAAACCCGACTATCTTAAAGTTTTCGTTATAATAATGGTATGCTTGTTTTCCAAATTTTCCACATCCCCAAATCATTATTTCCATATCTATTCCTCTTACATACCTTAGCACACATGCCAGTCAACATTAGAAGGTTCCTTTTCTTTTCACACTTCCCAAGTATCTACAATCATATTTTGCACAATGATTTTGGGGCGGCCCAAAGAATTTTACATTCGGGTACACCTATAGCCTCAAGCTGTCCTCTTATCCCATCAGCTGTATCACTGTTTTTAACTGCAATAAGTATCAGATCATATTGCAACTTTTTCATTTCCTCTAGTCCAATCACATCTGTAAAATCAAAATGTATATTACGATAGTCCGCATCAACCCATCCGACTATCCTGCAGGAGTCATATTTACATAATTGTGCATAATATCCCTGTCCTACAATACCTGCACCATATATAATAATATTCTTATTTTTAATCAAATCAACTTTTTCAAAAACGTATGCATTTACAAAATCATAAAACTTACCACTTCGAACCATAAATGACAAAATGTTGTTTATAATATAGCTTTTTAAATTAGCTTCCAGCTGATCAAGAACACTGTAATCTTCAAACACTGTCGCTAAACAGTTATACAATCTGGCCATTTCAAAAATGTTCGTAATATCACCAGAATTTACGAGTGAGCTATGGCGCAAGTTATAATGGTACAATGCCTTTTTGTGAAATGAAACTTTTTTCCCTTCCAGTAAACATATACACAAACATGCTAAATCTTCTCCCATTGACTGATAAAATGGTAATTTACTGTAGCATTTCTTTATAAATTCACTTCTATATAGTTTTGACCATATACTGAAAGTAATATGCCGTTCTTCACTGCTCCCCAAAACATATTCATTGATAATATTTACTGCGATGTCTTTATCTAATTCATATATTTGTGTTTCAAACTGACATCTTTTAATACTAATATTATGCTTCTCATAAATATAGCCTGTATGAACAAAGTCTGCCTCATCTTCCAATATAAAGTGCAACAAATTTTCATAGAAATCAGACTCTATATAATCATCCCCATCTACAAAACCTATATAATCTCCCTCTGCTGCTTTTAACCCCGCTTTTCTCGCTAAAACCAACCCTGCATTTCTCTGATGAATAACCTGAATTCTCTCATCCTGCTTAGCATATGTATCACAAATCTGTCCTGATAAATCTGTTGACCCATCATCTACAAGTATGATTTGAAGATTTGAATAGGTTTGACCAGCTATGCTCTCTATACATTCAGAGATATATTCTTCAATATTATAGATTGGAACAATCACACTAATCTTATAGAGATTTTTCTTCTGCTCCAACTTATTCATATGCTGTCTCCTTATAATGCTGCCTGGTTCAACACAAATAGTAACTACATTTTTTGTGCCACTACTCTTATGCAAACAGCGTTATCTCCTTTTAACGGGGCAAATTGATCACTTTCTGCACTTTCAACAATAGCAAATCCAAGTTTCTTTAACTTTTCTATTAGCTTTGTCAAGTCAATAAAGCGTCTGTAGTGTCCATCACAGATAAATGCATTACTTTCTACTGCCTGGCCTACACCATACTTTTTGTCATTTATAGAACGTGCCTCTATAAATAGATATCCCTTTTCTATCAGCATATCATATGCCTTTGTTAAAATCTGTGTTTCCTGTTGTTCATTGATTGCGTGAAGTGTAAATCTGCTGTAACAATAATCGTATTGAATCTGGTAAATAGACTCTGCACTTACAAAATCATCACATACAAAAACACAATTATCCAAAGTATTCTTTTCCCGCAGTTCATCTATTGCAATTTGAGATGCATCTATTCCCGTAACAATAATTCCGTTTTTGGCAAAATACAGGCTGTCTCTTCCATTACCGCATCCCAGTTCGATTAAATGCTTGCCACCTTTTATATACTGTTGTAGCATGGTACGTGCAAATAAACTTGGCTCTTCCTTTGATGCAGATACTCGTACCCTACTCGCATAATAATCATTCCAATATTCTTCATCCCTGTTCCATCTCTTTCTTTGAATAACCCTATACTCCAAAATCTTTCGAACACTTTCTTCTAAGGGCTGGCTTCCATCATTTTTTATTATAATATCAGGGGTTTTAGGATACTCAACTGCCACATCTATACCGACTGTATTTCCGTTCCCATTAGAATACAATCCCTTTCGATTTCTTTGTTTCAGCACCTCCATCTCAACATCCAGAAATACTTCCACATAATTCTCAATATTATCTCGATTCCAGCTCCTTATATCATCAAACATAGCGATTGTACATATGATCACATTAATTCCCTGATCCGTCAAAAGTTTGCACAATGCGCTATATCTGTATGCTCTTTCCAACCTTTCTTCTCTTCCATAACCCAAATCTTTTCCTGCAATTTTTTTCAGTATATCACCGTCAAGGATAACCGTATTCTGTTTTTGAGATTTTATAGTATAATATAACCTGTTCCCAATAGTTGTCTTTCCTGCCCCTGATAATCCTGTCAGCCAATAGAGTGTTCCCTTATTCATTTCTTTGAATTAAATTCCTTTCTATTGCATCAATGCAACATAGTGCTTTAATGTACTAATTATAAAGCAATCTTGAAAGTTTAAATTTATCATACTCATAAATGTCTATAAACTGGCTACCACACAATTCTCTTAACACATTTATGCGATCACTGCATTCAATTCGATCAAGCTTGTTGTCATTTGGTTCTGTCTTTTCAAAATAATATTCCTTGCCAAATACATATATGTAATAAGCATCATTTTTTGTAATAATTCCTCTACATTGACACATTTCTTCTCTCTTCAATTTTCCCGCCAAAGTATCTCTCACTATCAATTCACCATATGCGTCCAAATTTTCAATGATAGTATATTCCTTCTCTAATACACTCCAATCGAAATCCTTTTCTATCAGCATTCTTATCAAGTCCGGAAACTGGACCAGACTAAATATTCCATTAACAGAAACCGGCTTTAGCCCCTTACCACATATCATCAGCATTGTATGAATTTTTCTTTCATTCATCGGATTATTGCCTATCCGTCCGTGGTCACTCATATATATATCTATTGCATCTTCCGGATAAAACTTTTCATAAAATTCTAATTGTGTGTTTATATATTTTCCCGAAATTTTAGCCTGCTCTCTACACTCTTCTTGACTCCAATCCTTTTCCGTGGATCCAAAATACTTTAACGTATCACATTCTCCACAAATAAAGGGCTCATGTGTCTCTTTAAGTGTATGTATTAAGACACATACGGGACTGTCAATTTCGCATAAAATCGCTAATGCATCCCATTGTTTCTGCATGCTGCCACAAAATTTATTTTCAAAATAACAAACAGGTGCTATTACTGTTTCATCAAACAGTTTTGCAAACTTAGGCATACCACAATACGCAAACATATACCCATTTTCCCTGAGAAGTTTCAATAGTTTTACATTTTCTGCAGTAAACTTATTTCTCAGGAAAAGTTTACCCTCTATAGGATACTCACCAAATAATATGGTTTTTGTTGTTTCCGTTGTCCATGGCATAACAGTATATGCATTATGAAAACATACACCTTCCTGAGATTTTCTCTGTAAAAATGGAAACTGTGGTATATCATAATACGATAGCGCATCTACCCAATTAATAAAAATATCTCTTTTATTTCTTTTTGTCATGCACTCTTTTATTTCTTTTAAAAGCTGCTCAATATCCTTTTTAAATTGAATATACTGTTCATACCCTGCATATCTGTTTTCTATGTATAAATCAATATAGTGAAAAGAATAATGAAAATCTTTCAATAATATATATTCCTTTATCAGCTTTTGCAGTATCCGCGCTTTACTGCTATCCTCTGCCTTCAAATATTCCTGTCTTGTCTGATATGCTTTTTGGTAATCAGAAGAATGCTCTTCCATATAATCATTCATATAACCATATAAATCCACAATTTGTCCTTGGTACCCAAGCCTCGAAAGTATGTTAATAAATTCCTCTCTGTAAGCATAAGAACCAATAATTATGTAATCTATATTTCTCTCCTTGATCTGTTCAACTGGATACACAGTGTTATCCTTGATTATGTTTTTATAATTATAACTCCTTATCGTTTTATCAAAACACGCTTCTATCTCAAAAAATGATACATTTTCTGAAATAAATCGCAACAGACCCTCTGCCTCTATCCCAACACCATATATTCCAACTCTCCCCCCCATCATAAAGCTTTTTTCTAAATCTTGTACTACTTGTACTGCTTTGTCACAGGAGGTTTCAGTAATTATTTTATTTTTCAGCAATATTTTCTCAAGCTTCTGGTTTATATTCATTTAGTTCACTTACCACTCCTTGCCAAATCTACATCATTTCCGAGCATATACAAAATTAGGTTTCACCAGGCAACTTTCTATTTATCCTAGATCCTATTCTATTTCTAAATCGTTCTCTTGCTTCCCGCTCACTATCTGAAATCCAGCTAAGTTCTGCACAATGAATAGAATGAGTTTTTTCAGTAATTCTTTCAATTCCAGAATAAGTAGCAATTGGTGCAAGTACTTCACAGGGATATAAAACATTACCATCTATTTTCTGATATTTCTGTGTAATTTCAAATCCAGCCTTTTTTAGAATCGGATTCTGATAATGATGACAGGGTTTTAAATTCATATTCCTATCTTTATCAATAAAATGCTCATTTTCATAGGCTCCCATCATATCCCTGATAATAGGATTATATTGTATTGCGCCAAATCCGGAGCCAGTATTTACACATCCTTCAAAATCCACTGAAAAAAATCCATCATCACATAGAAGATCATCAAAGTTCTTACATAATTCGATATCCGTATCTAAGTAAATCCCGCCATGATTATAGATGATGTCCAATCTAGCATAGTCTGGGACAAATCCATATTTACCTGCCTGATATGCTTCATACATATATTGATTTTTTGTAATATCATAATTAGATTCATTCCATCTGACAATATCATAGTCTGGGCAAAACTGCTCCCATGTCTCAATATAGTGCTTAAATTTTTCTGGTATTTCTTTTCCCCCAAACCAAAAATAGTGTATTTTTTTAGGTATCTTTTGAACCCCTTTTGTGAATTCAAAATTCTGTGGAACATAATACTCTGAAATTAAAGATACTACATATGTCTTTAATCCATCCAACTCTACCACTTCGTCTAATTCCTCAATTATATCCATTGCGTAAAAAACCGAAGTTATCAGCAAAACACAATTGTTGATTCCATGTGTGCAGATATCTGATATCATCCTTTTTTTATCAATACACAAAATTTCATTATCTACATGCCATCTTTTATTCCATAAATTCTCATTACTATCGACTATTGCAGTTATACTCCATTTAATTCCCCACTCTCTATAGCATAATTCAGCACGATTGCCGCCTCCCCATATAAAAAGCTTCTTCCCTCTTATATTTTCCTTAAAAGCATTTAAACTGCAATTGCGAATGTGTAGCATATCTATTCTCCGTAAACGCTGATATAATATTTCACAAAGAAATTACAATACAAAATATTGTTCTATCCTATTTTTTCACATACTCCGCCTTCGCCGTATGCACAATATCCAGCCACTTCCCCATCTCATAATCCATTGCCTCAGGCTCATATGCCCTCAACCCGGCCCAGGGTGCAAAGGAAAATTCTGCCACATATAACCTACTGAAATTTTCAAAGAAGTCCACCCTTACAAAAGGAAAACCACTTGAAAGCTTACGACTTATTTCAAGCATCTCGTCAAGATGAGGTGGTCTTTCCAAATCTGCTCTGCTCAAAAAATCCCTATATTTTGCATCCATAAATTCCCAATTGGTAGTATAAAAGCTAACAGGATAACTACCCCTGTTAACACCATGATCAAAGTGTGCAGTCTTAACATAAATGAATTTTGGCTCACCATGAAAGCAAAATACATCATAATCATCAGGACTGTCTTCCGCTTCCTTGAGATATTCTTCCACATACACCTTAGGCTGCACTCCATAATAATAATTTGCAAAAGAATTTGTATGCAACTTCAATCTGTCAAACCAATTTTCTTTAATTTCTTTTTCATTTTTATCAAAATCTACTTTGCTTTTATCAGGAACAAGTAAAATATTATTCCCATCACTGGAGCAATTAGATTTTACTACACATTGTTCCGGAATATTTCTCAAGTTTACCGCTTCCGGAGATTCCCATACTTCATATACCCTGGCTGTATATCCTTCTCCCAGCTTCTTTCTGACAAATTCCTTAAATAAAACTTTATCCACACACTGGCTTATTTGCGGATCATGATAGTATAGTTTTATCCACTGTATCATTTCAGAAAAACTCTCGGGATTTTCAAGATTAAGAGGCTTTCCCATCTTTTTCTGAAATACTTCTTTTAAAAATGTTTCTCGTTTTTCAAGGGACCATCTCGAAATATCCTCCATTATCCTGCTCACTGTTTTTCCCCTCCCATCCGTTCCAAAATTTCCTCCGCCCATGGATCAAGCAAATCTGCCTCTGTCGTGATATCATTCGGCATCACACATTCCTTACAGTATGGATGCTCAAAACGTCTCCCCTCAAGCTGGAGCCTGAGAAACGCCCTGTGCGCTTCTCCATTCCATATATTATAAAGGGAATCCTTCCATACATTGCCATATTTCACATCCTGTGTGGCATCACAGCATGCCGCCGTCACATCTCCGTTAGCACGAAGCCGCATTCTGTAAAATGCTCTGTGACATACCTTATTGATCTTTTCCTGGTGAACATGCATCCTGCCATCCAGTACATCTTTATTGATATTTTCATCTATACTGTCATAGTCCATTCCCGCATATATGGGCAGTATATGCTCTATATAAATAGAGTCTGCCATGCCTCCGAAGATATCTTTGAATCGCTCCTCTCCGTCAGGGATTCCCTTTAACGCAATGTCTGCCACTTTCATGCGCACTTTCATATCTCCCCTCTGTTGGTACAGATACCGGAGATTTGACAGAAACTGTTCGAAATCAATATCCATTCCGCCAAACTCTCTGTATGCCGACACATCAATTCCCTGCAGAGATATTCTTATGGTATGCACCCCGCCGTTCTCCATCATTCGGTCTATTCTGTCTTTCGTGAGAAGGACACCATTTGTAGTGAATTCAACTGCATCCGCCACATCTGCTCTGTTTATCTTTCCCACTATTTCCGGGAATTTTGGATGACACAGCGATTCCCCAAAGCCAAAAAGGTTTACCTTTTTTATCTTTCTGGGGAATTCCCCCAGATCATGTAATATTTTATCTATCAGCTCATCTGTCATATTTCCTTCATACTGTCCATGCTGTATCGAATGTGCACAGTACACGCATCTCAGATTGCAGAAAGAAGATATCTCAACGGCTGCATTATACGGCGTATCAAGTGGCACAACATCCTTCAAACTTACCCTGTCCGTCTCTCTCCATTGGCGAAATTCTGCCATATCTCACGCTTTCTCCCTTCAATAGCAATCCTTTATACACGAATATCAGGCATATGCCTGTGTCCTCTTACCAAAGTATTCACTCCCCGCCATCTTCAGCCCCGCCTCAATAGCATCCAGCATACTGTCCGCATTGGCCAGCCCGTCTCCCGCTTTCCCAAAAGCAGTCCCATGGTCCACGGAAGCCCGTACAATAGGCAGTCCAATGGTGCAGTTAATCCCTCGAATGGACTTAAACTTCCCCGTTTCCTTATCCCATTGAAAGCCATTCAACTTTAAAGGAATATGCCCCTGGTCATGATACATGGCAACTACAATATCATAAATCCCAGCCTTACATTTCACGAACACAGTGTCCGGCGGCTCGGGTCCCTCCACGGCAATTCCCTGGGCTTTCGCCTCCTGAATGGCCGGGATAATCTCGCTGGCTTCCTCCGTTCCGAACAATCCATTCTCCGAACAGTGAGGATTTAACCCGGCCACACCAATCCGTGGATTGGCAATTCCCAGCATCTTACAGCCCTGCTCTGCCAGCCTGATGACTGTCAGCACCCGTTCCTTTCGGATCCGCCTGCATGCTTCGCTTAACGCACAGTGCGTGGTGACATGGATCACCCGCAGATTCTCACTGGCCAGAAGCATGGCATAGTCTTTTGTTCCCGTATATTCTGCGAATATTTCCGTATGGCCACTGTATGGATGTCCCGCCATGTTGACAGATTCCTTGCTGATGGGGGCTGTAATCACTGCAGCTGCCTTTCCCTCCATGGCCAGTCGAATGGCATGGATCACATACTGAAAAGACGCCTCTCCGCAGATGGCGGAATTCTCCTTATACTTCCAACTGCCCGGTTTCAGATACCCCAGGTTCACATAATCTACCACTCCGTAATCACCGGCTGCTGCCTGGAAGTCCTTCACCTCATTTAATTTCAGGTTCAGATGGCAAAAGCGAACGGCGTCCTGCAGTGCTTCACAATCTCCGATTACTACAGGGATACACTTCTCATATACAGACCTTTCTGTCAGCGCTTTTACCACAACCTCCGGCCCGATTCCCGACGGATCTCCCATGGTAATGGCAATCCTTTTTCTTTCCATTATTCTGCATCTCCCTCAGAGCTTAGAAATATCTTCTTAACAGTTTAATATCCTTCTGAACTGCTACATATCCAGGATTTTCTTTCTGATATCAGTAGTGGAAATCCCTTTGGTATACGGAACATATATCACATCCACATTTTGTTCCCCCAGGATTTTCTCAAAATTATTCCACCGCTCTGTACCCTTCCAGTCATCGCCGATGAAGACCACATCAAAATGATACCGTTCCAGCAGTGTCAGTTTGTCTCTGACCTCATTTATCACAACCCTATCCACACCCTTCACGGCCCCTACAATGCGGGCCCGTTCTTCTTCCGGTATAATCGGGTATCGATGCTTATATTGATGGACCACCTCATCGCTATGTACTCCCACGATCAGATATTCACAGTTCTTTTTCGCTGTCTCGATCATATTCAAATGACCTACATGGAATAAATCATATACTCCGTCTGTATAGCCAATTTTATATCGTTTACCTATGCTCTCCATGACATCATTCCCTTATAATACTGCCTCCCGGAAGCCTCCGAAATATTCGGCAGCTTATTCCTTTCTGCCCCATGTACATCCCCTGTATATTTCGCTTATGTTTCTCTTACATTTCGCTTGCATTTCTTCAGTATATCCCGGCCATACCGATACGGCCAGCTCGTCCCTCATTGCAAAGCCACAAGAGTTTCCTCTGCAAATTTTTGCTTACTACTCTGCTCTGTTTACTCCTCTGTCAACGTAAGTTTAGAAATGGGATGCACCTTTCTTTTTTCCACCGGCGGCATCTCCATATAATTCCTGTACTTTACCTTCAGATACCCATCAAAGTCCCTGGCGCCGGGAAAACGGGAATTTTCAAATTCATAGAGCCGCAAGTCAGTGTACCACTTCCGGTCATACCCGTATATGCCTTTTGGCGTAGGGAAAGTCAGAATCCTTACCTGATTTGTCCGCCCCAGCTTCCCGCACCTGTTTATCCATCTTTGATAGCTTTCAATCAATCGCTTCTCCGGAATCAGGTATAAAAGCTTATACAAGCCTTTTATAAAGATATTTTTCTCTGTTTTTCTGCCTACTGCTGACCACAAAGCCTTCCGATACAGGAAACAGATGAATGCATGAATCTTCCTGGCAGTTTCCGAATCCGGAACATTGTCAAAGGGCATAAGGTCAATAGCGATTCCCTGCCCATAGGGCATGAACTCCTGATTCAGACGGATAAACTCCGTATCTTTCCGCCGGAGCTTACCATAGCCCCAGCGATACCCTTCCGTATCACGACAATCCTGAAAATAATACTTCTCCGTATTCAGCTCCGTTTTGCAGGCCTTTCGGAATTTCTCGTATTCTTTCCGCAAAAAGCCTATATCCGCATCGTCATCCCAGGGAATATACCCATGATGTCTGATTGCGCCCAGCATGGTACCGCCTACCATATTGTAATGAATATTACACTTTTCACAGATACGCTGCACTTCCTGAATCAGATCCAGCTGTGTCAATTGTATTTTCCTCAATTCCTCCTGCGTAGGCTGATAGCCTCTTCTGCTTACGCTGATATCCATATATTCTCCCATATTTCAGGCTGTTTCCTACTCCTGTTATGCCTTACCCGTCGGCACAGCAAAATCACGAAAATTATCTACTAAAATCTAAGACAGGTTTCTATCGCCAAATCTCCATTATATAATAAGATATATATACTTTAAAATCAACCCATAAAAAAATCCATTATTGCACCCACAACAACAGATTCCGTCACTTTCCTGCTTCCATGCAATCTTTTCGCTTCCGTGCTGCCCTATTTACTTTCATTCCCATTACTTTTATCCCAATCTCCAAGGATTCTGACAATTATATCGGCCCCTTGTCTCTAATCCTTAACCATTATGATAATGGAATTTTTCACAATTCTACAGAATATAAAAACAAGGAACCTTCAAAAAGGCCCCTGTATTATGAAATGTGTATTCTGTTTTCCCTTTACAATCTGCATCCTCATACATTCCTATTAGTATCCGTTCTTCCTTCAGGAATTCTCTTGCAAACTGTCCTGGAATAATTCCACGAACTTTTCCAGGACCCTGTCCATGTCAAGCCAGCCGTTTCGGATGAACTGGTTCGTGTCACTCTGTCCCTGTTTGAACACGTCGCTTTGAACAGATTCCTCTGATATAAACAAATTCATCAGCCGCATTTCAAAAATACGGTTAGCGATAACAATCTGTCCTTCATTTTCTTTCAGAAAACCAAACATAAGGCCAATGTTGATTGATTTTGTATCCGGACTGAAGGCTATCCTCTGCCCTTCATACAGAATTTGCTTCAGCACATCCTTCAGCTCCGGGTACAAATCCAGCTGTCGTACCATGCTGCCGAATAGCGGTATATTTTCATTCAGCAGTATTTTCACTGCCTCCCTCACACCCTCTTCCGTCCATATGTCCCCGCAGTCTGCAAATCCGTCTCTCTCAGGAATATCCTCATCCAGAAACTTACAGAGCGCCGAAACCAGATACGGATAACCAGAAGTATATTCATAAATACAACTGGCCATGGCTTTTATATCCATCCCTGTGCTCTGATCGTCCTCGTATTCCTGCAGCATCCGAGCAATCTGATCTGCAGAAAAACTCATCTCCATATTAAATCTTGCGGCAATATTCCACGGGCTATTGTATTGATGCTCGTCATCCGGACGTATTTTCAGCTTCAGATTTTTGATATCATACACACCTGCCAATATCACCGAGTAGAATGTGGGATAGTTGTCTCTCTCGAGAAAATAGCGCCTCAGCTGTGCCAGAAAATCAATAAAAATCTGATTGCTGGATGCGCTGTCCACTTCGTCTATCATCAGGACGACAGGCTTTTTCGCAGTTTCACACATCCTGCTCAAACCACGGAACAATTTATCCAGCCCTGCTTTTTCCCTGCTTTTCAGAGAAAGCAGTTCCTGATAAGCTTCCGTACACAGTTCATTCCGTAATCCCTCTTTTCTGGCATATATTTCTTCCAGATATTCAATAAAGGAAGTCACAAAGGTCGGCCCGTCGGCAAAATTATCCGTCCCCAATGCCTGAAAGTCCATAGACAGAACCGCATAGTCATTCTTCAAATATTCGGCCAGCTCTCTGAGTGTTGTAGTTTTCCCATACTGCCTTCCCCGGTTGATGACAAAATATTTTCCTCTGTCCACATACAGCCGCTTTATCTCATCCAGTCTTTCATCCAGCCGCACCATATAATGAATCCCCGGTCTGCAGCACCCCTCTGTGTTGAAATACCGCCCCATTTTCCTGCCCCTCTTTATCTTTCTGCCATTTCTTCATTTCTTAGAAAAAATCTTGTCCTGCCGGATCTCCCCCTCGGAACGCACAACAGCCTCTGACTGTTCATCAGGTCGATAACTTCTTTGCACACTTCACCCGGCACTTCTTCCGATGACAGGCAAATCCATATTTCAGAATCTTTTCTATCCCGTTCTCCCTCAGCCTGTCTTCGTAATCCAGCCTCTCAATCTGCTCCAGAGTTTCCCCGCAGCGTCTCTCCATGTTCTCCGGACCACCATCCTCGGAATATCTCACCACAATTATAATACCCAGGCTCTCCTCCTCGCTTTCCACCAGAATATCACTGTACCAGGTATCCGCAATGATGCCTTTGGAGCCGGATTGCACATTAGACTTTACGTACCATTCCTCCTGATGGCCAAGCAGCCCCCGTAAAATCTCATAATAGAAGTTTTCCTTCCTGTTCTTCCATACACCAGTGTCCCGAATACTGATAGTCTTCATCAGATAAGAGCAAAAGTACTTCTCCGCCGTCTCCGCGTCTCCTTTTGCAAGGGCCATACAAAAGGCATTCAGTTTCAGGATATCTTTCCCGGCCTCCTCCCGGAACCACTCCAGAATCTTCTCAATAAAAATCTGTCTTATTTCCTGATTGGGAATCACCAGGCGGTAGGTATCTGTATCCAGCCGTTCCCTTTGGGTCAGATACCCTGCGGAAAAGAGTACACTCCACAGATTATCGGTATTCTCATATAAATCCCGATAGGTCAGCTCCTGATTGATTCTTTTGACGACACCCTCTCCGTTCACCAGATCTTCCAGTTCCCGCCTTGTCCCCGGCCTTGCCTCCTGCAGAAATTTCCGCAGTATGTCATTTTCACTGCTGTTCATCCAGAATGCCCTGGGAAAAGCTTGCCCGTCAGAACGCAATTCCGCGCAGTAATTGACCACATCCCAGGGGCAATACACCTGCGCGTTGCCGAACTGATACCCGTCATACCAGGTCCTGGCCGTCTCATGATGCGCTTCCAGTCCATAGTATTCCAGCATTTCTCTGACTTCCCTGTCAGTAAATCCAAAGTATTCGTCAAATCTGACATTCATAATGGACAGCGCATTCAAATTGTTCAGACCTGAAAAAATACTTTCCAGATGTCTTCCCGCGGAAGACATGGCAATCCTCAGACAGCCCGTCAGCACTGCAAATTCCAGACTGGCGTTGCTTTTCAGTGACTGGCTGAACAGATTTCGAATCAGGCTCACCATCTCATCATAGTATCCGTACTGTTGAGCCTTATCCAGCGGCACATCATATTCGTCAATCAGAAGAATCACTTTCTGACTGTAATGCCGGTGTAAAAGTCTGCACAACGTCAGCAGACTGTCCATCAGCACATCATCTGACATGATAAACTGCGCTTCTCCGCCTGTGCCGATTGTGACAAGCTGCCTGTACCGCTCCTTTTCCTCTTCATCCAGCCTGTCACTCTCTGCCAGAAACCGGAACCGCAGGGCTTCGTTTCCGATAACAGAACACAGCATATTCCGGGCCGTCCCATACGTTCCGGCACTCACACCCTTCAAGGTCACCGAAATGACGGGAAATTTTCCCATATACTGTTCACATTTCCTTTTCTCCCCACTGATTTCCAGCCCTGCAAACAGCGCACTGTCACAGCCATATTCAAAGAAATATTTCAGCATATTCATATTCAGGGACTTGCCAAAGCGCCTAGGACGGGTAAAGAGATTTACCTTCCCCCAATTGTCCAGAAGTTCCCCGATTAGTCCGGTCTTATCTACATAATAAAACCCCCTCGTCCGAATTTCCTCAAAGCTTTCAATTCCAATGGGCAGTTTTACCGTTTCCCCCATATCGAAATTCCCCTTCCCCTTTATCACACATCACTGCAATCGGCTCATCGCTACAGGTTTCACTGAATATATGCTTCCGGCTCGTTTAAAATCAAATCTGTAATTCCCTGGCGCTCCAGCGGCTCCATATCCAGCTTATTTCCCGTTCCTTTCTCAGGGAACAGATGGCCGGACATCCAGGCCCGCACCGTGTAGCCTTTGAAGCGCCCGGCCGGAAGATCCATCCCCTGCCAGTAGGGATGAAGATCGTTGGCGCCGCATCCGCCCTTCAGCTTATACAGGCAATCCGAAATCTTCCTGTCCAGTATACCGATTCGTGCTTTCGGGTCTATTTCCCGGATGTGCTCCAACGACAATGCACTAAAGGAAGAATACACAATTCTGTCCTGGAGACTTCTTTTGTGCACCATTTCAATAATCTGCTCTTCCATTCCCTCATAAGCAAAATTACTATTCTTCAGCTCTATGTTAATCTCCAGCCCCTCCCGCATTCTGGACTCCAGCAGGTCCAGAACTTCCTCCATGGTGGGAACCTGCTCTGTCCGTCCATTTCCCGCATCTATCTTCAGCTTTTTCAGCTCCGCCAGGGAAAAGCTTCTGATCTCGCCGGTTCCGTCCGTGGTTCTGTCTACTTTCTCGTCGTGACATACGACAATCTCACCATCTCTGGTCAGCTGGATATCCAGCTCGATTCCGGCCAGACTTTTCAGTGCCGACGCTTTTTCAAAAGCCAGCAGTGTGTTCTCCGGAAATGCCTGACTACATCCTCTGTGTGCCCAAATTCTCATACTTTTCTCCTCTTCCGGTTTCCGCCTTCCCCATCGCTCTTTCCTGCTCCATATTTCTGTATGCCGAAACAGCGCGTTTGCAAAATTGCAGAGAAATATGCTTATGTCTTTCCAGGAATTGCTGTCTGTCATGAAGATTATTCAAATCTGAAAATGCTGTCTGCCATACAATACAATGCTGCCTGGATCAGAAATGTGCTGCCTGTAAAGCGGTTTACCTTATCTATTGGTTCCCTACCAAAAAAGCAACCTTACTTCCCATGGAAGCGGTTGCCTTTCAGTGCTCTCAACCTGTATTCAGATTAACATATTCCGGCTGATACTTCAATAAAATAATTCCCGGAGATTCCCCTGTTCATTCTTGCAGCCTGTGGATATCTGTCAGATTCACGCCTGCAGCATTCAGAATTGCCTTCAGGATTTCTCCTCCAAAAACCGCTCCATCATTCCGGCCAGTGCGACAGATTCTCCCCGGGTCAGCTTGAAATTGTTCTGGTCCGTTCCGTTCAGCATGGAGAGGAAATCACTGATTTCATACCTCAGCCCGTCTCCCAGAAATATCTCCGAATGCTTTTCCACCTTTCCCGCATCCTCGTAATGCACCTCAAAGTAAGAAGTCTTCCACCAGGGCGCTTCCGCCACAATGTATCCCTTCGTCCCGGCAATCAGGAGCCGGCCTTCCGACTTTACCCCCAGTCCGCAGGTAGCGGTCGCCAGGCCCGTCGGATATGTGAGAGACACTTTTGTAAATAAGTCCAGCCCGTTTTCTCCTCTGACAGAATCAAATCGAATATCCTCATACTCTTTTCCCAAAAGTTTTAAAATCGGCAGCATACAATAACTTCCCAGCTCCGTAAAACTGCCCCCATACTTTCTGTCAGTCAGCTCCCTGCTTTCCGGATTTTCCAGCTTTGTAAAGCAGGCTTCCACATTTCGGATACTGCCGATGGTCCCGCTGCAGGCAACGCCCAATAATTTCTGAAAACCGGGGCAATACGCGGTCTTGATTGCCTCCATCAAAATCAATTTCCGTTCCCTGGCCAGCGCAAAAAGCTCCTCTGCCTGCTCCCGCAGCAGCACCATGGGCTTTTCGCAGATTACATGCCTGCCTGCTTCCAGCGCTGCTTTTATATAGCTATAATGTGTCTCGTGCGGGGAGGCCACATACACCACATCCACAGCTTCATATAACCGTTCCGGCTCCCCATAAGCATCTATCTCCCACTTTTCGGCAAATCGTTCCGCGCTCTCCCTGCGGGGATTATACACGCCCTGCACATTGATACCGCTGACATGCTTCACCTCCGGCATAAATCGATTCGCAATCCTTCCGGTTCCGATGATTCCGATTCTCTGAATGTGACTGTTCTGCTCCCGCAGCATGGTGCTGGAAATGTTTTTCGTCCGCTCCAGATATACCACCTGGCAATAATCCTTCAGATGATCAAAACACCCTACCCAGTCCGAACCCACGGTAAAGATGTCTATGTTCAGCCGTTTAATGTCATTGAACTTCTGTCCCGGGGTCTCCTCAATAATAATCTCATCTGCGAACCCGGTCTTTTTCACATTTTCAATACGGGTTACCAGCGAATCCATTACATTCAGCTTTCCTCTGGCCTTGTCGTATGCCTCTGTGGTCACTCCCACAATCAGATAATCACCCAGCGCCTTCGCTCTTTGCAGCAGCCTGTAATGTCCCTCATGAAAGAGATCAAATGTCCCGTATGTTATCACCTTTGTCATCTTAATCTCCACCTGCCTGTCTTCCTGCTTATCTGCCTCTTCCCTGCCTGTCCCCGGCCGTCTGTTCACCTGTCTGAACGTCCGTCCGGCTGACCCGGTCCGGATCTCTTTCTCGGTCTGTCAATCTGTCTTCGTCTGTATCTGTTCACCTGTCATATCCGCCATCCTGTCTCTTCCTGGTTCCGGCTATATGCCTGCCTCCGCTGTCATCGTTCTCTGATTTTCTCACACACAAATCTGTGCAGCTTCTCCCCACAGGTCCCGTCGTTATTAGCGGCAATTTTCTCATAAGCCCTCTGCTGTCTTTCCCTGTCAAAGGAAGCTCCTTTCAGATTCCCGTCCAGGAAATCCTCCAGGGTCTGAAAGGCATTCTCCTCACACGCATACTGCATCCAGTCAGACCCCTCACAGAATCCATCCGCATGCGCCATTAATTCCTCCTCATCGAACACAATCTCCACTTCCCGGTACTCTCCTGTGTCCGGATTAATATCGTACAATTTCCGATCGAATGCAGAAAACCAGCGGCTGGGCCAGCTGCTCCTGCTTTCCTTCTCAGTCCCTTTATGCTGAGCTGTCTCTTCTGCTGCCTCCCCGCCATCCGATAAGTCCTGCCCATCATCCCATTCAAGCGCTGCTCCGCCTTCTGTATATTCCCCTGCAGCTCCCGGCAGAAAATACCCCGGACAGCTGAAAATAAAATATTCATTTTTTTCCTTTTCCAGCACCGGGAAAAACGGCTTCCATTCCCGCAGCTCCCCGGTCTCACGATCCAGACAGATGAACATATTTCCCCAGTAAGGTGAAAAAATCACCTCTTTCTCTCTGAACATAGCCTGACAGAATGGCCGTTCTCTGGTCTCCAGTCTCTTCGGCAGCTCCCTGCACTGAAAACCGGCCGGCATATCACCGTATTCCCGGGACTCCCCTGTCTCCGGATTCCAACGTACAATTGTAGTCCCTGAAAAGGGCAGAAGCCAGATATACTGCGCCACAGCGGCATCCTTTCCTCTCATCCTTCTCTCGTCTTTTTCTGAGTCTCTTCCTCCAGTCTCGGGTATCATACCCCCACACCCCTCATAATTCTGCACATTGGCAGTCAGCAGCCCCGCTTTTCCCGTACTGGCTTCTATGGCCAGAATGCGGTTGTCCGCCGGTGAGGCAAGCATCAGGAAACCATTCCAGACACAGCTCCCTCCCACACGCCGTTTTTCCTCCACAATTTGTATGAAGACATCATTGTACCCTCTGATATAGTCCACCCTGTCCTTTTCCGTATCATATCTGACAATGGCCGGATAGCGCAGGGGAATCAGGAACAGGTACTGTCCGATTCCCCATGCTCCCGCAAAAGCGCCGCCCTGCTCCACGCAGCGCTCCAAAGATACTCTCCGTTCAATCCTGCCTCCTGCGACCACCAGAATCTCCTGAGCATTGGCCGGACACACATACACCTTTCCGCCGATTTCCCACGTGCTGGAATAATAGCCTCCGGAGGCATACGCGGACAAATCACAGTAATATCTGTAATGATAATCATTTTCGGGAGCATAATACAGCTTGTTTCCCTGTGTGATAATCCACTGGTCCTTCCCATCTGTTCGAAATCCCCGGATAATCTCTCCCCTCCAGTCTTCCTCCCCCGGTGCCTTGTCCAGGCTGTTATTCACGATAAACAGAGGCTTCCCCGCCATGCCGAACAGAGATGTCACCGATGTGGCACTGTCGCCGATATAGGCATCACAATAAGAAATGGTTTCGGTAATGTCAGGAGTCTCGTCATAAATGCCCAGGTCCTGTTCCAGGAAAAGCTTTTTCAGCTTCTCATAAAGAGGCCTGTACTCCGGCCTCAGGGAATCAAAAGTGGATTCCAGCAGCGGATGCGGCCGCCACATCAGACAGACATCTTCTCTGCCCTGAAAGCAGCGGAAGATATAAGCCATTTTCTTCAGAAACCTGGGGGTATCTCCCAGCATGCCATTGATGCTGGTATTGTAAAAACAGACTTTCCTGCCCTCCATTTTCTTCTTCCAGTCCTCCGGCGGTGTTCCCGGACTGGCACACATTCGGATAATTCTGTCGAACTTTGGGGAACCCAATGCCAGAAATTTACTGTCCGGCAAATCCGGATCGAAAAATTTCCGATACTTTGCCGACTGGATGACAATGTAATCCGCATAGTAATAAGCCATACATTGCTCCTGCCCTTCGGCCATTCCGCCCGTCGTAGTATAATAAGGTATATATACTAATTTATCAACATATTTTTTTATCTCACTGGAATAAAACCCGGGTTCCACACTGGTCACATAATTTCCCTGGTCATAAGGATTATGAATATAGGCGATATCCGGCCTGCGCTCCTCCAGACTGTAATTCTCATAATAGACAATCGGCACATATTCCGGCAGACTTCCTCCTTCGTAATGATAGACTCCCAGCGAGCCATCCCTGTTCCGATCATAATAGGGAATCGGCACCACATAGGCGTCACAGTCCGGGTCCCCATTGGCTGCCATCCAGACGCTCTCCAGAGAGTCCCACATGGAAGCCTTATAAGGAAAAAATACCACTTCCAGTCTTACTTTTATATCATTTCTGATACTGTTCTCAATCTGCAGCAGCGCTTTGCGAAGCTTTTTATAAATCTTGTTTTCGTTTATTGTCTCGTCCACACCGCCATTTATCTCTTCATAAATTCGATAAGCCAGCTCACAGTAAGACTCCAGAAGCGGAATCGTCGCCGCTTCTTCTCCTTCTGTCTTCTCAATCAGATTTCCCAGCTGTACGGCGCCCTCCTGGCACTGGGCAAGCAAATCCATGACCGCCGCCCTGTTCCTCTTCCCGATTTCTTTCCTGATCTCATCATGTGCCTGGGCAAGCAGCTTTACGAAATCCTGCGCCTGCTTTTTCTGTGCTCTTCTCATATTTCATTCGCTTTCCCTGTTATATTTTTACCAAATTCTGCTGTTTTCCAAACAAGCCAAAACCAGATTCCGCTGTTTCATACTTCCGGCAGCCGCTCCCTTACCTGATGTCAATATAATACTTTCTGTCCACATTCAGCAGCCAGGCCAGGTAGCAAAATGCACTGTTGGACATAATCATCGCCTTACATTTGCTCATCAGCTGCATGTCCATATAATTTCTCCCATGTGTATTTCCTTCCACATAGGTAACATTTTTAAATTTTCCGAATCCCAGATCATTTCCATGTTCCTTACACCAGGGGATATCATCGGAAAAAACGAACAGCTCCCACTGTCCCGGGATGGTAAGCTTAAATTTATCAATACAATAGCGATACCATTTGGGGTCTATAGCCCATCCCACTGTCACATAATCTCCCCTGCGAATGTGCAGCGACACCGAGTTCACACTCTGAATCCGGTGGAGATACTCCCTGTTCCCCTGATCTCTTATCTCCGGAAATGTGAAATCCTTCAGAAGCACTTCCCGGTATCGCTCGAACCACTTTCCGTTCACCCAATATCCATGATAGTACACATCATCCGGCATATCCTGAATCTCCGGACTGTACTGGTTCGTAGGGGTCTGAACTACTCTGCCCTCAAAGGGATTAAAGGTTTTATAGCCATCCCCCACCTCGGATATCATATACATTTCAATGCCATTTTCGTTCAGAATCTGTGGTACGCTCTTGCCCCTTCGGCGCTCCTCCAGAATAAATTCCCATACCTCTGCGTCAAAGCATTCGCTCAGCATATGCGGCCTGATTCCGAATACTTCTTCCAGCTCATAGCCGTTATGTACGGTATTTAACGCAAAGTAGGAGTCATCCATATAGATTACTTCTCCCGGATGGGACAGCTCATAATCTCTGGTAAAAATATACTGAAATGCCTGATTGGCCAGGCCGCCGTTGAGGAACTGTATTCTCATCTGCCTTTCGACCTCTTACTTATTTTCATCCTTGTAACAGCTCAGACAGGTTGCTGAACTGTTACTCACTTTCCCAATATAGCTTAACTTCACAGGCCCGGAATCTCATAGCACCGGCTTCGCTGTCAGCTGCTCCTTCCATCTCTGAATCTCCGCATCACCGGGCAGCAAAGCTTCAAGCTGATTCACTACTCCCAGAGCCGCCTCCTTCTGTCCTGCGTCAATTAATACACGTATCTTCGTTTTGATCTGTCTGGCAAGTATCTGAAATTCTCCTTCCGCCTGTCTGGCCTCCTGCTTCTGTCTCTCCATCTCTCTGTTCAGCCATGTGAGATAACGCTTCATCACGCTGTCCAGTCCCGGCATCAGCTTTCTGATTGCTTTTATAGCCTCCACCGCTTTATCATATCTGCCTGCGTCTATCTCATCCAGCATATCTTTCATGCGATATGCCGCCTGGCATTCCACTGAAAGAACATCCGACATTTTTTCGATAGTTTCCGGACGGTATAACTGATCGCACAATGTGGTCAGACAATTCGCATATTCCCGAAGCCCATCCTCTATGTCCTCAATGATGGCATTCTCGTCACCGCTCACGGAACCTGCCCCTGTCTCTATACCTATCTCAGCGGTCTTCTTTGTGCTGTGTGCACTGTAATAAGCCCTCCACACCAGCATCCTCAAAGAATCCCGCGCCATTGCCCCGCTAATCTGGTCATTCCACCACTCGATATCCGCACTTCCGCCTGCACCATAGAAGTTCAGGACCTCGTTATTCCATATATAAAAAGGAATCTGCTCCAGAATCCGGCTTCTGGTCACTCCAAGCTTCTCTGCCGCCGTCAGCATATCGCAGGCCTTCATCAGCGGCATACTCTGATTCATTTTTTCCCACACTTCTCCGGCAAGCTTTTCCACTTCCTCCGGGGTATATCTGCGCTCTTTTTCAAAAGCGCTCTCCGCGCTGTCTTCCTTCTGCTGTTCTGACTCTTTTTCCTCCGTCTCGGCTGCGGCATTCACAATTCCCGCCAGCTTAAAAAACCAGTGATCGGATTCCACACCTGCGAAACTGGCTATTGTCTTCACATTATTTCCATACCACCCGCAGACTTCCCTTATGGTATCCACCATATACTGCTCCAGTTCTTTGCGGCGCATAATTATACTGCACATCTTAATATAGTATGTTCTCTCCTCCGCACCTGCGTCCGGAATCCGCCCCACAATGGCCCGGATCATCTCATTACTGATAAATATAGCATTCCCCTGCCACTCCAACGCCTGAAACCATTCCCAGGCAGTCACGGCCTCCCCCAGACGGGAAGCGGCCCGCACACCATTCCCCAGCACCACACTGCGATTCCGGGGCTCAAAGCATTCGCTGGTCATAATGGTAACATATTCAATATAAGTGTCCGGGGTCTTCTGATACTTCTGCCATACATCCCAGTACATTCTAACATGTTCCATGCATTTCTCATATTCGTTTTTTTCTATGTATGCGATGGCTAAATCACCGGATATCACCGCGCGCACCAGGGGATCCAGCTTTTCCTCCGCCAGATGCTTTTCGCCTCTCTCTATGGCATCTTCATATCGTTTCAGCTGAATATAACAGTCAATTTCATTGGAAAAAAGAGAATTCAGACAAAAATCCTCCTCCACCTTTCCCTTTTTGAACCAGGAAATCCCGTCCAGAGACATTTCAAGAGACTTTTCCGGCTGTTCTATGGCATTATACTCCTGTGCCAGCTGCAAAGTATGCTTCATATTTCGCGGCGATTTCTCGTGCTCTTTCAAAAGCAGGCTCACATTCCGCATGGAATGCGCTCTTGCGTCCTCCCTTGACTTAAACGCATACCCATAATGATGAACGTATGCCGTAAACTTCTTCACCTCTCCCGGCACCCTGTTAAAATTCTCATGAATAGAATAGACAAACTTAATATCCGGTTCAAGACGTATCATTCTGCCCACTGGCAAATCAGTGAACACATTACTGCCATCCGCCAGGTAATTCCTCTGAATATAAGCCCCCAAACCGTATTTCTTATATTCTCCGGAGTTGAAAAATTCAATGAACTCCGTCACATCCTCAAACCACTCGTCATCGTCCAGGAACATGAACCACTTTCCCTTCGCCTGCCGCAGCCCGGCATTTCTCGCTTTGGAAAAGTCATTGCACCACTCAAAATCAATGATATGATCTGTATATTCCTCAATGATACTCCGCACCTGCTCACCGCAGCCAGTGTCTGTCAGAATCAGTTCCGACGGCACCTGCTCCAGTATAGGCTTTATGGAATCCAGACACTTCCGCACAGTAGCCGGACGATTGGAAATCAAAAGTGATATGGTCAGTAAAATTTTCTTGCTCATCGTTGTCGCATTCCTCCGTATCTGCCTGATTATCGCTTCCCGCGCTCTTATCTATTATATCGCCATTTCACTGCATTCTGCAAGTCTCTTCCATACTATTTGAACTACTATCTGAACCAGTCTATTTTGTAAGCTCTGCTATATTAATACTCAAATCACCGTAAATTCTAACCAGAATATCCCGTTCAAAAGGAAATATAACCGGAGCCACATCCTCCTCAAACCGATAAACTGTAGTACACTTTTTAATTGGGTCTACAATCCAGTACTCCTTCACTCCGGCCTCCATATACAATACCATTTTCGTTCCATAATCCATTTTGCGGCTTCCCGGAGATACCACCTCTATGACAAAATCCGGTGCGCCATTGCAGCAGCGGTCTGTCAATTTACTTTTATCGCAGATTACACTGATATCCGGCTCCACCCATCTTCTGTCATCCGCATTCAGATTCACGGCAAAGGGAGCTGGAATAATCTCACATTCTCCCTGATTTTTTTTAATATAATTTCCTATTGTTCTCGACAGCTGAAATGTCAGCTTCTGATGAATATAGTCAGGCGGAGCCATGTTAAAAAATTCTCCGTCTATCAATTCCGCCCTCTCTCCTTCTGGCAGATTCCAATAGTCATCTGATGTGTATATACCTTCTCTCAACAACTCCATCCTGAACTCCTTTCTTCATCTTGCCAGTCGCCTTTCCCTGCGATTTCCCTCTGCGCTGTGCCATTCTATCATACCGTATTTCACGTAAATATGCAAATGCAAAGAATTTCTCTTTTCAGGAAACCCTTTTCCTTGTTTCTTTTCACCTAAAATTTTTCCTGTGAAATTCAGCAGAAACGCTTTCTAAACCTTAGAAATGATAATTCGAACTTATTAACCGGAATTTATCGTCCAACTGTAAATAGTTTAATGCATATCCTACAACTTGTCAAGAAAAAATGCGGTGCAGGATAAATCCTGCACCGCATCTCCAGTCCCATCCGGGGATACCTGGTTTATACTTTTCAACCGGCAATGTTACCATCAACAAGCAATGTCACAATTAGCCTAACAGAGACAGTACGCCCTGATTGCTCTGGTTGGACTGTGCCAGCATTGCCTGACCAGCCTGTGCCAGAATCTGATTGTTGGAATAGGTAACCATCTGGGTTGCCATATCTGTATCGCGGATCTGGCTCTCTGCCGCGGTGGTATTCTCCACAACGTTATCCAGGTTGGCGATGGTGTGCTCCAGTCTGTTCTGGATGGCACCGAGGGTTGCTCTCTGATCAGATACCTTCTGCAGCGCATCTGCGATTACGTCGATAGCTGCAGTTGCCTTCTTGTTATTGTCACCGCTCAGATCCAGACCGTTCACGCCCAGTCCTCTCGCACTCATCTGTGCAATGTTCATGGCGATCTTGTTATCATCGGAAGAGTCGGCTCCTACATGCAGGCTCAGGTCAATGGCATCATTTACATCGGCAAAGGCTTCGAATTTCAGCTTCACAGTGGAACCTTCTGTATAGGAGGTAACTGTCTTGATGTCCTCGCCATACTCATGCTTAATGGCTGCCATCATGGCATCCATGCTGGAGAAGGCCTTCAAATCGCCGCCGGTAACGTTAGCAGCTTCGTTAAGCTTCTCAACTGCAGCATTTACACTCAGCTTGCTGGCTGTACTTGCAGCATTTGTCTTTGTTGTATTAGAAACAAAGAGATATGTTGTCTGGCCGATCTTAATTGCTTTACCGGAAATACTTGTAGTTGTACTAACCTGTGATGCAATCTGGGAAGTTCCGCCACCGGGAACAGTAGTACCGTTTAATGCCAGATTTGACACAGAAGTCATTGCTTTGCTTGCTGTACCAGTCTTGCCATCAAAGTTAATATCTGAAGTAACTCCTGCCGAGTTCATAGCAGCCGTAGCCAGCTTATAGGTGAGCTTTCCGGCGGTTCCGCCGTTGCTTCCCTTCAGCAGATAGGTCTCATTGAACTTTGTGGTATTGGATACACGGTCAATTTCGGTTACCAGCTGATCAACTTCGCTCTGGATTGCAGCGCGGTCGCTCTCGGACATGGTTCCGTTTGCCGCCTTTACTGCCAGCTCATTCATTCTCTGAAGCATATCATGTACTTCGGTCAATGCACCTTCTGCAGTCTGCACTGCGCTGATACCATCCTGAGCATTGGCAGATGCCTGGGTCAGACCTCTGATCTGCTTTCTCATCTTCTCGGAAATCGCCAGACCTGCCGCATCATCTGCTGCACGGTTGATCTTGTATCCGGATGACAGCTTCTCAGTTGCCTTCGCCTGTGCTCCTGTGGTGATTCCTAACATTCTGTTAGAGTTCATTGCTGTTAAATTGTGTTGTACTACCATGATGATTCCTCCTTGAAATAATTAATTACCGCTTCCCTGCGGCGGTCTGACGCCTGCCCGAAGTCCGGTTCGCACGTCTGGCCTTTAAACAAACAATTACGGGATTTGAATACTATTGTGCGTATGCCTCCAAATCCCCGGTAAGCTGAGCATATTTCCTGCTCATCACTCCACTTATTTACTATATCGGTTGCTTTTTACATTACTTTAGCGTTTATAAAAATTTCATTTTAACAGCCTTTAATTCCACCTGTCACTCTTTGTCCTTTGAATCTGTATTCATATTCAAATCATGATTTGCAGCTACAATTCCCGCACCAAAACTCAATAGAGCAAGTTCCAATGCCTGTGAATTGCAATTTCTATACTTCAAATAGTAATACAAACTATCATAAAGAATTAGTCCGTGTAATTTTATGAAAGTGTTTTAGTCTGGAAATATCAGTAAAATAGTCTAAAACAGCATGCATTAATATAAAATCATTAATTTTCACAGAATTCTTGTATTGATAGTTATCAATAAATTCATTACATGCTACATATAAGTCATTGAACCTTTCGCGAATACGGTTTTCTCCAAATTCTTTCAATATATCCGCATAGTCATCATATAAATGAGAAATTTTATCCATTATATCGACTTTCTTTAAAAACTAGAATTTTTTTAAAAATAGTAGATTCCTCAATAAACTTTGAATATTGTTGTAACGTCCTGGCACTATTATATAAAGGAGCATCATTTTCAATTAGTTGTTTCTTTATCTCCCCACTTCTAACTGCCTGCATTGATTTCTTACCATGTTCCAAAACGTCTGTCGAATATACGCTTTTTAAATAATCATCTTCATTTTTACGGTTCTTTTTCACTTTACCAATAACATATCCTACCTGAGCTATCAGTAAAGCTATCAGCACAATAAAAATGGTGTAAATAATCAAATTCATTTTATTTATTCCTCCTGCTCAACCATAGCTCTCATTATAAAGCCAATCACTACACAAGCAACACTTAAAGCAATATAAAATATGTTAAACCCAAAACGATCTGCATAATATGGATTCTGATCGCTTACCTATTTTATGTATTATTGGCTTTGATGATACATAATTTTCGCCTTTTGTAACCTGTATTACTGCATGTCTGGCAGTATTCCCCTCCATTTCTTCTGTATTCCCCCTTTAATTAACTCTTTTGCCAAAAGAGTCTTCACTTCCATAAATTTTTCGTTGTACAATATTATAGAATTTATTATCAAACATCTTATTACTGCTATAACAAAAATACAATCATTATTTTAACAATTATACCCTGTTTCGTCAAGCGCACTTTGTTGGTTGACATCGTTACTATTACTATTTTTCGATAATAACCTGAAGATTTTTCTAAACCTAATACCTACTTAAAAGCAGAAAAATACGGTACAGGAAATCCTGTACCGTATCCATACTCTATACAGAGCATCTGGTTTGTACTTTTAACCAACAATCTCACAATTAACCTAACAGAGACAGAACGCCCTGATTGCTCTGGTTGGACTGTGCCAGCATTGCCTGACCAGCCTGTGCCAGAATCTGATTGTTGGAATAGGTAACCATCTGGGTTGCCATATCTGTATCGCGGATCTGGCTCTCTGCCGCGGTGGTATTCTCCACAACGTTATCCAGGTTGGCGATGGTGTGCTCCAGTCTGTTCTGGATGGCACCGAGGGTTGCTCTCTGATCAGATACCTTCTGCAGCGCATCTGCGATTACGTCGATAGCTGCAGTTGCCTTCTTGTTATTGTCACCGCTCAGATCCAGACCGTTCACGCCCAGTCCTCTCGCACTCATCTGTGCAATGTTCATGGCGATCTTGTTATCATCGGAAGAGTCGGCTCCTACATGCAGGCTCAGGTCAATGGCATCATTTACATCGGCAAAGGCTTCGAATTTCAGCTTCACAGTGGAACCTTCTGTATAGGAGGTAACTGTCTTGATGTCCTCGCCATACTCATGCTTAATGGCTGCCATCATGGCATCCATGCTGGAGAAGGCCTTCAAATCGCCGCCGGTAACGTTAGCAGCTTCGTTAAGCTTCTCAACTGCAGCATTTACACTCAGCTTGCTGGCTGTACTTGCAGCATTTGTCTTTGTTGTATTAGAAACAAAGAGATATGTTGTCTGGCCGATCTTAATTGCTTTACCGGAAATACTTGTAGTTGTACTAACCTGTGATGCAATCTGGGAAGTTCCGCCACCGGGAACAGTAGTACCGTTTAATGCCAGATTTGACACAGAAGTCATTGCTTTGCTTGCTGTACCAGTCTTGCCATCAAAGTTAATATCTGAAGTAACTCCTGCCGAGTTCATAGCAGCCGTAGCCAGCTTATAGGTGAGCTTTCCGGCGGTTCCGCCGTTGCTTCCCTTCAGCAGATAGGTCTCATTGAACTTTGTGGTATTGGATACACGGTCAATTTCGGTTACCAGCTGATCAACTTCGCTCTGGATTGCAGCGCGGTCGCTCTCGGACATGGTTCCGTTTGCCGCCTTTACTGCCAGCTCATTCATTCTCTGAAGCATATCATGTACTTCGGTCAATGCACCTTCTGCAGTCTGCACTGCGCTGATACCATCCTGAGCATTGGCAGATGCCTGGGTCAGACCTCTGATCTGCTTTCTCATCTTCTCGGAAATCGCCAGACCTGCCGCATCATCTGCTGCACGGTTGATCTTGTATCCGGATGACAGCTTCTCAGTTGCCTTTGCCTGTGCTCCTGTGGTAATTCCTAACATTCTGTTAGAGTTCATTGCTGTTAAATTGTGCTGTACTACCATGATAATTCCTCCTTGAAATTATGAATTGCCGCTTCCCTGCGGCTGTTTGGGATCTGCCCTCATCCGGTTCGCACGTCCGTCTGCAGAACAGATTGTAGCGGGATTCGAACACAATCGTGCGCATTGCTTCAAAGTCCCCGGTAAGCTGAACAGAATTTCTGTTCACCACTTCACTTAATAACTATATCGGATGCTTTTTTTAATACTTTAGGTGTTTGATACATTTTTTACAGCTGATAATATCTCCTGTTCAGACTAAAATGCGGTGCAGGATAAATCCTGCACCGCATCTCCAGTCCCATTCGGGACATCTGGTTTGTACTTTTAACCAGCAATGTCACAATTAGCCTAACAGAGACAGCACGCCCTGATTGCTCTGGTTGGACTGTGCCAGCATTGCCTGACCAGCCTGTGCCAGAATCTGATTGTTGGAATAGGTAACCATCTGGGTTGCCATATCTGTATCGCGGATCTGGCTCTCTGCCGCGGTGGTATTCTCCACAACGTTATCCAGGTTGGCGATGGTGTGCTCCAGTCTGTTCTGGATGGCACCGAGGGTTGCTCTCTGATCAGATACCTTCTGCAGCGCATCTGCGATTACGTCGATAGCTGCAGTTGCCTTCTTGTTATTGTCACCGCTCAGATCCAGACCGTTCACGCCCAGTCCTCTCGCACTCATCTGTGCAATGTTCATGGCGATCTTGTTATCATCGGAAGAGTCGGCTCCTACATGCAGGCTCAGGTCAATGGCATCATTTACATCGGCAAAGGCTTCGAATTTCAGCTTCACAGTGGAACCTTCTGTATAGGAGGTAACTGTCTTGATGTCCTCGCCATACTCATGCTTAATGGCTGCCATCATGGCATCCATGCTGGAGAAGGCCTTCAAATCGCCGCCGGTAACGTTAGCAGCTTCGTTAAGCTTCTCAACTGCAGCATTTACACTCAGCTTGCTGGCTGTACTTGCAGCATTTGTCTTTGTTGTATTAGAAACAAAGAGATATGTTGTCTGGCCGATCTTAATTGCTTTACCGGAAATACTTGTAGTTGTACTAACCTGTGATGCAATCTGGGAAGTTCCGCCACCGGGAACAGTAGTACCGTTTAATGCCAGATTTGACACAGAAGTCATTGCTTTGCTTGCTGTACCAGTCTTGCCATCAAAGTTAATATCTGAAGTAACTCCTGCCGAGTTCATAGCAGCCGTAGCCAGCTTATAGGTGAGCTTTCCGGCGGTTCCGCCGTTGCTTCCCTTCAGCAGATAGGTCTCATTGAACTTTGTGGTATTGGATACACGGTCAATTTCGGTTACCAGCTGATCAACTTCGCTCTGGATTGCAGCGCGGTCGCTCTCGGACATGGTTCCGTTTGCCGCCTTTACTGCCAGCTCATTCATTCTCTGAAGCATATCATGTACTTCGGTCAATGCACCTTCTGCAGTCTGCACTGCGCTGATACCATCCTGAGCATTGGCAGATGCCTGGGTCAGACCTCTGATCTGCTTTCTCATCTTCTCGGAAATCGCCAGACCTGCCGCATCATCTGCTGCACGGTTGATCTTGTATCCGGATGACAGCTTCTCAGTTGCCTTCGCCTGTGCTCCTGTGGTGATTCCTAACATTCTGTTAGAGTTCATTGCTGTTAAATTGTGTTGTACTACCATGATAATTCCTCCTTGAAATAATGGATTGCCGCTTCCCTGCGGCGGTTTGTGTGTGCAGCATGTTACTTTTCATGCCTGAAACACATACAGGCATTTAATGTATGCTGCGAGAGTCAATCCCCCCTGCCTGCGGAGATGTATTGACTTTGGCCTGCCTCTGTCCGGTTCGCACGCCCGTCCTTCAGCCCGGCCATAATGAGACTTTCATACAATCGTGCGCATTGCTCTGAAGTCTCTGCAGTGAGCTGGAAATTACCCGACTCATATCCAATCTTTATATCGGCTGAAGTTTTGGTTATATTAATACTTTTAAAAAATTTTTTCTGTTCTATCCACCTGATTATTATAGCAGAGACAGAACTCCCTTATTACTCTGATTCGACTGGGCCAGCATTGCCTGTCCTGCCTGTGCCAAAATTTGGTAATTGGCCATTCGGTTGGCATTCATCGCGGTAAGGTTATGTTTTACTACCCTGGTTTTATTCCTCCCGGGATCTCTGTCATTTAAGACCGTGCCTCCTGCACCTGACGAAACCACATGATTTCTTTTTACGTTTGATTATGCTTTCTGCTTCTAAAACGAAACATCATTGAAAATCCGGCTTATTTATATCAGAAAATGCCGCACCCACGATTGTAAAACGTAAATGCGGCAGTCTCTTCCTTTTTGAGGTATATAATATCTCAAACAAATATTTGAACCGTTATTGATATTCGCTTACTGGCTTACAGCTGCACCTTCAGCTCGCCTTACTGAAGCAATGACAATACACCGGAAGTTGCCTGGTTAGACTGTGCCAGCATTGCCTGACCTGCCTGCGCCAAAATCTGATTGTTGGAGTACTCCACCATCTGCGTCGCCATGTCAGTATCACGAATGGATGCTTCGGCTGCTGTGGTATTTTCTACTACATTATCCAGGTTTGCAATGGTATGCTCAAGTCTGTTCTGAATAGCCCCCAGCGCCGAACGCTGTGCGGAAACTCTCTGAAGCGCTTCGGCAACCGTATCAATGGCAGCTGTAGCAGCATCTCCCGTGTCACCGCTTACATCCAGACCGTTCAATGACAGACCTCTTGAACTGAGCATGGACAAATTCATATAAATTTTATTGTCAAGTGAAGAATCTGTGCCTACATGCAGACTCAAGTCAATCGGATCGTTCACATCCGCAAAAGTTTCAATCCTAAGTCTTAATGAATTATCATCAGCCACATAAGTGGTAATAGCCCTGATATCTTCACCATACTGTGACTTCAGCGCATTCATCAGCTCATTCATGCTGCCAAACGCCTTTATATTTGGATTACTTGTGTCATTGATATCTTTTACTACAGAGCTGACACTCATCTTTGTGGCAGAAGCAGGAGTCGGATTTGCCACCAGCTTTGTATTCTCTACCAGAACATAAGTAGTATTGCCGATGGGTCCTACAGTCTTGGAAGAGTATTCTGTGGTCTTCTGCGCCTCACTGCTCATTCCTGTATTACCCGGACTCGGGAATCCAGTATAATTGCTGGCTACAGCTACCCCAATCGTACCAGTCGCTTTATTAATCTCGGCAATCCCATTCGCTGTCGCAAAGTCATCCTTTAACGCTGCTTCTGCCAGATTATAACTCAGCTTACCCATGGTGCCGCCATTGCTGCCTCTGAGCAAATAAGTCTCATTGAATTTCGTTGTGGTGGAAACTCTGTCAATTTCCATTACCAGCTGATCTACTTCATTCTGAACAGCAGCTCTGTCAGATACAGATAAGGTTCCGTTCGCCGCCTTTACGGTCAGTTCTGTCAGTCTCTGAATCATGTCATGCACTTCGTTCAGAGCACCGTCAGCTGTCTGCACCGCACTGATGCCATCCTGAGCATTCAGGGAAGCCTGCGTCAGACCTCTGATCTGCTTTCTCATCTTCTCACTGATGGCAAGCCCTGCCGCATCGTCTGCCGCGCGATTAATCTTATAACCAGAAGACAGCTTCTCAGTAGCTTTCGCCTGAGAGGATGTCGTTATCCCCAGCATTCTGTTTGAATTCATTGCCGTAAGATTATGCTTTACTATCATTCCCATTTCTCTATTCCTCCTTGAATATATGCCGTCCAGACGGCTTCCGCATCTTGCTTTTTAAATTCAGTCAAATCACTTAGTACTTATATCGGATACTCTTCCAAAATAGTTTAGACCATACTCAAAATTTTATTTTGTTTTTGTTCCAGCCGGGTCAACCTGTCTTTATGCCGCCCCACCTGCTGTTCCAGTTGGTCCATACGCCTGATCAACAGACCTACTGCATCACTCTCCAGCTTACAGGCATTTACCTCATGATGAAGCACTTCCACTTCCGTTTCCGTTTCCGTTTCCAGCCTTTCCAAATACCCATCCATTTTTTCTTCCACTCGCCCGATTTCTTCCAGAATGGCATTGAACATTTTTCTCATTTCTTCATTCATACGATACCTCCATTGCCCTTCCCCACTTCAGAATACCATACTTTTTTTCTGAAATCCACTGAAATCTGCTGAGCAATAGAAAAACGCCGCATTAACAATTTTACAATCATTAATACGGCGTCTGAATACTGCTTATTTTTCCTGTACTATTTCTTATCGTCCATAAACTGCGGCATTATTACAGAAGATTTGTTCATGGTCTTATAGTAATTGATAGCAGCTTTGGAAGTTTTCCGATTCATGTGCAGCTTTTTCCTTTCCTTCACGAAAAAGTCTTCCACCTGCTTTTTATTCCGGGCTTCCTGAGCCTGTATGGCCACGCTGGTATCAGTCACTTCTGTGACAAGTCCCTGCAGCGTCTTGATTTGCTTCGCGTACTGTTCACGGTTGCCCTTCAGCTCTTCCGCCACATTGGCATAAAGCTTCTCAAAGCCATTATCCAACGCAGTCAGCTGCTCAATCAGCCTGCCTTTTTCTTCCACATATTCGTCAAACCGTTCCAAATCTACATTATCAGCCTGGAAAATCTCCTGCTGACGCAGATTATATTTCTGGATTTCGTCCATCACCTGCAGCTTCCGCCGAAGGCTTTCCTCCAAAAGAGTCAGATAATTTCCCGTCATGTACCCTGCTCCTTACTTATCCTCATGACTTCCTTCCAGGTATCCCGCATGGTACGCATATGTCCGTTTACCTCTTCCAGAATTTCCTTTTCCTTCTTAATGTTCGCCTCGATCAGTCTCTGGCTCAGATAAGAGTAGACTCTCTCAAAGTCTTCTGCCACGGGATACTTCATATCCAGCGTCTGCCGAAGATAATCAATAATATGCTCCGTCTTCTGAATATTGAGATGGGCCTTTTCCACATCCTTTTTTTCTATTGCAACTATGGCGATATTGCAGAATTTGATAGCGCCTTCGTACAGCATCAACGTGAGCTCTGCAGGAGACGCCGTCATAATTTTACTATTGTTATATTGCCCATATGCTCTGGGGAATGCCATAATACACCCTGCCTTTCCTCAGCCTCTGACCAAGCCGGGCGTCTGCACTGCAATATCCATCAACCGCCCAGCAATGACGTCACTGCGCTGGCATTGCTCTGCATTTTTGCCAGTGCCGTTTCCATGGCTGCAAATTTAGCATACCACTTATCTTCGTAATCTGCAAGTTTCTTTTCCAATTCTTTGATTTTTACCGTATAGTCGTCATACTCTTCCTGCATCTTCTTGTCGTCATATACGCTATACATAGAACTGTATTCATCGCCTTCCATGACCTTGCCCACTTCGTCAAAAACTTTGTTAGCCAGTCCTGTGAAGAACTTCACGACCGTATCAGGGTCGTTGGCAATCATGGTTTTCAGCTTATCCGCATTTCCAGACGTTTCCGCATCATCACTGTCACCGTCGATATGATATGCATTCTTCTCATTTTCCGGAGCAGTAAAATAATTCAGCGTGCCGATGCCGAAACTTGACAGGTACATTTTCTTGCCGTCTACCTCCACGGGCTCCATCATAAGCGTCTTCAGAGTGCTTGAAATCGTCCCCAGGCTGCTGTCCTTCCGAAGAATGGATTCCTTGATTTTGTTCTCCCATTCTTCAATGGCACTGTCAGACATGGCCTCCTTCTCCTCGTCTGTCAGAGGCTCATAGCCCTTGGCAGAATCGGCATTGTACAGCTTATCCATCTGATTGATCATAGTATTGTATTCCTTAAAGAAATTCTTGATCATATCATAGATGCCGTCGGTGTCGTCCTGGGTGGTAATGGTGACTTCCTCTCCCGGTGCCGTCGTGGAATTAACGGTCAATGTCAGGCCGTTGATGTTGAAACTGTTAGAAGTAGAGGTGTACGTTGCTCCGTTCAGTTCTATCTCGGCGTCCGCAGCAGCTGTCTTCTTTGTCTCTGCAAAACGCTGCATATCCTTCACCAGTTCACCGGCACTGCTCTCCCACTTCTCCAGATCTGCCTTTAAATCATCAGGAATAGTTGTGTTTTGCTGAAGCCCACTTACAATTTTAACAATATTATCATCTGTCAGTGCCTTTACCTGCTCATCTGTAAGACTATCTGCAGAAACTGAAATCTCATTACCCGAAGCATCCTTCATGGGTATCTTTATGCTTTGTAAAGCTGCTTGCAAGTCAGCATTTGAACTGGCAAGAGATTTTAATGAACTGTATAAAGCTGTTTTCTTCGAAGCAATACTGTTCTCCGCTCCAGCACCATAGCTCAGCCCCAGCTTTTCTAAAGCAGCCCGTCCGGCGGCATCACCGGAACTGATCTCAAATTCATTTGCCGCGCCACTGCCTTTGGAAGTCACAAAAATCCTTCCATTTGTCTCATCAAAATTGGCGTTCAGGCCCGCACTTTTTAATGCGCTCACAAAGCTTCCCACCGTAGTGCTGCCGTCTACCTTGATCGGCGTAAGTCCGTCAGCCGACTGGACATTTATCGTGCCTGTGCTGCCGCTCAGATCAAATCCCAGCTCACTGAGCTTCGTATCTGCTGTAACCTTATCACTTATAATTTCCCCGTTCTCATCTCGCTTCTCCGCTCCGGGGATCAGCTCCATCTTGCCGCCGGTCAGATATCCGGACCTGGCCAGCTGATTCACCTTCAGGCTCTGCACGCCGTTCATAGCGCTCTCACCGGTGATGACCGATACAATGCTGCTGTTGGATACCTTGGTTGTCTTCTTAACAAAGGATCCCTCATAGCGCATATTACTCAATGTTTTCAAATAGAAGTTCTTAATCTGCGTATTCAAAGGCTTCCACGCATCCTGCTTATACTTCAGTGTTTTCTGGGCCTTTACTGCTTTTGTTACTTTTGTCTTCTTGGCTTCGACCAGCTGGGATATGATACTTTCCGTATCCATGCCGGACATCAAGCCGCTTAATCTCATGGGCATAATTCATCCATCCTTTCTGCGCTTTTATACATGGCGGCGCCTGCAAAACAGGCATACAGGTGTTCTTGCCTGTGCCCCCTTACGCGCCCGGAGAAACTTTCTGCTCTGACAGTCGTTATCTTCTCTCATCAATCAGAATCCCTGCCATCTCCCAGACTCTGGCAATCATATCCAGCGTCTTCTCCGGCGGCAGCTCCTTGATTACTTCCTTGGTGTTCTTATCCACAATCTTAATTGTGACACGGTTTGTGTCCTCGTGAATCCCGAATACCGCCTCGGAATTGGCCATCCTCTTATTCAGCGTCTCAACCGCTTTGCGAACCTTTTCATGGTACGCCTGCTGGTCCTTACTCTGATCGCCATTGTCAGCCTGACCTTTTTCCTGAGAGTTCTCCACCACACTCGTTGTCTTGTCTACATACTCCACAGCCTGGGTGCTGTCCGTACTGTTCTCCGGCTTCTCCGCCTGCGCGGGAGCCTGTGGCTTCTGCACTACATTTCCCTGTGCCTGAAAAGTCATTACACTTGAAATCGGTTCAATTGCCACTGTTTCCACCTCCTTGTATCTTTTACTGCGCAATTCCTTTGCGTCTACTTTTTTTATCGGAAGCTTTCCCGAAAAAATTAACAGGAACGCCCGAAAATCTGGTTACATTACGACCCCCATTTGTGTCATCTCAGCAGATTCCTCAGTGCTTCCATTCCGTCTGCATTCACGGCTTCCTTATTGGCCTCCTGAATCTGGAGATAGACTTCCTTGCGGTATATGGGCACATCCTTCGGCGCAGTGATCCCGATTTTCACCTGATCCCCCTTTACTTCCAGTATGGTAACTTCCACATTGTTGCTGATGACAATTGCCTCGTTCTTTTTTCTTGACAGTGCCAGCATCCTACACACCTGCCTTTCCTGCCTGCAAAATATCATAAACAGGGAACTTAACAGGATAATTCCCATTATCCACTATAATCTGACAGGCTTTGTGTTCCTCTATGTTGATGACAAAAGGCCCCTGCAGGTTTACGCTCATCTGTGTCAGGTCTCCGGGAATGGACACCGTCACCAGTACCAGCAGATTATCCGGTGTAATCTTTCCCGCACCGGCCAGAAGTTCATCATCCACTTCCGGGTCATAATCCGGCTTTACCACCAGCGGATTCATCACCGGCATCGCAAATCCGGGCTCATCCAGCGACTGCAGGAACCGGATTCCGGCTTCGTTTCCTCTCTCCTCGTCATGAAGCAGCGCAAAACGCTTCAGCTCCGGAAAGCCGATGATACCGTCCTGAAAAATCAGTATTTTGTCTTCCGAAATCTCAATTTCTCCGAAAAGCTTTGTATTAACTTTCATAGCGCTCCTCTCAGCTTTCTTCCCTGTAAAATATTCGTAACAGTTCAGCACTCTGTCTGAACTGTTACTCGTTACATCCGGGTTAGATAAAATTCAGCAGTGTAGTCTGCATTACTTTTCCTGCCGCCATCAAGGCTGAATCATAGGTCAGTTCAGCAGCACTGAGTTCAATGGCTACCTCGGTAATGTCCACATCTTCGTTCTCACTCTTCAGAGTCTCATAAGTAGTCTTCTGATTCTGGGTCCTGTTCTTGACCAGTTCCAGTTTACTGCCTCTGGAGCCGCAGTTAGTCACGCAGATATTGGCGTCATCCAGATATTTCTGAAAAGCGGTAAGTCCTCCTTCAAACAGCTTCTGTTCCTTGTCTTTTGCATAAGTCAGAGCCTTCTCCACGGCATCCAGCTGTTTTTGAATCTGATCCAGCGCCGCCTTATCACTCTCCTGGGTGTTCTGTT
The DNA here is from genome assembly GCA_910588225.1 of uncultured Acetatifactor sp. Classification (GTDB taxonomy): domain Bacteria; phylum Bacillota; class Clostridia; order Lachnospirales; family Lachnospiraceae; genus Acetatifactor. The sequence goes on from CAJUQT010000001.1 coordinate 135,305, forward strand.
TGATATTCTCCAGGTCTGCCTTGATCCCTTCCAGGTCCAGCACATCCTGCATTGCATTCACAATGTCATCCACTTCCCGGCCCACACCATGCTTAAAGCACTCGTCCGCAGTGGAATTGATTCTCACGGCCTGGTTATATCCCACATCATACTCGATTACCTGACGCTCCGCATCCGGAGTCAGATAAGTATCATTGTAAATGATAGAATCTCCTGAGCCATCCTCCTTCTCAGCCTCGCAGTAGAAATAATGCTCAGGCCGCAGATCTCCCTTCTTCCAGGTATCTTTCTCATAAGTCACCCGAATCTCTCCTTCGTTCAGGGAAGCGGTAGACTCGCTGTCCTTGGTAGCCATCAGCTCCGCATATTTGTTCTCTCCCAGCAGCAGTTCTCCTGTCTCAGGGACATAAACGACAGCATCCGGATTGGCCGCTGCATAGGCGTAGGGATTGGGATTGGTCTCATAGGAGTGCATCATCGTAATATCCCCGCCGTTCTCCACAAGGCCGCCCCACTTCTGATCCATGAAAGTGGTACTTCCCGGAGAGGTAAATTCGATAACCGGAGACCCCAGTTTCGCAAATTCAGCCTGATTGGCCTGCCAGTCAGCCTGCGGAGTTACCTGAGCCCCAATTGCAGCGATATCATTGTTAATCTCGGCAGCGGGAGGCGTGATTCCTACCTGCATCACACTGCCATCAGGTAAAGCAGCATTGTTAGTTCTCAGTTCGTCATTAATCTCTTTGAAATGATCCTTCAGATTTTCTGACGGGTTATCCTGCCAGTTTGTCAGTCGATCTATCACTTCCGGATCTGTGCCCGCCGGTAAATTGGCAATCACAGTATTAACCGCAGCATCTATCGCTGTCTTTTCAGCAGCGCTCAGATTATTCAGGTCTACATTTCCCACCTGATAGTTCAAGCCTGCATTCTGGTTAATCGCCGACGCATTTTTCTCAATCATCGCGTTCTGCGCCTTTTTCAGGTCATCAAAAGTCCCATAATCTGAACAGTCATTATATGCCAGCCTGATGCGGTGAACATCCACGGAAGAGATTTTATCTTCATCCACGTTCACACCCATATAATTAGTGGAATTGATATCCAGCAGATTCCCCACATCCACTTTCGATACGGAATCTATCGCATTTTTATCCAGCTGTTCGGTAATGGTATAATTCTGGTTCTTTGGCGCCAGAAAGCTCAGCGGCGTGTCCGTGCGGTAGCCGGTAAATACATATCTGCCCGCATAGTCGGCATCCCCTGTGGAATAAACCGCCTCCCCCAGCCCCTGCAGTTCCTCCAGGATAATCTTCCGGTCCTTGGTTTCCAGATAAGTGTTTGCCCCCTTGTCACATCTGGCAATCATGGTGGTGACAATCTGGGCCAGATTGGATATGGCGTCTTCCGTAACCTTCAGCCAGCTCTGGGCATCCGGGATATTCTTACTGTAATATTGAGTAATCTCTGTCACATTGCTGCGCAGCCGCAGAGCCCTGATAGCCACAACCGGGTCATCGGAAGGGCGGTTAATCTTCTTCTGGGTAGACATCTGGGTACTCAATTTGTCCTGATAAATCTTGTTGGTATTGATATTGGACAGATTATTGCGCTGCATGATTCTGTTTGTTATTCTCATGGGAAACTCCTCTTCTTTCACATATCTCAATGCTGCAGGACTATAAGCCAGGCCAGTCCCCGGGGCAATGCCCCGGCTCTTACAGTTCTGCTTATACTCCGGTCTGCAGAATCAGTCTGTCATAAATTTCCGTCAGCGTCTGAATCATCTTGGAAGCCAGATTATATCCGTTCTGGAATCTCACCAGGTTCACTGCCTCTTCGTCCTCATCCACACCGGAAATGGAAATTCTCTGCATGTCAATGCTGTATGCAACATCTTTATAACTGCTGTAAAAAGTCTCTGCCCTGTCTGTATTCAGAGCGATATCCCCCAGGATACACTGCAGGAATTCCGACGCGGAGCTTCCTCTGAAGCTCAGGGTTCCCTTATTTGTGGCCATGTCCTTCAAATCCTGGATCAGGTCGTTCTGCTCCACACCGTCACCCGGTTTCTTCTTCGTGGCCAGACGGTTAGGATCATCTTCTATGGTGGAAGAAATGTTAAAGTTCTTTGCCGTCATCAGGTAATAATTCTCGTTACCCTCAACATTTTTCCCCACTTCGACGCTTATGGAGAAGTTAGCCTTCACTTTCGCTTCCGCTGCGGCTCTCAATGCCGGCTCCTGTTTCAGCATTTCTGCTTCGGCATCTTCATCTGACGCGCCGGCATTAGCCGGATCATCCAGCCAGTCCTGCTTCGCCTGGGCCCTGTCATCCTGAAACTGCTTTTCTATGGCTTCTTCCAACTGCTTTTCAAACTGGTCATACCGGTATCCCTTGCCAAATACATACTGTCCTTCCTGAGACATGATGTCTGCCGCAAAAAGGTCGATGCCGGGAATATCTCCGCTGTAGCCGCTTCCCAGAATATCATTGAATTTCTGTGAAAAGGTCCTGACCCACTCATTCATCTGAGCCATATAATAGGGAATACCCTGATAGCTGATGCTGGTACCCACCGTGGCTGTCTTGCCTATTCTGTCCGAGCTGAGACCTGATTTGTTCAGTTCACCGTCAGACAGGGTAAAGGTGTAGGAGTATACCGGTTCCCCATTGGCATCCAGGCTGACGTTATAAGTCCAGGAATCGTAATAAAATTCCTTATTGCCCAGGCTGATCACTCCTCCGCTGTCGGAAAGGTTGCATTTGTTCAAATCGGTCAGATAATGCTTTCCCACCTCTACCGTAACGGTATCATGGGTGACCTTTGTAGTCGTTCCATCCGGATTCTTTTTGTCCACAACAGTAGTGCCTGTACCTGTAATCGTTCCGCTGAAGCTCTCTCCGTTATTGCCGTCGCGCAGGTCCACAAGGCCTTTCAGCGAGCCGCCCATACCGCCGTTATGGAGATTGAATTTCGAGCCGTTCACCCAGTAGACATCATACAGACCGTCAATATCCGTCTGATTTACCTTTTCATCCTTGGTTCTGGCCACACACTCCAGCCCGTTATAGTCGCTTCCATCCACCAGAACCTGCCCGCCGGCAATCTTCACAATAAACCTGTGTCCGCCGGTCTCCCGGCCGGGATTATTGGTGTCCTGGATGGCCGTCTCTTTTACTTCCACATCCACATACTCGGACAGCCGGTCCAGGAGAAGCGTTCTCCTGTCCCTCAGCTCATTGGCCTTCATGCTGCCTGTCATTTCAATGGTATTAATCTGTTTATTCAATGTGGCAATCTCACTGGCAATGGAATTGATGTCATCCACTGTCACCTTGATCTCCTCGTTTACATCCTTCTGCAGCTTTTCCAGATTCCCCGCCAAGCCGTTAAAATATTCTGTCAGAGACTCCGCATATCCCACAAACTGCTGCTTGAAATTCAAATCATTGGGATTCTTCATCAGCTCCTGCAGACCTGTGATCATCAGCTGATCAAAAACCGTTTTAAAGCCTGCATTTTTGCCGTTATCGTCAAAATAAGCCTCTATCTGCTTCATATAGTACTGCTTCTGACCGTATTCGCCCACTTTCTGATTATTGTTCCAATATCTGAAATCATAGAACTCATCCCGAATCCGCTCAATGGCCAGCGTCTCCACACCGGCTCCCGCACAGCCATAGGTCTGGAACACCCTCAGCGCGTTAGCCGCCTGCTGGGTAACCTCCTGCCTGCTGTAACCCTCTGTCTGCACATTGGCAATATTGTTGGAAGTAGTATTCAGGGAAGCATTGCTGGCAAGCAAGCCTGTATAAGCTATATTCAATCCGAAAAACTGTGATGGCATTTTTATTCTCCTTTATACACCCAGCGTACTGAGAAGATGCTCCAGCATCTCGTCAATTACATTGATATAACGGCTGGACGCGTTGTACGCATTCTGGAATTTAATCATATTGGATAATTCTTCGTCGGAAGAAACTCCCGACACCTGCTCCCTGGCGCTCTGGATGGACTCCATTGCATTTTCCTGATTAAAGTAAATGCTTTCAAATGCATAACCGGAGTTGGCCACCTGAGACACCAGATCTTTATAATAATTCACAAAATTTGTAGGCGTGTTCACGTTGGGATTCAGCGTATATTCTTCGGCCATAAACGCATCCTTCAAAGCATTCGCCGTCGCTTTATCCTCAGAGCCGTCCGGCAGCCGGAAACCCAGCATGGAAGGCTTCTGCTTCAATTCCGGATCCACCTGAAGATTCTCTATGCTGTAGAGAGAGCTGGGATCCCCGGCGTCCTCCTCATTGTAAATCCAGTACTCTATCTCCTCTGTCTGGCCCGTGGGATTCCCCTGATCATCCAATACATTCACGGTTCCCGTCACCTTGCGGTATCCCTCGGTGGAGACTTTGGCAAACATCTGAAGGGGGCTGCCGTCATCCTTGCGCATATACCCACCCACATTGCTCTCGCAGTATTTATCTCCCGCCTTTACCAGAATACTGCCGTCCGCAGCCAGAATATCATTCTCTGCTGTCTTCACTCCCGCCGCCCCGGCCAGGATCTCATTTACCTTCGAGGCCACATTGTGAATCAGCTGGTCAAATTCGGCCTGTATGTTCATCATAATGGACTGTGACACATCATCATATTTGCCTTCTGCAAGATCCGTATAATTGGCTCTGTGGTCTCCTCTGGCATGGAGTATAGCCTTCAATCCGCCTATATCCGTATTCAAGTCCGTGGAAATCATGAGGCTCAGGTCAAACACATCGTCCCTGAGCGGATTCCCCTTGGAGTCAAGTTTAAAATTACCGTTCTCATCAAAAGAAGAATTCTGCGGCCAGTACGGTGTATAGAATCCGGTCCGTTCATCCACATCCAGACCCATTTCATAGCACATGGGCCCCTTCACGAAATCCATTCCCTCAATCTGCACCCACACATTGCCCTGGGGATCTTCGTCATAATTGATATTCGCCATCTGAGCCAGTTCATCCAGAATATTATCCCGGGCGTCCCTCAGGTCGTTGGCGCTTTCAATTCCGCCTGCCTCAATGGAACGAATAGACTCATTCAATGCGAGTATCTGCTTTCCGTATTCATTGATTTTATCTACCTGCTTCTTAACCTGCAGATTCAGATTATCCTGATAGGCACAGAAGCCTTCATACACAGCGCCCGCTCTCTGCACAAATTCCGCGGCTCTCTGTACCAGCAGCCCCTGTGTGACAGAACTGGCCGGGTCTTTCGCCACTTCCTGAACAGCTGTCCACAAGTCCTCCAGCGTATTCTGGAATGCCTCGCCGTTCAGCTCGCCCAGCTGACTTTCCACCTCGTCCGTCACCTGCATGGACACCTGATAAAACATACTTCGCCCGGATTCCCGGCGGTATGTCTTATCAAGGAAATAATCCCTTATATGTTTTACTCTGGAATAGTTGACGCCCAATCCCGTCTGCTTGTTGTTGACGGATTTCACGTCTACGGAAAGTTTCAGATAACTTCTGGAGGACTGCTGTACCTGCTGTCTGACATAGCCGACATTGTCCATATTAGAAAGATTATGCGCTGTGGTATTCAGCGCATTCTGACCGGTCTGTAATCCTGAAGATCCAATATATAAGCCACCCATTAATGCCATAACAATCACCTCAATATTCTGCAAGGATACAGTGCCTTCCGGCTACTGCTTCGCATCAAAACTCCCGTTGGTCACGCCCATCTGTGTGCCGGAATTGTAAGCATTCCTGGTGTAATTGGCTGTCTCCGGCGCCGCTTTGGCCGCCTGCAGGAGATTCATCTCAAATTCCACCATTTCCACTGCACTTTCCAGCAGTTCCTTGTTCTGTTCGTTAATCCGGCGTAATTCTCCAACCGCAGTCTTAAGCTTCTGATGTGCTTCCGCCAGCTTCGCCTGTTCTTCCGGTCTCGCTGACATCATTTCCACCAAATTGGAGAGTTTCAGACTTTCAACATCCCTGTTTAATACATTGGCGATATCCACAGTCACTTCAACCCGCTTTTTCTCCAGCCGGTTAAGCCTGTCAACCACTTCCTGTTCATCATCCGTGATTTTCTGTAATTCTTCCAGATTCGCACTGGCGATAATCTGTGTCTTCTGCCTGGACAAGGTCAAAAGTCCCTCGTATTCCATGCATTCCTGACCAAGTACCTGAATCAGGTTCTCCATTAAACTAGCCACAGGACTTCTTACCTCATTTCCTCATACTTCTGCAGAAGCTTCGCCGCAAAGGAAGCGTTGTCCACATTGTATGTGCCGTTCTGAATCTGTGCCTTGATAGGCGCCGTCAGTTCTTCTCTGATATCAGGAGCGGCGGCAAGCGCTGCCTGCGCTGTCCCGATTTCCTTCCCCAGACTGCTGAACTGCAGCTGGTCCGTATGTGATACACTGCCGGTCTGTCTGGCCTTATTCACCTTACCGGTCTGATATATCTGATGAACCTGATTATATGCCTCAATACGCATATAGGATTCCTCCCTTCCCATATTCTCATAAATTCACGCCGAACCGCATTTTCTCATTCACGATACCGGCCTGCGAATAATACGCATTTATTTCATCATTCTTTCAATCTATTAATGTTATCGGCACCGGGTTCAAATACTTTAGTCCTTCCGCAACTCTTTTTTTCCGTGCAGTATCCGGCAACATCACATTTCGGCACAAAATAATGATCTGTCAAAAATTTCCATTCTTCCGAATATTCGCGAAGCGCACGGCAAATGTCCTGCATCAGAGCCCGGTATTCCCAGTATGCCCTGGTGCACAGTCTCTGATGAGACATTTCGATTAAATTCCGCACATTCCTTTTGTCCACAATTTTAGTGGACATGCCCAGGGGCAGAAGCATGGCGGCGTCCTCTCTGGGAATTCCGCAGCTGCTCTCCAGTCTCTCACAGGCTGCGGCAATCGTCTCCATAGTCTCTCTGTAAATCCGCTCTGCCTCCGGGTTCCCTGCCACGGAAGGCGGTGTGATATACGAAAAGTCTTTGTAATTGATATAACGGGTGCTGGCCTGCAGTCTCGTGGGCGCGCCTCCGATATGGGTATACCACTCCCGAATGACCCGGGCTGAATAACCCTCCAGAATCATTTCCACATTGACATACTCCATGACCCGATGATGGCCGGATTTGATGCAGTCAAGTCCTCTCTTATAATTCCTCTCCGCGTTCCGGATGTCGGCCCCCCAGCATACACCGGCACGCTCGCCCATCAGGGTGATGGGATTTTTTGTAGTTTCACTTAAAATTGTAATCATAGGTTTCTCCTTATTATAGTTCCGCAGCCATGTGCTCAGACACACTCTCGCCTCACTATTCTTCCATCACGCTTTCCAGCGAGAAATTTCGTTCACAGGTATAGCATCTGTAAAAAAAGCCTCTGCTTCTCGTACTTTTGCAGATTCTCAGCCTGTCTCCGCAAATTCCGCATCTCTGTTCCCTGCCTGCAAGGAGTCTCCCATATGCTGCTTCGCGGTCGTATGCCCAGATTCGTTCGTCCCTGTCTATCCTGGAAAAAGGTGTCCGATTTCGCAGTCCATACATATAATACAGAGCCATGCCGGACTTTATCCCGGGCATATGCATAATTCTGGGACTTCGGAAGAAGTCTTCCTTTAGAATATATCCGGGCAGATAGATATGCTCTTTGGCGTAATCAAAATAAAATCTGGTATAAAGATTGCTGGCATGTTCATATTCGGCAATCATCAGCTGCCTTAAAAATCTCTCATTTCCCTGGGGGAAGCCCTCTCCATAGCTTCTGACATATTCCGTATAATCATAGAAATCCGCCACTGTCCCACTGGTGCGCAGATAATGCGGATATACGAAAAAATCCCATCTCTCCAGATTATGTACAATCTGCCCGCAGGCCTCCCTGGTTCTGTGGACAGTATTATCCACCCCCTCATAGTCCCGATTTTTCAGAGAAGAAGATTTAATCTCCAGTGTAAAAATTCCTCTGTCCTCCAACGCCTTACGCAATTTGGGCGATATGCTCCCCGCCTTGCCGCCTTCGGAGATTTCCCTGTTGATCGCCTTCGTGCACTCCTGCTGTGCCGCCATATCCGTATCTCTTCCAATCAGCAGTCCGTCAAAAGGTGCGTGCTTCCGAAATCCATCCTTTCGGAAATCGTCATAGGACAGATATCTGTGTCCCGTATGTTCCGCAATATACCGCTCAAAGACCAGCTCGGCTTTCTTCCCCTGAATGGTGTCCCGCCTTTTTTCTTCCTTCCGGCGCCCTGCCTGCCAGGTATTCCTGGTATTATGCACGATCAGGTCGATCAGGTCCATATCTATTTCTTCGTCCCCGGGAATCTTGCTTATGATTGCTCCGTCTATCTCCAAAAATTTCATCTTAATCTCCTATCCTGATTCCGCAGCAGGCCCTCCGGCACACCTGCATGACAGAAAACCTTCATCCACAGAGGTGATATCTCCGAAAATTCTTCCAAACGTTTTTCCTCATTCTACTCAGCTGAATCCACAGACAGAGATTCCGTCCAGCGCCGCCCTGGGGAAGACCACCAGCAAAGTTCCCTTTCTCACAGATACAGAAGCTTCCTCCCCGATAAATTCATTGCTGACACCCAGGGCCCAGGTATCGGTCAGAACCGCATCCGTGAGCTTATATTTCACCCCTCTCAGAAACACGCCCTCTGCTTTCCCGGAATAGGCAAATACGGACAGATAGCCTGCCGCGCTTTTGGGGAACCGCATTTCCGCGTTTTTGATGACCGTAATCACACATTCCCTGTCAAACAGGAACCCCTGTCTGCCGCTTTCGGCCAGTTCCGCAAGAAGCTGCAGATTGGCAATGGTATGGTCTATCCGACCGCCGGTTCCGCAGCAGATTCGAAAAATTTCATATCCTTTTCCAATGCCCTCCTGTACCGCCGCTCTCATATCTGTATCATCTTTTTCCGGCGGCAGCTTAATCACATTCGGGTGTTCCGGCACATATCGCAGGGTGTCAAAATCACCGATGACCAGATCTGCAGGAATGTTCTCCTGCGTCAGATATTGATATCCACCATCTACCGCAATGATATAGTCCCCCTCATCCGGTATGAAATCCAGGCCGTAATTCTCTCCGGCCCCAACTATATAGCAAACTGCTGACTTTCTGTTCATACTCCCTCTCCATCAAAAATCACACCCTGTCAAACCGTCTGACAAACACCTCGCATCCATCCGCCATTCCCGAATAAACAAACCCACTCTTCAACGCGATTCTCTTTGTGATCTCCTGCTGTGGAAAGCATTCGATTACGGCATATGCGGCGCTGCCGGCCGCCATGTCCAGAAGCATCCCCGTCAATTCTCCGGCATAACCCTTGTGCCATTCCTCCGGCTTCAGCAGCCATCCAATCTCAACGCCATCCTGATTGTAGGAATGATAAATCACATAACCTATGAAACGGGACTCCTTATCATCGACAGCATAAATAAGGGGTGGTTCCAACAGTCCGGCCTCCCGCAGAAATTTCTCCGTATCGGCATGGGAATACGGCGGTTCAATATACCGCATAACCTCCGGGTTCGAAATCAGGCTGTACAGTTCATCAAGATCAGACAGTTTCATACGACGCACCGTCAGCCTGTCAGAAGAACATAATGTCATATTTTCTCCCATCACAAAATCACTCTCTGCTTTCCCGCCTAAATTATATGTTTTTCAGGGAGGAAAGTAAAGAGTGATTTCGAATATCTGTCAGCTTGTTCATTGACCTGTAATCAAATGGGCAGTTCTCGATGATCTTGATCTGCACAGATTTGAGATTGCGGAACATCAGGTGAAGTCGGACTTCACCTCCACGCCGTCCCGATATACCCGTTCCACATGAATCTGCTCGTCAAAGCACACCAGATCCGCTTTCTTCCCGGGTTCCAGTACGCCGATTTCCGTCTCTCCCAGGGCTCTGGCCGGATTGCGGGTCATCATATTCACGGCCTGCCACAGGGGAACGCCCGCTTCGTCGCGCATCACGCGAATCAGACGGTCTGTGGTGGCCACGCTTCCCGCAAAGGAAATACCGTCCGGCATCCTGGCAATCTGACCGTCGGACCAGACGGTCTGCCCTTCCTTCAGGCTTCCCAGCTTATAGTGTCCCGCCGGAAGTCCTGCCGCCCGCATAGCGTCCGTCACAAGGATGATGCGGTCCATCCCCTTCGTCTTCACAATCAGCTTCAACAGGGAAGCCGGCAGGTGCATCCCGTCCCCTATGACCTCCACGTCCAGCTCGTCCATCAGCATTGCGGCCTCCAGAACGCCGGGTCTGCGCATTCCGTTTTCCCGTATGATGGTAGACATGCCGGAGTACAGATGGGTAGCCATAGTATAGCCGTCCCGCACCGCCTGCTCCACATCCTCCAGCCGTGCGTCGCTGTGTCCCACGGACAGCAGTATGCCTGCCTCCCTGGCTGCCCGGGCCACATCTCCCGCACCCTCCAGCTCAGGGGCCATGGTCAGAATCCGAAGAGCTCCCGCCCCCTTTTCCAGCAGCCAGTCCGTCAGCCCTTTCTCCGGCAATTTAATATAATCCGCATTCTGAGCGCCTTTCATGCTCTCCGCAATATAAGGTCCCTCCATATGCAGTCCCAGAAGCCGGGGCCGGGAAGGCATCTGCTCACTTTCCATCTCCCGGTAAAGAGAAAATACGCTTTCCATCTCTTCCACGGAAGCCGTCAGTGTCGTGGGACACAGAGAAGTCGTGCCATGCTGCAGATGAGTGGAGAGAGCCAGCTGCCAGCTGCCTCTCTCCGCGTCCATGAAGTCACCGCCTCCGCCTCCGTGCACATGGATATCAATAAAACCGGGAGCCAGATACCTTCCCTGCAGATCCACGATTTCATCCGGCGCTTCCCAGGCAGCTTCCGGCCCTATCCCGCAGATTCTGTCCCCGGCCACCAACAGGGTTCCCCCTTCCAGGATTCTGTCCTGCAGGATTATATTTCCGTTTACAAATAAGGTTTGTTTCATTTTCCTGTCTCCTGTCTTTTCTGTACTGTCACTGTTCAACACACTTCCTCTGTCATATTATTATCGGCGCTTTGCCTCATTCTGTCCACTGTTTTCTCTCACACTTCTATGCTTTTTCAAGCTTCCCCAGAAGCACCCTGCCGAACCAGATTCCGAAGCCCAGAGACAGAACGCACTGCACCAGCAGAATACGCTGGGCAGGTGCAATGTGTATATTGCGGAAAGCCCAGTTCTCCGGCCACAGCTTCAGCAGAAGCGTGCTCAGCCCCTGACCGCACAGGGAGCCTGCGCTGACCAGCATCAGATACCAGGACAGATAAGCGGTTCTGTCCTCCTTCGGTGTGAACAAATAGGCCATATTATTGAAATACAGAGTTCCCCCTGCCAAAATTGCCTGATATACCAGCATAGTCACCGGAAGCAGCCACAGATACGTATTTTTTGTAATCAGCATATGTAAAAAAGGATACAGCGCAAACATCAGAAAAACCTTTTGAAAAGCCTGAAGCCAGGAAGTCCGAAGAAGCAGACGGTGCCAGAAAGGCATGACAATCGCCGTAGTCACAATGTTCATGGCCTGTAGAATACTGATAAACACATAGCTGGCCTCCACTTCTTTCAGCAGATAGGTATTGGCGGAATACAGGGTCATGGTGGAAACCATCATCCAGGCAAAGACGGGAATCATGGTGAGACAGAATTTCCGGTTGCCGAAAGGCAGGGTCAGAAGCCTGATTCCTTTCACGCTGCTCTTCGGGTACTCCGGTTCTTTTGGCAAAAGCAGCAGTACCAGCTCTGCCAATGCCATCCCGAAAGCCGCCAGCCGGATAACCCCCATCCAGTACAGCTGTCTGCCGGAAGCTTTGGCCGCGTCGGCCAGCATACTGGCACCGAAAGCAGCCGCCGCCGTAAAGACACTGTTCACAATCCCGGATATGGCAAAAAATCTCCCCCGGATCTCCTCCGGCAGAAATCCAATATGCCATGCGGGAAAGCCGCTTGCCACCAGAATGTTGCAGCCGTTTCCCAGAAGAAGCGCCGCAGCCATCCACCACAGAAGACTGCTTTGCGGCACCCGCCCCGGCAGCAGCGTCACACACAGGATCACCAGTCCATGATAAAGCAGCCTGGCCGTCCCCAACACAGCCTTCCGCCTCCGGAATTTTTCCAGCAAAAGGGGAGAAAGCGGGTACAGAATACCTGCCGCAAGAGGCAGACTGGTCACCAGACCGATCTGCACCTGATCCATTCCCGCGTTCAGCAGAAAGCCTGTGAGAAATACCCCTGTGGTAAAAGCCGTATAAATCGCCTTCAGGCACTCGGAACCCAATATGTACAGTCTGGCTCTTCCGTCCGTCCTGCCAAGGGCAAACAAACCGTCATTTCTCATATATGTTCTCTATCCGCATTCCGCGAACCCTTCCTCCCTTTTATTCCTTCGCTGATGACTTCTGCATTCCTGCAATCCGGTTTCACTTCAGGCTCTGCAGAAATTCTTCCAGCACAATCATTTTCCCGCCGGCCAGCCTGGATGCTTCCGCCGCCAGCGCCATATAATGGCTTTCAAGAGACTGGCGAAGAGAAGTCAGCGTCCCCGTTCCCCGGCTTCTGGCCTCAAACATATCATGGAGCATACGGTAATCGCCTCCGCCGTGACCGGAAATGGTCTCCTGCACATCCATCCGGAAGGTTTCCTCCTCACCGCCGAACCTGTGGAGCACCAATGTCTCTTCCTCCAGGTTCCCGCTGATGTCCCCCTTCGTGCCCATGATATGAATGGTCCTGTGGTTGTTCCGGTTCAGACCGCACATATGAAAGCTCACGGTAATCCCGTTTTCCATCTCCATAGTAACAGACTGATTGTCTACCACATCATTGTCACAGTGGAACACGCATCTGCCGTAAGGACCGGTACGCAGCGTCTCCAGCAGCCCCTCCCTGTCAGGGCAGGCCGTAACCGCCTTCTGCATCCATCCTGCACCGTTGGTATCATATCCGGTGACCTGGTCTGTCACATAGATTTTCTCCGCATCATAGGGACATTCCGCCTTTACAGGACATCCGTCCATGCAATAATGAGGCGCACCCTCCGGCGCATTTTCTTCCCGAAAATACGCCAGACTTCCCATGGAGGACAACCGTCTGCATCTGCTGTCCGTGAGCCAGACCAGGATATCCATATCGTGACAGCATTTTGCCAATATCATGGGACTTGTCTCTCCGCCTTTTCTCCAATTGCCCCGCACATAGCTGTGAGCCTGGTGCCAGTATCCCACATTTTCACTGGCCTGTATGGACACAATCTGTCCCACGGCTCCCTCTTCCAGCAGCTTTTTCAGCCTCTGATAAAAAGGCGCATACCGCAGTACATGGCAGACAGTCACACTCCGCCCCAGGCTCTCCGCCTTCTCCAGAAGCTGCCTGCATTCTTTCCCATCGGCAGACACCGGCTTCTCCAGCAGAAGGTCATACCCTTTCTCCAGCGCAAGACAGGCATGAAGTACATGTTCCTGGTCCTGGGTACAGATAAAAGCCATATCCGCCATTTTAGGCTGCGCAAACATTTCCTCCACAGTGGAAAAGCAGTGTTCTTCCGAAAGGCCATACTCCTGCTTCATCTCCTGAAGGCGCTCCGGAATTCTGTCCGCCGCCGCCACAAGCTTCATCTGCTCCGGGAACTTTTTCGAGTAGGGCGCATAAGTCAGCCTTCCCCGGCCGCCTGCACCGGCAATTACCACAGTCGTCACTCCCATGCTTCCTTCCTCTCTTTCCATCTGTCAAAGGATACCAGTTCTTCTATAGTCACAGGTCTGTGTTCCCTGATACTCTTATTGGCGGCAATCCCGATGAGAATGGACATTGAGCCGTCTTTGGAACCGGCAAACTGCCCCAGCGGGTCGGCCAGATCCCCTCTGAACAGCATTCTCAGCAGTCTCTCGTCTCCGCCGCCGTGGCTTCCTGCCTCCTTCTTCAGGTCATAGGTCATGGTGCCCCCCTTTCTGTCAAAAAGTTTAATATGGAAGCAGTCATCACAGGCCTGGGTTCCTGTGTCAAATTCGCAGGCCTCCATCCTCCCTTTCGTGCCGCTTATGGAAATCTTCCATCCCTCATAGGGAGCATGGGCCACCAGAGAATAGGACATCAGGGCCCCCTGACGGTATTTTACAGCCAGAGACATGGTGTCATAGATGTCAATCTCTTCCGCAAAAACACAGCGGTCTCTGTAATATCCGTCCTCCGATTCGCAGTCATAATACATGGCCTTCACCCAGGGTACCTGACTGTCCAGATACATATACTCGCACTCTCCTGCATGAGGACAGGTGCAGCATCTCTCACTCCGCTTTTCCCCTGCGGCGCCATAGAACCGCAGCGTTCCGTTGGCAAAGACTTCCTCCGGCTCCTGGCCGATCAGCCAGTTCACAATATCAAAATGATGGGTGGATTTATGTACCAGCAGTCCTCCGCAGTTCTCCAGCTTTCTGTGCCATCTGCGGAAATAATCGGCTCCGTGAACCGTGTCCAGCATCCACTCAAAATGTACGTTCAGAACCTCTCCCACCACTCCCTGGGCCAGCAGTTCCTTCATCCTGGTAAACAGCGGCATGTAGCGGCAGTTAAATGTCACAGTGATCCGCCTTCCATTGCGCTCTTCCGCATCCAGAATGGCATTGCAGCTGTCTGCGTCCATGGTCATGGGTTTCTCACAGATCACGTCCACCCCCAAGTCCAGCGCCCTCACCACATACTGGCTGTGAAAGCGGTCCACTGTAGTGACGATGGCACAGTCCGGTCTGACCTCCTCCATCATTTTATCAAAGTTCGTATACACAGGCACCTCATAAGGAATCAGGCTTTCCACATACTCTGCCCGCTTCCGGTTCACATCCATGATTCCGGCCAGGTGCGCCACATCGTTATATCTCTCCGCTATGGCAGAGGCATACATCCAGTATCCTCTCCCACCGGAACCCACTAATACATATTCTTTCATCTCTGTTCCTCCTGATTTTAGTTCCGCAGCAGCCTATTCAATCCTCAAATATCGGCAGAGAACTTCCGGCCGCATATAGCCGCGCTCATAAGTACTCTGGAGCACTGGCTGGGCTGCTGTTCCAGTCGCTGCGCGGCGGCACTATAAATTGCCGCTTACGGCAATTGGGTAAAGTCCCTTACTTCCATATCTGTCCATTCAGCGCCTCCGCAAAAAAAGCTTCCGCCCGTCTGCCGCCGAAGGCATGGCTTCCCTCATGGATGTCCGTCCAAAGTCTGTCCGGCACACCCGCGGCCTCGTAGATCTCTTTTACATGGAGGTATCCCTTCCACATATCCTGAAAATAAAAGCAGGTATCCGCCGTCCCCATTTCCAGCATCAGATATCTGGGTGCAATGAGACCGCCCACGTCATCTGTATCCATCCATTTCAGAATCTCCGGCAGAATCTGGGAACCACAGAAGTTCCCTCT
The DNA here is from genome assembly GCA_910588225.1 of uncultured Acetatifactor sp. Lineage (GTDB taxonomy): Bacteria > Bacillota > Clostridia > Lachnospirales > Lachnospiraceae > Acetatifactor. The sequence goes on from CAJUQT010000001.1 coordinate 150,792, forward strand.
GTGCACGCCGAAGGAAGCAAAGGGATTGATATAGGCAATCACGTCTGCCGCCCGGATTCTGGGTTCCACCGCCGCTGTAAAAGCCGTTATCGTGCCGCCCTGGCTCATTCCCATCATGCCAATGCATTCCGGGGCCACCTCCGGCCGGGTACACAGATAATCCACACAACATTTCATGTCCCATATATTCAGCATCAGGGGGTACAGGCCCATAATTCCGCCTTTCAGGAAATTTACGTTGCAGGTGTCTCTGCCCAGATAATCATCTCCATCCCGTCTCTCTCCAAAGCCTCTCAAATCCGGCATCAGCGTCAGATATCCCTTTCTCGCCATCTGCGCGCCGTAATCATAATTCATCAGATCAATGTCCGCCTGATGCTCCGGTGTGGACACCAGTCCTGCCACCGGGTCCTTTCCAAAGCTGCCGTGACCATGGACGCAGAGAATGGCCGGCTGTGAACGGTCCTTCTTAAAATACTTCGGAATCAGCACCTGACACGGCACCGACATATAATCTTCCGTATCGAAAACCACCCTCTCCCGGATAAAGTCCTTCTCCTCCACCGAGTATTCCACTTCTGCCTCCAGCGGAACCTTCTCCGGGAACTTTCCCATCAGCTCCAGAAGCTTTTCCAGCGTTTCCTTCCGCCAGTCCTGAAAATCCATGCCACAGTGCCCGAACCGAAACGCCGGCTCAAGCTCCGCCGCCTTTCTGTCCCAATAAGCCTGCATGGAAAACTGTCTCCTGCTCATCTCCGCCGCCTTTCTCTGTCTTAACTCTGCTTTTCTGAATCTGTCCTATCCGCTGAAACTTTCCATTGCGAACTACAACAAACCTTCCGGTCACCCTGGCATATTCCAATTGCCAGCCCGACAAATTTCCTTTTGCCCGATAGCTATCTGTCCTTGTGCCAGCCCGACAGAATCCGCCCCACCCCAAACAGCCATTGCACCAACCTGACAGAATCCGCATTGCGGATTCTGTCAGGAGTGACTTAGTTTTTCTAAGGCTGAGTCCTTTCCGGCCTTAGAAAAACTTCACTCCTTGACGGCCCCAATCATCATCCCCTTGATAAAGTACTTCTGCAGGAACGGATACACGCACAGAATAGGCACCAGCGCCACCACAATGACCACATACTTCAGCTGCAGGCTGATCATACTCATGGTTGCCGACCCAGCCACCTCTCCCGCCACACTTTCATTGTTAATCAGAATTTTCATCAGAAACACCTGCAGCGGCTGCAGATCCTTGCGCCCCGGCAGATAAATCATGGCGTTGAAATAGCCGTTCCACTGATGCACCGCATAGTAGATGATCAGCACGGACATAATGGGCATGGACAGCGGAATGAAAATCTTCCGCAGTATGGTCCATTCCGTGGCTCCGTCAATCCTGGCCGATTCATACAGGCTGTCAGGAATGGTGGACAGAAAGGTCCTGGCCATAATGATATAATAAGCCGCCGCCCCGGTAGGCAGCACAATGGCCCAGCGGGTATTGTACAGTCCAATCCTGTTAATCAACAGATACATTGGCACCAGTGTACCTGAGAAAAACATGGATAGCGTGAAGAAAAAGGACAGCTGCCTTCTCAGGAAAAACTGACGCCTGGACAGAGGGTACGCCGCCATCATGGTAAGTACGGTACTGATAGCCGTCCCCACCACGGTATACCATATGGTATTATAATAAGAACGCCAGACTTCCCCGTTGCGGAATATCATCTCATAAGCCTTCAGGGAGAATCCTTTGGGCAGCAGCGTCACCAGATTGGAGACAACCGCTTCCGGCGTGCTGATGGACATGCTGAACACATAAATCAGCGGGTACAGCGTAATGCAGGCTGCCAGAAAGCAGAACACATAGTTACATACTGTAAAAATTCTGTCCCCCGGAGACATCCTGCGGCGTCTTCTGCGGGTTCGCGTCATTTTCTTTTTATCTGTCACCATAGAGACACCTCCGATACCTTTCTGCTGAGCTTATTGGCAAAAATAACCAACAGCAGGTTGATAGCCGAATTAAACAGTCCCACCGCCGACCCAAAGCTGTAATTTCCTTCCACAAGTCCTGTCCTGTATGTATAGGAAGAAATCACATCCGCCACATCCAGGGTCACAGGATTGTACAGAAGGATAATCTTCTCGTAACCCACGCTCATCAGCGTACCGATCTGCATGATAAAGGTCACAATAACGGTAGGAAGGATACAGGGAATCGACACATGTATCACCTGCTGCAGCTTACTGGCACCGTCCACTCTCGCCGCCTCATACAGTTCCTGGCTGACTCCCGTCAGCGCCGCCAGGTAGACGATAGCCGACCAGCCAAATCCCTGCCAGACACCACTGGCAATGAATACCGTCCGAAACCACTTTGGCTCCATGAGGAAATTAATGGGTTCACCTCCCAGTGCCTTGATTACGGAATTCACAATTCCGGAACTGGGGGAAAGAAAATTCACCAGCATACCACAAATAATCACAGTAGAAATGAAATAGGGGATATAACTGACCGCCTGCACCACCCTTTTGTACACCCCATGCTTCAAGTCATTGGTCATCAGAGCAAAGAGAATGGGAATGGGAAATCCCCACAATATACTGAAGACACTGATTAAAAGCGTATTTCTCAACACCCTTGTAAAATAAGGTGAATTAAAAAATTGTATGAAATACCGAAACCCCACCCAATCGCTTCCCATGATTCCTTTTACCGCCGAATATTTCTTAAAAGCGATGATATTTCCATACATGGGATAATAGACAAATACCAGATAATGCACTACTACCGGCAATATAATGATAAGCAGCGCCTTATCCCGCTTTACATTTTTCAGAAACCGTTTCCCCCCCGCCGCCATCCGTTTCCCCAGGGGCTGCCTTTCTTTTTTTTGCACATTTCCTTTCAAAGATACCCTTCTCCTTTCGTTTCAAAAGTACCCTGCCGCGCCTTCTCTTTTAAATTCGAAACCCCCATCCTATCCACAAAGCCCTCACGCATCTCTCATGACTGTTCCTTAAAAAAGAGCCGGCAGACAACCGCCGGCCCTTTTTCTTTTATGCGCAGACCCGCATATAGAAGCTTGCTGCCGATGCAGCATACGGAAATCACTGTTGTGATGTCAGCCGATCATACTGCGCCTGCTTGACGGCCAATATCTTCTCCACGCCCAGCGTCTTCACATACTCCACATAGCTGTCCCATTCCGCCTCAATATCCGCTGTCCCTACGGTAAACTTGCCTGTCATCTCCCAGATATAAGTGGCCAGATCTCCCGAAAGCCCGCTGATGGACTCGCTTTCTTCCTCTGTGGCAGGCGGAAGCGTCATCCCCGCTACCATATAAGGTCTGGTGGCCTCGGTCACATCAAGTATCTTCTGCTGCAGTTCCTCCGGATAGCTGTACAGCATGGCCTGCTCACGCTTGTCGGACTTCAGATAGCAAAGTCCCAGCTGGCAGCCATAGGAGCTCAGCACTTCACTGGCAGAGAGGCCATCCGGATTGGCCGTAACCTTCTCCGTAAAGCTGTAGGTCCCGTCATTTTCCTTCACATAAGTATCGCCTTCAATGCCAAAGTTCATCAGTTCCTTGCCTTCCTCGCTCATCATATAGTCCATAAGCGCCACGGCAACATCAGGATGCTCACAGCTGCTTGTCACAACGTATCCGTTTACTGTCATGTCGCCCACGACCTCTGTCATCTGCGCATAAGGTCCCTTAGGCGGCACTATGGGAATCAACTCCGCATCTTCCACACCGTTGGCTGCCAATGCTGCTTCCAACGTTGCAATACGGGAAGGATACGCGGTAAACGCCCCCACCTCGTTGCGTGATACTTTTTCATACAGCTTGTTCTCATCCCCCAGAGTCAGGAATTCTTCGTCCAGAAGCTTTTCCTCATAGAATGCATTCAGCCAGGTATAGAACTCTTTCGCCTCATCACTGATAAACTCGTACTGCATCTTGCCGTTCTCATCCGGATACCATCCGTCGGACTGGAACAGGTGCAGTCCCCATGCATTTGCCCAATATGTGGTATACCACGCATGCCCGCCTGCAGAGAAAGGCACCTCATCGCCGGCATCTCCGTTTCCGTTTGCATCCTCGTCGCGGAATGCCCGCAGAACCGTCATCCAGTCATCGATGGTCTCCGGAACCTCCAGATTCAGGCGATCCAGCCAGTCCTTGCGGATAATAAAGGAATAAGGAGCAAAATAGGCACTCTCATTCAGGGTATTTACAGAATAAATATGTCCGTCCGCAGAAGTCAGCGCCCTTACATTAGGAAACTGTTCGTACGCCTTCTGAATATTCTCGCTGTTTGCAATGTACTCCTCCAGCGGAACAATTGTTCCCTCCCCTCCCAGCTCAGCCAGACTCAGGCCGTTTGGCAGGAACATAATGTCAGGAAGCTTTCCACCGCCTGCGCCAACTCTCAGCTTCATCACATCCACATACTGCTTGGACGCAGTCACGTCCCAGTTGATTTTAATGTTGGTACGTTTCTGAATTTCTTCCCATACAGGAAGATTGTCTGCCAGAGATGCAACATTTCCGTCCGGTGTCGCTATGGTAAGCTCCACCTGTTCAGCCAAAGGGAACGTAATTCCGGCGCTTATCGGCTCTTCCTCCGAAGGCGTACCGGTATCGCTTCCGGCCGCGTCGCTTTCCGAGGGTTCCTGTTCCTGTGTCTGTTCACTTGATTGTGCGGAACTTTCCTTAGGTTCATCTCCTCCGCATCCGGTCAGACATCCCATGATCAGAGCCAGTGCGCTTGCCGCTGCCACAATCTTTTTCCAACTGTTCCTTTTCATTCATTGTACCTCCTTTGATTTGTACCGATTTCCTCTTTTTCTTAAATTGAAAAGTTTCAGAGTTCGGGATTACTTCTATCATATTTGCTTTTTGCAGATTATACAACAAACCATTCTTGCAGGCATATAAATCTGTCAGATTCACTAATTTTCTGCGTATTTTCAGGCGTTCACACAAACTGTAGCACAAAAATTGTATCTCTGGCAAAAACAGTTTGTTGCGCCTGTGTTTCCTTTCGTACTATAATATACTTTGTAAGCGAAGGTTTATTTACAAGGTTAAAATACCGAAATTGAAGGAGGAGTTATCATGAACTTACACATTGAAAAAACACCCGTTCTGCTGGGAGAGAAAGCGGCTGCGCTGACCGCCTCTCTGCTGCGTCAGGCGATCAGTGAAAATGGCAGCGCACGCCTGGTACTATCCACCGGCAGCTCTCAGTTCGAAACACTGGAAGCCCTGGTCAAGGAAGATGTCGACTGGAGCAAGGTTACCATGTTCCATCTGGATGAATACGTAAACCTGCCGGAGACACATCCTGCCAGTTTCCGCAAGTATTTAAAGGAAAGATTTCTCTCAAAGGTTACGCTGGCGGCATACCACCTGGTTGACGGGAATCCTGACTCCATTCCTTCTCTGACTGCAGAGCTGAAAAAAGCTCCCGTGGATGTGGGACTGATCGGCATCGGTGAAAACGCGCACATTGCCTTCAATGATCCTCCTGCGGATTTCCACACTCGGGAAAGCTATATTGTAGTCAATCTGAATGAAAGATGCAAGCAGCAGCAGGTAGGAGAGGGCTGGTTTGCCACCACGGCAGACGTACCGGCCCAGGCTATCTCCATGACAGCATGGCAGATCATGCAGTGCCGCCACATTATTTCAGCCGTTCCTCATAAGGTAAAGGCCAAAGCTGTGGCAGATACCCTGAGCCATGATACCACACCCGATATTCCTGCCACTTTGTTAAAAACGCATCCGAACTTCGACCTGTTCCTGGATGCGGAATCATCTTCTCTGATTTCACAATAAAATCCCTGTGCAGTCGGCTGCACCATCTCACACGGAAAGTAAGGCAATAAAGAGAATCGCCTGGGGGAGTACTGTGAAAATGCACATGAATCCGCGAGGACACAGATTTAGCTCACAACAAACTCAGAATTTTCTGTGAAACATGCGTGCAAACCCGCAGGGGCAGCCGGCAAGGAGGTTATTATGAAAGTATTCCGCTTCTTCAGACATTCCCATACCTACAGGCGGATGTTTTTACATACCTATGCGCAATATGCAGCAGCTTCCCTGTTGGTCCTTCTGGCGGCGGGTCTTTTCCTTTTTTATCAGGATTCCCACACTGTCAGGAATAATACTCTGCAGGCGGCAGCCAATCTGGCTTATTATGCGGATGACCGGCTGTCTGCCTGTCAGAAGCTTTCCGCTAATGTAGGTCAGAGCGGCCGCCTTCTGAATCTTTATTCCAATTCTGCCACAGACCTTGATTTTTCCCTGTTAGATTCCACCATGCTTTTTGCCGCCCAGCACGATCTGGTGTCCGCCAAAGCACTGAATCGTTTTGTGGCAACCCTGGGCGTCTATCTCTACAACAAGCAGTATGTGGTATCTGATTATGGTACTCTTACCCTGGAAAGCTTCTATCAGAGTATCTTCAACATGAGTCCGAGCGTTTTCTCAGAATATCTGCGGCCTCTGGGCTACGGAAGCTTTCTCTTTGTTCCCAGAGGTGCTGTGGAAGAAACACGCACGCCGCAGCATCCCCTGGTGGTTCTCTCTGTCATTGACGGCAACAGCACCCGTTACGGCAATCTCTTCATTTTTCTGGATGAGAAACAGTTGCAGGAAGATATAGAACAGCTGCTGCACAATGATGACATGGAGTATTACCTTTTTGATGGAAAAGGACAACTGATTGTAAGCAACAACAATATAGAGCCTGAGAATTCTTCTCACATTCTCTCCCGCCTGGAAACAAATGATAATTATCAGAGCAGTATCGGCAAACACTCCGGCTGGAAAGGCTTCGCAGGTTATTCTGAAATATATCTGGAACAGCGTCTTCACAACCGGCTTCGAATCCTGGCAGGAATCTGTCTTTTTCTGCTGCTTTTAGGTCTTCCTCTGGCACATACCATCTGTCGCAGGAATTATGCTCCCATCAGAGAGCTGGCACACATTGTCAGTTCTCCAGAAGAAAATGCCAGCGGCAGAGATATCGAATATGAGGTATTAAAATCCATTATCACCTCCATTTTCCAGGACAAATCCCTGCTGGAAGAGCAGCTGCTGATTTATAGGCCTCTGCTGGTCAACAGTATGCTTCTGGAGCTGCTGGAGGGAACACAGCCCAAAACGGAGGTTCTTCCCGGCTTAAAAAAGCTGGGCATTGAGTTCCCTTTTTCCAGCCATGTATGCTGCTGTGTCCTCACATCCTGCGCCACACAGGATTTTCTCGTGAATCTGGCCCTGGCGGTTCGGACGGAAAATACAGGCTGTCTCTATGTGGCTTTCCGGAAACATTTCGGCATTTTTCTCATCAATGGTCCTTCCCGGGAAGTCTGTGAAAATGCCTGCGGCAGACTTCTGGAATTGCTGGCGGAAGTCAATCCGGATGCCCTTCTGGGTATCGGCGATGTGGCAGACTCACCAGAACAGCTGGGCAGCACCTGCCAGCAGTCCAGAAGTGCGCTGGAATATCTGCCCCTGGATTCTCTCAGCAGAGGAGTCTTCTGGAGTCAGATCCGACAGTCCGGTATCCTGAACCTGACGCTTCCCGCCTGCCTTGTTTCTCTCCCTGTCTCCTTCGGCACCGGTCAGTACACAGAGGCCCGGAACAGTCTGAATCAGTATTTCCAGGCTGTCTGCCGCTGCGGACTGGTGAAAAAGGAACATCTGCTTTACGCAAAAGAGCAGCTGCTTGCCGCCATGGCAAAAGCAGAAATAGGGCAGAATCTGCATTTCAACCCTGCTCCCCTGAATGCATGGACGCCGGAGCAGCCCTGCGCTCTGGAAAGCCTTAAAGAATTGGCGGCTCTGGCCTGCGACAAGCTGGAACAGGCCACGCAGGAGTCCCGGGAACAGCAGCTCCAGAATTCCGCGCAGAATTTGATTGACTATCTGCAGCTTCACCTGCATGACGAAGATCTCTCCCTGAGCAAGCTTTCAAACGCCTTCCAGCTCTCCGAGAGCAGTATAAGCCGCAGAATCAAACAGATTACCGATTATAATTTCCTGGATTATGTGAACAGAAAAAGAATAGAATATGCCTGCGGCCTTCTCGCTGAGACAGACATGTCTGTCAACGACATTTCAAAAGCCGCAGGGTATGAAAATGATATTACATTCCGCAGATTGTTCAAAAAATACATGGGCATTACGCCCGGGGATTATCGGAGACAGGAGGGGAAGGCATAACGCCCTCCTTTCCGTCATGCACAAAATGTGCCCAGTTCACGCCAGGACGCATAAAGCAAAAGCTCTGATTACGTCCGTTTTCTGAAAATATTGGACGAGAAATACCCTGCCGGTGATAAAATACGCCTCATTCTTGATTTTCTTGGTGCATACTTCACCGTAAGTACCTCCCATCTGAATTTTTGAAAATGTAAAAATCCAG
>CAJUQT010000002.1:0-21210 GCA_910588225.1 uncultured Acetatifactor sp.
AAGAGGCTGTGAACAAATGTTTTGTATACTTTTTATTTTTCAAACACGCTCTAGCGCAGGCGGAGAAGGAAATGCTGATTCCATACAATCCGGCGGCCAAAGCCACACCGCCAAAAGTAGACGACCATGATCCCAACTATTTTCAGCCGGAGGAAATTGCACAGATATGGGAGGCTCTGGGGAATGAGCCAATCAAATGGAAGACGATGGTGCATCTGTTTTTGGTGACGGGATGCCGCCGGGGTGAAGTGCTTGGCCTGAAATGGAGCAAGGTTGACTGGGAGAATAAGCAGATTTACATAGACTGTAATCTTCTTTACCGCAAGGAACCGGGGATATACGAGGACACACCGAAGACGAAGGGCTCTGTCCGGTATATCAGGTTGCCGGATCAGACCATGGAGCTGTTGGCAGAATATCGCAAGTGGTACAGGGAAGAGAAATTCAGGTGGGGTGATAAGTGAGAGGACAATGATTATCTGTTTCCGAGGGAGAACGGTGCGCCCATGTTTCCCGGATACGTCTGTAACTGGCTGGATGCCTTCAGTAAGTGTCATGGTCTGCCCCATATTAACGCACATGCATTCCGTCATACGCAAGCCAGCTTGTTATTCTTTAACGGAATCGACAGTGTGAGCATCAGTCACCGCCTCGGCCATGCCCATGTGTCCACTACCACGGACATATATAGTCATGTGATTAAGGAAGCGGAGGAGCGCATCAGTGACTGCGTGGCGGATGTGATATTGAGACCGGCAAAGGCGAGGCTGAGGGTAGTAGGAGACTAAGGAAAGCAATAATCAAAAATGGGATGCGTTTCCACTTAGGCACGCATCCCATTTCTTTTTACCAATATTGCTTTACCTGTTCGCTGGATTCATTTTCAGACAACTGAAATTTCTCCGCAATCCGTTTTATAGTCTCGGCCAATGAGACTCCCAAATCCTTGCACATTAAAATTGCTCCTTTAATTTCGCTTTCTTCTCGCATCTGTTGAATTGCCAAACACATATTCACATCTCCTTTTCCTTCAGGATATTTCAACTTGGATCCCGTAACAACATTTATTACTTCAGCTGCCTGTCTTTCCATGCTTTGGAACTTTATGTCTTCTTTTACAACCTTATTCAAGGTTTTCTTATCTTTAGAATACTTGATGTACAGCATAACTTCCCGTAGGTTCGAGTGGAATTCGTTGATTTCGTTATCTGACATCTCCTTTGGGGCAATTAAGTTTACATGGTAGTCCGGCGCATGTGCTAAAATTACGCTGTCAGTGTTGGAATACATTTCTTTCAAAGAGAGTGGTGCGTCCCAGCTGTCTGAGCCGAAATATATGACAAGGGTAACAACGGGAATAAGGCGGTCCATTTTCCAAAAACCGCTCAGAAATTCACCGTCTGTTGGTTCTTCTTTTTCTTGCGGAGCCTCTCCGGATTCTGGTTTCAGCTCTTTCATGGCCTGCCTATGGGCGCTGGCCGCCTCGCTGACCTGGTGAGATAACTGGAGGAAATCATAAACGCCATTTTTGACCGGAAGCGCATAATGGATTTCCGCCTGGTTCTCGATGCCCACAACACAGTATGCAGTGCTGCCGTCCGTCATGGCATACAGAAGCTTTAGTACATCTCGGTATTTCTGTTCCGGCACACCTGCACCGCTGGCTCCATATGGAATCACAATCTCCGTAGTGTCCAATTCCGCCAGCTGGGCAGGATCGATTTTCTGCTCCCCATGGTATAAAAACTGATTGAACGCATCAGCAAAAACTATCGGATTTCCCATATACATTTTGGTTATAGTATCTATCTTTCCCATGATGAAAATTCCTTTCTTCCATGGGAAGATTCTTCCCATTGGGAGGGTTCTTTCCTATTGATAACAGTATACGCTGAAAAAGAGTTTTTCTCAATAGGCTTTTAAAGTCTTTTGATATGACTTGAAATTCAAGTGTGTTGAACTTTTGGTATCTACTGGTTTTGAACCGTATTTTTAGCCAGATGCATGCAATAAATGTATTCAAGGAAAATGCCATGATTGCATGAAAGAGAGGCGTTTTTTTGTATAGGGATAATTTTTCTATTGTTCCTTTCGTTACCTCTTTGTTGTACGAATATATCATGGGAAGATTAGGAAAAATCTTACATGCGAATCTGAAATCTGCAAGTAGGGGACGGGGCTGTCAAGAAATGCGCTGACACATACTTTTTTAGTGGTATGGCGACTAATCCGGCAGATTTTTATAATCCTCAAGTTCATGGTAGATTCTATCCACATGGATGCAGGTGCCGTTTTTGGTATACAGCATAAGGTAGCGATGCGACAAAAAATGCATTTTCCGGTAACCATATTCGGCAAGCTCCGGCTCTTCGCATATTTTTAAGGAACCGCCAATCTGAGCAAGCTTCTGTATGGTATACTCTGCGTCCTCTAAAATGCGGGCGGCAGCAACTTCGTTGTCCAGCGTTGCATAAATATAAAAAAGAATGTCATCGAGCTGCCGCTTGGCAAGATCTGACAATATCACCTTATAGTCCATATTTTGCCCTCAGTTCCGCCAATGCTTCACCGGCCTCCTGGCTCTGGCCGCCTTGGTGCTGCCCTCGGGAAATTTGTAGTTCCTCAAGAAATTGTTTTTTTGTTGTGGTGTGCGGCCCTCTATTCAGAAAAAACTGCCGAATTACTTGCTGGACGACCTGCAATTCATCTTCCGTACATTTCTGAATCATAGAGATAGTAGTGTCTAATGTGCTCATTGCGATCCCTCCCTGCTTCAGATGGAAGCTTGCCATGTTTCCATTTTAAATCAAGTTGATTGGTTTAAGTTTATTATACCCCGAAAGAGCTTATTTGCAAAGTGATTTTTCTATGATCAAAAGTCTATAATAGTCTTGACAAACGAAAAAGCAACAGGCTATAATGCATAGCATAAGAATCAAAATCACAGACAGTAAATGCCATGACGAAGAGAGTAGCTGTCCGAAGAAAGCAGCAGCGAGCCGGCGGGGGTGGAAGACCGGTGCGAGTAGACAGACAGTGAAAATCACTTCCGAGCAGTCAGGACAAAAGGCGGGATTCGTCCGTCCGGTAGCCCTGAACGATATTCCTCCGTTACGGGAAAACGTATTATTCCATATAGAAAAGTTTTATGCGGAAACGTACGGTGTAACAGGTGGTGAAACGTAAGCATAAGCTTCGTCCTTTTACGGACGGAGCTTTTTTCACAGAATCGGAGCGGGAAAGGGCTGAACTGTCTGTCTCCGAAAAGCGTGAAGGAAACGGATAAAGTTTTACAGGAAAAGGAGAAAGGAAGGAAACAGGATATGTATCAGCAGATTTCTGCAAATGTAAGTCTGGTGGACCGTGAGAAAGCGGTGGAACGGTTCTGGAGAGAGAATGATATTTTCAGGAAAAGTATGGAAAGCCGGAAGCAAGGACCGGTGTATACCTTTTATGACGGCCCGCCTACGGCAAACGGCAAGCCTCATATCGGACATGTGGAGACCCGTACCATCAAGGATATGATTCCCAGATACCGCACCATGAAGGGATATATGGTGCCCAGGAAGGCGGGCTGGGATACCCATGGTCTGCCTGTGGAGCTGGAAGTGGAAAAGCTTCTGGGACTGGACGGCAAGGAGCAGATTGAGGAGTACGGTCTGGCGCCTTTTATTGACAAATGTAAGGAGAGTGTCTGGAAATATAAAGGGATGTGGGAGGACTTCTCCGGTGCTGTGGGATTCTGGGCCGATATGGACCATCCCTATGTAACATATGACGATAATTTTATCGAATCCGAGTGGTGGGCGCTGAAAACCATCTGGGACAAGGGGCTTTTGTACAAGGGCTTTAAGATTGTGCCCTACTGTCCCCGCTGCGGGACGCCGCTTTCCAGCCATGAGGTGGCTCAGGGGTACAAGGCGGTAAAGGAGCGTTCCGCGGTGGCAAGATTCAAATGTGTGGGTGAGGACGCTTATTTCCTGGCCTGGACCACCACCCCCTGGACATTGCCTTCCAATGTGGCGCTGTGTGTGAACCCGGAGGAGACCTATGTGAAGGTGAAGGCGGCGGACGGCTACACCTATTATATGGCACAGGACCTGCTTGACACGGTGCTTGGCGGTCTGGCGGAAGAGGGAAAAGCGGCTTACCAGGTACTGGAGACTTATAAGGGAAGGGATTTGGAGTACAGGGAGTATGAGCCGCTGTTTGCCTGCGCCGGAGAGGAGGCCTCCCGCCAGGGCAAAAAAGCTCATTATGTGACCTGTGACAATTACGTCACTATGTCAGACGGTACCGGCATCGTACACATTGCCCCTGCCTTTGGTGAGGACGATGCCAATGTGGGCAGAAAATATGACCTGCCGCTGGTACAGTTTGTGGACGGGAAAGGACATATGACGGCGGAGACGCCCTATGAAGGGAAGTTCGTGAAGGATGCCGACCCGGATATTTTAAAAGATCTGGATAAGGAAGGAAAGCTGTTCTCTGCACCGAAATTTGAGCATGACTATCCCTTCTGCTGGCGCTGCGATACGCCGCTGATCTATTATGCAAGAGAGTCCTGGTTCATCAGGATGACGGCGGTGAAGGACGACCTGGTGCGCAACAACAAGACTATCAACTGGATTCCGCCTGCCATCGGCGAGGGACGTTTCGGCAACTGGCTGGAGAATATTCAGGACTGGGGCATCTCCCGGAACCGTTACTGGGGCACGCCGCTGAATATCTGGGAGTGTGCGTGCGGACATATGGAGTGTGTGGGAAGCCGGGAAGAGCTCAGCCGTCTGTGTGGAGACCAGGAGGCGGGAAAGGTGGAGCTGCACAGACCATATATTGACGAAGTGATCTTTTCCTGTCCGAAGTGCGGAAAAACCATGAAGCGTGTGCCGGAGGTCATTGACTGCTGGTTTGATTCCGGAGCTATGCCTTTCGCACAGCATCATTATCCTTTTGAAAATAAGGAACTGTTCGAGCAGCAGTTTCCGGCAAATTTTATCTCCGAGGCAGTGGATCAGACCCGGGGGTGGTTCTATTCCCTGCTGGCGGAATCTACTTTGCTGTTCAATAAAGCGCCTTATGAGAATGTCATTGTGCTGGGGCTGGTGGCAGATGAAAACGGCCAGAAGATGAGTAAGTCAAAAGGCAATGTGGTGGATCCTTTCGAGGCGCTGGAGACTTACGGAGCGGATGCCATCAGGTGGTATTTCTATACCAGCGCGGCGCCCTGGCTGCCGAAGCGGTTTTCCGGCAAAACAGTGCTGGAAGGACAGCATAAGTTCCTGGATAAACTGTGGAATACCTATACCTTCTTCGTGCTGTATGCCAATATCGATGGCTTTGACGCTTCAAGATATTCGTTGGAATATGATAAACTGCCTGTCATGGATAAATGGCTTCTCTCCAGGCTGAACAGCACCGTGGGAGAGGTGGACCGCAATCTGGATATATACAGAATCACCGAGGCTGCAAAGGCACTGCAGGATTTTGTGGAGGAGATGAGCAACTGGTATGTGCGCCGGAGCCGTGAGCGTTTCTGGGCCAAGGGGATGGAGCAGGATAAAATCAATGCTTACATGACTCTGCACACGGCGCTGGTGACTGTCTGCAAGGCGGCGGCACCCATGATTCCCTTCATGACGGAGGAAATCTATCGAAATCTGGTGTGTTCCACAGATGCAGAAGCGCCGGAAAGCATCCATCTGTGTGATTTCCCTGCTGTGGAGGAGGCGTATATTGACAGAAAGCTGGAAGCCGATATGGAAGAAGTGTTGGAGGCTGTTGTTCTGGGCCGCGCCTGCCGGAATGCCGTCAGCATCAAGAACCGTCAGCCTGTCAGCAGGATGTACGTCAAAATGGCGGGTGAAGGCGGACAGACAGAGGCTCTGGACAGCTTCTATACAGAAATCATCGAGGACGAGCTGAATGTGAAGGAGGTTGTGTACACAGAGGATGTACGGGATTACACTACCTATACTTTCAAGCCTCAGCTGCGCACTGTGGGGCCGAAATACGGAAAGCAGCTGGGCGGGATTCAGAAGGCGCTGGCATCTCTGGACGGCAATGCCGCTATGGACCGGCTGAACGAAGAAGGAAAGCTGCGCTTTGATGTGAATGACATGGAAGTGGAGCTCACGAAGGAGGATCTTCTCATTGATATGACCCAGAAGGCAGGTTATGTGTCTCAGGAAGACGGGAAAATGACGGTGGTTCTGGATACCAATCTGACGGAAGAACTGGTGGAGGAGGGCTTTGTCTATGAGCTGATCAGCAAGATTCAGACCATGCGCAAGGAGGCCGGCTTTGAGGTGATGGATCACATTCATGTGTCTATCAACGGAAATGAGAAGCTGGCAGAGATTGCTTCCCGCAACAGGGAGATCATTTCCGGCAAGGTGCTGGCGGAAGAGCTGACTTCAGGAGCTGACTTTGCGGTGGCGAAGGAATGGGAGAATGTGAACGGGGAAAAGGTGACCATTGCCATCGAGAAGAAGCAGGGGAGCTGAATAATTTTCTGCAAAAAGCAGTTGGAATGGCTGCCGAATTTTGGTATAATGAAAAAGATGTTTCTATAAGAAAATAGTCGAAAGGAGAATAGACGTGGAAAACGTGAAGGCAACTGATTCGATTGAACTGGAAAGCAATGCCTGTGCTGCCTGCGAAGAGGGTGCGGCAAATGCCGAAAGCATCGCCGCAGAGAAAGCGGAGGAGAAGCCTGTATTTGATAAAGAACTTTTTAAGAGAAGCGTCCTTTATAACGTAATGAATATGTACCGCAAGAATCTGGAGGATGCAACTCCACAGCAGATTTTTCAGGCGGCATCCTATTCTATCAAGGACAGAGTAATTGGAAACTGGATGAATACCCAGAAGGCATATGATAAGGAAGATCCGAAAATGGTCTATTATATGTCCATGGAATTCCTGATGGGACGTGCTCTGGGCAATAATATGATAAATCTGGAGGCTTACCAGGGGGCGAAGGAAGTTCTGGAGGAACTGGGAGTGGATATCAATGTGATCGAGGACCAGGAGCCGGATGCTGCTCTGGGCAATGGCGGTCTGGGGAGACTTGCGGCCTGTTTCCTGGATTCTCTTGCTACTTTGGGGTATCCTGCATACGGCTGCGGAATCCGCTATCGCTATGGTATGTTCAAGCAGAAGATAGAGGATGGCTTTCAGAGAGAGGTTCCCGATGACTGGCTGGCGGACGGCAATCCTTTTGAACTGCGCAGGCTGGAATATGCAAAAGTGGTGAAATTCGGCGGCTATGTGTCTGTGCAGTGTGATGAGAACGGCAGGAACCATTTCGTGCAGGAAGGCTATCAGGCAGTGCGGGCAATTCCCTATGATCTGCCTATTGTGGGATACGGTAACGGCATTGTGAATACCCTCCGTATCTGGGATGCGGAGTCCATGGCAGGTTTCCGTCTGGATGCTTTTGACAAGGGTGACTACAGCAAGGCAGTGGAGCAGGAGAACCTGGCAAGGAACCTGGTGGATGTGCTCTATCCCAACGATAATCACTATGCGGGCAAGGAGCTGCGTTTAAAGCAGCAGTACTTTTTTATCTCCGCATCCGTGCAGGAAGCGGTGGAGAAATATATGAGAAAGCATGATGATATTCATGGCTTTTCGGACAAGGTAACCTTCCAGCTGAATGATACACATCCCACGGTGGCAATTCCCGAACTGATGCGTATTCTTCTGGATGAGTATAATCTGGGCTGGGACGAAGCATGGGATATTACCACCAGAACCTGTGCCTATACCAACCATACCATTATGGCAGAGGCCCTGGAAAAATGGCCCATTGACCTGTTCTCCCGTCTGCTTCCCAGAATTTATCAGATTGTGGAGGAGATTAATCGCAGGTTCGTGCAGCAGATTGAGGAGAAATATGCTCATGTCTATAATGTAAATGTGCAGGAGAAGATCCGCAAGATGGCAATCCTGTATGACGGACAGGTGAAGATGGCGCATATGGCTATTGTGGCCGGTTATTCTGTAAACGGTGTGGCCAGACTGCATACGGAGATTTTGAAGAGCGAGGAGCTTCGGGACTTTTATGAGATGTTCCCCGAGCGCTTTAACAATAAGACCAACGGCATTACGCAGAGACGTTTCCTTCTGCATGGCAATCCGCTTCTGGCACAGTGGGTTACGGAGAAGGTAGGTGACGGCTGGATTACTGATCTGCCTCAGATCAGTGGCTTGAAGAAGCTGGCTGACGATAAAAAGGCCCAGAAGGAATTTATGGATATCAAGTACCAGAATAAGCTGCGCCTGGCAAAATATATTAAGGAGCACAATGACATTGAAGTGGATCCCAATTCCATCTTTGATGTACAGGTAAAGCGTCTCCATGAGTATAAGCGCCAGCTGATGAATATCCTTCATGTGATGTATCTGTATAACGAACTGAAAGCCCATCCGGAAATGGAGTTCTTCCCCAGGACTTTTATCTTCGGCGCAAAGGCGGCGGCCGGTTATCGCAACGCGAAGCTGACTATCAAGCTGATCAATGCGGTGGCGGACGTGGTGAATAATGATGCTTCCATCAAGGGGAAGATTAAGGTAGTATTTATTGAGAATTACAATGTGTCCAACGCGGAGATTATTTTTGCAGCGGCAGATGTATCCGAGCAGATTTCCACGGCCAGCAAGGAAGCTTCCGGCACGGGCAATATGAAATTCATGCTCAATGGTGCTATTACGCTGGGAACGCTGGACGGTGCCAATGTGGAAATCGTGGAGGAAGTGGGAAGAGAGAATGCCTTTATCTTCGGGCTTTCTTCCAATGAAGTAATTCATTTTGAAAATAACGGCGGCTATGATCCCATGCAGATTTTCAACACGGATGCGGACATCCGCAAGGTGGTAAATCAGCTGATTGACGGCACCTACAGCGCGGATAAGGAGCTGTTCCGCCCGCTGTATAATTCGCTGCTGAACACACTGTCCACCAACCGGGCGGATACCTATTTTATTCTGAAGGACTTCAAATCTTATGCGGAAGCGCAGAAGAAAGTGGAGGCGGCTTACAGAGACAGAAGCGGCTGGGCAAAGAGTGCTATTCTGAATGTAGCCTGCTCCGGCAAGTTTACTTCTGACCGGACCATTCAGCAGTATGTGGATGAGATCTGGCATCTGGATAAGGTGACACTGCAGCCCAATGGATGAAGCAGGAGAAGGAATGGAGTTTCATAGAAAAAAGAATTCGCAAGGGCGTGCAAAATGGCACGCCCTTATGACAATTATTGCGGTGCTGATACTTGTGAATACAGGCTGCGGCATTGAATTTGGTCAAACCGGCGGGAAAAGCTGGGAGAAGCATATTACAGAAGAAAACATACAGCTGGATGGCCTGGAAGGAGAATACACCCTGCTTTTTCTCACAGATACGCATGTGGTAGTCAGAGACAGTAAAGCCTCTGGGCAGGAAGCGGAAAATCAGGATAGCCGTTACCCCATGTTTGTAAATGAGGAAGGCATTTCTGCAGAAGAACAGTTTCCGGAATGGGTACGATATGCCAATGAGAAGAAAGTGGATGCAGTGTTGTTGGGAGGGGATATTATTGACAGCCCGTCGGAGGCTAACCTGCAATGGCTTGAGGAACAGCTGAAAGCACTGGACATGCCGTACCTGTATATTAACGGCAACCATGACTGGACCTATCCCTGGGAGTATATGACTCAGGCGGGCAGGGAGACATATCTGCCGCTTCTGGAACCCTTTATGCAGGGGAATACGGCGTTTCAGAGACTGGATTTGGGGGGGCTTGTGATACTGGGCATAGACGACAGCACCAACCAGGTGGAAGCACAGGCCCTTGCCGGGTACGAGGAAGCTCTGACAGAGGAGCGTCCCGTGATTGTCATGGTCCATGTGCCCTTTATGACACAGTCAGCTCTGAGCAGGGCACTGGAGACATGGAACAGTCCTGTAGTCATTGGGGCCGGCAATTTCGGAGGAATCTACCCCAATGAGGAATCGGAGAGATTTATGTCTCTGACAACTGCGGCAAACAGCCCGGTGGAGCTGGTTCTGGCCGGACATGTTCATTTTTATGATAGAGATGTCATAGAAGGGGAGAGGAATGTGCCGCAGGTGGTGGGCAGCGCCGGATACCAGGGGAATGCGGTGCTGATTCACATCACCGGCACAGAAAATTAGAGGGCAGCGAACAGGAATAGGAGGATTTCCATATGATAGAATTATTACAAAGCGGTGCATACCTGGTCAACGGCAGGGAACTCATCGCCGACGGGCCGGAGGCGCAGCAGGCCGTCTGCAGCAGAACCGGACGGAATACAACGAAAGAGGAGGCAGTAAAACAGACAATCAGTTATCGTATTCTGGAAAGTCATAATACATCCGGCAATATGGAGAAACTGAAGATCAGATTTGATAAGCTGACCAGTCATGATATTACTTTTGTGGGTATCATACAGACCGCCAGGGCGTCGGGGCTGCAGAAGTTTCCCATGCCCTATGTGCTCACCAACTGCCACAATTCTCTCTGTGCGGTGGGCGGTACTATCAACGAGGATGACCATATGTTCGGGCTGTCCTGTGCAAAGAAATACGGCGGCATATACGTGCCTCCTCATCAGGCGGTAATCCATCAGTATGCCAGAGAAATGCTTTCCGGCGGCGGACAAATGATTCTGGGTTCCGACTCCCATACCCGTTACGGGGCGCTGGGCACCATGGCAGTGGGAGAGGGCGGCCCTGAGCTGGTGAAGCAGCTTTTAAATCAGACTTACGACATCAACAGGCCGGAAGTTGTCTGTGTGTATCTTGAGGGAGCTCCTGTCAGGGGAGTGGGGCCCCAGGATGTGGCCCTTGCCATTATCGGCGCCGTGTTCAAAAACGGATATGTGAAAAACAAGGTGATGGAGTTCGTGGGCCCCGGCGTGGCTTCCCTGAGCGCTGACTTCCGCATCGGCATCGACGTGATGACCACAGAGACCACCTGCCTGTCCTCTGTATGGGAGACAGACAGGGAGATCGAGGAATTCTATGAGATTCATGGACGTAAGGAAGACTACAGGGAACTGGTGCCCGGAGATGTGACTTATTATGACGGTGTGGTAAAGGTGAATCTGTCTAAGGTGCGGCCAATGATTGCCATGCCTTTCCACCCCAGCAACACCTATACCATAGAGGAGCTGAACGCCAACCTTCTGGAGATTCTGGATGAGACGGAGAAGCGGGCAAAAGTAAGCCTGGGCGATGCGAAGACCATAGACGGTTCTCCTCTGGAGCTTCACCTGAAAGACAAGGTAAAAAATGGAAAGTTCGTGGTTGACCAGGGGATTATTGCGGGATGTGCAGGCGGAGGCTTCGAAAATATCTGCGCAGCTGCGGATATCCTGAAGGGGAAATCCATCGGTTCGGACAGCTTTACGCTGAGTGTGTATCCGGCTTCCATGCCCGTGTATATGGAACTGGTGAAAAACGGCTGTGCGGCAGCGCTCATGGAGACCGGCGCGGTCATGAAGACAGCATTCTGCGGTCCCTGCTTTGGCGCCGGGGACACACCGGCCAACAACGCTTTCAGTATCCGCCATTCCACCAGAAATTTCCCCAACCGTGAGGGCAGCAAGCTCCAGAACGGCCAGATCTCTTCTGTGGCCCTGATGGATGCCCGTTCCATTGCGGCAACTGCGGCTAATCAGGGGATTCTGACGCCGGCCACGGAATTCGACGGAGAAATCGGAAAATATAAGTACCACTTTGACAGCAAAATATATGCCAACAGGGTGTTCGATTCCAAAGGAAAAGCAGACCCGGATGCGGAAATTCAGCTGGGGCCCAATATCAAGGACTGGCCGGAGATGGGAGCACTTCCGGAGAATCTGCTTCTGCAGGTGGTCAGCGAAATCCATGATCCGGTTACCACCACAGACGAACTGATTCCTTCCGGAGAGACTTCTTCCTACCGCTCCAATCCCCTGGGGCTGGCGGAATTCACCTTGAGCCGCAAAGATCCGGAATATGTGGGCAGAGCAAAGGAAATCCAGAAGGCGGAGAAGGCCCGCATGGCAGGTGAGCATCCCTGCCAGGTACTTCCTGTGTTGAAGGAGCTTATGGGAGTCATTAAAAAGCAGTATCCGGAAGCCAATCATTCCAATACCGGATTCGGCTCCACGATTTTTGCTGTAAAGCCTGGGGACGGTTCCGCCAGAGAGCAGGCAGCTTCCTGCCAGAAGGTGCTGGGCGGCTGGGCGAATATCGCCAATGAATACGCCACCAAGCGCTATCGTTCCAACCTGATCAACTGGGGTATGCTGCCCTTCCTGATCAAGGAGGGAGAACTGCCGTTCCGGAATCTGGATTATCTCTTTCTTCCGGATATCCGCAGAGCGGTGGAGGAGAAGGCAGACACAATCACCGCCTGTGTGGTGGGGAAAGAAGGATTGAAGACCTTTGAACTGCGGCTGGGCGAGCTGACGGACGAGGAGAGACAGATCATACTGGAAGGCTGTCTGATTAATTATAATCGGGTGTAGGGAAAATATAACAAAAAAACGATTAAGTACAGACGATAAATAAAATGATTGTGGTAAAAGGGTAACAGGACAGAACGATTTCTGTCCTGTTTTCCTTTTGAGACCTTTTATATAGAAATAAAAGGAAAGATGTGCATTGAAGGAAAAAAGGATTGAAAACCAATAAAACCTGTAAATCGTAATTGTATGCTGGTAAAATAGATGTTATAATTTAGAAGCAATATCAGGAAGATGGAGATGATGGAAATGAAAGCTGTCCTGGAAGAAAAAATAATGGAAATCGTGAAATTTGCGCAGAATAACGACAACTATGTCAGTTATAATGTGGCAATGGATATTTTGAAGGACAAAGAAGATATTTCAGAGCAGGACATTTTAACGGCGATAGAAGAGCTGGGAGAAAGGAAAATCACCATTATGCCTGAAGAGGATGAAGGATATCCGGCGGAAGAAACCAATCCTGAAACCTTCATACCGGCGGAAGTGAACATAGGGCAGCGAACTGTTAATGTTTATAACCTTATGGAAAGACTGGAAAATGAAGAAATAGATTTGAATCCTGATTTTCAGCGGAATGGGAATTTGTGGTCGTCGGAACAGCAGAGCCGCCTGATTGAGTCTCTTATGCTGAAAATACCGATTCCGGCCTTTTATTTCAATGCTGCCAATGAGGCGGAATGGATTGTGATTGACGGACTGCAGAGGCTGACTGCTTTTAAGAATTTTCTGGTAGGAGCCGACAGGAACAATCGACGGGAAAAGCAGCAGTTTACAGGCTTACAGTATTTAAAGGATTTTAACGGACTTAACTTTGACGAACTTCCCAGACAATACATCAGGAGGATAAAAGAAACCTCTGTCATAGCTTATACAGTAGAAAAAGGTACGCCGGACGAGATTGTATATAACATTTTCCAGAGGATTAATACGGGTGGCATTGTATTGGAAGACCAGGAAATCCGGCAGGCTCTTTATCAGGGCAAGGTCACAGAATTGATTGAGAGACTTGCGAAAAGTGAAATTTTTCTCAGGGCCACCCAGAATGCAATTCGACCTGACAGAATGCTGGACAGAGAATATGTCACCAGATTTCTGGCGTTTACGGAGCTTGACTATACGAAGGAATTTGAAGGAAATATTGATCATTATCTGATAAAGGCGATGAAACTGGTCAATAATTACAGGGAAAGCGATATCAGGAGGATTGAGGACAAATTTCAGACAGTTATGGGGTACTGCGCTGAAATTTTCGGGAAATTTGCCTTTCGAAAATATAATAGAATCAAAGAGCAGATTCTATTATCAAAATCCTATAATGAAAACTGGCGAAGAGGACCGATTAACAAAGCAATATTTGAGATGTGGTCGGTATGCTTTTCAGAACTGACGGAAGAACAGCTGGATAAAATTGTCTGTAAAAGGAAAGAATTTTTAATGAAATTCTGTGATATGCAACAGGACCGAGGATTCATCACAGCGATTAAAGCCGGTGATCAGCACTCCACAAACCGGAGAATTGATATGGCGCGAAATATGTTGAAGGAGTTTGTATGATAAATAAAGTAACAGTGAAAAACTTTAAATGTTTTGAGAACTTTGAGCTCCCTCTAAAGTCTGTTAATATTCTATCGGGAATTAACGGTATGGGGAAATCAACTATGATTCAAAGCCTGTTATTGCTAAGACAATCTGCATTAAAAAATGACGGTATAAAAGGATTACATCTGAATGGGGATTATGTTTTACTGGGAAGTGGTCAGGATGTTTTGTATGAGAGAGCAGAAGAAGAAATGATTGAATTAGGCTATGGAGATGGCAAAGGAGAGCATTCATGGACGTTTCAATATTTGCCGGATTCGGATTTCCTTCCTGTTATAAATAGAAATGAGAAAAATATAGATTCGGAACTCTTTGGAAAATATTTCAGCTATTTATCGGCATATCGTATTCCGCCACAGGATTTATATCGAATCAGAAATGAAGAGGAAATAAACAGCAAAGAGTTTGGGAACGACGGGGAATATGCTTTACAGTATCTCAATTATCATTGGGATGATGCCGTGGAAAATGAGAATGTGGTTCTGCCTGATAAAATGGGGAATTCACTGGGGAATCAGACAAAAGTCTGGATGGACAGAATTTCTCCTGGTATTTCCCCGCAGGTGGCTGTAAATATGCAGTTAAGAAAGTCAGAAGTGCGCTATGAATTCGTGGAAGGACGGGAGAAGACAAAGTCATATAAGAGTATAAATGTAGGATTTGGTATCACTTATGTACTTCCTCTGATGATTGCGCTTGTTTCAGCAAAGAAAGGTGATATTATCATTATCGAGAATCCTGAGGCACACATACATCCTGCAGGGCAGAGAGCATTGGGAGAATTGATTGCCCGTGTGGGGATGGGAGGTGTGCAGGTAATTGCCGAGACACACAGTGACCACATTTTAAATGGGGTACGTCTGGCAGTTAAAAATCGGGTGTTATCCAAAGAAGAAACAATACTTTCCTTTTTTTATAAGGATTTTGCGGACGGCTACCGTCATAAATGTATTCATCCTGAAATTTTGCAGGATGGCCGGCTGGACCGTTGGCCGGCTGGCTTCTTCGATGAATGGGATAAGGCGTTATACGAATTGGTATAAGGGGGAAAAATGTATTTAAATGAAAAATCTTGGAAGGCCGGGCAGGAGGACCCGCATAAGATTGACTGTAAAATAAGGAATTTTTTAGATATCTATAGTACTTTGAAAAGGAAATATCCAGCTAAAGAGGTATCTGTTCCCGACGACGAAATATTGTATTTGAGGTCAGACAAATATCCCCTGGAAAAGTGGCTGGCGACTGCAGACAGGGAATACCAGAGACTGTATCTCAGCTTTTGGGGAAAACGTATCACTTATCATCCGGAAGATGAGTATGAGGTCAGCGTGGACGGGGAAAGCCTGAAAGGTGGAACTGAGGCATATTTAAATGATTCTGTTATGCTGAGTATAGGATTGAAAAGCATGCCATAGAATGTATATTAAAAAGGGAAGATTTATTTCAGATTCAGACTTATGAAGAACTTTGGCTAAGGCGTGGAGAATTTTTTCCGCATCTTAGATTTTGCCCCGCGGTAAAAGAGAATTTCAGGGAATTGGAATAATCTTATTTACATCAGATTGTAAAAAAGTTAACGGAACTGGAGCGCTATTGTATTGATCAGGCAGGCATGAGATTTGATGCGACACTGTTGACCAAAACGACTCCGGAAAGCCCAGGTACCCTGGCAAGGTATGAAAAAGAGCATACATTTACAGATGAAAAAGGAACGGCATATCTTGCAAGCTGGCATATGAGATTTACGGGTATACCAGGAAGAATCTTTTTCGTTCCGGAATATGAAGAGAACATTATATTAATTTGTTATGTGGGCAAAAAACTAAAAAACCTGTCCTATCCTACATAGTTGGAAGGGTATGATATGAATCAGAATAAATATACAGGAAAGGAGAGAAATGGACTTTAACAAACTCGCAAAAATAGAAAACGAAAGTGAACGTGTGAACAGAACATACGATATCTTCAACGAAGACAGCAGGCTCAATCATTCGAAAGCCGCAAGGGTTGAATTTCTGACTACCGTTCATTACATAGATAAATACCTGAAAGAGGGCGATAAGATACTCGATATCGGCGCAGGCGCAGGCGAATATAGCATCTATTTTGCCCGCAGGGGATATGAAGTATCGGCGCTTGAGCTTGCTGACGCCAATATTGCCGCCTTCAGAAAAAAGCTTAAACCCGAAGATAAGATCGACCTTGTTCAGGGCAACGCGCTTGAGCTGACACGTTATGCGGATAAGACCTTTGACATTGTGCTTCTCTTCGGCCCGCTTTATCATTTGAAAAGTGATGCGGACAAGCAGAAATGTATCAGTGAAGCAAAACGAGTCTGCAAAGACGGCGGCAAGATTTTCTTTGCTTTTATTTCCAACGACTTTGTTTTTCTTACTGAGCTTGTATACAATGGGAATTACTTTTCAAAGGGTGACTACGATAAGGAAACATTCAGGCTCAACGACTTTCCCTTTGTGTTCCATACGGTTGATGCCGCAAGAAAGCTCCTTGCTGACGGTGGTATCAATGTATTATACGAAGTCGCATCTGACGGTGCAAGCGAGCTTTTGGCGACCAGGATCAATGAAATGAGCGACGAGGATTACGCACAGTATCTCCGTTATCACTTTTATATCTGTGAAAAGCCGGAGCTGCTTGGTATGACGAACCATTTACTGTTTGTGGGAGAAAAGGAATGAAAGGCGCTTCCGCAGTAACTGCTGGTGATTTATTTTTTTGTAGCCGAAAACGGAGACACATGGTATAATGATTCTGCATTCGCAGAATTCAAGCCAGCATAAGCTGACTTGCCGCCACTGCGTGGCGCATTATACCGGCCCCCCATGGCTTGAAAATCAAATGTCTCCTTCGGAGCCGCTTGATTTTCTGCGCACATGGTATAATGATTCTGCATGCGCAGAATGCAAGCCCGGTAACAACGAAGGATATATATTTAACAAATTTTACTCATAAGGAAAAGGAGAAATTATGGAATTCAATAAATCTGTATCAAACCCAATGCTGGTGGGTTCGATTGAACTGATGAAAGCAGAGGATACACCGGAACACCGCAATATGTTTGTGGGTGAACTGCTGAAAGCAGACTTACTGTCACCGGCTATTGTGGAACCGGCGCCTGAGGAGAATGCAGAAGGCAAGCCGGTGGTTGCGCCGGGCAGCAAAGTCCAGTTTCCCATGCTGAATACGCCGGATGGGGCCAGATTTTTCATGGCTTTTACAGACAGGGCCGAGTATGAAAAGTGGCAGGAGAAGAATAAGAAGTTTCCTGTGTTTGCGCTGAAGCTGGAGGAATATGCCGCCATGGTACTGCGCAGAGATGCAAAGGGGAACATTTGCCCGGCGCTGGGAGTTGTGATTAATCCTGCCGGATCCAATCTGATTGTCCCCAGAGAGATGCTGGCGGGAATTATGTCCGCAAAGGCGGCTCAGGCAAAACAGATGGCGGAAAAAAGAAAGTAATAGGAAGTTATTGCCAATAGCTTCTAAAGAAAGAATTTTTTGTGTCGATATAGTAAGTACAGGGAAGCAGTTAGGCCGACTGCGCCGAGTATAACATATATGGACACCACGGATGGTATTTATGCAGGAAAAGGAGTTTCCTGCCTGAGTGCCATTTTTTTATGCCGCAGATGCGGTGTCTGCTTTGGGTACAGGGATTGGACAAAGAAGCTGGCAGCGGGACCAGGAAGGAAAACCATAAAAAGTTCTGAAAAGCGGCAAAACCGTGTCAGGGAGGAACGGAAATGCAGGCGAGGCAGAATGGGTGGACATTGAGGGGTGAAAAAATTGAAGATCGATTCCAGTACAGTGGGAATGGAGTCTGCCAGAAGCTATCGGTCGACTACCACTATATTCAGACGTTTTGCAATATTGAACTATCACCAGGAGCTGACGGATGGAAATGGTGCGCTGCATACCGCAGTAGGTGAAAATACGGGAAGTGCAGGAAATACAGGTTCAGATGCCGGAAAGAAGGAAGGCATCAACACACCCGGAGAAGGCGCGGGTAACAACGCAGAGGAAGCGAAGGAAAATGTACAGCAGTCAGCGGCATCTCTTCAGGATTGGCAGAATCGTCTGCAGACAGGTTCCAGTGTGTCGGTGAGAACGCCGGCCAGTCAAACACTGGCCAGTATTCGACAGACAACTATACGTTATATATTTGATTTGCTGTTCTCTGCCAGAAGGAATCGGCTGAACCAGTGGATGCAGAATAATGGTATTCAGACAGTCGACAGCCAGATATCCAGAGATTGGCAGAACAATGGGCAGGAATATGTCAACAATTCCAACGGACAGTTTTATCAGAACGGTTCCGGGAGTCTGGAAAAGGGAACACGTACGCAGACGCTGAAAGTGTTGAACTACAATAAGGCTGTGAGTCAGACGGAGACGGAAGCCACGAATTTTTCCACGGTGGGTACTGTGCGGACAGCAGATGGCAGAGAAATCAATTTTAATGTAAATGTGGGTATGAGCCGTTCTTTTCAGCAGTATTACGAAGAGGACTTGCATTTAATGTCATTTACCATGTGTGACCCTCTGGTGATTAATCTGGATACAGATGTGGCGGAACTGTCGGATCAGACATTTTATTTTGATATTGACGGAGACGGCGAGAAGGATGAAGTGTCACAATTGGGAAAAGGAAGCGGATATCTGGCTCTGGACAAAAATGGAGACGGAGTGATCAATGATGGAAGCGAGTTGTTCGGCACTTCCAGCGGAAACGGCTTTGCGGATTTGGCGGCATACGATGAGGACGGGAATGGATGGATAGATGAAAATGACGCTATCTGGAGTAAGCTGAAAATATGGTGTAAGGACGAAAATGGAAACGATGTGCTGTATCGGCTGGCTGACAAGGGAGTAGGTGCAATCTGCCTGCAGAATGCCGCCACAGATTTCACCCTGAAAGGACAGGAGGGTCAGACCAGAGGGGCCATACGGAATACAGGAGTATTTCTGTATGAGAACGGAAATGTGGGTACTGTACAGCATGTGGATGTGGCGAAATATTATGCTCAGGCATAGATAACATTTTGCTAAGGTCCTGTTTGAACTGTTATCTGATAATTTATAAAGCAGTGTATTTTGGACTAAACGTCCAATGACAAGTAAAGAATTTTGTGTTATGCTCTGATTAAGTCGATTCGGCTGAGTCAGAGCATTTTTCTTTTTCAAGTCAGAAAGTCTTTCTCAGAATAAAAAATCAAAGGAAGGAAAGAAAATATGAAGTTCAAAAAAAATTTGGGCAGGAGCGTCTTTGCACTGCTTCTTGTTCTGCTGTTTGGTTTTAGTTCAATAACTGCTTTTTCCATGGAGCGCTCCGAGGACTGGAATGAAACGGAGATTAATTCGCCCGTTTTATATGAGATGAAAGGGGACACAGCGGAGGAGACTGAGCCGGATAGTACAGGAGCAGGAAATGCTGACATCTGTGAAAAAAGAATTGTAGAAACAAAAGAAATGACGTTTAAGAAAATATTTGTGGGACTGAAAGAAATTCCGCAGAATTTTTCCATTCAGTGGGAAGTTATATGTGATTCTCCTACAGAAGGGATGCTTGCTGCCTGTGAGACTCTGACATTGGATAATGCAGAAAAGGTGGAAGTGAATACAGGGACTGTGACATGGAAAGTACCGTATTTTTACAATAAAGGTGAGAGCAGCAGAATTACAATTACTGAGAACTGTGATGTGGACGGCTATATTTATTCTGCAGAGCCCTCTTCCGGGAAAGCGGACGGAAATGTTATTACACTGGCTGTTGGATCTATAGCATCGGGAGTGACGAGATTTGTTACGAATACCTATAAAGAAGATGACAGCAAAGAGATTGCACTTGAGAAAATACGTACGTCGAAGCTTGGGACATCAGGTAAGCCCGCACAGGCAGGTGACGTTATCACATGGGATATCAGAATCAGCAATATCAGCAGATATTCTGCCTGTCGTGTGACATTGACGGACACAGCCATGGAGGATGTGATTCTGGAATATGAAGGAAGGACAGGGACCGGCAGGCTTGAGGTCGAGGTACCTGCCCGTGAGACAATTACAGTGAAGGCCAGCCATATACTGACAAAGGATGACTATGAGAAGGCAAAACAGAATGTTCTGGAACGAGTGTATAATGTGGTCTCAGGGGAAGGTGACGGTGTAGAGAGGCATACTGCGATGGATGATGGCACAGAGATGGCAGTACCGGAGCTGACGGTGAACAAGGAAGCTCAGAGGAAGATCGTGGAGGCAGGGGAGACAGTTGTATATACTGTGACAGTAACGAATAAAAGCAGACTGGACGCAAGGAAGGTGACAGTGACAGATTATCTGCCCAAGGGACTGGTTCTCATGATGGCGGAGCTGAACAATGAAAAGATTGAACCGAAAGATGGCGTATACCAGATAGGTAAAATTGAGGCAGGCAGTGAAGCCATACTGAAGCTTACTGTAAGAATAGATCGTGATTTTGAGGCAGACGAGGTTACCAATACAGTAATGGTAGATTTTGAGAACTGTGAGGGTGAGAAGCCCAGTGACAGTGAGACAATTATTGTGCTGGAACCTGCAGGCGGTTCACAGGATGGAAACAGGACACCTGAACCAGATAACACGGAACATCCGGATGAAAGAAATTGTACCGTTATCTGGGTAAGTGGTTATGATGACACGATTTATCAGACAGAAGAGAATTTGGAGCGGGAAGAAATTCCGAAGAAACATCCCGCGGACCCAATACGAGATGGATTTGCTTTTGTCGGATGGGATATCGGTGAACCAGATGAAAAGGGTAATATCATAGTAACGGCACAATGGCAGGAAATTGTTGTGCCGGAAGCAACACCAACGCCGAAGCCGACAGCAGAGCCAACGCCGAAGCCGACAGCAGAGCCAACGCCGGAACCGACAGCAGAGCCAACGCCGGAGCCGACGACAGAGCCGGAAGCAACACCAACGCCGGAGCCGACAGCAGAGCCAACGCCGGAGCTGACAGCAGAGCCAACGCCGGAGCCGACAGCAGAGCCAACGCCGGAGCCGACGACAGAGCCGGAAGCAACACCGACGCCG
>CAJUQT010000002.1:21310-153625 GCA_910588225.1 uncultured Acetatifactor sp.
GACAGCAGAGCCAACGCCGGAGCCGACGACAGAGCCGGAAGCAACACCGACGCCGGAGCCGACAGCAGAACCGACGCCGGAGCCGACAGCAGAGCCGACGCCGGAGCCGACAGCAGAACCGACGCCGGAGCCGACAACAGAACCGACACCGGAGCCGACAGCAGAGCCAACGCCGGAGCCGACGACAGAGCCGGAAGCAACACCGACGCCGAAGCCGACAGCAGAGCCAACGCCGAAGCCGACAGCAGAGCCAACGCCGGAACCGACACCGGAACGGCAGTCAGCTATACCGCTGACACCTGTATGGACTATACCACCTGCGGAAACAATACTGCCTGTAAAGGCACAGATTGTGCCTGTGGAACCGACGGTTTCAGATATGCCCGCTGCAGAAAAGCAGCCTGTGGAATCGGCGATATTGTATGAAGAACCTGTATCCATGCCAGCCCCTGCAGAGGAGTCTGAATCGTCAGATATAGGTGACAGGAACATTCCGCTGGCAGGCAGGGAAAGCGGTTCTCCGGCATGGGCTTTGCTGAATCTGATTCTCACGATTCTTACTGCAATCATCAGTCTGGCTTTGCTGATATCCTATTTTACAAGGGAAGGAAAAGGGGATGAAGAGAAGGCGTTAAAGAATGGAGAGGAAGCAGATGAGCACGAAAATGATTTGAAAAGGCATGGTTTGATAAGAATTCTGAGTATTCTTCCTGTGATATTGGCAGTTATCACATTCATTTTGACAGAAAATATGCGCAACCCCATGATCTTTATTGACAGATGGACTATATTAATGCTTTTATATATGGTAATCAATATTACACTGGCTGTTTTCGCTGTCAAAAAAAGAGAGGAAAAAGAAGAAATGCAGGAAGAAAAAGTATGAAAATAAATGAAAAAGACATACAGAAATAGATGAGAATAGTTAGAGTATGGTCTTGATAAATTGGCCTGTTTTCCGTATGATAAAAAGAAAGAAGAAATAGAATTTTCTACTTTCCTTCGCCAAATGATGACGAGTGACGGTTCTGACTCGTCGGTAAAATAAAAAATGACCAGGCGAAGAAAGAATTCTGCGAGGCGGCCGTCAACTGGTCAGCCTCGCTTTTTATCTTATAGGAAAGTCCGCCGCCAGACGGCCATGGAATAAGTAAGGCGATATCTGTCACAGTGTCTCAAGTTCTTTCTCCGTCTCCAACATACGTTCCAGCAATGTCTCCTGAGTGTGTTCTTCTGCATCCAATAATGTCTGCAGTTCCATGAGTTTTTCATAGTCTGAGCTCAGAGAAGGATCCAGAAGCTGCAGCTGAAGCTCCGACGCCCGTTGCTCGCTGGCTGCCAGCTGTTCTTCAAATTTCTCCAGCTGTCTTGTCAGGCGGGATTTGATCTTACCCGGATTATTGTAGGTTTTCCTGTCGAAGACATCTGAGAGTGTGGGAATATTGGATGCTGTCTGGCTGTCAGCGTTCCTGTCAGATTTCAAATCCGCTGACCGTCCGCCTCCCTTTCCTGCAGATTTGGACCCGGAAGCCGGACCGCCCGCTTTTCCTGTGCTGACGGAAGCCGCAGAGCCGGTTTTTTTTGCTTTTTCCTGTAGATAATCCGCATAAGGCCAGGGATATTGGGTGACTGTATTTCCTTCAAATTCCAGAATACCTGTGGCAATCTGGCGGATAAAATAGCGGTCATGAGACACGAAAAGTACAGTTCCCGAAAAGGTGGAGAGCATCTGCTCCAGGGCCTCTTTTCCCACGATATCCATATGGTTGGTTGGTTCGTCCAGAATCAGCAGATTGGGTCTGGTCTGGAACATTTTGCACAGGGCAAGGCGTACTTTCTCACCGCCGGAAAGCTGCCCCAGCTTTTTCTCCACATCTTCCTGAGAGAACAGAAAGCTTCCCAGAGCACTTCGCACCTGTTCCCGTACCAGGCGGGGATATTCTGCCCAGAAATTCTCCAGTACAGTCTGTTCCGGGTCCATGGGACCCTTGACAGCCATCTGCTGATCAAAATACCCCCATTCCACATTGGGGCCAAAGGTAAAGCTTCCACCCAGAGGATCTATGAGACCAGTGAGCGTTTTCAGTAAAGTAGACTTTCCGATGCCGTTTTCGCCGATGATGGCAATTCTGTCTTTTTTACGCAGAGAAAAAGACACCTGACACAGCTCGTTTTCATAGCCGATACTCAGCTTTTTTACAGTCAGTACATCTGTATAGCTTTCAAGCCTGGGCTCAAACAGCGCATGAAAAGCTTTTGTGTCAAAACGTCTGGGTTTCTCGATTTTTACCATATGCTCAATAACCATGCGCTTGGATCTGGTGGCAGCTACTTTGCTGGGCGTATTTTTCCATTTTTCGATCCAGTCTGTGAGACGTTTGATTTCCTTCTGCTGTTCTTCGTAGTCCTTTTCCTGCTTGACCAGTGCTTCTGCCTTTTGCTTCATGAAGGAAGTATAATTACCCGGATAGCGTCTGATCCGGTGATATTCTATTTCGTAAGTTACATCAATTACCCGATCCAGGAACATTCGATCATGAGAGACAATGACCACGGCCCGGTCATAACTCTTCAAATACTCCTCCAGCCATTCGATGGTGGGAAGATCCAGATGGTTAGTGGGTTCGTCCAGCAGCATAATGTCAGGCCTGCTCAAGAGCAGCTTAATAAATGCCACTTTTGTCTGTTGGCCTCCGGAAAAGCTTCCGATGGGCCGGGAGAGATCTTCAAGGGGAAAACCGAACTTCTGGAACATAATCTCCATATCCTGGCGCCAGGTATATCCCCGGAGAGCTTCCATTTCCTTTTGAAGCCGGTCATATTCGTTCAGAAGAATCTGGTTGGATTCGGATTTGAGCTGTTCTTCGATTTCTTTCATTCGGGCTTCGCAGGCAAAAATAGGAGCAAAAACCTTTCGGATTTCGTTTTCCACTGTAACGGACCCATCGGTAAAGCTGACCTGACGGAGAAAGCCGATCTGTTGTTTCCCGGACATAGTGATACCGCAGCTTTCGTCACTGTCCAGATTGTTCATTTTAATATCACCGGTAATCAATTTCAGCAGAGTGGTCTTTCCGCAGCCGTTTCTGCCTACGACAGCGATTTTCTCACTGTCATGAATCTCGAAATTTATATCTTCCAATATAGTATCTGCGCCGTACTGGACCAGCGCATGCCTGATCTGATATCTCATTTTGAAAACCATGCCTTTCTGCAGCCTGTAAATTCCACACAACAGGAACGCGGACTCCTGCTTTCCTGTACGTTCGAAAATACGGCAATAATTTATCCAACGTGAAGTTAAAGTGTGTCATACATAAAAACCGCGGCTGAACCGGCCGCGGTTTTGACAGATATATTTTTATCAGGGGACGGCGGCTGGTAACCGCTGTCCGGCCGGGTAACTTCAGCCTGGCTGCAAACCCGGCAAAATCACGGAATATTTGATTGAATGATTGAGTGCCTTTGATAATGTCATTATTGTTTCCTGTCTTTCTGAAAATTCATTTTCTGAGTCAATTCTGAAATCTTCGTTCCTTATCGTAACATAAGTGAAACAGATGTGCAATAGAAAATAATCGGCATGCATAATTCTTTTTCGATGGGGCAAACTGATAGCGAGCAAAACAAAACGAATATTCATCAATGGGAATATTTGCTTTGTCAGGATAAGATTGCGCTTACTAAAAAGAAAGGGAAGGCAGCCATGAGAAAGAATAGAAGGAACAATACCAAGAAAGAACGTATCATTATGATTGCCTCGTCTGCATTCGTGCTATCGGCATTGACTATGACGGGGATTTACATGAAGTCGAACAATGCGGAGAAGCAGGATGACGGCTACATGATTGATTTTACAGAATTAGAAAATAATGTGGATGATAAACTTCAGGAAATTGCCGGCAATCAGGGAATGGACGGGAATAATCAGGCAGACACTCAGGACTCGGTAGACAGCCTGGTCAATGATATAGCCAAAGAAATCGACAATCTGGAGAATGATCTGGATTATCTTCCTATGGAAGCAGGATCCGGACTGGTGACGATACCGGGCCTGACCGATGGGGTAAACGAAGAAGTCGCAGACGGAAACGAATTGGAAAAGCCTGCAAAGGGAGATGATTCTGCGGTATCACCTTCCCCCGCACCTTCCGCTTCGCCAACCCCTTCTCCCGTTCCTGAGACAGAACCGGAAACAGAACAGAAAGAGGAAAGCGGCGTGGAAAGCGGTGAGGAAAGAGAAGTTGTTTCCCGAACCTTGCATTTTGCGGAAAGCGACGGCCTGCTTCGCCCTGTGAGCGGCGAAGTGCTGATTCCTTTCAGCATGGACAGTAGTGTTTATTTCTCCACATTGGACCAATTCAAGTATAATTCTGCATTGATGATCGGGGCGGCAGTGGGCGATACCGTAAATGCCTGTGCGGAGGGCAGAGTCATTGAGATTTTCCAGGATTCGGAAATTGGACATGCGGTAACGATGGAATTAGGGGATGGGTATAAAATTACCTATGGCCAGCTGGACAATATCAATGTCACACTGAACAGCTACGTGGACCGGGGCCAGGCCATTGCAACAGTGGCTGCACCTACAAAATATTACAGCGTGGAAGGCAGCAATCTGTATCTGAAACTTACCGCAGGCGACACGCCGGTGAATCCGGAAGCGCTGTTCCGTTAGTGCGACAGGAAAACTTCAGGGTTCATATCCCTAATCCGGTTGAACGACAAATCGTAAATCGAGTATGAAAGCCGTTTTATCCTTTGATGCTGGCGGGTAAAACTGAATTCATGTATGCGTGGAATTGCGCAGAGCAGGGAAAGGTACGGGAATAAGGATGTATATTATCGGCGGATTAATAAAGACTATGGCCGGTGAGGATATAGAGGACGGGTATCTTCGCACAGAAGAGGGAAAGATTACAGAAATCGGAAGACGGGATGGAATGGCATTTCATCCCGCTCCTCATGAGAGGGTAATACAAGTCAGAGATGGTCTGATCATGCCCGGTATCATAGAAGCGCATTGTCATATGGGTATTACCGAAGAAAAAAAGGGAATGGAAGGGGATGACTGCAATGAAACGGTTAATCCCCTCACACCATATCTGTGTGCTGTGGATGCCGTGAATACCATGGATGCCGCCTTTGACGACGCAGTGAGAGCGGGAATTACCTCGGCCATGATAGGCCCGGGAAGCTCTAATGTAGTCGGGGGCCAGTTTGCTTTTTTGAAGACAAGGGGACGTCGGGTGGATGACTTAATCGTCAAAGCACCGGCGGCCATGAAAGTTGCTTTTGGGGAGAACCCGAAGGTAAATTATTCCGGTCAGGGGAAAAGTCCTTCTACCAGAATGGCCATTGCAGCAATGCTGAGAGAGGAACTCTTCAGGGCTATGGCCTATAGCAGGAATAAGAAAAAAGCACTTGCCTCAGGTGAGGCCTTTGAGGAGGATTTTACACTGGAATGCTGGCTTCCGGTGCTGGAGCGGGAGATTCCCTTAAAAGCACATGTACATCGGGTGGATGACATTTTCACGGCTGTCAGGATTGCAAAAGAGTTTCATCTGAAAATGACGCTGGATCATTGCTCCGAGGGACATCTGATTGCAGATGAGCTGGCTGCGGAAGGATTTCCTGCTATTGTGGGACCGGATCTGGCCAGCAGGAACAAAATAGAAGTTCAGAATATGGCCTTTAAGACAGTGGGGATATTGAATCGGGCAGGGGTTATGACTGCTATCACCACGGATCATCCGGTTTCTCTCATTCAGGCGCTTCCACTCTGCGCCGGACTGGCAGTAAAATCCGGGCTGGATTTGGAGGAAGGCTATCGCGCGATTACGATTCATTCTGCAGCAATTTGCGGTGTGGCAGACCGTGTGGGCAGCCTGGAGGTGGGAAAGGATGCGGATATTGCCATTTTCACCGGAAATCCCATGGAGGTGTTCACTGAGACTCTGTATACCATTATAGATGGGCAGGTGGTATATGAGGCAGGAAGAGAATGAAAGACAGACACTTGCATTGCCGGTAATTTATGATAAAATAAGAAATTACGGGAACCGCAGCATGAACCCTGTAATTAAAAGCGATGTTACAGGAAGCGCGGTGGGAACCTGCTCAAAGGGGCAATTATGTATAACCCGAAGGGAGGGGTTAAAAGACAGGCAGGGGTCGCAACAGTTCAGAGATTGCTTTGAACTGCTATGAACTGTCATGTGCGGGCGGCGGATTGAATAATTATCAATAAAGGATATCCGCCGCGCATGCCTGAACATGGGGGGCGGATACATAAGGAGCAGCGAACAGATGAAAATAGTGGTTTTGGCAGGAGGTATCAGTACGGAGCGGGACGTGTCCCTGAGCTCCGGGGGAATGATTTATAAAGCATTATCGCAGAGGGGACATCAGGCGATCCTGTTGGATGTCTGGCTGGGATACGAAGAGAATGTCGGGAAAATTTTCGAGCTGGAGACGGATTGGGCTGCGCAGGTGAAGGCAGTGGCGGAAGAGAATCCGGATATAGGGTCCATTAAGGCTTTGCGCAGGGATGATTCAAAAAGCTTTTTCGGCCCTAATGTGCTGGAAATCTGTCAGAAAGCAGATTGTGTGTTTCTGGCGCTGCATGGCGCAAGCGGAGAGGACGGCAGGATTCAGGCCTGTTTTGAGCTGCTGGGTATTCCCTATACCGGCGCGGATTTTGTGGGGTCCTGTCTGGCCATGGACAAGGGAATTACGAAAGACATTTTTCAGACCTGGAACATTCCGACTCCTGTGGGGATAAGACTAAAAAAGGGAGAGACGGAAGAGAAGAAGATTCCATATCCCTGCATTGTAAAGGCCAGCTGCGGCGGGTCCAGTATAGGCGTCTATATTGCGGAAAATGACCGGGAATATGAGAGCGCAAAGGAAGAGGCCTGGCGGTACGGCGATGAAATTATTGTGGAGCAGTACATAAAAGGAAGAGAATTTTCTGTGGGTGTCATGGACGGGAAGGCGCTGCCGGTTATAGAGATGGCGCCTAAAAAAGGTTTTTACGATTACAGGAATAAGTATCAGGCCGGAACCACCATAGAGACATGTCCCGCACAGATTTCCGAAGAAAAAAGCTGTGAAATGCAGGAAATTGCGGAACGGGTATTTTGTGCGCTGCGGCTGAAAAGCTATGCGCGTATGGATTTTGTGATGAGTGCAGATGAGGAGGTTTACTGCCTTGAGGGCAACACATTGCCAGGTATGACGCCTACCTCTCTGCTCCCCCAGGAGGCAGAAGCCGTGGGGATGGATTTTGGAGAGCTGTGTGAAAAAATCCTGCAGATGGCGTTGACATAAGCATGTCCGGGATTGCTCTGCGGGAAATGATACCAGGTACATGTATGCGGAACTTAAATAAGAAAGGAAATAGGTCGGATAGGATGAATTTCACGTTGAAAGAAATAGCGGAAGCCTGCAGAGGAAAGCTTGTGCTTCAGGGAGCATCAGGTGACGAAAATTGCTCTGTGAGTTCTGTGGTAATCGACTCCAGACTGGTTGAACCGGGAGGCGTATTCATTGCAACACAGGGCGAGCGTGTGGACGGACATATATTTATTTCCTATGCGTTTGCAAAGGGAGCAGTACTGGCGGTAACGCAGAAAAGTCCGGAACAGGTGAAGGCAGAGCATGGACCATTGCCAGGGTGGGGAAGTTATCTTCTGGTAGAGGATACGCTGCAGGCTCTTAAAGATATGGCGGAAGCCTACCGGAAGAAACTGGCTGTGAAAATCGTGGGGATTACCGGCAGTGTGGGCAAGACCAGCACAAAGGAATTCATTGCGGGAGTATTGGCCGAAAAGTATCAGGTTCTGAAAACGGAGGGCAATTTCAACAATGAAATCGGTGTGCCGCTGACCCTTCTGCGGATTCGTCCGGAGCATGAGGTGGCGGTGGTGGAAATGGGAATCAGTGATTTCGGAGAAATGCACCGGCTGAGCAAAATGGCGCGGCCGGATATCTGTGTGATGACCAATATCGGACAGAGCCACCTGAATAACCTGAAGGACAGAGACGGCATTCTCAGGGCAAAATCAGAGATTTTTGATTTCATGGCTGAGAACGGGGAAATTTGTCTGAATGGGGAAGACGATAAGCTGGCAGGATTGAAAGAAATAAAGGGGCATATCCCACACTTTTTCGGATTGGGAAACCATCCCGGGGAGGAAGCTTCCGTGACGGACATCATCGGCAATGGGCTGGAGGGCAGTGATGCTGTACTTCTGATGAAGCGGAGAGAGGGAGAACCTGTCCGGCAGCCTGTTCATATTCCGCTGCCAGGCAGACATATGGCGTTGAATGCGGCCGCGGCCGCCTGCGTGGCAGGATTATTGGACTTAAGCGCCGGTGAGATTGCAGCCGGAATCGAAAAAGTGGGACTGATGGCAGGACGGACCAATGTGCTTCGCCTTCCCCGATATACCTTGATTGATGATTGTTATAATGCAAATCCGGCGTCTGTGAAAGCCGCCATTGACCTGCTTGCGCAGGCGGATACCATCAAAGTGGCCATCTTGGGAGATATGCTGAACCTGGGAGAGAATTCCCACAGATATCATCAGGAAGCGGGAAGCCATGCGGCGGCTTTGGGTATTGAACACATTCTCTGTGTGGGGGAGGAATCCCGACATATGTTCTGGGCCGCGGCAAACAACGCGGAAGAAACTACGAAGATTTCTCATTATCCTGACACGGAGACGCTGCTGAGAAGTCTTGCATCAGACTGTGGAGAATTGGTGCCGGAGGGAAGCACTGTGCTGATTAAAGCTTCTCATGATATGGGATTTGCGAAAGTACTGGAATTCTTAAGGAGCTGATGCCTGCAACGAAAGGAATCGCGTTGAGATTTACCGGGCATGTAGTGCATGGCAGTGTGATTCGACGCAGAGAGGCCTGTGCAGATTTGGCGTAACAATTCGGACAGAATATCTGTAAAAAAGAGTTTCATGAAAAATAAAATTTATAAAATCTTAACCTGTTTCATCCATATTTATGAGAAAATAAAGGATAATTATAAAATGCCGGACCGGACAAAGGCCAGATCAGCATAAGGCAAGGGAGAGGACCAAAGTGGAGCGGCATGGGGAACAAAAACGAGGGCAGATATGAACGAAAAAATATTGGTGGCAGACGACGAAAAAGAGATTGCCGACCTGGTGGAGCTGTATTTGAAGAACGAGGGATTTCAGGTTCTAAAATGCTTTGACGGCTCAGAGGCCATGAAGCTGGCGGAAGAGGAGGAACTGGAGCTTGCCGTTCTGGATATCATGCTTCCCGGGGCCAGCGGATTGGAAGTCTGCCGTAAGATCAGGGAGAAGTACACATATCCGATTATCATGCTGACGGCAAAGGATGGGGAGCTGGATAAGATTAACGGGCTGACCATGGGGGCGGACGACTATATGACGAAGCCCTTTCTGCCTTTGGAGCTGGTGGCCAGAGTGAAGGCACAGCTGCGCCGATATAAAAGGTATAACACGGTTCTGCCGCAGGAGGACATATTGTCTATATCCGGACTTGTGCTGAACAGTAAAACCCATGAATGCTATCTGAACGAAAAGCTGCTGAATCTGACGCCAACGGAATTTTCCATTCTTCGTATTCTGTGTGAGCGGAAAGGACAGGTAGTCAGTGCGG
This sequence comes from uncultured Acetatifactor sp., assembly GCA_910588225.1. Lineage (GTDB taxonomy): Bacteria > Bacillota > Clostridia > Lachnospirales > Lachnospiraceae > Acetatifactor. The sequence continues at coordinate 30,980 of CAJUQT010000002.1, forward strand.
AGCAGCTGTTCCATCTGATCTGGGAGGAAGAATACTTTACGAAGAATAACAATACCATAACTGTGCATATAAGGCATCTGCGGGAGAAGATGGGAGATTCTTTTGAACATCCGAAATACATCAAGACAGTCTGGGGGTGCGGATACAAAATTGAAGGTTAATCCGAAGATAAAGAGATTTGCTGTTACATTGCTGTTGATTGCAGGCGGTCTGTTTCTCTGCCAGTTTGTTTATGTGCTGCTGGACTATGTGATGAATGGCTTTGTGCTGGACTGGTTTGACAGAAATTATGTCTACTATGAGTGGGTGGTTCCGTTAGAAGACAATCAGGGAGGGTATTACAGTCAGCATATTGTCTGGTGGAAAGTGAAAAACCTGGTGTTCAAACTTTTCGTCGGCCTGGCAGTTTTCCTGATTGTGGCAGTCCGGCTGATTACGATTGTATATGCTTCCCGGCAGGAGCGGAAATGTATTCAGACAACAGGGCACCTGATCAGTGATTATATGAAGCATGACAGGGAAGTATCGGAAGTGTTCCCGGAAAATTATGCGTCGGTATCCGCGCAGATGGCGGAAATCAAGGCGGCCATACAGCGTCAGGAACAATTGCGGAAGGAGGAGGCGGGAAGGAAAAATGATCTGATCACCTATCTCGCCCATGATCTGAAGACACCGCTTACATCCGTTATCGGTTACTTAAGTCTGCTGGACGAAGCACCGGATATGCCGGAGCCGCAGAAGGAAAAATATGTGCATATCACGCTGGATAAGGCCCTGCGGCTGGAAAAGCTGATCAATGAATTCTTTGAAATAACGCGTTATAATCTGCAGCAGATTGTGCTGGAAAAGGAAAGCGTAGATTTGGCTTTTATGCTGGTTCAGATGACAGACGAGTTCTATCCTGTGCTCTGTGCCCACGGAAATACCATAAGGCTGGAATGGCAGACGGAAGAGGAAGAGAGCGGCGAAGGCAGACGGGCGGAGGATATCTTCTTCATCTATGCTGATCCGGAGAAACTGGCCAGAGTATTCAACAATATCCTGAAGAATGCCATCGCCTACAGCTATCCGGATACGGAGATCCTTGTGACCTGCAGAGCGGAAAAAGAATATGTGAGCATCACTTTCTCCAACAGAGGCAAGACTATCCCGCCCCAGAAGCTGGATGCCATTTTCGAGAAATTCTTCCGACTTGACGATGCCCGCACCACCAACAATGGGGGGGCCGGGCTGGGACTTGCCATTGCAAAAGATATTGTCATGCTTCACAGAGGCACGATTACGGCCGATAGTGTGGATGAGGTGACAACCTTCACGGTGAAACTTCCCAATCTGGTCTGAGATGAGAATATAATCTGTGAAAAGGAATTGTCTTAACCTGCTGACCGAGAGAATTACGGCATATATTCTTCTTTCAGCTGGAAATATTTCTCCGAAATCAGGCTGCTGACATGAGAGCCCAGATTTTTTCTCAGGGTCTTATCCATCTCAGCCGGATAAATCGGTTCTTCAAACTGCAGAATGACAGCGGCCCGTTTCACCTTGGGCAGATGGTCTTCGAATATGGCGGCGGCGTTTAAAATGGTCATGGGAACCACGGGAACGTCGCCTTTTTCCGCGATTTTAAAGCTTCCTTCATGGAAGGGCAGAAAGGTATCGTTTACTTTATTGCGCGTACCTTCCGGGAAAATGCACATTGATACGCCGTTTTTCACTTCTTCCACGCCTTTGAGGATGGTTTTTAAACCCTGCTTAATATCATCTCTGTCCAGAAAAAGACAGTGAATATTTTTCATCCAGTCCCGGAGCAGAGGATATCGGAGCATTTCTTTTTTGGCCACAAATCCGGTGACACCGGGGAAATTGACATAGGTGATGAGAATATCAAAATAACTGCGGTGATTTCCCACAAATAAAACCGCGCTGTCGGAGGGGATATTTTCTTTTCCCCGGACAATCAGTTTCACTCCGGTGAGAATGAGAATCAAGCGGAAAGCCCATCTGATGATGGCTCTCGAACTTCTGTCCTTCAGACCGGGATTTTTCTTTCCGATCAGCCATTCTACTATCAGTACCGGTATGCTGAGAATCAGGAACAGGAATACAAACAATGCCACTAAAATCAGACGTATCATAATGCCAGCCTCTTTTCGATTAAATTGAATAAATTCTATTGTCCAAATTCTATCATAGAAAACCACGGCTGTACATAAAATAGAGAAAAATAGGAAAAATTTCGTGAGGTTTACGATTGAAAAAGTTAAAATCATGTGGGATTCTGATGGCCTGTATGCTGTTTCTGGTGGGCTGCACTCTGCTCAGTGAGGAAAAAGTCAAGCTGCGGGATCTGGATTTTACGGTGCTTAGTGAGGAAAAGATACCGGAACAGCTGATGGCGGTTATTGAAGAAAAAAAAGCGGCGCCTTTTCATGTCACCTATACGGATAATGACAATCTGTACATATGTGTAGGCTACGGGGAACAGGAGACAGGAGGATACAGCATTGCGGTAGACGAATTGTATCTGACGGATTCTAATATTTATGCGGCCACCAGTCTGCTGGGACCGGATGCTTCGGATAAGACCACATCGGTTCCTTCCTATCCTTATATCGTCATTAAGACGGAGTATCTGGAACAGACAGTGACCTTTGAGTAATAACGGCAGACAGTTCTTGCTTTTCCGTACAGAATCATGTTACACTGGTTAAAAGACAGCCGCAGAGGGAAAAGGCCTGCTCACAGGGCGGATATTGCTTCAAGGGCAGGCTGACCACGACCACGGGATGAGCAATCCCAGGAGGAGAGCTGGCTGTACGGAGACAGGAGGCATGTATGCTGCTGATACGGAATGGTTATATGATGGACCCCAAATCTGGCCTGGAAGGAAAGTATGATATTCTCACAGATGGGGATATAATCAAAAAAATAGGAAAAGATCTTGAAAGGTCAGACGACGGCTGCCAGGTGATTGACGCGGAGGGGCTTCTGGTTGCGCCGGGATTGGTCGATGTGCATGTACATTTCAGAGACCCGGGATTTCCGGAAAAAGAGAATATTTTAACGGGGGCTGCAGCCGCTGCTGCGGGCGGCTTCACCACTGTGGTTCTGATGGCGAACACCAGGCCTACTGTAGACAACGAAGAGACGCTTGCGTATGTGCTGGAAAAGGGACGCGGCACAGGCATTCATGTGCTGAGCTGTGCCAATGTGACCTTGGGTATGCAGGGCAGGGAGCTGACGCCGATGGAAGAGCTGGCGGCAGCAGGAGCGGCGGGATTTACAGACGATGGGGTTCCGTTGCTGGATGAGATATTGGTGAAGACTGCCATGAAGAGAGCGGCGGCGTTGGATGTGCCCATAAGTTTTCACGAGGAAGATTCGGCTCTGATAAGTGATAACGGTATTAATCAGGGAAAAGCCAGCGCATTTTTCGGTATCGGCGGTTCTCCGAGAGAAGCGGAGATTACTTTGACAGCGCGGGATCTGGAGCTTGCTCTGGAAACGGGAGCCGATATCAATATTCAGCATATCAGCGCAAAAGAGTCCGTGGAACTGGTGCGGCAGGCGAAAAAAAGGGGAGCTAATATTCACGCGGAAGCCACGCCTCATCATTTCATGCTGACCGAGGATGCGGCCATACAGTACGGCACACTGGCGAAAATGAATCCTCCGCTGCGGGAGGAGGCTGATCGGCAGGCCATTATTCAGGGACTTGTGGACGGCACAATCGACATTATTGCCACTGACCATGCGCCTCATACGGCAGAAGAAAAGGCGCGGGACATTACAAAAGCGCCCAGCGGCATTATCGGGCTGGAGACGGCGTTTTCTCTGGCAATTACGGGGCTTGTGAACGGAGGATATCTCACCATGGGACAGCTTCTGCGTCTGATGAGTACGAATCCGGCCGCACTGTATCATCTGAACGCGGGCTTTCTGGCGGAGAACGGACCGGCTGATATTATCCTGATTGACACCGCTGCGGACAATGTTCCCGGGAAGTATGTATCCAAAGCGTCGAACACACCGTTTACGGGATGGAAGCTGAAGGGAAAAGTAGTGAAAACCATAGCAGCGGGGAGCGTGGTATATTCCGCCTGATGGACTTAATTATGGGATAAAACTTGACGAAGCCAAGCCGCTTGTATATAATTTTATTAATGGTCCGGACGAGGGCAGCGGTTCAGACAGCCCTTTCCGTGGAGCCAAAATCGCATTTCAAAAGCGCTGGCTGTCTTGAGATTCTTGCGGGAGAAAGAGTTCATTTTCTGCGGGAAGTGGGAAGAGATGCGCTGAGGGAGAAGAGGTGCGAAGCAGTCAGGAGAGATGCAGGTGAAGGAATATCAGATAAAGGCATATGCGAAAGTCAACCTGGGGCTGGATGTGGTCAGACGTCTGCCAAACGGTTATCATCAGGTGAAAATGGTGATGCAGAGCGTTGGGATTTGTGATGAACTGCTTCTGGAGAAGGCGGAAAGAGGGATTGTTCTTACGGCAGACTCCAGGGAAGTTCCGCTGGATGAAACCAATCTGATTTACAGAGCGGCAAAGCTGATGCAGGAGGAATACGGAATCGGGGAAGGGATTCGGATTCATCTGCGGAAGAAGATTCCTGTGGCGGCAGGGATGGCAGGAGGAAGTACGGATGCGGCAGCGGCCATGAAAGGAATGAACCAGCTGTTTGGTCTGAATGTGCCCCGGGAGAGACTGATGGAGCTTGGTGTTGCCATCGGGGCGGACGTGCCCTACTGTATTCTGGGAGGTACTGCTCTGGCGGAGGGAATCGGGGAGAAGCTGACGGGGCTTCGGCCCATGCCGGATTGCTTTATTCTGGCGGCAAAGCCGGAAATCAGCGTATCCACAAAATATGTCTATGAGCATCTGGACGGGGCGGGAATTGTACATCACCCGGATATCGACGGGATGGCGGAGGCTATTGAAGGGGGAAATCTTCCGGGTATCCTGGAGCGGATGGAAAATGTGCTGGAGGCTGTGACAATTTCTGCATGGCCTGTGGTGGGTATGTTGAAGGAGAGAATGCTTGCGCTGGGAGCAGAGAGAAGTCTCATGAGCGGCAGCGGACCCACGGTATTTGGAATCTTTACCGGGAAAGAGAAGGCGGAGGCAGCCCTGGAACAGCTGGGGGGAGAGCATCTGGCAAAACAGGTATTTTTGACTATGCCTGTAGGTGCGTCACAGGATTAAAGCGGGTGTGGTCAAAGCGCGGTCTGGACAGATTATGGAATTGCTGTTCCGGAACATAATGTCGGGCTGCGAAATTGGTGCTTTGGAGCATTGAGCAGGACTGGGGGTTGACATGGGGATTTCTTTGGTGGGAAATATGGACGATTTATTGCCGCTTCGGGATGTGGTGTTCAATACATTGCGTCAGGCGATTCTAACCGGGGAATTGAAGCCGGGTGAGCGGCTGATGGAGATTCATCTGGCGGATAAGCTGGGGGTAAGCAGGACACCTGTCAGAGAGGCCATCCGCAGGCTGGAACTGGAAGGGCTTGTTACCATGATACCCAGAAGGGGTGCGGAAGTAGCGAGGATTACAGAGAAAAGCATGAATGACGTGCTGGAGGTCAGGCGGGCGATGGATGCGCTGTGTGCGGAGCTTGCCTGTGACCGCATTACAGAGGAGGGGCTGGGGGCTCTGAGCCGGGCCTGTGAGCATTTTGAGCATTGTGTCAGAGCAGGAGATGCCAAAAAGATTGCCCAGGCAGATGTGGGGCTGCATGACATTATTGTGCAGGCCACAGGCAACCAGCGTCTGATTCAGCTGGTTAACAACCTGTCGGAGCAGATGTACCGTTATCGTTTTGAATATATTAAAGACAGCAGTCAGCATGAGACGCTGGTGAAGGAACACAGAATTATCTATCAGAGCATTGCGTGCAAGGATAAGGAGACGGCTGCCGCGGCAGCCAGAACTCATATAGACAATCAGAAAAAGGCAATTATTCGTCAGATTCGGCTGGAGAGGAAGCAGGACAGCCGGGACTGAAACGGTTAAAGGGTATTGGAAAGCATTCAGGGATCCATTTCGGAAAATGCCGGTTCAATAATCGGCTGAATGATTCCGGGAAGAGTTCGTGACAGAATTATAAAAAGAATAAAGCAGGAAAATACTGGCAATAATCCTTTACAAAAGGAAGCAAAGGCGGTTTCCCAAAGGAACCCCAAAGGCGGTTTCCTTGAGGAAAGGATGATTGAATGAAAAGAAGATGGATTGGCCTGCGGATTGTTGTGAGTCTGTGTGCCGCATTGGGATGGTGGGGATTGATTTATCCTGAGCTGACGTTGACGCCGGAGACGGTGAAAGTGAGTGTGGAGAATGCGGAAGGTGAATTGCAGGAGGTGTCCGGGGAATGGGACTTTGACAGCAGCCTTTATCAGGAAATTCTCAATGCGGACAGGAGTAAAATCACGTTTCGAAGCAGACTGCTTACGGATTTTGGCTTGCTTTTGGAGGCGATACATGACAGGAGCGGAAATAAATAGGGATGTATTGAGAAGTGATGCCCCCATCGGCGTATTTGATTCCGGTGTGGGCGGTCTCACTGTAGTACGGGAAATCATACGGCAGATTCCCAATGAGAAAATCATATATTTCGGGGATACGGCCCGCGTGCCTTACGGAAGCAAATCCCGGGATACGGTGACCCGCTTTTCAGAGCAGATTGTGAGGTTTCTGAAGACTTTTCAGGTGAAGACTATTGTGGTGGCCTGCAATACTGCCAGCGCCTATGCCATGGAGGCACTGGAGCGTGATGCGGACATTCCCATGATAGGTGTTGTGAAACCGGGTGCCAGAATGGCTGCGGAAATGACGAGAAACGGAAAAGTGGGCGTCATTGCAACGGAGGCCACCATCGGAAGCGGAATTTACACGCAGTACATACAGAATCTGAATCAAAAGGTGACGGTTTATGGGAAGGCCTGCCCTTTGTTTGTGCCGCTGGTGGAGGAGGGGCTGTGGGAAGACCCGGTGACCGACGAGATAGCGCGCAGATATCTGACAGAGCTGATTGACATTGACATCGACACACTGATATTGGGCTGCACCCATTATCCTCTGATTCGCTCTACATTGAAGAAAATCATGGGGGAGGGCGTTACGCTGGTGAATCCCGCCTATGAGACGGCGCGGGAGCTGAAGGAAATGCTGGAAGGGCAGAATTTACTCTGCACCAAGGCACCGGGACTGGGCAGTAATCAATATCAGTTTTATGTGAGCGACAAGGCGGAAAAATTTGTACGTTTTGCAAATTCTATTATCAAATATGGGATTCTCTCTGCCAAGACAGTCAATATGGAGGCTTTTGACGGAGGGATTGACGGCGATATGGGAGGATTCAGTCAGCCTGCGATTCAGGCGGCTTCCGCAGGATGAGAGAGGATAACGATGGAGAAAAAGGCGCGGCTTACAGTGACCGGGAGACAGAAGGATGAAGCCGGCGAAGAGACAGTTACAGAACTTTACACGGAGGCTGGGTTTTTTGAGAGAAACGACAATATCTATATTCTCTATGAAGAGGTTCAGGAGGGAGCACTCATCAAAAACACGCTGAAACTGAAAGGCTCCGTTCTGGAGCTGACCAAAGGAGGAGCGGTCAGAACCAGGATGCTTTTTCAGGAGGGGAAGGAATGTCTGTCCGAATATGTTACCCCTTACGGCTGTCTGCAGATGGGGGTTCGCACGGAGCGTGTGGAGGTTGTTCGGGAGGGGGCTGAGCTGCAGGTCAGAGTGGTGTATGGACTGACTTCCGGCGGGGTGCCTGTTTCCGACTGTGAGCTTATCATTGTGGCAAAGCCTGTTTTCCCCCAATAATTTCCATGGGGGCTAAATATTTCGGCCGGGAGTGCCGAAATAATAGTAAGAAAGTATGAAATTGTAACTGTTCAGCTGAGGGCACCACAGTTTTGTGGAGATCAAGGAGGATGCGCCCGCACACGGGCAGGAGATGACATTATGTCAAGAAGGAGGATACGATGAGTGTAAACGGAGTTACATCAAATCAGGTGACGGCTGCCTACAATTATTCTGCTACAGAAAATGTGAAAGCCGATGCTGCTGCAAGTGAAAGCACAAAGGTGGAGAGTTCTTCCGCCGATGCAGGTGCCGTGTATGAGCCTTCCAAAGAGAGCGCTTCCGCATCCACAGGGAAGACTACTTATAAGCCCGATACGAATCTGATCAATAAAATGAAGGCTGATGCCGATGCACGTACCGCACAGCTGCGCAGTCTGGTAGAGAAAATGATGACCGGGCAGGCGAATACTTATGGTAAGGCAAATGATATCTGGTCTTTCCTGAGAAAAGGAAACTATACGGTAGATCCGGCTACCAGGGCACAGGCACAGGCTGATATCGCAGAGGACGGCTACTGGGGAGTGAATCAGACTTCCGACAGAATCATTGATTTTGCCAAGGCTCTCACCGGCGGAGACCCCGATAAGATTGAGGATATGCGCGCTGCCTTTGAAAAGGGCTTCAAGAAAGCCGGCAAGAACTGGGGCGGTGATCTTCCGGACATTTCCCAGCGCACCTATGATGCGGTGATGGAGAAGTTCGACAAGATGGCGGAAGAAGCCAAGAAGGAATCGGATGCCGCGAATAAGGCGCCGGAAGTAGTGGATCCTACCAAATAATTGATCCGCAGACGGGAGTAAAGATTAGAAGTGCCGAAGGTATCGGAGGATACAGACGGTATCATCCATGCTCCATAAAATGAAATGTCAGAGAATAAAAATGCTGCCGCAGTCATGAATTTCATGGCTGCGGCAGTTTTGTCACAGTTCAGTGTCCTGCCGGGATTTTATGCAGTTTTCTCTTACAAAAAGCTTCTGTCAGCTTCCCTTTACAATGAGAAGCTTCTGGCCGGTCTTAAGCTCATCGCTGTCAAGGGCGTTCAATTCTCTCAGAGAATCTACAGGGATATAGTATTTTTTCCCGATGTTCCAGAGATTATCTCCTTCTTTTACCATGTAAATAACCATTCCGGGCAGATTGCTCATCTTGCTGCTGTCCAGTTCTGATATGTTTACCTGGCTGATTAAGTCCACAGGCACATTTTTGAAGACTACCGTAGAGAAGCTGAGTACCGCTTTTACGTCCATTTCTTCGCTGTCAAGCATGGTAACCTGGAGCTGTTCCACTTCGGCGTGTATTTTTCCCATGTCCTCGGGAGCGATGTCAGGTACCTCCAGAGTGTACTGATAGGGAATCTGCGCCTGTGTGCAGCCGTAGGGAGATTCATCTTCTCCTGTGATATACATGACCTTCACCTGTACGCTGCCCTGCAGCAGAATCCCATTCTCTACAGTGCTTTGCTGCTCCAGGGACACAGTGCCTTCACTGTGCAATAGCTGAAGTATCGTTCCGTCGTTTACATGAATGTGGTCTGTCACTTTCGTCTTGCCGGTTACTTTGGACAGCAGCCGGCGCAGCTGGGCTTTGTGAGTGACCGTATTGATTTCTCTGGATACACCGTAAATGTCGGAGATAATCTCCAGATTTTCCTCTTCGTAAATACGGATACCGATATCCAATACCAGTTCCAGTCCCACATTGCGCTCCTCGCCGTCAAAATCAGGCCGGATGGTGAGCTCCTGCTGGCCCAGGTGACAACGGATATCAGGCAGCATTCCTTCCCGACAGCCATGGCATTCCAATACACCGCTGAAGGGAAGAGTGGTCTCGAAGCAGCGGCAGGGATGGTCTTCCCCTTCTCCCTCGTACAGAAGGAACAGATGGATGTCCCCTGAAATGGTAAGCTTTTCTTCCATTACCTTGAATTCCACGTCTCCCAGGGAGATATTGTCCCAGAGAATCTGGAAAATGTTGGGGTAGTTGGAGGGCAGAGCGACTTCCTCCTTCAGGCGGAAAATGTCGTTCTTGCAGATGGCAATCTGGGCCAGATTCAGCGGCATCCGGCGATATTCCACCTTTTCGTCGCCCTGAATGGCTACAGGAGCCTCTTCATCATACAATTCTTCAATCCGGGCTGTCATGGTCACAAGGGACTGAATATTCAGCTTTCTGGAGTTAATCATATTGATGGTGAGATCTTCCACTTCTCCATCCACTGTCACAGCGTCCGCAGGTACCACCCCCTGCATATTGATTCTTTCTTCAAAAGGGAGCTTTCCCTCCAGAACCACCAGATTGCTGCCTTCTTCCACAGTGTGGTAGAGAACCACGAATTTAAGGCTGCCGCGGACGGTGACAGAGTCCGCGGCCGGCCTGATTTCGTCGATGATAAGTTCTCCTTTCTCCAGGTTCAGTGTGGTCACATCAGGTTTGTTTTCGGGGATATTCACATCGTCTTCCAGGGTGAACTGGGTGACGGCCTGAACCTTGATGCGGTCCATATGTATATTTCTTTTTACCAGCTCCACAAAAATACCTCCATATATACTCGTATAAGGATATATATGAAGGTATGGAAGGATTTATGCCTGTCTCCGAACCGCTGAAAGGTGTGGGGCCGGTGTTTTATTCCACTGCGCCGATCAGGTCAGTGATATCCTCTATCTGATATTTCTTCATGTAAGCCTCTATGCCTTCTATCACTTCCACAGTGGTATAGGGATTCACGAAGTTCATGGCACCGACGCTCACTGCGCTGGCGCCGGCCAGAAGGAATTCCAGAGCATCATCCGCATTGGAAATGCCGCCCATGCCGATAATGGGAATTTTGACTGCGTGAGCAGCCTGATACACCATGCGCACCGCGATGGGTTTGATGGCAGGGCCGCTCATGCCTCCGGTTTTGTTGGCAAGGACGAATTTTCGTCGGTGAATGTCGATTTTCATGCCGGTGATGGTATTGATCAGGGACAATGCATCCGCCCCTGCGGCCTCGGCGGCTCTTGCCATCTCCCCGATGTCGGTGACATTGGGGCTCAGCTTCATGATGACGGGCTGCTTTGCGTGAGCTTTGATCTGCCGGGTAATGTCATAAAGGGCGTTCGCCTTCTGGCCGAAGGCGATGGCACCCTCCTTTACATTGGGGCAGGATACATTGATTTCCAGCATGGAGACAGCAGGTTCTTCTCCCAGACGATCCACCACTTCCAGATAATCTTCCACGGTTTTCCCACAGACATTGACAATGATTTTCGTGTTGTATTGCTTCAGAAAGGGAATATCCCGTTCCAGAAGGACTTCCACGCCGGGATTCTGCAGGCCGATGGCATTGAGCATGCCGCCGTATACTTCCGCTACTCTGGGAACGGGATTGCCCGGCCAGGGTACGTTTGCCACACCTTTGGTGACCACGGCACCCAGCTTATTCAAATCCACAAATTCTGAGTATTCCATACCGGAGCCAAAGGTTCCGGAGGCTGTCATGACAGGGTTCTTGAAGGTTACACCTGCCAGGGTTACTTGTGTGTTCATGTTTCCTCTCATTCCGCCGTCATTGCGGCATTTTATCTGGGAAAAACAGTCTGTTTTGCCGCAGGTTGTCCTGGTATAACCCGCACCAATTAACCACATGCTTCACTTGTCTATATTTCCGTCTGCATCGTTGGCATCGAAGAATACCTACTCAAAACGGATTGAGTACCTATCAGATATCTACCTCCTGAGCTTCGAATACCGGGCCGTCGGTGCAGATGCGGGCATTGTGCACATGAGAGTGGGAATCCGTCTCCCTGGTTTTCACCACGCAGCCCAGACAGGCTCCCACACCGCAGGCCATGTGCTCCTCCAGAGAGATGTAGGCGGGGATTCTATGAGAGGACGAATAACTGCGGATGGCCCGGAGCATCGGCATGGGACCGCAGGCGAAAATCACGTCCGCTTCCAGCGCATTTTCTCTGACGGCATCCATTACATTGCCTTTGGTTCCTGCGCTTCCGTCTTCGGTTGCCGTATACACTTTTCCATATTTTTCAAAGTCCTGTGCCAGAAAAAGATTTCTGTCACGGTAACCCAGAATAATCTGCTTATCGGCCGAAAGCTCCTTTGCAAGCTCCAGAAGGGGAGGAATCCCGATGCCTCCGCCCATGAGGAAGACTTTTTTCTCATGTCCGGCGTCCAGGGGATAACCGTTGCCCAGAGGACCCAGGATGGAGATAGAATCTCCTTTCGCATAGCCGGAAAATTCTCTGGTACCTGCTCCTGCGATACGGTAGACAATGCGCAGGGCAATTCCCGGGGCGTCAATCTCACAGATGCTGATAGGGCGGGGAAGAAGGGTGCTCTTATCCTTCGGATAGAGGCAGAGGAACTGTCCCGGGCGGGCATGCGCCGAAAGAGGAGTCTCCAGCCACATTTCGTATACATCCGGTGCCAGTTCCCTGGCGGAAAGTATGGAAGCTGTCATTTTCTGCTTCATGGTAGTATCCTTTCATCGATGTGGTGCGGGTTATTACATTACTGTTCACGGCTGGTTCCGCGAAGGTGTTTTATGCGTTTTCTGCATAAAACAGAAACTATTTCAGCGGCTTTGCGCCTGCCTTTTCCTGCGCTGCTTCCAGGGCCCGTCTGAAGCGTCCTTTTTTCTTCGCGGGAGGAAGGGGCTGCTGCTTGCCGTGCAGGCCTTTTACGCCGATGACATAAATGCCGCTGACCACGGCCTTTACCTCTTTTTTCACAGGTACGGTATCAAAAATTTTCTCATCACAGATCAGAGACATAATCTGCGGGCCGATTTTGGCCTTGATAATAGGCATTTTGGACCTTCGCATAAGCTTCGGCGTCTGGTCCAGGACCATTTGCGGGAGTCCTGCGTCCTTGAGGCGCATTCGCTTTTTGTCGATAATCAGCATGGAGACAGTCTGCTTGTTGGCTTCCAGCATTTCCTGCTGCTCCTGCTGTCTTTTCTGTGCCTTTTTTCCCAGAAAATAGAGCACGATAACCAGCGCGGTAAGTACGACGGCTATTACGATTAATACAATCATCCATGGTTTCATATGAGATGAGCCTCCTTAAGTATCTTTCTGGGTTCATTCTAGCACAGATACATGGGGATAAGCAACAAAAAACAGTGGAATGAATACTCTTTCTTTAAGAAATTAAAAAAAAACTTTTAAAGACCTCCTGAATGTGGTATTATAAAAGATAAACAAAAACGGCGACTGGTCAGACAAGCAACTGAATTGTCACCGGAAACCTGCGGATTAAAAAGTATGCTGTCGGCACAGAATGTGCAGACGTGCGGAAATGAGGGAGATATGCAATTGACAGACATTAAGGAACTTTATCGGAATCGTGAGAACTTTATGGGGACAGAGGTTACGGTGGGCGGTTGGGTCAGAAGCAATCGGGATTCTAAGAACTTAGGTTTTCTGGTTATCAATGACGGTACATTTTTTGAGACGCTGCAGGTGGTGTACGGAGACGGTCTGTCTAATTTCGAGGAGATCTGTAAAATAAATGTAGGCGCCGCTGTGATTGTGCGGGGAACCATTGTGGAGACGCCCAATGCAAAACAGCCTTTTGAAATGCAGGCCGTGGAAGTAACTGTGGAGGGACCGTCCGCTGCGGATTATCCTCTGCAGAAGAAACGTCACACCTTTGAATATCTGCGTACGATTTCGCATCTGCGTCCCAGGACCAACACGTTTCAGGCGGTGTTCCGCATACGGTCTCTGATTGCCTATGCCATTCACAGCTTTTTCATGGAGAGAGGATTTGTGTATGTACACACGCCGCTGATTACGGGAAGTGACTGTGAGGGTGCGGGAGAAATGTTCCAGGTGACCACCCTGGATTTGAATAACATTCCGAAGAACGGGGACGGAGAAGTGGACTTTGCACAGGATTTCTTCGGGAAACCCACGAATCTCACCGTGAGTGGGCAGCTGAATGTGGAGACCTATGCGTTTGCATTTAAAAATGTGTATACTTTCGGCCCTACTTTCCGGGCGGAGAATTCCAATACCACCCGTCATGCGGCGGAGTTCTGGATGATTGAGCCGGAGATGGCGTTTGCCGATCTGAAGGACGATATGATGCTGGCCGAGGCCATGCTGAAATACATTATCCGCTATGTGCTGGAGAATGCGCCGGAGGAGATGGCTTTTTTCAATCAGTTTGTGGACAAGGGGCTGCTGGAGCGTCTGAAACATGTGGTTGATTCCGACTTTGCCCATGTGACATACACGGAGGCGGTGGAGATTCTGGAGAAGCATAATGACGCCTTTGACTATAAGGTATCCTGGGGCTGCGATCTGCAGACGGAGCACGAGAGATATCTTACTGAGGAAGTGTTTAAACGGCCTGTGTTTGTGACGGATTATCCGAAGGAAATCAAGGCATTTTATATGAAGCTGAACGAGGACGGCAGAACCGTTGCTGCCATGGATTGTCTGGTGCCCGGCATCGGTGAGATTATCGGCGGCAGCCAGCGTGAAGACAAGCTGGAACTGCTGGAGCGGAGAATGGAAGAGCTGAACCTGCCGAAGGAAGACTATGGATTTTACCTGGATCTGCGCAGATACGGTTCGGTGCGGCATGCAGGCTTCGGACTGGGATTTGAGAGATGCGTCATGTATCTCACCGGCATGAGCAATATCAGAGATGTGGTGCCGTTCCCCAGAACGGTTAAGAATTGTGAGCTGTAAGTGTAAATGATTTTCTGGTGTTTTGAAACAGGTGCAATTACGATGTTGCTGGTTACTTTGTTTACAATAGCATTTTGCTGCATTTTACAATTTCTTAATATTTTAGAGGGATGTAAAAAGGCGGGAAGTGTGGTATTCTGAAAGCATGAGAAGAAAAATAAAAATTGTGAATTGTATATTGACCTGTGGCCTGGGAGCATTGCTCTGCATTTCGCAGGTGCAGGATCCTCTGACAGCGGAGGCTACCACTGCCTCGGAGATTCAGGGCCAGATAAATCAGAATACCAATACGCTGAATCAGATCAACAGCCAGATCGTGGCGCTGGAGACAGAGCAGGAGCTTCTGCAGGAGCAGATGGATGACCTGAACGCCGAGATCGTGAATACCATGACCAGCATCGGTGTGAAGGAAGATGAGATCGCAGCGAAGAAAAACGAAATTACAGACAAGGAAAACCAGATAACCGAAAAAGGGAATCAGATTGTCCGGAAGCAGGGCGAGATAGATGAGACCCAGAGGGAATACGAAGCGGCGGTAGAACGGGAGGAAGCCCAGAGGGAGGGCATGATGATCTGCGCCCGCCTGATTTATGAGAGAGGCGACGATACCTATCTGGACGCACTTTTAAGCGGCAAGGGGTTTTCTGATATTCTGAATCAGATGGACCGTGTGGAGCGCGTCTATGAATACGAAAATTCCATGCTGCTGGAGTATATCGAGGTGAAGAATCAGGTCCACGACCTGTGGGAGAGGCTGGAAGAGGAAAAGGCAGGGCTGGAAGCGGATAAGCAGCAGCTGGAGGCAGATAAACAGGTGCTGGAGAACGACAGGCAGCAGCTGGAGGCGGACCAGGCGGAACTGCGGAATCAGAAGGCGAACCTGGACTCTATGATGGCCAAAAAGAAGCAGGAGTCCGCCAATTTTGAGGCGGAGATTGCGAAGGCAAGACAGGCTGCGGCTGCAGCTAAGAAGCAGATTCAGCAGGATCAGCAGAGGCTGAAGCAGCTGCAGGCTCAGAATAATTCATCGTCCGGAGGAGGCGGTGGAGGAGGAACGCGGCCCAGTTACAATGAGACCAATTATTCTGCGACGATCAATAATGCGTCCGGAAGTGATCTGGGGAAAAGTGTGGCCAATTATGCATGTCAGTTTATCGGGAATCCCTATGTGTCGGGGGGGACGAGCCTCACGAATGGGGCGGACTGTTCCGGTTTTACCTACAGAGTCTACAGTGAGTTTGGATACAGCCTGCCCAGAACTTCCTATCAGCAGCGCAGTGCGGGTACAGGGGTGGATTACAGTAATGCCCAGCCGGGGGATATCCTCTGTTATGAAGGGCATGTGGCAATCTATATCGGCGATGGTCTGATAGTGCATGCCAGCAACAGCAATCCTTATCCCAGCGGCGGCATCAAGATCAGCCAGGCGCAGTACAGACCGATTGTGGCAGTGCGGAGAATTGTCAATTAAACAGTAAGAGTTCTGACTTTTGCAGGAGGGCGTATAACGGGCCCTCCTGTGAGCGTTTGCAGTGAAATGCCTGCGGGAATAAAAGAAAATGAAATGAGGTTTGATAGCGGTGAAGATAATCGTTGCCGGCAACGGTAAGGTGGGGGCTGCGCTGACGCGTCAGCTGTCCGCCGAGGGGTATGATCTGACATTGATTGATTCCAATCTGAAGGTACTG
The DNA here is from genome assembly GCA_910588225.1 of uncultured Acetatifactor sp. Taxonomy (GTDB): domain Bacteria; phylum Bacillota; class Clostridia; order Lachnospirales; family Lachnospiraceae; genus Acetatifactor. Next base: position 47,254 of record CAJUQT010000002.1, read on the forward strand.
GAATCCAGCGAAGAACGTTACGACATTATGGTGGTGCAGGGGAACTGTGCTTCCATGGGGGTCCTGCTGCAGGCGGGAGTGAAGGAAGCGGACCTGCTGATTGCCATGACGGGGGCAGACGAGCTGAATCTGCTGTGCTGTATGACGGCTCATGCGCTGAATGAGAAGATTCATACCATTGCCAGGGTGTGCAATCCGGAATATATGGATCAGATATTTGCCATGAGGGAGATGTTCGGCCTTTCCATGGCGGTAAATCCGGAGCGGCAGGCGGCAGTGGAGATTGAACGCTTGCTGAAATATCCTGGATTTTTAAAAAGGGATACTTTTACCAGAGGACGAGTGGAGATTGTGGAGCTGAGAATCGACAGCCGGAGCAAGCTCTGCGACGTGGCCCTGAACGATATGTATGGCATTGTCAAGTGTAAGATTCTGGTCTGTGCCGTTCTGCGAAACGGGAAGGCAGTGGCGCCTAACGGGAACTTTGTGCTGCGGGAGGGTGACCGGATATTTGTGACGGCTTTTACCAACACACTGACGGTATTGCTGAAGAATCTGGGAGTCATTACCCATAAAACAAAGCGGGTGATTCTCTGCGGTGGAGGAAGAATCAGCTACTATCTGGCAAAGCAGCTGGAGAACAGCGGCATCGGTCTGCAGATTATTGAGAAGGACGCCGGGCGATGCAGGCAGCTGGCGGCGCAGCTGCCTGCCGCCTGTATTATTCAGGGGGATGCCAGCAGCCAATTTCTGCTGGAGAGCGAGGGGATATCGGACTGCGATGCGCTGGTGACTATGACCGGGCTGGATGAGCTGAATATGATCATTTCTCTCTACGGTACCAGCTGTAATGTTCCGCAGGTGATTACAAAGCTGGGACATATGGAAAATACAAGCATTCTGGGAAGCATGTCTCTGGACAGTGTCATCAGTCCGAAGGAGCTGTGCTGTAATACCATAGTGCAGTATGTGCGTGCCATGGAAAATCAGACAGGAGCGGCGCTGACGGTGCACACTATCGCCGACGGTCAGGCGGAAGCCATGGAATTCCTGGTGGATGAGAAGACCAGGCATTGCGGCAAGGCACTTAAGACACTTCGATTGAAAAAGGATGTGCTTGTGGTGTGCATTGCAAAAGGGGCGAGAATGGAAATCCCAAATGGTGATTCCTACTTTAATATAGGTGATATCGTTTATATTGTGACCGGCAGGGACAAAAGTATCTATCAGTTAAACGACATATTCGAATAGGGCGAGGCTGCATATGAACTATAAAATGATGGGTAGATTTATCGGCAAAATTCTGATAGTGGAGGCAGTATTTATGGTGCCTGCCATGCTGATCAGTCTGTGGGAGAGAGAGTTTGCCGTGGTGCGGGCCTTTATGTGGACGCTGGCGGCAATTCTTGTGGTAGTGGGACTATTGATGTGGGTTTGCAGGGGATCCAAAAATAAGTTTTATGCAAAGGAAGGACTGGCCTGTGTGGGATTAAGCTGGATTGTCATGAGCCTGCTGGGTTGTCTGCCTTTTTTTCTGTCCGGTGTAATGCCTAATTATGTGGATGCTTTTTTTGAGATTGTGTCCGGATTCACCACCACCGGGGCGTCCATTCTGCCGGAAGTGGAGAATATTCCAAAGGGAATTCTCTATTGGAGGAGCTTCAGTCACTGGCTGGGAGGTATGGGAGTACTGGTATTTCTGCTTGCCATCTCTTCTATGGGAGGAAACGACAACGGCTATACCATGCATTTGCTGCGGGCAGAAAGTCCCGGACCAAATGTGGGCAAGCTGGTGCCTAAAATGAGAAAAACTGCAAGTATATTATACTTGATTTATATTCTGCTGACCGTGCTGGATGTGTTCTTTCTTCTGCTGGGGGAGATGAATCTGTTCGAGGCTGTCTGCACTGCTTTTGGAACGGTGGGTACCGGTGGATTTGGGGTTCGGAATGACAGTATTGCGGGGTACAGCCCTTATATTCAGAATGTTTGCACGGTATTTATGTTTTTATGCGGGGTGAATTTCAGCTGTTTTTATCTGCTGCTGCTCAGGCAGTTTAAGAATGTGTTCCGGGATGAAGAGCTTCGGCTGTATGTGGGAGTGACAGTGGGCAGTATTCTGCTGATTACTCTGAATCTGAAGGGATTTTACGATACATTCAGTGAGACGCTGCGTCATGCGTCTTTTCAGGTAGTGACAATCATGACCACAACAGGATTCGCCACCACGGATTACGAGCTCTGGCCGGGACTTTCCAAGGCGATTCTGCTGTGTCTGATGTTGATCGGCGCCAGCGCAGGCAGTACAGGCGGCGGATTTAAATGCGGAAGAGCGCTGCTGGTATTTAAGAGTCTTCACAGAAGTGTACAGAAAATTGTACACCCGCAGAAGGTGCAGGTGGTGCGTGTCAACGGTCAGCCCATAGAGGAAAAGGTGCTTCAGAATACCAACGCCTATCTGGCTGCATATGTGCTTGCAATTATTTTAAGCTTTCTGCTGATTTCGGTGGACGGATTTTCCATCACTACAAATCTGTCCGCTGTTTTTGCCTGCTTTAACAACATCGGGCCCGGCTTTGAGATGGTGGGGCCTACCTGCAATTATGCGATGTACAGTAATTTCTCCAAGCTGGTGCTGGCCTGGGATATGCTGGCGGGAAGACTGGAGATTTTCCCCATTTTGATCCTGTTCTCCAGGACGACCTGGAAGCATCGATGAGGAGAGCCGCTCAACGGTTCTCCTCTTTTTTCTTCTGTTCCAGATGAAACCAGTGTTCCAGCCTGTTTCGCGGCAGCAGATAATTCACCGCCAGTGCAATGAGTACACCCACGCCGGTGTCAAGCATGCGATGAATGGCATAGTCAATGTGGTGCGCCGGTGTGTTAAACAAAATGATACACAATACCACACCGCCCGGCTGTACGCCCCCTGGCCAGTGAAACAGCACACACAGCGCTATCAGAATGACAATACCCAGGAAAATCAGCGGAAGACGCAGCCAGTAACATCCTTCCGGAAATGCCAGGTGCTCCAGCCAGTAAAGTCCGAGGCCGATAAATCCTCCGATGATTGTTCCAAAGAAGCGATTCCCTCCGCTGCGGCGGGATTCCTCCATATCCGCACCCATACCGAACACAGCGCCGATACAGGCAAAGGTCGGGTTGCTGTCCGGCAGAAAGGCATAGAGCAGAGCCGTGAGCATTGCCGCCAGGGCGGTTTTCAGGCTTCGGAGGCCCAGGCCTGGAAGCGGTGCATGTACCGGGTTGTGCCCGGTTGTAGTATGACCTGGGGGTGGTTTTGGGTGTTGTGGTGCCTGCGGATTTGGCTGTGGCGGCTGCGATTTTGTATGCAGCTGCTGCTCCGGCTGTGGAGATGTAATGGTGTCCTGTTTTTCTGAATAGTCTGATATAGCAGTATTCTGTTGGGTTCTGTTGCTTTTCATGTTGTGATTTCCGAGATACAATCTGCCCTTTCTGCAAGCGTTACTGATTTCTCAACCATTATACTTTTGGACCGGGAATGTGGGCAAGTATTTTTTTAGGAACAAATTTCACAGGAAAGTTTACGACACGGAATGAATAAGCCGCAGGAATCGCATCCTCTGCTGTAATAGGCCACAAGCATATCCGCTGCCATGGACTTGCCAAAGCGGTGTGGTCTGCTGACACAAAGGTAACAGTCGGTTGTATTTATCCGGCTGTTGGTGATGGAGATCAGATCTGTTTTGTCTATATAAATTTCTGAATTCAGCGCTTTGCGGAATGCTGTATTATCTGGATTCAAATATGTGCCCATAGTGTGAAGCTTCTTCGGTATTTGGAATGTTTATTATGGCATCATTTTAACATGACGTGGAGGCTGAGGCAAGCAATGTATCAGAAGCATATCTTCTAAATTTTTCGGCAGATTCTTGTATTTCTGTGCACTCTCTTTTATTCAAATCAGTCATTCACAGTAAATCTCTTTTGGCTCCTGTTGAATATCATTAAAAAAAGCTGTGCAAAAAGGTATACTTTTCTGCACAGCTTTTTCTTTTTTGAATATCGTTAATAAATAATCTCAAAAGAAAAATAACACTTTCTTTTTTGTGCAAAAGCGACAAAAATAAGCTTTTGCAAGCTAGGCTTTACTATAACATACATCATATCCATTTGCAAGAGTCTTTATGAAAAAAAGTATACAATTTTTTACACCTGTGTTTAGAAACCCTTGATTTTACAGGCTTTCGAGACGGCTGGAGTCTCCGGGAAGGATCAACATAACGGTAAACTACTGGTTATCGGACTTTTTATAGGTTTGGAAGGAAGGCCGGAGTCGACGGGAATGCGAAGGAGAGAGGGAATATTCGGAAAAAATGCAGAAGAGAAGCTGAAAAATGCAGAAAAAGCAGAGGAAAAGATATTCCGGTGCGGGGATCTGGCTAAAGCGGCAGGAAAGGAAAAATGGAGGTGGCTGCCATGTGGTGCGCGGTGCATGTGAAGGATGGACATGAGGCAAAGACAGAAGCCTTTGTATCCGGCCTGCTGTTAGAAGATGTAAACGCAAGGTGCTTTCATCTGACCCGAAGCCGCAGAAAGAAATACGGCGGACAGTGGCGGACAGTGCGGGAAGCGCTGCTGCCGGGATATGTGTTCATAGATACGGACCGGCCGGAAGAGGTGGGGCGGGAATTAAAGAGAACGTCCGGACCTGAGCTTCTTTTTGACGCAGATACTTTTGTTACTACCGTGAAAACAGAGGAATCAGAATTCCTGGAACTTCTTATGGACGAAGCAGGAGAAATCGGATTGTCAGAAGTCAGAGTGGAAGAGAATGGCAGGATCTGCTGTGTCTCCGGCCCCCTCAGGAAGGTGAGCCATCTGGTAAGAAAAATGGACCTTCACAGAAGGATTGCGGAAGTGGAGGCCGAGTTCATGGGAGAGCGGCAGGTACTGTATCTGGGGATTGAGATTGCAGGTCAGGAGGTGTGAATATCCGTGAAGGGGAATTTCTATGGATATGTGAGAGCGTCCGCAGACAGTCGGGACACAGAGAGACAGCTGATGGCACTCTGGGATTTCGGGGTAGAACCGAAAAATGTATTCCTGGAGGAGCAGGGGGATGGCAACTCTGTGAAGAGGCAGGGGAAGAATATACCGGAGACTGAGAGGGAGCATGGTACGCAGGACAGGGCTTCAGGGTCGGCTTACCAGACTCTGCTGAAGGTGCTGAGAGAAAACGATACCCTGGTTATAACAGGCCTTGACGTGCTGGGAAGGGACTGTTATGAGCTGATGGACCGGTGGCGGTATATTACAATTGGGAAGAAAGCAGGCATCATTGTGCTGGAGCTGCCGCTGTCAAATACAGGAATGGAAGAAGATGTGCTGGGGAAAGTGGTGGCCAGGATTACACTGGGCGTGATGCAGCATTTTGACCAGTCGAGGCAGTATAAAAGACGCAGGCAGGCGGAAGGAATTGCCAGGGCGAGACAGAAGGGAATCCCGCTGGGGAGAAAACCGAAGGAGATTCCCCGGGAATTCGAGAATATCCGGCTGCGATGGGACAGAGGAGAGCTTTCTGCCAGAAGCGCAGCCGATATCCTGGGGGTGGATGCGGGAACCTTCCGGAAGTGGGTGAAGGCAGGAACGCATGGGTCCGAAAAGAGGTGACAGGCGGCAGATGTGGTATGTAATGCAGGTCTATACAGGTATGGAGACGGATATCTGTGAAAAATGCCGCGAGAGGATACTGGAGGAAGGGGAGGACATCTTCGTCCCCTTTGCAGAGCGAATGACCAAAGTCCGTGGAGAGCGGACACTGGTGATGTCCAGACTCTTTCCGGGCTACCTTTTTGTTGAGACGGATCGAATTGAAGATTTTCATATGCGCCTGAAAGAGATTCCCGCCATGACCAGGGTGTTGAAAAGCGGCGAGAAAATGTCGCCTATTCACCCGGAGGAAGAGGAGAGACTCCGGCGGCTGTGCGGGGACGGTCATATTGCCAGATATTCGGAAGGGTATATCGAAGGGGACACCCTGATTGTCACGGAGGGAGCTCTGAAGGATTTCAATGGAAAAGTGAAAAAGATACTTCGTCACAAGAGGCTGGTGGTGATGGAGATACCATTGCTGGGGCGGACTGTGGAAGTGACATTGGGACTGGGCGTGGTGTCCAGGCAGGGGACGGAGGAGATCCGGGAGATCCGGGCGGCAGATTAAAAACAGATGGATTTTGAGGGTATAAAAGACAGGAAATTGCCGAATGCATCGGACGCGTCATGCGCTGTGCAGGAGGGTAATGGACAGACTGGTTTTGACACAGGCCGGGGCATGGGACATGCGTCGGGGTGGCGAAGCCTTGCCTTTTTAATTACAGAAAGGACAGTTGTCAGTTGCAGATAAAAATAGAATGGCGTCAAAGGAAAGCTTTTACTATATATAAAAAGCCACATCAGTTGGAGATGAGATCAAAAAAGTGCCGAAGGCACTTTTTTTAATTCATGGAAATAGAATTTACATAATAGAATCTGTTTTTGATTCTATTAAAGATACCCATACACGAAAGTGGGAAAGCGAATATCAGATGGAAAGATTATTTTATACAGGGGAAAAGAGAGAAACGGTATTGGCAGACAGGGATGCGGTGAAATGGCATGTTGACTTCAGTCCGCCGGATATAAGTGAGACGGAGATAGAGGAAGTGGCGGAAACACTCCGCTCCGGCTGGATTACCACAGGACCCAGGACAAAGGAACTGGAAAGGCAGCTGGCCGGATATTTCGGAACGAACAGGGCTGTGTGCCTGAATTCTGCCACAGCCGCGGAGGAGCTGAATTTCCGAATTGCCGGGATTGGTCAGGGGGATGAAGTCATTGTCCCGGCTTATACTTATACGGCCACGGCCGCCGCCGCACTGCATGTGGGGGCAAAAGTCGTATTTGTGGACAGTCAGCCGGATTCTCCGGAGATGGACTATGACGCCATGGAAGAAGCCATAACCCCCAGAACCAAAGCCATTGTGCCGGTAGATCTGGGCGGTGTCATCTGTGATTATGACAGAATATACAGAGCTGTCGAAAGGCAGAGAGATAAATTTTCCGCAACTGCTTCCACAGACCTGGGTAAGCGGATTCAGAGTACATTGGGCCGGGTCATGGTAATTGCGGATTGCGCCCATGCCATGGGCGCCAGGAAAAAGGTGGACAATGAGTGGATTGCGGCAGGCAGTCTTGCGGATTTTTCTTCTTTCAGCTTTCATGCGGTGAAAAATTTTACTACGGCCGAAGGCGGAGCGTCTACGTGGAGAACTGTAGATAGTGTGGATGACGAGGAAATCTACAGATGGTTTCAGCTGTACAGTCTGCATGGACAGAATAAGGATGCATTGGCCAAAACCCAGCTGGGAGCATGGGAGTATGACATAATAGCGCCTCTCTATAAATGCAATATGACGGATATCATGGCGGCCATAGGGCTGAAGCAGCTGGAGCGGTATCCGGGAATGCTGGCAAGGAGGCGGGAGCTGATCGAAAGGTATGACAAAGAGCTTCTGCCGCTGGGTATACAGACACTGGCACATTATACGGAAGGCAGACTCTCTTCCGGACACCTGTATATCACAAAAGTTCCGGGCATTACAGGGGAACAGCGCAATGAGATTATCCGGAAGATGGGGGAGGCAGGGATTGTATGTAATGTTCATTATAAGCCTCTGCCCCTGATGAGCGGATACAAAGCGCTGGGGTATGAGCAGGAGCGGTATCCGAATGCCGTGAGATTTTATGAGAATGAGATAACCCTTCCGCTTCATACGAGGCTTACGGATGCGGAGGCGGAATATGCGGTGGAGAGTTATTGCCGGGTTTTGAAGGAATATTTGTAGATGATACTTAGAGAGTGGGAAAATCTTCCGGTGTTCCTGCGGCTGGAGGAAGTCAGGCCATATTATGACATACTGTATGAACGTCGCGGAGAACTTGCGGTGAAGCGGATTTTTGATTTTTTTATGGCGGGTATTTTGCTGATTATATTAGCTGTCCCCATGGCGGGTATAGCCCTGATAATCAGAATGGATTCACCGGGAACAGTATTTTATCGACAGGAACGTATCACTGCATATGGGAAGAAATTTCGAATTCATAAATTTCGAACCATGATTATGGAGGCGGACAGATTCGGTACGCAGGTTACTGTCATGGGAGATACACGGGTTACCAGGGTTGGAACTGTTCTAAGAAAATATCGGCTGGACGAGCTTCCGCAATTGATTGATGTGTTAAATGGTTCCATGTCATTTGTTGGGACAAGACCGGAGGTACCGAAATATGTGGAACGTTATACAAGAAGAATGAGAGCCACCTTATTATTGCCAGCGGGAATTACTTCGGAAGCCAGTGTCCGATATAAGGATGAAGCACAGTTGCTGGATGGGGCGGAGGACGTGGATCAGGTATACGTGGAAAAGGTACTTCCGGGAAAAATGAAGTGGAATCTGTGGGCGCTGGAACGGTTCAGTCTGTGGAATGAAGTGAAGGTCCTGGGACGGACAGTGGCGGCTGTTCTGCGGAGGGATTAGAGAGATGAATATATTGCTGATCAATCATTATGCCGGTTCGCCGGAGATGGGGATGGAATTCAGGCCCTATTACTTTGCAAGGGAATGGATTAAGCTGGGACATCGTGTGGACATTATAGCGGCGGATTATTCCCACCTGAGGATCAGGAATCCAAAGGTTTCCCAGGATTTTCAGACGGAAGAAATCGACGGAATCAGGTATCACTGGCTGAAAGCAGGGCAGTATGAGGGTAATGGTGCAAAACGGGCGCTGACAATGTTCCGGTTTGTGGGGAAGCTGTGGCGGCATGCAGGGAAGATTGTGAAAGCGTATCGGCCGGATGTGGTGATTACTTCCTCTACCTACCCGCTGGATACCTGTGCGGGGCAGAGGATTGCGAGGAAGAGCAGGGCCAGGCTGATTCATGAGGTACATGATATGTGGCCTGCCACTTTAATGGAGCTGGGAGGCATGGGCAGGTATCACCCTTTTGTGGTGTTGATGCAGGCGGCAGAGAATTCCGCGTACAGGCATTCGGATCGGGTGGTATCATTACCCCCGTTGGCAAAGAAGTACATGATAAAACATGGGATGAAGCCGGAAAAGTTTGTTGCAATACCAAATGGAATTGTGCGGGGGGATTGGGAAAATCCGGAGCCTTTGCCAGGGGAGCATAGAGAAGCTCTGGAAAGGCTGAGAGCAGAAGGGAAGTTTATTGTCGGATATTTTGGCGGACATGCTTTATCCAATGCATTGGATGTATTGTTAGACGCCGCAAAGCAGATAAAGGAAAAGGAAATTCGATTTGTTCTGGTAGGAAAGGGCATAGAAAAAAAGCGATTAATAAAACGGGCACAGGAAGAAAAGATAGAAAATGTGATTTTTCTTCCACCAGTGCCGAAAAAATCTGTACCGGAATTACTACAGTATTTTGACTGTTCTTTTATAGGCTCTTTGCTTTGTGCATTGTACAGGCGCTTCGGTGTCTGCCTAAACAAAATGTATGATTCCATGATGGCGGCAAAACCGGTTCTTTTTGCCGTAGATACATCAGGTTCTCCGATAGAGGAGTATCAATGTGGGATTGTGATAAAGCCGGAACATGCAGGGGAAATTGCTGCAAATATAGAGAGATTATTCCACATGCCGGAATCGGAACAAAAAAAGATGGGAGAGCGGGGAAAGCAGGCGGTAATAGCCTGCTTTACTTATGATGTTTTGGGAAAGCAGTTTGCGGAACTTTTCAGGTGAGTGGATGCTAACAAAAATTTTGAGAGAAACGGAAGTGCATAGGATGAGTATGAAAGAAGAATTGTTGAAAAAGATTGAACAGAGGCAGATTGTTGCCGGAGTGGTAGGGCTGGGCTATGTGGGCCTGCCGCTGGCAGTGGAGAAAGCGAAGGCTGGATTTAAGACCATTGGCTTTGACATACAGGAGGAAAAGGCCAGGCTGGTGAACGAAGGTCACAACTATATAGGCGATGTAGTGGATTCTGACCTGGCAGAGCTGGTGAAAAGTGGAAAGTTGTCGGCGACAAATGATTTCTCTTTTATAGAGGAAGTAGATTTTGTTGCGATATGTGTTCCCACGCCTCTTGACAGTCATCAGGAGCCGGATATCAGCTATGTCAGGGATTCTGCCACAGCAGTATCAAAGTATCTAAAACCGGGAACCATGGTGGTTCTGGAATCCACCACCTATCCCGGAACCACGGAAGAATTAATAAAGCCCATTTTGGAACAAGGTTCCGGTCTCACCTGCGGCCGGGATTTTTATTTGGGTTTTTCACCGGAGCGGGTGGACCCCGGCAACCTGATTTACAAGACAAAGAATACGCCTAAAGTAGTGGGAGCCTGCAGCGAGGACGGGGCGGAAGTGATCAGCGCCATGTATCGTGCTGTCCTTGAAGGAGAAGTATTTACGGTGTCTTCTCCTGCGGTGGCAGAGATGGAAAAGATTTTGGAGAATACCTACCGCAATGTCAATATAGGGCTGATTAATGAGATTGGCCGTCTGTGTCATGAGATGGGTATTTCTGTCTGGGAAGTGATCGATGCGGCGAAGACGAAGCCATATGGCTTTCAGGCATTCTATCCCGGGCCAGGGCTGGGAGGACACTGCATTCCATTGGATCCTTACTATCTAACATGGAAGGCAAGGGAATATGATTTCCACACAACGCTCATTGAGAATTCCATGGTGATTAATGACAGTCAGCCGGAATATTGTGTGGAGCGGGCTATGCATATCCTGAACCGGCATAAGAAGGCGATTAATGGAGCTAAAATTCTGATGCTGGGAGTTTCCTATAAAAACGATATTGATGATTACCGGGAGTCACCTGCTATCCGGGTGATGAAGGAGCTGCGGAAGGTGGGAGCGGATGTGGAGTATTATGACCCCTGGGTGCCGAAATTTAAAAATATGTATGGACAGAGCGGGGAGAGCCTGAAGGAGCTGACTCCGGAGATTGTAAAAGCTTTTGATCTTGTGATGGTGACGGCCGCTCATCACAATGTGGATTACGAGATGGTGCAGAAGTATGCGAAAGCTGTTTTCGATACAAAGAATGTGATGGCGGGTATTGGAGAGCGGGGGAACATAGAGGTGCTGTGATTGGCTTTGCGGAAGCTAAAACATGACAGTTTGGCCAGGCCGCCAGATGGGAGAACAGTAGAAAAAAGGTGGTTTTCGAATGTATGTAGGAAAACCGAAAATGTTCTGAAATGAGTGGACTGACAGAAATGGATGGAGGTAAGTACCGGAGCAATAAACTTCAAATTCTGCGATACTTGTACTGCCTGCGTGAAAATAGTAGAGATTTTAAATAGGGAAAAAGGAATTTATAAACTGGAAACAAAAGTGGTTAATCAGAATGGAGTAACTGTATCTGACGGATATGCTGTTGTGAAGTATAAGCAGAGTTGACGGTCGGGTATATGAGTATAAACAATTATTGTAACAGGAAGGAAAAAGTACAGAGATGAAATATGCACTGATAGGCTGCGGACGGATATCACCGAACCATATAGCGGCAGCAAAAGCAAATGGACTGGAATTCACAGGAATCTGTGACATCAATGAAGAAATGCTGCGGGAAAAAGTAGCCGAATTTGAGCTGAGTGATGTACATCCGTATACCGACTACCATGAGATGCTGGAAAAAGAAAAGCCGGAACTTGTGGCGATAGCCACAGAATCAGGGAAACATGCGGAGATAGCACTGGATTGCATAAAAGCGGGCTGTAATGTGATTATTGAAAAGCCTATGGCATTGTCTTTGGCCGATGCGGATGCAATCATTCGGTCAGCGAAAGAAAAGGGTGTTAAGGTCTGCGTAAGCCACCAGAATCGATTTAACAAGTCTGTGCAGAAGATACGGAAAACGCTGGAGGAAGGTCGCTTTGGACGTATGTTTTACGGAACGGCACATATCCGGTGGTGCAGAAACGAAAACTATTATACACAGGCAAAATGGCGAGGAACCTGGGAGCAGGACGGTGGAGCGCTTATGAATCAGTGTATTCATAATATAGATTTACTCCGGTGGATGATGGGAGATGAGGTGGATGAGGTAATTGGGATGACGGATCAGCTGAATCATTCCTATATCGAAGCGGAGGACCTGGGAATTGCACTTATCAAATTTAAAAATGGAGCTTATGGGATTGTAGAGGGGACCACAGATATCTATCCGAAGAATCTGGAGGAGACCCTCTATTTATTTGGAGAAAAGGGAACTGTGAAAGCAGGAGGCCAGTCGGTGAATCGGATTGAAGAGTGGAGATTTGCAGATATGCAGGATAAACCGGAAGAGGTTATTGCAGAGTTTGCGGAGAATCCGCCTAATGTATATGGTTTTGGGCATACGCCGCTGTATGCAGATATGGTCGATGCAATGCAGAATGACAGGGAGCCTTATGTGAATGGGGAAGCCGGAAAACGGGCTCTGGAGCTTGTGCTTGCAATTTATAAGTCGGCAGCGGAAGCGAAAGCGGTTAAGTTGCCATTAAAGGAATGTTCTACGCTGGATTTTGCAGGAAGGTTTGGCGAACGGGAGATTATGAAATGAGTAAGTACTTTGTACATCCGACCAGTATTGTAGATAATGACGTAGAAATTGGTGAAGGAACAAAAATCTGGCATTTTAGCCATATTCAGTCGGGTGCAAGAATTGGGAAGAACTGTTCTTTTGGACAGAATGTGAATGTGGCGAATAATGTTATAGTCGGTGATTCCTGTAAGATACAGAATAATGTATCACTTTATGAGGGAGTGGAATTGGAGGACGGAGTATTCTGTGGACCGTCCTGCGTGTTTACCAATGACTTAACACCAAGGGCGGAGTATCCGAAAGGACGTGAGAATTATAAAAGGACGCTTATAAAGAGAGGTGCATCTATTGGAGCCAATGCAACTATTGTATGTGGGAACACAGTCGGGAAATATGCGATGATTGCCGCCGGGGCGGTGGTGACGAGGGATGTGCCAGACTATGCGCTCGTTGCAGGGGTGCCGGCAAGAGTGGTGGGATGGGTGGATGAGAGGGGAGAAAGGCGGGGGAAGACAGGTGATATACAATGAGAATCTTATTTTTGTCTGCAGCAAACAGCATCCACACGATTCGGTGGGTAAATGCACTTGTGGAACGAGGGCATGAGGTCATGTTGGTTTCCAAGGCGGACCATAAAGTGAAAGGGCAATTGATTGACAGGCAGGTAAAGATCACTTACCTGCCTGTCAATGGGATGAAGGGGTATTACTTGAATGCTCTATTTTTAAGGAAATTGTATCGGGATGGATGCTTCAATGTGGTCAATGCACATTATGCCAGTGGGTATGGCACGTTGGCCCGCATCGCCGGATTGCCCAACGTTCTGCTTTCGGTATGGGGGAGCGATGTCTATGATTTTCCGTATGAGAATTGTCTGAAAAAACGTATTTTGGAGAAGAACCTGGATTATGCTGGAGGAATCGCCTCGACCAGCCGGGGAATGGCTGAGCAGACAAAGAAATTTTTGAAAAGGAAAAAGTCAATCTGGATTACGCCATTCGGGGTGGACTTACATAAATTTACACCTGTCTATGGTGGAACGGAAGAAAGAAAGGAATTTGTATTTGGAACTGTGAAGACCCTGGCACCAAAATATGGGATTGGAACCGTAATACGGGCGTTTGGAATTTTCTTGCAAGGTCTGTCGGAAATTGAAAGGCAGAATGTGAGGCTGGAAATATATGGAGATGGTGAATTGAGGCAAGAGCTGATGGCGCTGGCAGAGGAACTCCAGCTGAGTGACAAAGTGTTTTTCGGAGGCTGGATACCAAACGACCAGGTGCCGAAGGTTTTGCAAGGGATGGATGTGTTTGTGATCGGAAGTGAGAAGGAGAGTGAAAGTTTCGGGGTGGCTGCTGTGGAGGCGATGGCCTGCGTCTTACCGGTCGTCGCGACGAGTGTGACGGGATTCCGGGAGGTGGTAGAGGACGGCAAGACAGGATTTCTGGTGGCAGTCGGGGATACGGAAGGGATGGCGAGGAAGATGCTGGAACTTTATGGAGATAAATCTTTGCGGGAAACAATGGGGAAAAGAGGACGTAAACGGATGGAGGCATTGTATGGTTGGGATGAATGCGTGGAAATAATGGAGGGGGTATACGAGGAAATGAGTGGAGAAAGATTTTGATGAGAATACATTTTCTTACTACAAAACTGGGCAAAGCTTCCGGCGGAGCTATATATGATCAGGATTTTTATAATATTTTGCGAAAAAAATTTCCGGATGTCAAATTATTTGACGATGAATTTTTTTTGAATATGTTTGGAAACACAGGACAAGGGGCGGGCTTAATTGAGTTTAACGATTTTTATAAAAAATATGCGGACAGGCTTTATGACTGTGAATATCTCATTATCAACAGCAGACTGTATACTCGTTTTGTAAAGACAAATCTCAATAGAATTTTACGAAAATACAGAAATGTAAGATTCTTAGTTATCCATCATCATAATAACTATATGAATCATAAAGGACTGTTGTATATTATTCATAGACACTTTGAAATGCGGATTCTGAAAAAAGCGACACAACTGATTATACCTAATCAGTATGTGATTGATCAGTTAAAAAAAACATATCAGCTTAATAACATTATTTGTCTTCCGTCATCTTTTGAAAAAAAGAAATATGAGATATCCAACTTAAATACAGGCAATATTCTGTTTGTTGGCAACATAGAGAGAAGAAAAGGGCTGATGTATGGTTTAAAGGCGTTCCACTTGTTTTCAAAAATGAACAAAAACTATAAATTCAGGATAGCTGGAAAGTTTGACGAAAATGATTCCTATTATAAAAAAATAAAAGATTTTGTTGCTGAAAAAGGATTAAGCGGGACAGTTATTTTCGAAGGGCGGGTGAGTGATGAGAGGTTGGAATGGCTTTACAGCCATTCCGATCTCTTTCTGTTTCCGTCATTGCTAGAAGGATATGGCTGGGTCATGATTGAAGCAATGGGGCGTGGCGTACCTGTCATGGCATTTGATAACAGTGCTATGCCATATACCGTCAAAAATAATTACAACGGAATCTTGGTGGACAATTTAGATTGGGAGAAAATGGGAAATTCCATAGTGCGCTTGTTATCTGACAAAGAGATGCTAAAAAAACTACAGCAGGGGGCACTTAAAACTTACGAGGAAGTGCCGTCTAAAGCGACATTAAAGCAACAAATAGAATCATTCATAGAAACTTGGGAGTAGAAGGAGTTTCAGATAGTATGATAAAGAATGGGGTTTGTATCACATGGCAGAATCACAGTATATCAAAATAAGTCAATTTAAATGGGTATTGTATTTGCTGGCCGGTATTTCCTTTGGCGCGATGGTCGTAATGGAGTACGATAGTGAGTTCAAAATAACAATGCTTTTGCCGGTCTGCTATATGATTGCACTGTTGCTTTTTGTGAAGCCATCCATGGGGGACGGAATAGGGAGAGTGGGGATCATTGTCATGTATGCGTTCAGAATGTGCATATTGCCTGTTATATGCGCATATGGAAATTTTTGGCTGGAACCTGAAAAAAGCGTTTATATTAATTATTATGGAGCTGGTATTCTTTTGAACTGTTTAGAGTGCATAATAGTGTTCGCAGCCATGTTTTGTTTTTATCAATATTATAGAGGCAGGCTGCCACGAAAAAGGCTTCCGGGAAAGAAAAATCTTGTGGTGAAGACTTTAATTATTGTGTCGCTGGCGATTATTACCTGTTTATTCATCCTAAATCCAGATCTTACAGCAAATTACAGATTGTTGACTGCGGAAGAGGACGGATTGTCCGTGTACGACACAGTAACTCATTTACATGATATCGGGTTCATGTACTATTTACTACTGCTTATTGATGTTATTGTAAGGCCGATATTGTCATTTCTGGCAACAGACTATTTTTTGAAGAAAGATAGAAAGATGGGTGTTTTTGCGGTCGGGATTTTTAATGTGCTGATTGTCACGGACAGGAGAATATTGTCTTTGTTGATTGGAGGATGTTGCCTGGTGCAGCTGTTGCCTTATATAAAACAGGGAATATCCAAGAAGATCTTTTGTGCAATGATAGGAATAGTTGGAGTCCTCACTGTGGTTTTTTGTTTCTATGGAACTACAGAGCCATATCTGATTGCCAGAAAATTCCAACGATATTTTTCAGGACCGACATTGACGGCGGTTGGGATAGTGATCAATCAAAACTTTACGCAGGGCCCCATTGTTTTTCTGAAGCGTCTATTTAATGATAGTATTATTTTAACAGGCTTGTTTCAAACGTTTGAACTCCCAGAATATACGTCGTTGCTAAAGGGGGGATACGGCCTATGGACACCTATGATGATAGGAAGCATCCAATATTTTGGTATATTAGCTCCTATAGCAATCATCATCATCGTATGGTTTGTTGCAAAATGTGATTATATTGCTATGATAAGTGAATCGGGCTTATACAAACTCATGATGAATTATCTGTCCGTCAGCGTTGCTGTATATATGGTAATGTATTCTGTGGATTTGATTTTTTACACGATTCTCTTCTTTGGCGGTTTCTACAGAATATTGATGTGGTTGGATAGAAAAATAGTGAGAAAACGGTAGAGGAAGCCATTCAAGGAGAATTGAGGAGCATGAATATGTTTAAAAAAATAAAGCACGTATTCATAAGCATATACGTGATTTGCATAATCAAGCCAATTGCATATCTTGTTTATGAAAAAAAATATCTGACTGGCAAGTATTTTCAAAATGCTTGTGATGTGGGATGGAGATGGGTTATGAAGGGACTGTTTTTCCAGAAGGTGTTAGGATTTAATCGAGATGTTCCCTGGCCTGTATCATGCCGTTGCAGTGTGGGATTTCCACAAAATATATTTTTCCATCCGGATGATTTGAATAATTTTCAAGGTATAGGAATTTATGTACAGGGGTATGGAAGAACATTCATAGGACATGGAACATGGATTGGCCCCCATGTCGGTTTGATTACGGCAAATCATAATATAGACGACCTGGATTCTCATTGTACTCCAAAAGGCATAGAAATCGGGAAAAAATGCTGGATTGGAATGAATAGCGTGATACTGCCAGGTGTCACATTGGGAAATAAGACGATTGTTGGTGCAGGTGCTGTAGTCACAAAGAGCTTTCCAAAAGGAAATTGTATAATAGCAGGAAATCCTGCAAGGATAATTAAGGAGTTGCGATGAGACTGACGGCAATCGTACGAAATATTGGAATTGATAAAAGGAACATGGGCAGGAGTGTGCAAAATAGTTGAGAAAATTAAATTTAATATAACAAAGCTGATGTCCACAGGCTTTTTCTTTATTGTGATATCAGACTCATTTGCAAAGATAGTGGCTTTCTGCGGGGGGACGATTCTCGTCGGCATTTTGTCAAAAAGTGATTATGGCATGTATTCGTATATTAATAATGCCTATTCTATTCTGGTTGCCATGGGGGATATGGGTTCTGTTACTGCAATGTTTGAATTTACTCAGGGGAATTATAATGATGAGGCCAGATTCAGGGGATTTTCTTCCTATGGGTTACGAAGATGCCTGTTGTTCAATTGTATTCCTGTAATCAGTATTCTGCTGTCGCCGTATTTTTATCCATATGTGGTTGATGGTGCGGAAAAAATGGTTTTATATTTATGTGGGCTTCCGCTCATTAAAAATCTTACATTCTTTTTGCAGGTGAATTTAAGGGCAAATTTAAAGAATAACAAATATTCCGCCGTTAATGTGTTTTCCATATTAGTCCACTATATAATTTTGATTCCTTTTGCCTATAAAGGGGGCGTCTTTGCCGCATTGTGTGCCGGGTATGTATATGAACTGGCGACTTTGGCATTGGCGTTGTTCATGAACAGAGGTTTATTACATATATCAAAGAAGCATACGGTATGTCTATCGGTATCTGATAAGAGAAAATTTGGAAAATTTGCGGTTCTTTCTCAAATTAATGCGCTTGGTGCAACTTTTTTGACATTGCTTGATGTTTTTATGATCGGGTTAATATATAGCAATGAAGAAATAATTGCATCGTACAAAGTGGCTACAGTAATACCAAGTGCTGTAGCTTTTATTCCTACAAGTATAATGGTATATGCGTCTCCCTTTTTATCCAGAAATTATCAAAAATATGCTGAAGCCAGCAAGATATATAGAAAAATAATATTGTGTACGGTATGCGTATGTACATTCATTGCAATTGTAGGAATCACAACTGCTTCTTGGCTACTTCCTCTTATATTTGGAAAACAATATAGTGATGCAATTACATGTTATATCATACTTTTAATAGGTTTTTTGTTTAATGGGGGATTGTACATTCCATCCGTTGTTGCGATAAATTCGCAACGGAAGGTAGGTGTTACATTTTGCATTACTGTTTGCAGTGGTGCTGCTAATATCTTTCTTGATACAATCCTTATTTACAGATATGGATCTATAGGTGCGGCTGTGGCTACAGCAGGAGTGTCAATCATCAGCGGATTGGCAGCATTCGGTTATTTTGAATTATTGGTAAGAAAAAATTCTTATATTACATTGCGTTCAATTAAAGGAGGTCAAAAATGAACGGGTTTGTATTTGAATTAAATGGGGCAAAAAAAGATTCTCTACTTCTGAAAAATGCTGAGAAACAGTTAATTGGAGAAGCATTTTGCGAATATTCTAAGTTGCAAAAATTTCAGAATGACAAGCTTTTTTTCGTGAAAGAAAATCAAATGGTGTTATTGGATGGTGTCATTTTTAACAAGAAAAATTTGATCGAAAGCTCTCAGAGGGAAAATTTATGGTCAGAGGTGTACTGTCGTCTGGTACTTGAAGATGATGATTACATCAATAAGTTGCGAGGATCCTTTTGTGGAATTGTTTTTGATATGTCAAAAATGAAGCTTGAAGCCTTCACGAACCACAGTGGTGAGAAGGCAGTTTATTTTTATCACAGGGATGATTTATTGATTGTGACAAGCCATATGGAATTGATGAAAGAGGCTCTTATACATAATGGACAGCCACTGCAACCTAATATACAGGCGTGTCAGGAAATGCTCTCTACGGGGTCCATGCTTCATGGCAATACTATACTGAAAAATGCATATAGAATCATGCCGGGATGTAAAATCATTTTTTTCGATGGCGTATTATCAAATATACGTTATCATATGTTCCACAATATACCCGAACAGGAACTTAGCCTTGAAGAGTGTATTGATGAAGCAGATAGACTTTTTAGAAATGCCGTAGATCGCATTTTTTCGAAAAATCTGGAATACGGATATCAGGCTGAGGCAGATTTGTCGGGCGGTTTGGACAGCAGGCTTGTCACATGGGTTGCCCACGATTTGGGCTATAAAAATATACTGAATGTCTGCTATTGCCAAAAAGGCAAAATAGATCATATGACATCCCGCAAGATAGCGGAGAAATTGGGAAATCAATATGTATTTTATCCAATGAATGGTGGAGACTTTTTTATGGATGTAGATGAGATGACCCGAAAGACGGGGGGACAGGTTTTTTATGGCGTATGCACTGGGGCTAACAGAACATTCCGGTTAATTGACACAAGCAACATTGGCTTAGCAGTTACCGGATTGCTTGGCGAACTCCATAATGCCTACTGGACGGAAGGAGATTGCCATACGAATCCGGCATACATCAATGAAAGGTATACCTATACACCAAAGTTATCTCTTCCGGAAGAATATAAAGCAGGTTATGACAATTATGAACAAATGAATTTGTATGAATACAGTGCATTGCTTTTTCTGTCGTCTGCTTTTGCAAGACAGGATCTGATGGAAGTATACAGCCCATTTATTGACAAAGATTATTTGGAGTTTGTATACAAAATACCTTTGAAATGGAGAAAGCATTACTTTTTTACTATGAATTGGATTTTAACCAAGTATCCCGATGCGGCAAAATTTGTATGGCAAACTAAGGAAAAACCTGTGGATAAGGCATATTATCAAAAGATTTATGCCCCGAAAATCATGTGGGACTGTCAGGATTATTTGAAACGAATTTATAACAAATTATGCCGGATTTTTAAAATTCATTCTGCCCTTACCTTGAAGAGAGAAATGAATCCGATTGAGACATGGTATTTAAGAAATCCAAAATTGCGGAAATTTTTGAATGACTACTATGAAAAGTATAGGTATATCATTTCTGATGACGATTTGAAAAATAATATTCAAAAATGTCATGAGAGTAGATTGGGTATGGATAAAATAATGATTGTCAATCTTCTGTCGATTATGAGGGAATATTTTTCATAAGGTTAGGAATCGGGTATAAAGTAGAATGACTCAAAAATATGGGAGAAAATACAATGATGAAAAAGAATGCCTTAGTTATCACATATCATGTGAAAAACTGTCAGAGAGTAGGAGGATTTCATTATTTCATCAATTACCTGGAAAAGCTTTCATATGACATTGACTGGGTTACCTGTCCGGTGAGTTTAAGCTGGATATTCCATAGAAATGATAAAGAGAATTTCAAAAATTTTATGGATTTATGGAGAGGAATTGCATTTGAAGAAAACAATGTTCAGGTTCGACATTTTTCAGCTCCCGTTTTCATTCCGGCAAAAATGGCGAGAGTCTTTGGAAGGGAGATAGGATATCGCTATTGGCCGGCATGGGAAAAGCTTCGCAAAAGGATGAAGCCTGAATATGACGTGATTTTGGTCGAGGGTGTTGGGTGCCAGTATGCTCTTAAAATGAGAGAGTCATTTCCGAAAGCGAAGATTATTTACAGACCGTCAGATATCCTGGAAACTTTTTCGGATGTACCGGACGCATTTTTGCTTGAAAAAGGGATGATAGAAACAGCGGACATAACCCTGTGTGTAGACGAGATTCAGCAAAAGTATTATAAGAACCGCGGTTTACTGGAGCAGCCAATCGAGATATTGAGAAACCCACTGTGTACCGAAAAGGATATGGAATTTGTACGCAGTTGGATACCGGAAAATATGGCGCAGAAGACGGTGGTCTATGTTGGTATATCCAATGTTGATTTAGAGATGATTGAATATGCTGCATCTCAAATAAAAAGTGCTACTTTCATTGTTGTTGGTCCATTCGGTAGAAAATCGCACGATAATATAATGTTTCTTGGCAGTTTAAGTAATAAAGAATTTATGCCAATTGTGGAAAAGTCCAGCGTAGGAATAAGTCCAGTATTAGAAAAGGTGTTTGATAAGCAAGATAAACTTGTAGCGGGATATACAAGAAAGATCATACATTATATGAAATATTTACTACCTGTAGTAATGACATGTAGCTGTAATTATCTTAATTTAGAAGGATTTTATGTTGCAAAGGATAAAGATGAATTCTGTAGGTACGTGAATAAAGCATTACAGTATTCCGCGGAGGAAAGAATCCATTTGCGACTGGGCTATATGAAAGCGATGGAATTATTTTTGAATCATAAAGTAGAGCAGCAGTTTGAAGAAATTGTTTTAGGAGGGCGGTGATGAAAGAAAAAATAGCATCTTGCTTGCTTAAGGCGTTTTTGACAGCACTGTACATTCTTTCATTTTTAACAGGCGCAATCAGAAAGCCGGATCAGTTACTTACGGGATTTCCTTTTACATTATACATTTTGCTGTTTGCTGTGATAGGCGCGATATGTTTCTGGCAGTATTACTCAAATTTATTTGTGTATCGGTGGGGACTGCCGTTTGCGTTGAGCATTGTCTTTGTAGCAGGAATATTTAGCGGATCAGGGGGGGTACTTTTTACAGTAGCATTTCTGATATATTTGTCATTGCCAGATGGAATGCATTTTACTGACAAGATTAAGGCTGTCGGAAAGCCTGCGATAGCTAACAAAAGGCATACTGAAAAGGAAGAGCGGGGGTGTAAATGGATGGCTTCCGTGGTAGTCCTGTCAGGCATTGCTTTCGTCATTGTGATTGGATATCTTTCAACGATAAAATATATGTGTTTTCAGTCGGATCGCCTCGACTTTGGCATTTTTAGCCAGATGTTTGAGCAGATGCGGACATCAGGATTGGCGATTACTACCTGTGAACGTGGGAGAAGCTTATCGCACTTTTCCATTCATTTATCGCCGTTGCTTTATATTTTACTGCCATTTTATTGCTGTTTTCCGCATCCTGCGACATTACTGTGGATACAGGCGGCAGGACTGATGCTCAGTATCTGGCCGCTTGTCCAGTTGTGCCGTTTGCATGGCCTGAGCGGGAGGGCTATAGGCTGGCTTATCTGTGCCTTTGTGATGTATCCCGCCTTGGCAGGTGGATGCTTTTTTGATTTTCATGAAAATTTTCTATTGACACCATTTTTACTGCTGTTTCTATATTTGGCAGAAAAGAAGAACTGGATTTGGGCAAATATTGCGGCAGTTTGTATTTGTTTTATTAAGGAAGATGCAGCCATCTATTTGCTCTGCCTCTGTTGCTATTTGACTTTCCATAAAGACATGAGACGTCAGGCAATCCGTTTGGCTGTGTTTTCTGTAGCATATTTCTGTATTGCGGTAGTCCTGCTGTCGACATTGGGGGAGGGGACTATGGCAGCTTCGCGATATGCGCAGTATGAGGCGGAAGGTGGAGGAATGATTTCGATTGCTTTTCATATATTTCAGAATCCTTATCATGTATTATGGACTGCCTTTCAAGAGGATCGGTGGACTTACCTTTTGCAAATGTTTCTACCCCTTATGGTGCTACCGCTCATTGGGATTAAAAAACAGGAAATCTTTTTGCTTGCGCCGATGTTTCTATTCAATTTGATGACAGATTATTCTTATCAGCACAACATCTACTATCAATATCAATTTGGTACATTAGCACTTTTGTTCTATATGGTAGTGATAAGGCTGGGACAACTGAAAGTATGGCAGGGGAGGTGGAATTGGCATAAATCATTGTTGTCAGTTGGGAAGCTTGCCATGTGTATGGCCGGATTGAGTCTGTTCGTCTCAGTTGTGTTTCATAGAGGTCAAACCAGATACTTGACAGAATGGGAAGAAAACCGGAGGCCTTACAGTCAGATGGAGCAAGTGTTGGAGAACGTGTCCAAGGAGGGAAGAGAAGGGGTCAAAGTGGCTGCTTCCAAGAAATTGGTGGCGCATTTATGGCAGGTAACGGAGCTGTATGATACCGCGCAAATAGAGGGGGATAAAAGCATGGATTGGATTTTGCTTGACATGAGATATGCGGATCAGCAGATGTTGGCTGAACAGTATCAGGCGAAGGGGTATCAGACGCGAGAGAGCATAGAGGGATATCTTTTGTGGTTATCTGCGGAGGGAAGAGATTTATGACAGGTATGAGTATACTAAAGACGAAAAAATCTATTTTTATAGTGATATTGATTGGCGTGTGTATTGTAGTTGGTTTTTCCTGGGGGGGTACTCTAAACAGCCATCCGTACTCTTTCAAAAAAAGATTGTGGTTTTAGGAGATTCCATTACTTATCAAAACATATGGCAACCTCTGGTTGAAAGTGAACTTGGAGGATCATGGGTGAATTGCGGTGTAGGATCAACACCACTTGGAGGGGAGAACCATACCAATGCTTTTTGGCGGAAAGAACGCCTGGAAGATGTGAAAAGTAACAATCCGGATATATTGATTATTTTCGGTGGGGCAAATGATTTGATATTAAATCCTGAAATTGGGACATCGAATAACCTTGAAGACAAAAATACAAACACATTTATTGGTGCTTATTCCTATATCATAGATAATCTTCTTACATGGAAGCCTGGCCTGCAAATTATTATTGTTTCGACTACATGGGCACACAATGATGGTAAAGACTATAGTAAAACTGTGACTTATGGAGACTTTGCAAAAGCATGCGAGTTGGTATCACAATATTATCATTTGCCATATGTTGATCTCTATAATGAATCAGGGTTTAACCAATATACAGTTGGTGATCCGCCTAATAATATTTATTCTGAAGATCATATTCACCCGAATGCTGTGGGGGCAAAGGTGATTGCATCTATGATTTCTGCAAAGCTTATCGAGATAAATCGTATGCAATAAGGAAGGAATGACTTTTCTTTTAAGAAAACTGCCATATTATTGAGGCTGACAACCTGAAAACTATGCTATCTGTATTTTGAAACACAATAATCATAACACTTCAACCAGATTATGAATCTGATATGAGTATCCTATATTTGAATCAATAAAATAAATTATGGAAGGAGACGAACCCCATGCAATTTCGAGATTTACAGAAACAATACCAAATTCTAAAACCACAAATGGCCCCCGCAATCCAGCAGGTCCTGACCACCGGGAACTTCATCTCCGGCAGCCAGGTAACCGAACTGGAAGAACAATTATCCGCTTACGTGGGAACAAAGCACTGCATCACCTGCGGCAACGGAACCGACGCTTTGACGCTTGCGCTGATGGCCTGGAATATCGGCCCGGGAGACGCCGTGTTCGTACCGGATTTCACCTTTTTTGCATCCGGAGAGACACCGGCTTATGAAGGGGCAGTCACCATATTTGTAGATGTAGAGGAAGACACCTTCAACATGTCGCCATCCTCGTTGGAAGAAGCCATTCTGCAGGTAAGGCGGGAGGGAAAGCTGATTCCACGGGTCATTATAGCGGTGGATCTGTTCGGACAGCCGGCAGATTATCCGGAGATTCGCCGGATTGCGGAGAAGTATGAGCTTCTCATTCTGGAAGACGGTGCCCAGGGCTTTGGGGGGCGAATCGGAGAGAGAAAAGCCTGCAGCTTCGGGGACATTTCCACCACATCCTTTTTCCCGGCGAAGCCCCTGGGCTGTTACGGGGACGGCGGCGCAATTTTTACCGACAACGATGAATGGGCGGCATTGCTTCGTTCTTATCGGATTCATGGGAAGGGAACAGATAAATACGATAATGTACGCATTGGTATGAACTCCAGGCTGGATACGATCCAGGCGGCGATTCTCCAGGTCAAATTAAGGGCCTTTAAAGAATATGAGCTGACAGATGTGAATAAGGCTGCCCAACGTTATACGGAAGGACTGCATGAAGTGGTGAAGACTCCGATTGTCAGAGAAGGCTTTTACTCCAGCTGGGCCCAGTATTCCATTCTGTTGAAGGGGAAAGAGGAACGGGACGGATTGCAGGTGTATCTGAAGGAGAAAGGGATTCCCACCATGGTGTACTATCCCAGGCCCATGAGCATGCAGGGGGCATTTACAGGGATGGACTGTATCAAGGTGGATATGTCCGTGACTGCGGATTTGTGCCGGAGAGTGCTGGCGCTGCCAATGCACCCTTATCTGACAGCGGAAGAACAGGCGGAAGTGATCGGGGAGATAAAAGCGTACTTTTTACTTATATAAATATAATTTGGATAATAGAATCTGTCCTTAGATTCTATTATCAGCCTTTGCGCTGTAATAAGCCATCAGGACAGGGCCCATGTGCTTTTCAGGTGGACTTCCTGTGTAATTTCCCGGCTCGGAATAAAGACTGCAATTTCCCCTGTTTAAGATGGCTGACAGCATTTTACAAGTTTTTCATTTGATAGTTGATATGATTTTATGCATAACCTCTGATAGTATCAGCACCCGCATCTTCTCTTTTGTAGAATCCAATCAGGTGATTGTTTTTTCTGTATATATATCAATCATGTGATACCACTCCTTTAAACATATTATATTCCATTTCAGCTCCACCACAAGGGCAGGATTTTCAATATTCCGCCTGGGCAGATAAAATACGCTGCAGAAGCCTTTTCCGGATGGCAGTTCCCGAATCGGATTCATATGACAAGGTCTTTCAAATTCATTAAGGAGTTAAAGGCCTTTGCGACATATGAGCTGACGGATGTGAATAAAGCTGCATTCAGCAAAAATATCTGCACTTATCAAAATAAAACGCCTGCGCCTTCTCAAACAGCCGGGTTAACTTATCTGCACAGTGTTTTCTTCTGTATTCCGCCAATGCTTCCAGATATTCATTTCTGTTGGTATCTTCAATCACAACCGGTATGATCACGTTCTTCAGACATTCTCTGAAAAGAAGCAATCTGCCGGTTCGGCCATTCCCGTCCTGGAAAGGATGGATACTCTCATATCCTGCATGAAATTCTGACAGCACGGAAATGGTCACATTCTGGTGCTGGTACCAATCCATTAATATCAGCATTTCCGCTTCGACATTTTCAGGTCTTACAGTCTGATACATACCAATCATATTAGGCCGCTTTTTATAGTCTCCAATTGCATACCCATTGGCGCGATTTTCAAAGACACCGGATTTCAGCTTATAATGGAACTGCTTTATCAGATTCTGAGACAGCGGTTCCTCCAGTGTATCCAACATTTTGCTGAACATCAGAAAATGCCCGTTCATCTCTTCCACTGAATTTTGGAACTGTTTTTTGCTTCCATGATCTTAATTCCGCTTCATATAGCCATTTTATCTTAAGCCGGCACTGTGGTCAACGGATAATCTCGAAAATAAGATGGATTCTTCCGACCAGCTATGCTAAAATCAAGTTATCAACTGCATTGGAGTATTGTAAAGGTGAGTTTGGCCATGCAGGAAAGGGTATACTATAAAAATGATATGATCCAGGGACAGAATACGCCGGTAACGACAGGAAAGGGGGCCATTATGAGAAAAAAAGTGGGCATTGGAAATCAGGACTTTGAGACAGTTCGAACGACGGGCTGCTTCTATATTGATAAGACGAAGCTGATACGGGACTGGTGGGAAAGCGGAGACAATGTGACGCTGATTACACGGCCCAGGCGCTTTGGCAAGACATTGAATATGAGCATGCTGGAGAAGTTTTTTTCGGTCAGGTATGCGGAGAGAGGCGACCTTTTTGAGGGGCTCTGCATTTGGGAAGATGAAAAATATCGACAGATGCAGGGGACCTATCCGGTGATCAGCCTGTCCTTTGCCAATGTAAAGGATACTAATTTTCGGGCAGCGAAGCAGTCTGTCAATTACATTTTAGAAGAAATTTACAATCAGTATCTCTTTTTGCTTGACAGTGAACTTTTGACAGAAAGTGAGAAGGCCTATTACCGAAGTGTGAGATGGGACATGGAGGAAGGGACAGCGGTATGGGCGATTCACAGGCTGTCAGATTTCCTTTATCGGTATTATGGAAAAAGGGTAATTATTCTGCTGGATGAATACGACACACCCATGCAGGAAGCATATGTAAGCGGATATTGGAGGGAAATGGTATTCTTTATCAGAAGTCTGTTCAATTCCACTTTTAAAACGAATTCCTGTCTGGGACGCGCGGTTATGACGGGTATTACCAGGATCAGTAAAGAGTCTATTTTTTCCGATATGAATAATCTGGAAGTGGTCACGGCAACATCAGAAAAGTATGCGGATTGCTTTGGATTTACGGAAGAAGAAGTATTTGGCTCGTTGGATGAATTTGGTTTATCAAATCAAAAACAACAGGTAAAAGACTGGTATGATGGCTTTACCTTTGGAAAAATGACGGATATTTATAATCCATGGTCAATTACGCATTTTCTGGATAAAAGGGAGATTGGCACTTACTGGGCGAATACCAGCAGCAACAGCCTGGTTGGACTTCTAATCCGGGAAGGGAGTCCGGAAATCAAAATGACAATGGAGAGTCTGCTGCGGGGTGAAACATTTTGTACCGAAATGGATGAGCAGATTGTCTTCAGCCTGTTGGATACGGAAGGAGGACATTCCGGGGGAGATGATGCGGTGTGGAGCCTCCTGTTTGCCAGCGGGTATCTGAAGATGGTTCGCCATGAATTTAATGTTGCACAGGGAAAGGTGGAATTTGAGCTGAAGCTTACCAATCTGGAGGTCCGGGTTATGTTTGCGCGGATGATAGAAGGCTGGTTTAACGGATGTCGCAGGGTGAATAACGCCTTCCTTCAGGCGCTGATGGCTGATGATGTGAAGGGGATGAATACTTATATGAATAAGGTGGCCTTACAGTCATTCAGCTACTTCGATACGGGAAAGAGTCCGTCAGAGGAAGAACCGGAGCGTTTTTACCATGGCTTCGTCCTGGGACTGATGGTTGAACTTTCCGACCGGTATACGGTGACTTCCAACCGGGAAAGCGGCTTTGGCAGGTACGATGTGGTGCTGGAACCGAAGGACTATAAAGGGCACGCAATTATTATCGAGTTCAAGGTCCAGAGTGAGGAGGAAAAGGAGCTTTCTGACACGGTGCAGGCGGCGCTGCGGCAGATTGAGGAGAAGGAATATCAGGCGGACCTGATTGCAGGGGGGATTTCGGAAGAGCGGATCCGGAAGTATGGCTTTGCATTCTGTGGGAAGAAAGTGCTGATCGGCGGAGCCGACAGGGTATGGGGAGATGTTCGGAAGTAACTTTCCCAGTGTTATTCTGTTTGAAAGAAATCTGACTGCATTAAGGCTGAGGCGCATTCCGTTTACAATAGAAGCTCCAATAGATCCATTTTATTCCGAATCAAATATGGAACGTCTTCATCTTTCTTTCAGACAGGCAGAAGAAGGCAAGCTTGTAGTGAAAACGATGGAGGAACTGGCGGAAGATGAGTGACTATAACTTCACGGAAGACGGATGGAGCGATTATATTTACTGGCAGGGACAGGATAAAAAGAAACTCAGGAAGATTAGTTGCCTGATTTAGACAGCAAATCTGAACCCGCCGAAAGCAGAAAACGGCAAACGTAACAGAAAAATTTGATCTACATTTGCCGCCTTCATAACATTCTCAGATATCCGCAGACTTATTTCCCGCTGTATTCCATCTCCTTCTTCGCTCTCTCCAGCACATTAATCACCCGATCACACCAGGCGTCAAAAGCCGGGTCCGGCGTCTGACATTCTTCCGGATGGGCCAGAATATAGTCAAGAGCAATCTGTACACCCTGGTCGAAACGGACAGTAGTTCTCATGTCCGGCACTACCCTTTTTAATTTGGTGTTGTCAAAGACAACGGAGACAGCTTTGTCGCCAATGAGGCTGCCCTCGAAATCATAACCGTACGGAATGCCGGCTGCGGCCAGGAACTCGGATGACACATGGTATGCATTCAGTTCTGCGCCCAGGGCGTCCGCCACCGTTGCATAAATCTGGTTCCAGGTCAGGGCCTCGTCGCCGGTGATATGGAAGGCTTCTCCGATGGCCCGGCGGTTTCCCATCAGGCCTGTGTAGCCGATGGCGAAATCCCGGTTGAAGGTGAGGGTCCACAGAGAAGTACCGTCGCCCGGAATGATGACAGGCTTTCCCTCCATCATACGTCTGATTATCTGCCAGGAACCGCCGTCTCCGTGTACGCCCAGAGGAATTTTCCGCTCATCATAGGTATGGCTGGGCCTTACAATTGTTACAGGAAAGCCTTCGGCCCGATATTTTTCCATCAGAAATTCCTCGCAGGCAATTTTATCTCTGGAATACTGCCAGTGGGGATTGGCAAGGGTGGTGCCCTCCGTGATGATATAATTTGCCGCGGGCTTGTGATAGGCGGAGGCAGAGCTTGTATAAATGTACTGCTTTGTCTTACCCCGGAAGAGTCTGTAGTCCCGCTCCACGTCTTTTACGGTAAATCCGATAAATTCACAGACAGCATCAAAGGTGAGGTCCTTTAGTTTTTCCGCCACATCCTGTTCATTGCGGATATCTGCGGTAATCTGGCGGATGTTATCCGGAAAATCTCTCTTGTGGATTCCCCGATTGAGGAGCCAGACTTCCCAGTGGGGATCCTGAGCAAGTCGCTTTACAATGGCAGTGCTGATAGTTCCTGTTCCGCCGATAAACAATGCTTTCTTCATGAGAATTGCTCCTTTCACGCTACAGTATTCTATTGTTTTCAACATACATATTCTTCAATGACGCATTCATGAGCTTTGGATTCCCGGTCATAATTTATCCCGACCAGAAGAATATTTATGTTTCAGTGCCAGTCCAGTAGCTCTTGAATCTTTATCAGAAAATCTTGACATGATAAAAGCCCTGTTTACCGGGTTCACATAGATTCCCATCTGGTACTTCTCTTTCCAGCAGATAAAACGATTTCTTTTTAATGTAATTATAATGGGAAATATAACAACGACAAACCGCTTTTCCGGACAAATGAAAACGTAACAGTTCAGAAGCTGTCCGAACTGTTACGTTTATTTTAACATGAAGCCGGGGGCGAGGCAAGGTAAATTAGAATGATATCCTCAATGAAAATATCTGGCGGCTCCCGCTCATTGGCTGTCTTTCACATTTTCTTTGGCGGCCGCAGAAGCCAGCGCGCGGTATTTCGCTTTTTCCTCTGCCATTTCCTCCACTGTTTTTACAGTTTGTTTAAAGCCTTTTACAGGACGACAGGGGACCGGTCTGTTTTCCAGCCTTTTTTCCGCCTGTGGAATTTCCCGGCTGTACTGAGGCAGCCATTCTTTTCCTGCCACAAGCATTTCGTCCACCATCTGGCGGATTTCATCAGGGGTGCACACTGCGCCGGTGAGAGGATCCATCATGGCTGCCTGGTAAAGCAGACGGATATCTCCCTGTACGGCTGCCTCCACGGCCAGCTTCTGCACCCATACGCTCGAGGAACAGATGGCGGCACAGCCCAGAGGCAGATCCCCTACCTTCGGGATGGAGATGCCGTTGTAATCCACATAGCAGGGGACTTCCACCACACATTCTTCAGGCAGATTGGTGATGGTGCCGTTGTTCATGACATTAAAGCAGCCTCTGTAGATGCGGCCGGTCTCCAGACCTTCTATGATATAGCTTCCGTGCTCACTGGAACGTTTCTCCGGGATAAATTTTCTGGCCGGCTCCCGGAGCCAGTTGGGGAAGTCGGTCTCGAACCAGTTTCTGCTCTCCCGGCATACCCGAAGGTAACCGGCAGTTTCCCCCTGAATCCAGGAACTGTAGTTAATCCACTTCTCCATCTCTTCCGGACGCTTTCGGTACCACATCAGATATTCCGACAGATGTCCGTTGGATTCGGTGGAATAATAGCCGAAATTCTGCATTACATCAAGGCGGATATTTTCATCTTTTGCGAAATCTGCCTGTTTCATCAGTTCATAGAGTTCTCCGGTCCGTTCCATGCCGTCTGTTTTCACACTGATGTACCAGGTCTGGTGATTCAGGCCTGCGCAGATGATATCCACATCTTCTTTTTTTCGTCCCAGGGCTTTTGCAATCTGGTCATGGCCGTGCTGAACGCCGTGGCAGAGACCGTAGGTGGGGACTTTTCCGTATTTGTTGCAGGCCCAGGTGACCATGGCGTTGGGATTGGAATAGTTTAACAGGATACAGCCAGGGGCAGCCGCCTCCCGAATGTCCTCACAGAAACCCAGCATGGCGTGAATTCCCCGCTGGCCGTACATAATGCCGCCAATGCAGAGGGTATCGCCCACGCACTGGTCCACACCGTACTTCAGAGGAATTTCCACATCGGTTTCAAAGCCTTCCAGCATACCAATCCGGACGCAGTTGATGACATATTTTGCACCCTGGAAAGCCTCCCGGCGGTCCAATGTGGCATGGATTCGGATATTCAGACCGTTCTCGTCGATATCCCGCTGGCAGAGCTGCGTCACCATCCGCAGGTTGTCGGGATTGATATCGGTAAATGATACTTCAATGTCACGAAATTCCGGCACTGTCAGGATATCTGCCAGAAGACCTCTGGTAAAGCCGATGCTTCCGGCGCCTATAAACGCTACTTTAAAGGACATGATATTGCCTCCTTATGTAATTTTTTGATGATATTCTGTGACTTATGATGCCGATACCTGCAGGCAGCGGTTCCGTGCTCTGTCTGAACTGCTGTCATGAAAAATACAGGTTACAGTACGGCATGGCCAGACAATGCGGATTTACTTTATAACTGTAAAATGCTATACTCATCTCAGGGGAAAACCGGCAGCGGAAGTCATCATCTGCCTTTATGATAGAGAAAAGAACAATACTTTTCAACGGTAAGTATTTGATGAGAAGAGGTAATTTTTTGATGTACAAAAAAGATACAGATATTCTGGACAATTATGCCTTTCATTTCCTGGAGGATGTGGAGAATCCTTTTGTGCAGCTGACTGCCATAGGAAGGGAAAAGAGGTGCTCTTCCGGCTATTATTGGGAGAATCGGGAGCGGAGACCGGCCTGGCTGTTTCAATATACGCTGAGTGGAAGCGGAACGGTAAAAATAAACGGTCAGGAGCATCCGGTGGATGAGGAGAAGGCTTTTTTTCTGAAGCTTCCGGGAGAGGAGAGCTATTATTTCAACGAGGAGCGCAATCAGGCCCCCTGGGAATTCCTTTTTATCATGTTCGAATGTCATGGGGCGGAACGGTACTGTCGGCAGATAGAGAGGTATCTGGGACAGATTTTTTCATTGCCCCGTTCCCACGAGGCTGTCCGGCTGCTTTTTGAGATACATGTCATGGCAGGAGAGGGGATGGTCAGGAATCCTTTCTGGCTCAGCAGCAAAACATTTGAATTTCTGTGTCTTCTCTGTACAGACACAATACCGGGGAACGAAGCAGGTGAGGGCTCTTCTCTGGGGGCCAGGGCAGGAGATTATATCCGGAAGCATTATATGCATCCCATAGGCATATCGGATGCGGCGGCATTTCTGAAGGTGAGTCAGAGTCATCTTTCCCGGGAATTTTACAGGGAGACAGGGATAAAAGCCATTGATTATCTGACCAGGGCGCGCCTTGACAAAGCGGTGGATTTGCTGACCGCCACGGAAAAAACAATCGAGGAAATTGCGGTGGAATGTGGTTTTGCCAATGCGAATTATTTCGGCAAGGTATTTAAAAAGCATATGGATATGACACCGGCACAGTTTCGAGAGTATGTCAGGAAAGAAGGCTATTCTAAGATGCAGATTTGACGGGGATATTGATTACAGGTATTGAATGGGGATATGGCCTGCCGGGGAAGTACAGGGGGGGAAAATACGCCGGAAGATGGAATGAGTTGGATTAAATGTACAAAAAAGGAGAGATTCTGCAGGCCGGAAATCTTTCTTCTTTGTGCAGATTATGGAAGGATTCCAGGAGCGTGCCGTTTTTTCTCCGGGGGGAAAGGCGGTGCATCTGGAAGAAACCGACACAACAGGGAAGGAAAGGAAGAGGAGAGATGGAACTGAGAAGTCAGGAGATGCGTAAAAATGCAACGGAGCTGGATCCGCTTCGGATAGGAACCGGATGGAAGCCGGAAGATCTGTCGAAAACCCAGGTGATGATTGAAAGCACCTACGGAGACAGCCATCCGGGAAGCGGACACCTGAACATTCTGGTGGAAGAGGTGAGAAAAGGAATCGAAGAGGCAGGAGGCCACGGCGCGCGTTATTACTGCACGGATATCTGCGATGGGGAGAGCCAGGGAACAGACGGGATTAATTACAGTCTGGTCAGCCGGGAGATGATTGCCAATATGATTGAGATTCATGCCAATGCCACCCCTTTTGACGCAGGAGTGTATCTGGCAAGCTGTGACAAGGGACTGCCGGGAAACCTGATGGGAAAGGAAGAGTTACTGCACATGAAAGGACATGGAGAAAAGCGGAGATAGTTTTCGTCATGTCCTTTTATAATGTTTTCCATCCAGCACCCTTTATTAGAAAGGCTATAACAGGAAATTGTATTTGGGAGTGGCATTTGCATTGGCTGGTAAAATCGGAAGGGATGCCATGGGCTGGAGGTGCGCTTCGGGGGCAGTGCCTGCGCAGACTGCCGCAAAGTATTGATTGTGAAATGAGTTGGATTAGGGTATAATATGCACATACTTGTGGCAGAAAACGGCCGAATGGCCATCTATACCATGTGCGGGCTGTGCACATGGTATAATGATTCTGCATTCGCAGAATTCAAGCCAGCATAAGCTGACTTGCCGCCACTGCGTGGCGCATTATACCGGCCCCCCATGGCTTGAAAATCAAATGTCTCCTTCGGAGCCGCTTGATTTTCTGCGCACATGGTATAATATTGACAGATAAAAGGCGCTGCCGACTGCGTTTTCGGCAGATGAGAGCAGATGTAATCTGGAGAGTGTGCGCTGTGTGACCGAATGGGGGCGGAATGATGAAAAAGGCATTGCCGATAGGCATAGATAATTTTGAAAAAATAATCAGGGACGGCTATTACTATATCGATAAAACCATGCTGATCAAAGAATTGATGGATTTAAAGGGGGAGGTGAACCTCTTCACCCGCCCCCGGCGGTTCGGCAAGACGCTGAACCTGAGCATGCTCAGGTACTTCTTTGAGGACACAGGGGACAAGGAGCGGAATGGGCAGAATCGGGCGTTATTTCAGGGACTGAAAATCATGGAGGCCGGCGGCGGGTATACGGAGCAAATGGGAAGGTATCCGGTGATAAATCTGACGCTGAAATCGGCAAAGCAGCCCACCTTTGCATCTGCGCACAGGAAACTGAAAAGGGAAATTTCGGACGAGTTTAAGCGGCATTGGTATGTGCTGGAGAGCGATAAACTTAAGGAGGCTGATAAGCGGAAATTCCGGGAGATCGCAGAAGAGGAAGCGGAAAAGGACGAGTATTCCGGTTCCCTTAAATTTCTGAGCAGATGCCTGCAGCGGGTAACGGGAAAAAACACGGTTATCTTGATTGACGAATACGATGTACCCCTGGAAAATGCGTATTTCAGGGGGTTCTACGAGGAGATGGTGGATTTTATACGTTCCCTGTTCGAGTCAGCGCTGAAGACCAATGACTATCTGCAGTTTGCTGTGATTACAGGCTGCCTGAGAATATCAAAGGAGAGCATATTTACAGGCTTAAATCACCTGCGGATTATCTCTGTGATGGACCGTCAGTACAGCGAACATTTTGGTTTCACGGAAACGGAAGTTCTGCGGATGATGGCCTATTATGAAGTGGAAAAACGCTTTCCAACCATGAAAGAATGGTATGACGGATACACTTTCGGCGATACGGAGGTTTACAATCCCTGGAGTGTGATTAACTATGTGTACGATCTGGCTGCGGACAGCAATGCCTTTCCCCGTTCGTACTGGGTAAACACCAGTTCCAACGACATTATAAAGGATATGATAGCCGGGGCGGACAGGGAGACCAAAGGGCAGATAGAGATCCTCTTAAGCGGAGGAAGCCTGGATGTGCAGGTACATGAAGAGATCACATATGAGGACATGCGCGGCAGGGGAGAGAACCTGTGGAATTTCCTTTATTTTACTGGATATCTGACGAAGAGAGGAGAGTATTTCAGGGAATCTTCTATTTATGTGCAGGTCAGGATACCGAATACGGAAGTGGTGACGATATATGAAAATACGATTATGAACTGGATGAGGGAAAAGATAGAAAAACAGGACTTCCGAGATCTGTACCGGGCCATGGAAGAAGGAAACGCTGAAAAAATGGGAGAAATTCTGAACAGCCAATTGTTCTCCACCATCAGTTTCTACGACAGTGCGGAAAACTTTTATCACGGATTTCTGGCAGGGATTCTGAGTCAGAGCGAGGATTACCTGGTGACATCCAACCGTGAGTCGGGGAGAGGGCGAAGCGACATCATGGTGAAAAGCCCTTCCCTGCGCGGGAGAGCCTTTGTTCTGGAATTAAAGGTTTCGAGGACCATCAATGATCTGGAGGCGGACGCGGACAGGGCAGTGCAGCAGATTTATGATAAAAAGTACATGGATGAACTGCGGGCGGAGGGCTATCGGAAGATCGACTGTTACGGAATTGCCTTTTACCGGAAGGACTGTGAGGTGCGGTTTGGGAAGCACCAGGGCCGGGAAGCGCCGGAGAAGTAAGGAACGGAAGACATGCCGTAGCGGATTACGAAGCAGGTGAGCCGGAGGCAGGCTTCCTGTTTCCGGAATTCCGGGACAGGGCCGGAGACACGGAAGGTATCAATCTGTTCTCCGAAGAGGGGCATGAAGGTATAGCGAAGATGTTTTTGTAAGGGGGCAGATTCTTTTACAGGAACAGCGATTATGGAAGAATACGGAATGGGATGCGGTGGTTAAAAACGGCCGGAAGAGAAGGTGTAGAAAATGGCAAAAATTGAAGAAAGTTTCGGGTATAAGGAAATGTGGTTTGCGGTAAAAGGGGCGGACATTGACAGGATTCTTTCCTGCTGTCCTGAACTTAAACCTGTACGGGAGGCAGGGTGGAAAGAGGCATCGGCGGAGAGGATGGAGATGCGGAAGAGCAGAGTCATGTTGTCAGGCCCGTATGACGGATGGGTTTTCCTGATCGGGAATGCTCTGTGGGATTTCACGGAGGTGGATGCGCTTGTGGATGTAATGGGCAGGATTGGAGAACAGGCACAGGAAGTCTGTTACTTCGCATCCCATAGGGTGTCGGACGGGTATGCCTTTGCGAAGGCAGTGCAGAACAAAATGGTCAGACTGTATTCCTATGCGGACGGGGAGCTTTTCGGATGTATGGGGGAGCGTTCCGATGCAGAAAAGAATTTGTCTCTGCATTATGCGGAAAAAGAGGAAGATCTCTTTGAAGAAGGATTTGACTTGATAGACGAGGAGGATGTGCTGAAGATTGCCGGAGAGTGGTCCATAAACCCGCAGTTGCTGCTTGGCAGGGAGGAAGCCAGAACCGTACTGGCGGACAGGATTTATGAAAAGCTGCCGATGTAGCCGGATGCATAATGTCAGGGGCCGGCAGAAAAAATAATGGTTCATTGCCGCAGATATGAAGTATAATGTACACAGGAGTTGCTTATGCGGATTCTATCTGATATCTGATTTTGGAAAAATGTCAGCGGGCTATATTCCGCCATGAAGGCAATTATCAATGACGACTTTGACTCCTACTGGACCCAGACCTCTGCGGCAGAGAGCCTGATGGGATATATCAGCCTGGATTTCGATGGATTTGGCAGGACGGTGACGGAGCTGGTCGGCGGCGTGGAGACAGAGGTGGATACAAAAGGATTCGCCAATGATCTGACCACCTTCCGGGACAGGGATGATGTGCTGACGCTGCTGATCCACCTGGGATATCTGACTTACAATGAGGAGACCCGCAGCGCCCATATCCCCAACCAGGAAATCAGACAGGAGTTCGCCAGGGCCATACAGCAGGTAAAAAAGGACGATACCATCAGGCGGGTGAGAGAGTGCGAACAGCTTATCGCAGATACGGTCCAGGGAAACGAGGAAGCTGTGGCCAGACAGATTGAAAAGGTCCACGAGGAGGAATCCCCTCTGTATTACAACAATGAACAGGTCCTGAGGAGCGTAATCAAACGGGCCTATTTCAGCTATGGGGACGAATATGTGATGTTCGAGGAGCTGCCGGCAGGGGAAAGGAAGCATTGGTGCAGGATAGAGAAGTATGACATGTGATGCTTGATGCTGCCTCAAATCAAAGAGTGTGTTTTTATGCCCATAATCAGCCGCAGACAAGATTATTCTTCAGGAAGCCGGATTATATAGTATCCATAGTAAAAAGTCCCGCTCAGACATCCGATTCAGTCATATCCCTCAGAAATCCTTCATACAATGGAAAAAAGGTATCTTAAAGGGGTATTCCTTTGAAAGATTATATCGAAGAGCGTGCCGTCAGCATCGCCAATTATATCATTGATTCCAATGCCACAGTACGGCAGACAGCCAAGGCGTTCGGAGTGAGCAAGAGCACGGTACATATGGTTGTAACAAAAAAGAACGGTATGTGTGGAGAATAAAATAGATAATTTATCGCAGGGGCATTTAGAAGAACTGTAGGAGTACTTCTAAATGTCTTTTTTGTAGAGAAAAATCTGATTATGTGGCAGCTCTCTTTTAGGAAGAACTGCCTATTTTGTTGTCTTGTTCTGCTTTATGGATATAAATTATATAGCAGATAGATATATTTAAATAGAAAATATGAGATAATATCTCATATTTTGTTTACAAAACAGGAATATTGAGTATAATAGAAGTAGGGAATGGAGGGCAATGATATGTTATGTCAGTTTACGGTAAAAAATTTTAAAAGTATAAGGGACGAAGCCACCTTCGACATGCAGGCTGCGGCAATTTCAGAGCATGAAGATAAAATCATCAAAGACATAGACGGAGATCTGTTTTTGCCGGTTTCTGTTATCTATGGACCGAACGGTGGAGGCAAATCCAATGTGCTGGAGGCATTGCATACTTTGAACTCAAAGGTATTAAGGCCTTTATGTGCAGCCTGTGACAAGACGGATTGCGAGATAAAAGCCAGGAAGATTCCCGTGGAACCATTCGCTTTTTCAGAGGAAAGCAGAAAAGAATCAACGGAATTTGAAGTCTTTTTCAGAACCAAGCTTGCAGAGTACCGATATATCCTGCATATAAAAGGGGAAGCGGTCATTTATGAAAGCCTGGACAGAATAAAACTGGAAACAGGCCGCAGATCAGCATTATTTACCAGAAGCGAGAGCCAAGTCAGCTTAAAAGGGGTGTTCGGGAAGTTCAGGATAAGCAATGAATTATCGGCATCTTTGCCCTTGCTGTCCTATCTGGGAATCACTTATAAGAAAAATGAGATTGTAGCGGATGTCCTGGAGTGGTTTGAGGATTCTATTGATTTTCTGAATTACGGCAATCCATATCAGGAATTGAGGACTGCTGTGGCTAAGTCAGAAAAGATTAAGAGTTTGGTTCTGGATATGATTCGGGAGATGGACTTAGATATTGAAGATTTCAGAATCGAAGAAAAGGATGATGACCGGATTGAAGTATATACGAAGCATATTGTAGAGGGTTACAGTGCGGAAATCACTTTGTCAGAAGAATCCAGTGGGACGAAAAAACTGTTCGGACTGCTTCCCTTTATTGCGTCAAGTCTGGTATATGGAACCACACTGGTGATTGACGAATTGGACGCAAAGATTCACCCCCTATTGCTGCAGAGCATCATTGAGAGGTTTACGGACATGAATATCAACAGAAGAGGGGCACAGTTGATTTTTACATCCCACGATTTATCCACCATGAATGGCAGCCTGTTTCGACGGGATGAAATATGGTTTGTGGCCAAAGGCAATGGACAGAATTCCAAACTGTATTCGCTGGTGGAGTTTAAGAATGACAAGGGGGAATCTGTCCGTAAAGACGCTAAATATGACAAGCAGTATCTGGAGAGCAAATATGGGGCAGACCCTTATCTTAGAAAGATTATAGATTGGGGGACTGTCAATGCCTAAAAAAGTCAGAACTGAAAGTAAATCCAACAAGTTGGAAAATCCAAACAAGTTGGAAAATCCAAACAAGTTGGATTGGAAGAAAAAGCGCGGAATATATTTCTTTTTTGAATGAGAAATTTAAGGAGCTGGGTCTGGGAAAGTATCAAAAGAATATGAAAAATGTTTTTGACATTCTTATGGAGAAAGGAAATCCGAAACTGGCGATTCGGTATGCCAGGAGAATCATTGAAGATGGACAGCATAAAACGCCGACTGAGATTGCACCGGGGACGAAGGTGTATGAGCTGGTGGAGGAGTTGGCGAAATATCTGCCGGAAAATGTCAGGATAGATTTTTTGGAGTAGATGCTACGGAATATTATAATGTGGTTGTCGGATATAGTGAAGGGGAAAAATGAAAGATACCAAAGAACAAAACACAGATTTATTAAAATTAAGTTTATATCTGATTTCATTATGGATACTGTTTTTCATGCTGATTGTACTAAAGATGGATATTTCAACAATTCCATTCAAACTTAAATTAGCTGATATCGGAGAATTTCTATATCGAAACAGTGTATCCGGCATATGCTTCGTGTTTATTCTTCTTGGTGGGGTAGGATATTGGTGGTTTAAAGATTCCTTGAACAACGCTAAGCAGTTGCCGGTTGAAATCAGAGAGTGTGAAAGCATTAACTATGAGAATTTATCTTTTTTGGCTACATATATCATACCGTTAGTTTGTTTTCCTATGGAAACAGACCGGGAAGTTTTTGTTATGTTTTCTGTGATAGTGATTATTGGATGCATCTTTGTAAAAACAGATTTGTACTATACAAATCCATCTTTGATTTTGCTTGGCTTTAATGTTTATAGGGTGAGGACAAACTCAGGCAAAGAGTTTCGGCAGGGAATTGCTATAATAAAAGGGAAATTGAAGAAGGGTGACAATATTAAGTATTTGCCTTTGAGTGATAATGTATATTTTGGGAGGGTAGTAAAGCGTGAAGACAAAAGAGTTAAAAAATGAAATCAATCAAATGTTGGATGGAAACATAGGGATTATGTTATACGCTGTTTTAAAAACAGACGAGGAAAAGAAAGTGAAATTCATTAATATTGCGGATGAAGAAGGAGAAGAGGATAATACTTCAGTAAGTTTATTGGAGGGCTTTACAGAAATCATAAGAAATAAATTAGATGCATACAATGAAGATGATGAAGTCATGAGGCTTTCCTCGGCCGATGAAAGGAAAAATGCTTTATATTATTATGACTTAGATGAAATTCCGCCGGAGATGGAGAAATTAAAATCTATTTTTCAAAGGACAGGCGTAGGAGAAACGTTTTGCTTTCGAGAGGATAAATTAGGTCAGATTATTGCGCTTATCGTTGTGATTGGGAATGAAAATGAAAATATAATTTTATATAAGCAGCAATACCCGGTCAGCCTATTAAACAGAGACAGATATATGCTGACCCCGATACCCCATAAAAACCGATTTGAACGATTTAATCAGGATATTCTCCGAATTGACTTTAATTATCAGTTTTTTCTGTGGAATGGAGTGATATATATTTCCGATATCGACAAAATGGAAAAGATATGTTCGTTCCATGATATTATCTTAAAGGAAGCAAAGAAGAGTATACATGAAATCGAAAACATACAGATATTGGACAATGTGGAGGTGTTGACAGATGAACTGGATAACATGACTTTTGCACGGAAACTGACAAGAATATATAAAGATTCCAAAGTGTTGGGAAAAGTCAGTAATCGTTCTATTATCGATTTTTCAAAAAAACATAAGTATTTCAAAAGCAATCCGATTAAAATAAATGATACAGGGGATAGATTCATACTGGATACTAAAAAATCCAAAGAGACATTTATTAAACTTATGAACGATGATTTTCTGACATCGCAGCTTACAGACTCCGATTATGAGGCATTGGCGAAAAATAATGTGTGATGATGGAAAGTCATCAGTTTATCCATAGTAAAAAGTCCACACCAGTCACGCTTGTTAGAAGCGGGTGCAAACCCCAATAAAACAGATAACAGAGGTTCCACTTCGTGGGATTTTACAATCAATCATTATTGCGATAAAACCATTTGGATGGAAGATGCTAAAGATATTTGGAATGTTGAAAAAGAGTTATTAGATATTCTGTTCAAATATGACGTAGATATCTTGAATATTGACAGAATTAACGAGGATTTGAAGACTTTTGAAAATTATTCTTTGGTTTAAAAAAATCTTATACTGAATCGTGATGATTTGTATGGTGTCAGCCCGGAGAGAGAAACAGTGGAAGGATAGGTGGCTTCGTATTATACCAATGCTCAAACCTTATTATATGAAAAATAATCCGAATTATCAGAATGAGATTTAGGGTGTAGTTATAGGCTGTTTTGGGGATTCTTTTGGAGAAAGGGAATCCGAAACTGGGGATTCG
This sequence comes from uncultured Acetatifactor sp., assembly GCA_910588225.1. Taxonomy (GTDB): domain Bacteria; phylum Bacillota; class Clostridia; order Lachnospirales; family Lachnospiraceae; genus Acetatifactor. The sequence continues at coordinate 88,937 of CAJUQT010000002.1, forward strand.
GTATGTAAGAAGAATCATAAAAGATGGGTAGCACAAGATGCCGACCGAGATTGCACCAGAGACTAAGCTATATGAGCTGGTGGAAGAATTGGCGAAATTTCAGTCATACCCTCCCGAAATCCTTCATACAATAGTAAAAAATTTCCCGCAGGGACATTCCTTTGAAGGATTATATCGAAGAGCGTGCCGTCAGCATCGCAAACTATATTACAGGAACAGTTGTGCGAACCCTGTAATCAAAGGGCTATCATCGACAGCAGCGCCACGGTCAGACAGATAAGGCTTTCGGGATGAGCAAGGGCACGGTACATGTGATTGTAACAAAATAGAACGGTATCAGTGGAAAATAAAATAGAATAAAAGAGTGGGTCAGGCAGCGGTCATCCTTTAACAGGGGGCTGCCGCTTTGCGTTTGCTTCATTCTTATGCCCCTTATGTCTCTGATACTGAAAAGACGTTCAGCATACATTGTAAAAAGGGCCGGAGTTTGGTATACTGATATAAAGGCAAAGCAGACTATTTCTGAAAGTGAGGTGTCTCGGTGATTGATAAAGAAAGCTCCGGAACGATAGCATTTTGGCTGGGCGGTAATATCATGTCTTTTGGGGGGACTATATTATGGTAAATACTGATAGGATGACAGCAGAAATGATAAAAGAGCTTGCTTACCTAGAGATTGTATCGGGAAGAGAGCATAAGAAGACAAACTCGTATACGTAGTGCTATCATCGATAACAACACCACGGTACGACAGACAGCAAAGGCGCATGGAGTGAGCAGGAGAACTTCTAAATGTCCTTTCTGAAATATCTGATTATGGATTAGTGTCAGCAAGGTATAATGAATGAGGGACTAACCTAACCGTGGGCTGGGAAATCATGGGAGGTGAAGGAATGCTGTCAAAGGAAATGAGAGAGGAATTGATATGGGGTCTTACGGATATCTTTAGAAATAATATTACCATGATTATTTTATACGGCTCAGCGGCGAGGGGCGACGCAACGGAAGAAAGTGATATCGATATTGCGATTGTCGTGAGGAGCCAGATGGATGATGCGACAAAGAGACGCTTCTTAAGCTGGGCTGCCGACATGGACATCCGATATGAAAGAGTTTTTTCAATCGTGGATATAGAGGAAAGCAATATGAAGAAATGGGAGGATGTACTTCCTTTTTACCGGAATGTGAAAAAGGAGGGGATTGTTTTATGGAAAGCAGCTTGAAGGAACTGGCGGGTTATCGTTTGGCGAGAGCCCGGGAAATGCTGTCGGCATCAGAGGGCAACCTGGAGATAGGGCAGTATAAAACATCCTTAAACAGGTCTTACTATGCGGTCTTTCACGCAATGCGCTCGGCGAATGCCCTGAAGAGCTTTGACTCGTCCAAGCACTCAGGAGTGATAGCATATTTTACGAAAGAATATTTGAAAACAGAAATATTGGACAGAAGCCTTGCTGTTATTATAAAAGAGAGTTCATTATGCAGAGAAAAGTCTGATTATGACGATTTCTATGTGGCGGGCAGGGCTGAAGCGGAAGAACAGCTTAAAAATGCAAAACAATTTGTTCAGGAAGTGGAAAAGTATGTGAGTTCAAAGTAACAGAGAGGTATTTTGCTTCATCTAGGGATATACCAGGAGGAATACATATGGCTTCATTGACACATGTCTGTATGTGGTCAGACAACAGCTGGAAACCGATAGCAGCAGAAAAAGCCGCCATACTGCATCCAGGTGGAACCGTATCTGCCCATAGCGGTCTGTTCATGTGTGAACTCTGTGGACAGTATGTGATTCTTACCGATGGAAATAGCAACAGACGCCATTTCAAACACAGCGCTGATGAAAAAAGCAAGGACTGTCCTGAGCGTACATCTGGAGCTGGCTATTCCATTTCCTATGGTTCTCAGGAACATGATTTGCCAATCCGTATTACAAGCGTATCGCCATCTTCTTTCAGATTTGAAGTTGGTTTGATTCGTGCTCCAATAAGTTCTCTCAGCAAGGACTTTCGTATAGAAATCAAACCAAAGGGGGCATTTGATGTGTGCTATGTGTTCACCAAAGAACGATTGAACCAGCACGGCATTACATATCTTTCTATCGGTGAAAGGCCGTTTGAAAAATACACTCTCAGTTTCCGGAATGGAAGTGATAAATTACATGAATTCTGGCCTGCAGAGATGAAAGGCATTGATTCGGAAGGCACATTGTTTGAAAAAGCTTCCGGCCGAAAACTTCCATATGATGCCGATGTTGAGATTGGAAAAGAATACTATCTGCTAAAACGTGGCTGTATCTATGGGAGGCAGCGAAACAGTGTGGGAATTCAAGAAATCACGCAAAAACGATTCGGGTGGGAAAATTGGATTCTTTATGTGGTTTCAGCATCTGCATTTAATGAAGATGCTGCCCGATTCTATCTTAACTTCCATTGCCGCCTGACAGATTGCCCCGTTTCATTGAAACCGGTATGGCCGCTATTTGTTGAAGGTAATTACATAGTTAAGCACAATCAAAACAAGATGTATATGCTTGTGGAAGGTAATGTAGCTGCATTTAGAACATTTCCTCCCGTGAGAATTCACCAGCTTAATTACAATTCATCTCAGCCAAAACTATATGAGGTGCCTTGCTCCGGCAGACAGCAGTTAATATCTGCCGGTCGTACTCAGGCCTTACAATATACATACTTTTGGAAAGAGTCTCTTGGCCAGGTGGGCTTGCGTCCAGAAGTTTCCGTAACGAATCTTGCAGGTGCTGCCGTCGATTCAGGCGAGACCGATATTTTGCCAAAGAATAAAACGCTGTGCTTCAAATCGACATTTGATGGCGAGCTTATTATCTTGAACAAGAACCGTGTTGTAGATAAGCGAAAAATATCCTTCGACAAATATATTGAGCTGGACGGACTATCCTATGGTTTAAGCGTTCAAGTTGTCATTGGCCTTGATGTCATCTGGCAAATCAGCTTCAGGAAACAACAGCCTATCCTTACAGAGGACGAAGCTGAAATTCTGAAGCGGATTACGAATGTATCAGGAGCCGCAATCCCAGCTCCGCACTCCTTGCGAAATATCTTGACAGGAATGAACCACTATCCGCAGATATGCCAGTGGATACGAAAATGTATTAAGAATGGCATCATCAAGGAGCAATCTTACCGCAGATTGCAGGAGGCCTATCGTGGTATGAATACGAATAGATAAGGAGACACATTATGGATTACATCAATCTTCTTGCTCAGGAAGAAAAGTCAACCCTCTGCGGAATCATCGCAGGCAGAGAGTTCAAAGAACTCTTCAAGAGAAACGAACAGGAATTCGCTAAAATACGCAAGGGATTCAGAGCCAAATCATTGACAGAGCAGTCTGCGCTGTCAATTGCTATAGCCAATGTGGACAAGCCTTTTATCGCAATGTGGGTCAATACAAGAGTAGATATCTGGCTCAAGGAAATTCAGGAAAACATAGAGAAGCTTGAGGGGGAAGGTTCAATTCATGACATTGCTCTGGCAGCAACTATGCTTGACTCCGTCTTTGCCGATCATGTTGATTTATACCTCAAACTTGTAGGAAAATCTTTGGAAGTGGATGCCTGCCCTAAACTTCATGGAAGAATGGAAGGCATCAAAGCTGAGCGTGCGAGGAGTGCGGAAGCGGCTGCCCGCATTAAAATTATGGAAGATGAGAAGCGCCATCTGCTTGGCCAAATTGAAGCTGCTCAGCAGAGTGCTGATGCTATAAAGGCAGAATACCAACAGAAAATACAAGAAATTGAACAGGATAAAGACACATTGGAGTCCTTGTTGGCTGAGGCACAAGAGAGAATTACCGAATTGCAGACCGTTCCCACCACTGCTAAAAGCGACGATGCCGATTATCTCGCACAGTTTGACGATACAGATGCTTCTATTCTACCTTCTACTGGTAGTGATGAAATTGTTTCTTTATGTGGTGTTATCTCAGATTACAATGGAGAGAAAAGGCTCATTCGTTATGCTGATTTAAGCCATAATGGACACTATAATATTTTTAACCAAAGTGCAGATGTTCCGCCATCCTTCACAAATAGAAAAAAGATTTTCCGTAAGGATGGTCCTTCCAATGACGGTTTTTATGGCATTTGGACTTGGCACGCAGTTCCGAAGGAGAATGATCCGTCCAGGGATCATATATTATCCCAGTACAACATGAATCTTGATGCCATTGAAGTCGTTACTATTTCAGAAGCATCAAATCTTGATGACCTGATTCATCTGCTGAAAAACGGAATCGAATGCCAGCTTCATAGCCGTAGAGTCCTGTTCGCCTTTTATGTATCCAAGGGACAGTATGTGGGCGTTTTGTGCAACACCAAGGAGCTCGGCACGGTGAACGGAAAGGCTACCTTTGCTGAGGATTGCATTGAAGTACCAGTATATGAATTCACTGGTGGCGATATTTTGCGTTTCGATAATGGGCTTACTTTCTATAGAAATGCGTTTGCCGGTCTCCCAAGCAAGCTTTATCGATTGAAAAGTCCCCTTGATATCGTAAAAAATATCGTTCTCTCTTCTATTTCCTGGGCTACCTATAAAACAAGAGAAGTAACTCGTTCCGAGTATAGAACGTTTAAGGATTTCCTTGGTGCAATTCCCGTTGACGATATCATATGTAAGATTGGAATTGCATGCCGCTGCTCCAATCCTGCTGCGAAAGAACTGCTGGATGAATTCCTGAATGCAGTCTGGAGATATGTTGATGGAGACAGCTTAGAAGATGAAATAATCCGCGCAGCTATTTCTGCAAGTACTGAGCTTCAGGAAAAAACAAAAGCGCTGATTCGCACGGATTGGGAAGCGGAGAACAAGAGCTTACTGGCCGAAGCACAGAAGGAACTCGATTCACTTGGGGCTGAGTTAAGGTCTGTTTCTGCTGATTTAAGCGAAGCGCAAGAAGCATTTATGAAAACTAAATCGGAAGAAGAACAGCTTGCTGGTATCATAACCGAAAAGAAAAAGCTGGCTGAGGATGTTGAAGCAGCAGTTGCCGAAAGAATCCAAAAGGCACGCGAAAATGCGGCAGATTTTATTGCAGATATGGCTTTCGTTGGTGGACGACCCATTCAGGCTGTAGTCACAGAGGCTTCTGCCGCAGTTGAGGTTTCATCTAAACCTGTTGTTACACCATATTGCACTTTTTCAGCATACGAAGACCGAAACAATCTCGAAGCACATCATTCTTGGGCAGACGTAATCATTACAGCTGCATTTGAACTCGGAGAGGCTGGTGTAGCAGAGAAATATAGCAGTGGCCTAGCCGCTTTCCTTTGTGCCGCTTACATTGAAAAACAGCCAATCCTCCTTGTGGGCCCAAATGCAATCGATATTGCGCAAGCATTTAGCGCAGCCGTTACGAGTCATAAGCATGGAATGCTCTGTTGCGAAGGCAACTTTAGCAATCAGGTAATCACAGAAATCGGCATCGATGGCGAAGATATCGTGATAATCAACAATCTTCTTGCAAGTGGCTGGATGAACAGACTCCCAGAGATTCTATCTCAAAAAGATATCTTCTATGTTGCTACTCATCCGTATGCAGAAGACGTTCAAGTTGAGCCCAAGAGCCTGTATGGGTTCATGCTGCCGCTGTTTACAGAGTTTTTTGTGGATAAGAAAGCCACTGGCAATTACTATGGAGGTTACTTTGCGGATGACTTCAAAGCCTATTCAGCATCAAAGGGCGCACAAAAAGAATTAAGAGCTCTTTCAAAATTTACACTGAGTCCTTTCGTCAGAAACCGAATCGACAGCCTTGTTGCTACGATGCACGACATCCATTCCGCCGCAACGGCGGATGAAGAGTTTCTGTTTGCGGTTCTTCCTATTGCTTATGCGTCATTGGCAATGAATGAACTCACAGAAATGATTGCTGATTCGCAGAAGGGTATCGCAATTTCAGCAAGCCTCAAACGTGATTTGCAGTATATCTTAGGAGAAATCTAATGAATAAGTACAACGGACTGCTTTTAACGGTATCACACAAGTATTGCATCCATAAAGGGACACAAGAAACAGAGGACGATTGGAAGACTCGTCTGGTTTATAGTATCTGCGGAATGATGGCTTATGCTTCTCTCTGGGACGACTCGGAAGAAGAGCCTATTTCCATTGTGCATTTGAAAAGGAAAGTCAGCAGCATGCTTGCAAGTTACAAATCGATGTACCCGGAGCTTTCCGGAAGCTTGCCAAATGTTTCTGAGAAACTCGAAGATGAAATTGCGGACCTATTCTTAAGCGCGGGAGTGGTCTATCACCGTCCCAACCGAATCGCTCCATCCATGAAGCATGAAGAACCGTTCTGTGACATTTTATTTCAAAGAGGTATCGCTCTGGATAGCATCTCTTGTGTATCCGGAATTGGTTTTTATTCAAAACAGGTCAGAGAAACAAATTCGGACAGGATAAAAGCAATGTTCGGTCTTGAACAGGACAATTTACAGGCATTATGGTGCGAGGCGCTATCTGCTGCTTCCTGGAAAGCCGATTTGTCGTTTGAACATAATACAGAGTACCTTCGCCTAAAACCGCCCTTCTCTCAAGGATACTGGGTAGACAAGCCGGATATGACAGGTGCTGTTTCGATTCTTCGAACCGGAATGAAAGGCTCACAGTTATACTACCTTTACCGCTATTCTGGCAATACGATAGAAGTCAGCTCGCTGCCGCAGTGGCAGGTAGAGTCCTACAATTACAGATTGCTTGCTTGCGCCTGCCTATCAGCCTATGGAACATTGCCTCCAATAGAATATTCTGAAGGCGGAGCAATAGTCCATATACGTATGAATTATTTGCTCCCGCCACGTGAGCTTGCATTTTTGAAACTCTATAGCTGGCCTGAGAAATGCATATCATTCCCGTGCAATTTCAGGCGAAAATTATCAACAGAGGTCTTTAAAGCCATTAAGAATGTTTTGTCTGATGAGGGATATGAATTGAAGGAGGGATAATCTAATGCTAAACGGAGCGAATTTTGTTCATACGCAGCTGCGAATGGAGCTGGAAGACTATATTAAATCCCAGTATTTCGGGAAATCTCCGCTCTTGCTTTCAGCACTAAGCGATCATATTGATGATGAGGGATTGCTCTATCAGAAACCCTTTATTGAGTCCTCTCCTGCATATGTGACTGTACAAAATGGTATTGAGACAGCATCCATTGAATCTTGGATGAAAGAGTATTTCTTACAGTTGGCAGAGGCTGGCATAGGAGTTTTCCCATCTCCGTTTGCTCACCAGATATCTGCGCTTGAAGCGGCAACCCGAGGAGAAAACTTATTTGTTTCGACGGGGACTGGTTCTGGTAAAACCGAATGCTTTATGTGGCCACTTCTTGCAAAGATGGCTACTGAAGCAAGAAACTCCAAGGAATCGTGGGCAAAACGAGGTGTTCGAACAATTGTCATGTACCCCATGAACGCCCTGGTTTCAGATCAGGTTAGCCGACTCAGAAGGATGATTGGAGATCCCGATAAGAAGTTTATCAATATATTCAGAAACATTTGCGGTGACGAAGTTCGCCGTCCACAGTTTGGTATGTATACCGGTCGAACCCCATATCCTGGAGCGCAGCCTTCTACAGAACAGGACAGAAAGCTGGAAAAAACCTTGGCAAGAATGTCTTTCCCTCAGAGCGATTCTGAAAAAGAATTTTTCAACCACCTTCTCAATGAGGGAAAGATACCAGCGAAGGCAGATATGAATCAGTTTCTGCAAGGGCTTCATGAGAGTAGGCATATTCCGGACGATGAGGATGCAGAGCTGATAACCCGCTTTGAAATGCAGCAATTCTGTCCAGATATTCTCATCACAAACTATTCTATGCTGGAATACATGCTGCTACGTCCCAGAGAACAGAAAATATGGGATAACACTCACGAGTGGCTTGCTTTGAACAACGAGAACAAATTGCTGTTTGTCATTGATGAAGCACATATGTACCATGGTTCATCAGGCGGTGAAGTTGCGTTACTGATACGCAGACTTTTCCATAAGCTTGGCATTAGCCGTGACCGAGCGCAATTTATACTCACTACCGCAAGTATGCCCAACAAGAATCAGCAGGATGTTGATTCAGTAATGACGTTTGCAAATGAGCTTACCGCTTCCGACATAGCGACCCAGTTCTGCTATCTCACTGGTGAAAGGGAAGTCATTGATGGCCAGTTGAAGTATGACATACCCACTGAGCTTCTCTTAAGCTCAAGTCCCAGCCAATTTGAGGACAAGGATGAATGGAAGCTTTCTGCGCTCTTGTCATTCTGGCGTCAATTGGAGGGCTTTGACCATTGTATTAATTCCTTGGAATCGGTTTACAACTGGATGTACGACAATCTTGTCTATTATCGCCCATTCCATGAACTCGTCAAGTATTGTCGTGGAAATGCAGTATCTCTTGGAGAACTGTCTTCTGGTATATTTCCGGATCTCAGTCAGGAAAATGCGCTAAAAGCAACTAGCGTCCTTTTGGCTATTGCGCCACTTGCAAAGGACACCAAAGGTTCTGTTCTCTTTCCTGCACGCATGCATATGCTTTTCAAAGGTATTTCTGGAGTGTATGCCTGTGCCAATGCAGATTGCAGTTGTTCCCATTCGAAAGGAGGTCTTGCTTTAGGCGAAATCTATTTGTCTGATGGCAATTTGATATGTCCACATTGTGGCAGTGTTGTATATGAACTTTACAATGACAGACGTTGCGGTGCACTGTTTTTCAAAGGCTATGTCCTTGAAGATGACTCAGAACTTCATGGAAATGTATATCTGTGGCGCTACCCTGGTCAGTTAATGGATCGCAGAATGAAAGAAGTGCATCTGTTTATCCCAACAGATGATTTTGGATTACCTGCAAAACAGGGTAAAAACGCCATCAAGCCATGTTATCTTGATGTCAAGAGCGGGTTTGTCAACTTTACGGATGACTCTTCCGTTGGCAAGTCATGGATTAGAAAGCTATACTACTGCAACTACTCTGCAAAAGGTAAACCGCAGATTATTACTTTCCCGACCTGCCCGCATTGCAGACATCAACTTTCTACATCGCAGCTTACCTCATTTAGCACTCGAGGCAATCAGTCTTTCTTTAACTTGATTAAGTCGCAGTTCCAACTGCAGCCTGCTGTATCAGGGAAGGATGGTAATCTTGATCGGTTTCCTAACGAGGGACGCAAAGTCTTGCTATTCTCTGATAGCCGTCAACGTGCGGCAAAATTGGCTAGAGATATGTCTGATGCTTCGGATATTTCTGCTGCAAGGCAGTTGTTTGCGATAGCGATTAAGACAATGGAAGAGCAAACAGTCGAGCAATCCATGGATTCTCTGTATGACTACTTGTGTCTGGCGGCTGGTCAGCGTCATGTGCAGTTGTTCCATGCCCCTGAACGCACAAAATTTGCTGAAGATTGTACTTCTGCGCTGAAAAACTACAATCGTTGTATAAAACGAGGAATAGACTACACTCCGCGATTTACTATTGCGAACGCACCTGTGCAGATGCAAGAGCAGCTTCTTCGACTGTTTAGTGGTGGCTATAACACCTTGTACGACTCCGCTACAAGCTGGATTGAACCTACTGATAAGGCTCTTTTTGATGCTGTTGATGCTCTTGATGAAAACCATGTAACGGTGACTGATGAGGAGTTCATTGATTTCTTCAATGCTTGGATGCTCTCAATCTGTGATATGTCTACTGCCCTTGGCCATATCATCAATGATACAGTTCGAGTGAGGGTTCGCCCAAATCACGGTGGCTACGGACTTGATAAAGATTGGGAGTTTTCGAAGGTTATCCGTGAGATTATGGGGTGGGGTGACGGAAATGAAACGGAGATGGCTTGGAAACGAGTATTGAAAGAAGCATTCCTTGATTCAGCGCAACCTGATAACGGAAAACTATACATCGACCTTTCCAGAGTAAAAGCACGTTATGATGCTGTGCATGTATGGTACAGATGTGAGCAATGCTCTGAGTTGACGCCTTTTGCCCTAAAAGGAAAATGCCCAAGCTGTGGTTCCGCTCGCATCCATAAGATGGAATCCAACGAATATGAAGCGCTTAGCTTCTGGAGAAAGCCGGTTGCTGATGCGCTCAAGGGTGAGCCAATCCATGTGATTGACACAGAGGAGCATACCGCGCAGCTCTCGCATAAAGACCAGCGTGATGACCTTTGGAGCAAGACTGAACAATATGAATTACGCTTCCAAGACTTGACTCAAGATGGGGAAACTCCTGTCGATATCCTCAGCAGCACAACCACCATGGAAGTTGGCATTGATATTGGTTCCCTAGTTGCGGTGGGCTTGCGGAATATTCCTCCCATGCGTGAAAACTATCAACAGCGGGCTGGCCGTGCAGGCCGACGAGGATCTAGTTTATCTACAATCGTTACCTTCTGTGAAGATGGGCCTCATGATACATTGTACTTCAATGACCCAGCTCCTATGTTTCGTGGTGACCCTCGCAAGCCTTGGATTGATATAAGAAGCGAGAAACTCCTCCAACGCCACCTGGCTATGGTTATCCTACAAGAGTTCCTTGCAGAAAATCATATGAGCCTAGATACGCTTCCGGCAGCCGTTTTCCTCCAAGACTGCCTTGACGGTTTCAAGAGCTATCTTGCTTCTTATAATGTCGATAAGGACAAGCTTCTTTTGCCTATCGGAACCGTATTTCATTATTCGGTGTTTGAGGATGAACTTAAAGAGGCCTTTGATACACTTAAAGAAAAATGCCAGGCTCATCCCGAGCTTTTTGGTGTAGAGGAAGGTGCTAAGGAAGGCGATGCAAAGATTCTCCTGGATGCTCTCTACGAAGAGGGCATCATTCCAACGTATTCATTTCCAAAGAACATCGTAAGTACCTACATCCCGGATATGTACGGGAAGATTCTCTATGAGGTTGATCGTGGACTTGATGTGGCTATTGGAGAATATGCTCCTGGCAGAGCGATTGTTGTTGATAAACAAACCTATCAGATTGGTGGATTCTATTTTCCTGGAAGTGAGCGTCGCCACGGCCAGGCACTGACCCCGGCGCGCGCCTACACAGAAGACCCGAATTATGTGAAGCAGGTTATCTCTTGTGCTGAGTGTGGCTGGTTTGGTCTGATGGAAGAAGATACAAGGAGTTGTCCGTTCTGTGGGAACAGTGATTTGAAAATCACTCGGGAAATGATGCGACCTTGGGGCTTTGCGCCAAGAAGTGCTGAGGCGATACCGGATGTTCAGCTATCGGAAGAGTATACTGCTGTACAGCAGCCTCTGTATTCAACTCTGCCAGATGCAGAAGCGATGAAATTTGCCCTAGGCTGCAAAAACATACGAATTGCTTCACGAACAAATCAGAGAATCATCATGCTGAATAAAGGTTCAGGTGACAAGGGCTTCATGGTCTGCAAGGACTGTGGCGCTGCCATGCCAGGCAACGATATTTCTGTTTTGAAGGACATTGACAGACCATACAAGTCGAAGTATGCTCGAGGCAGATGCCGTCATGGTAATTCCTTTAATGTGAATCTCGGCTATGATTTCATAACTGATATGCTGGTTCTTGAATTCTCGATTGACGATAAGATTATTGATGCACGCCGGAATGATAATCCATGGCTTAGCCGTGCAGCTCAATCCTTGGCTGAAGCACTGCGACTGGCAGCAAGCAAAAAACTCGATGTTGAATTCACCGAGCTCATCACCGGTTATCGTCTCAGGAATGGATCTGAAGCTTCCTATGTCGATATCTATCTTTATGATAGCCTATCGAGCGGTGCTGGTTATGCGGTCAGTGTAGCCGATGCAATTGCCGAGCTACTATCCGATATGAAGGGACTGTTGAGTTCGTGTGATTGCGAATCTGCGTGCTCCAAATGCCTGAAGCATTACAGAAACCAGTATGTACACGGCATGCTTGACCGCTTCGCGGCGTTTCAGCTTCTTGAATGGGGCGTTGATGGGATAAAAGCATCTCCTATCACGCCAGGGGCACAGATTAACATGATTATGCCTTTGGCGAATATTCTTAAGCAATCAGGCTGTGAAATCACTGCTGATAATGGAATCGCCGCAAAGGGGCGAAGAGGCACAAAGAAGGTTGTTATCTACCCGGCAATGTGGGTTGAACCACATGCTGCAAACACCATTTTTGTGAGCGATGCTTATATCAAGTACGCCAAGCCACATGCTGTCCAAAAGATTCTGGACAATGTTTAAAATGGGCTGTCATCCTAAAGATACTGGCTGCGAACCGGAAAATGGTGCAGCTCACCGACTCTTGTTGGTTGGTGAGCTGTGCTATGCGTATTCTCCATCTATTAACTTAATTTTACCGTTCCTGGTCGTGTTCCCGATTAGTAAAAAATTCCACATCAGCTCCCCCAATCCAGTCATACCCTCTCCAAATCCTTCATACAATAGTAAAAAATATCCCACGGGGGTATTCCTTTGAAGGATTATATCGAAGAGCGTGCCGTCAGCATTGCCAACTATATCATCGACAATAATGCCACGGTGAGACAGACGGCGAAGACCTTTGGTGTCAGCAAGAGCACGGTACATAAGGATGTGACAGAACGCCTTGAGCAGGTTAATCCTGTGCTTGCAGCAGAAGCTCGAAAAGTTCTGGATGTGAACAAATCCGAGCGGCATATTCGAGGAGGGCTTGCCACGAAGGAGAAGTATCTGCACCAGCAAGGGAGTCTGATGTAGGAAATTAATTCATGAGAAAGCAGAAAATCCACCGGCAGACAGGAGAGGCTGCAGGTGGATTTTGTGATGTGCGGAAGAGCGCTTTTTGTAAATTTGTCAGATGAAACCGATACTTTGCTGAGCAGGCCAGGGACAATCGCGCCATTGCCCTTCGTTTAGTTCCGGCTTACCGGTCAGCAGATCTGCGGCGGCATCTGCAATGTAGCCAAGGTAGCTTTCTGCATAACAGTCTCCACACAGTAATTTCCACATTAAACCGCCAAAAAGGTAAGACTGGGCAAATTCACGCCAGCTGTGCAGCGATTCAACCACTTTTCTGGATAAATCCCAAAGGATGCCTACAGCCTCGCTTTCGGTAATCCAGCCAAGATAACTACCCCAGCGGGTCAGCATCGCAGCCCGTCCAATATCCCATCCGGCCAGAAAGCCAGGTGCATACTGACTCCTATACCGCTGGATAAACCGCCAGGTTCGGCTGACGGACGCCCGTTCCTCGTCATCCATCGTTTCATCCATTAATTTTTCCGGGGAAGATGCCTCGCTGTAAAGCTGAAACCGAAGGATGTACCCCTCCTGGGACAAATAGCGAATCATATCCAGCAAGTCACTGCGGCCATCGATCCCCCAGGAACGTCGTACGATGGACACAACCCGCTGCTCCAGAACGGGAATATGTTCCTCTACATCCATTCCCTGCAGACTGTGGCTATTCAGATTGGAAACGATACCGGAAAGTAAGATCCCAAAACGTTCCCATTTTTTGTCATCTTTCTGATAGGGAATTGCTTCCGGCTCGGGCAGAGACTGAAGCCGGTCCATTGTTTCTTCCAGAATGATATACAGATGCTGTTCCAACTCAATATCAAATGTGGTTTCTTCTATTTCATCTGTATCCGCTTCTGTTCCCAGCGTTTCCAGCGCCGCCGCTATGACGCCCATGTCTTCTCCGAACATAGATTCCATCAGACTTTCCGCAGTGGATGCAGTCACCTCCGCAACCCTGTCGTTCACCATTTGCTGCAGTAATTCCTCATTGGTGGACATTTGAGCCATACTTTCTGTCCCGAATATCTGCCCGAGGATTTCCACCTGCCGCTGGTTATTGGCGTGAATCTGTTCTTCTGCATCAGATGTGGACATGGAATCGCCTTTTTCGGCGGCAGAATACTCAATTTGGCTGATAAGTTCTTCGGTAGTTTCGTGAGATTTTTTTATCGTATCAGCAGCCTGTTCATTTGCCTGTTGTGCCCGCTTCCTGATTTCATTTATATCAAACATTCTGATATCCTCCGGTAAGTGATTTCGATTTTCAAAGAGTATCTTTTCCATTACTTTGTTGCAAATTGCTTCATAAAATGCACCCACACTGTTGAAACAGAATACTTGGGCGGATCCAAAGCTTTTAATTAACGAAGGCAGGGATTTTGCTCTTTTAATATCTCCAGCGCATCCACAATTGCGTTAATCTGAAAATGAATTGTCTCATCGGCGGCCTCTGGAACAAACAGTGGTAAAGTATCCGGAATTGCTCTGCGGATTATCATTGCTGTCAGACTTAAATTGGTAAACAGGTTAATATTTGCTGTGTCCGCCTTTATTCCGAAACTTTCTAAAATCTGACCAAAAAGGTGCGCCTGTTTTTCCCGGAACAGCTGATAACTTTCTTCAGACAGCCGTCTGAAAATAAGCTGCTGCTCTTCGATTGTCAAAACAGCAATTCCATACTTTTCGCCATAGCAGCAGGAATGCAGAAACTGCTTGACAGCATCGCGCCAGCCCAGAGTGGGATCAGCCATCAGTTTGCGCACATGTTCAATAATCTTCGGCTGCTGTAAGTACAGTGCTTCTACAATTAAATCCTCTTTTGTGGGGAAAAAAGAGTAGAAGAAGGTTCGTGAAATGCCGACCTTCCGATAGATCTGCTCAACGGTTGTGTGTTGTATTCCCTGCTTTGCCATAAGTTCAAGTCCCGCAGAAATAAGTGAGGTTCTGATGCGTTCCCGATCCTCTTCGGTATAAGCTACCTTCGGCATAGAATGATACCTCATAATAAAGATAAAATTTAAAAACTGTTTTTATCTTAGCACACCTGAAAGCATATTGCAAGCAGAAACAAGAAACGACCGGCTGAACAGTCACTTGCATAATAACGGTATTTAAAGTAAAATAGATAGAAAACAGGGCTTATAAGATAGAAACCGGGAGGCAGTTGATGATACATATAGATCGTGAGGACATGCTGGAGCTCACTAGAAGAATGACAATAGCAAGGAACTGTTTTGGCAGAATTGCAGGAGCCTATATGGATGAAGAAGGCTTTGTAGACGGGACGTTCAACACACATTTTCAGAAGTTATCCGGTGCGGACAAGACAAAGAATCTGAGAATCGCAAAAGCCGTATTGATTTCGGATACCAATGTGCAATTAAAGGATTACCGTTTCAGGCCTGCAGACAGAAGGCCGGGGAGTTTCCGGCAGCTGCTGATGGCGTTGCGGGAATGTGAGCTGAAAAATGACGCGCTTCTGCTTTCACTGTATGAATACATAGGGGAACGATATCTGCCGGGTTCTCCATATGGTATTTACATTTTTCATGGAAATTATGACGTGCCTGAAAAGGGAAGCGACAAGGTGCGGCAGTGGGAGTCGGAGGAAGTATATAATTTTCTGATCTGTGCCATATGTCCCGTGAGCGGAGACTATGAGGCGGGTACGCCGGAGAGAGGTTTTTTGTTCCCGGCATTCAGCAACAGGAGCACAGATGCGGAGGGAATGTGCGTGTTCGATGCGGACGGAACACCAGAGGGATTTGCAGAGCTGATTTTATAAAAGGACAGTCATAACCGCAGAGAGGAAATAAAGTGAAGAGGAAATTCAGCAGAAAAATAATACTGACAATCGCAATGCTGGCGCTGACATTACCGGCCGGCTGCGGGAGGGAAGACCAGGGACCTATATTGTTGGAAGCCGTAGATATTTCCGGTGAGGAGTCATCGGGAGAAGGCCGACAGGCAGAAGGGGACGCAGGAGAAAAGCAGGAGAGAAATTCCCAGGGAAGCGGCCGGGAAGGTGCGCAGCAACCGGGAGGGCATCAGACAGGAAATGGAAATCCGGAATCCGGACAGTCTGCGGAGGGAGAATTTGGATTTAAGGATCTGGCCGGATGGACTTTTAACTTCAGCAGCGGTGCAGGCGCCTGGTTTACGGAGCTTACTATCGACAGTGACGGCAATGTGAGGGGACATTACCAGGATGCGGATATGGGAGACAATGGGGATACTTATCCCAATGGAACACTGTATCTATGTGATTTCACCGGCAGTTTCGGGGATTTGGAGAAGGTGGATGCATATACCTGGCAGATGAGATTAAAGTTCCTTACTTTTGAGGAGGAGCCGGAGAAGGAGGAGATTGTGGACGGCGTCCGCCAGATCTATTCATTAGCTTACGGTCTGGATGGCGGGGAGACATTTCTGCTGTATCTTCCCGGGATAAAAATGAAGGACCTGCCGGAAGAATATCTGAACTGGGCACGCAGCGGTATTGCCGGTGACACACTGGAGGAGCTTCCCTGCTTTGGACTATATAATGTGAATACGGGTGATGGCTTTTCCAGCCATCAATATGAGGAGCAGAGTCTGGCGGAAAGGATTGCCATGGAGATTTCTTTTGCGGAGGAGCGGGCAGCGGAGCTGGAAGCGAAGCTGCAGGAGGCTGTGACACAGCTGGATATGAATACGGTCAGTCAGGAGATGTTCCAGAATTGGGACGATACCCTGAACATTGTGTGGAAGCTGCTGGAGGCAGAACTTGACAGTGGGGCCATGGAAGCGCTTCGGGCGGAGGAGCGTGAGTGGATTGCAATAAAGGACGCGGAAGTGGAAGCAGCCGGACAAGCCGCTGCAGGCGGGAGCCTGCAGGCTATGGACCAGTCTCAGAAGGCGGCTGAATTGACTCGAGAAAGGGTGTATGAGCTGGCAGAATATGCACAGTGAGGGCGAGAGGAAGGAACCGCCCCCTGCTTTTGTGCCTTACTGCATCATCATGCCAATCAGCTGATCACGGCACACGGCGTCATCTGCGCCTTTGACTTTTGACGCTTTGCCGTCCAGTTCCAGTTTGTTTACGGCGGCACGCATGAGCTTTTCCTGGAATTCTTTCTTTTCCTGCTCCGCCTTCTGGGCTCTTCGCTGTGCTCTGGCGCGGTTCTGCAGCTTCAGGGTATTTTCCATAGAATGTAAAAGCTGAGTCATATCGTTCATAGTCTATGCTCCTTTTCCGAGTTTACAGTGCTGATGATGATCTTAGATTTTATATATACTATATCGGCCATATTTGTTGTTTCTGAAGTTCCAGGGCAAGTTTGGCCGAAGGATGATAATAACTTGTAACAAAAAGATGTGCACAGCGGAGAGGAAATCCGATTGAATTGATGAGCTGCATTGGAAACAGTGGGAATTGTTGGCTGAATTGAGACTTGCAGTTAACATTTCGACAGTTTTCTGTAACATATAAGTATTGAAGAATTCAGAAAAAGTCGGTATTCTGAGAGTGTAAAGAAAACATATCACAATAAGCGCGGCAGGAAGGGAAGGTTCCGGACAGCGTGCGGAAAAGAGGTAGGGATGAAGATTCTGGTCACAGGTGGTGCCGGATTTATCGGCAGTCATACAGTGGTAGAGCTGCAGCAGGCAGGCTATGATGTGGTAGTAGTTGACAATTTGTGTAATTCCAGCGAGAAATCTTTGCAGCGCGTGGAAGCGATTACCGGGAAAAAGGTTTCTTTTTATAAGGCGGATATTCTGGACAGAAGTGCTTTGGAAGACATTTTTGCCAGAGAGAAAGTGGACGCAGTCATTCATTTTGCAGGGCTGAAGGCTGTGGGAGAGTCCGTACAGAAGCCTTGGGAATATTATGAGAATAATATCGCAGGTACGTTGACACTGGTGGATGTGATGCGCGGGCAGGGGGTAAAGAATATTATCTTCTCTTCCAGCGCCACAGTATATGGCAATCCGGCTGTGATTCCTATTACGGAGGAATGCCCGAAGGGACAGTGCACCAATCCTTACGGCTGGACCAAATCCATGCTGGAGCAGATTCTGTCCGATATGCAGAAGGCTGATAAGGAATGGAATGTGATTCTGCTTCGTTACTTTAATCCCATTGGTGCACATAAAAGCGGGACTATGGGGGAGAACCCTAATGGCATTCCCAATAATCTGATGCCTTATATTACGCAGGTCGCCGTGGGGAAACTGCCGCAGCTGGGCGTGTTCGGAGACGACTATGATACGCCGGATGGAACCGGCGTGAGGGATTATATTCATGTAGTAGATCTGGCTGTGGGGCATGTGAAGGCACTGAAAAAGATTGAAGAGAAGGCAGGACTGAAGATTTATAATCTGGGCACCGGCGTGGGATACAGCGTGCTGGATATGGTCAGAAATTTCGAGGAGGCTACCGGCGTGAAAATTCCCTATGCCATCAAACCCAGGCGGGCGGGAGACATAGCCACCTGTTATGCAGACGCAAGTCTTGCCAGAGAAGAGCTGGGATGGGAAGCACAGTACGGTATCCGTGAAATGTGCGAGGATTCCTGGAGATGGCAGAAGAATAACCCCAATGGATATGAGGAGTGAGACAACGGAATTTTATCAAAAAATTCATGAAAGTTTATTAAATTTAAAAAGCCGTACGCTCGGAGAGATAATGATACTACTCTGAGTGTACGGTATTATTTTGCAGAGCTGTCAGGACAATGTGTCGGATCACAGTGTCAGGCCACATAGGAATACATGAAGATAAAATGGCATACACTTCCGGCCATGACGAAGAGATGGAATACTTCATGTGAGCCGAATTCCCTGTGTCTGGAGTTGAACAGGGGAAGCTTCAGCGCATAGACAACTCCTCCTATGGTGTAGATGATTCCCCCGGCCAGCAGCCACAGAAAAGCAGCTGTGGAAAGGGTGTCAAACAGTCTGCCGAACACCAGCACACAAACCCAGCCCATGGCAATGTAAATAATGGAGGAAAACCATTTGGGACAGGTAATCCAGAAGGCCTTGATCAGCATCCCTGCCAGTGCAATACCCCACACAAGGGCCAGCAAAGTATATCCCAGATTGCCGCCCAGTACAATCAGGCATACAGGCGTATAGGAGCCGGCGATCAGAACAAAAATCATCATATGGTCCAGCTTGCGGAAGATACGCAGATATTTTCCGGTGAGATTCACGGAATGATATGTGGCGCTGGCGCCGTAAAGCAGGATCATACTTGTCATAAATATGGCCATTGCGGCAAAATGCTCTTCCCCTGGGGACATACCGGCTTTGACAAGCAGCGGTACGGATGCAAAAAGGGCCATTATCATACCGATGAAATGAGTAATAGCACTTCCGGGTTCTCTGATTGTAATCTGCATATTGATACCTCCATTCCGGTTATTGTTGTATTTCTGATAACCTGTTATGTCTGTACATTACATACAGACATGACTATCTATCCTGATATTATATCATGCGTCCAAAGTGCACATGATGGATGGCCATTCGGCCGTTTCCTGCCTTGAATAAGGTTATTATATCATATGCAACTGTAGAAACTGCGTGAAAAAGTTTTCAAAACGTCAAAATAAACTTAAATTATGCAATACATAGTTTTGAAAACTATATTGTGGATATAATGATAGTATACCCGGATTGGAGAAATGTCAATACTAATCTTCTTCGATTATCTGAATTTCCAGATAGTCAAACTCAATTCCCTCTATAAAATTGTCCTGTGTAAAGCGAGCTTTGTTGTGACGTTTGAACTCGGCTACTGTCTTATCCAGCCAGATGGGCTTGCTCAGATCGAACTGATAGCAGACTTCCTCCAGAGCGTGAAAAACCTTGTGGGTTCTGGTATCGGAGCTTCCGTCTCCGATGCAGGTATCCTGCAGCATATGATTATTTTTGAAGGTACGTGCCCATAAACGAAACATATGTCTTGCCTCCTTTGCAAATGTAGTATGACAGGGTATAATGACATACTAATGGATTCCGGGTACAAAATCCATATTTTTTTGCGAACAATGTACATTTTTGAGGAGATTCATGATATAATGAATGTTAGTGAGAAGAATAGGCATGGCCATGTGGTCTGTTAATAATACGGAAGGGAACAATCAAGGAATTATGGAACTGAGGGAAGGCAATGGAGAGGGAATTGATACCTGGGAAGAGGTTATCCTTATATATAATGCAGCCTTGAAAATGATTGAGACCAGGATGGCGATTCTGAATGACGAATTTCAGCATGTGCATCAGTACAATCCCATCGAACATATTAAGGCCCGTATCAAAACCCCTGAAAGCATTGTAAAAAAGCTGAAGAGAGACGGCCGCGAATCCACCATTGAGAATATGATCAAGTATGTGAATGACATTGCAGGCATTCGAATTATATGCTCTTTTACATCTGATATATATCGAATCGTGGATATGCTGGGAGAGCAGAGAGACATCCATGTGATTGCTGTGAAGGATTATATCACTTTTCCGAAGACCAGCGGGTACAAAAGCTATCATATGATTGTCACTGTGCCTGTCTATTTATCGGATAAAACGGTGGACGCAAAGGTGGAGATTCAGATCAGAACAGTGGCCATGGATTTCTGGGCCAGTCTGGAGCACAAGATTCACTATAAATTTGAGGGTGACGCGCCGGAAGATATTAAGATGGAACTGGTGGAATGTGCCAAAATGGTGACAGATCTGGATGCAAGGATGCTGAAGCTGAACGAAGAAATACTGACAATTATCCGTGGGCGGGAGCAATAGAATTTCTGTTACAGTTCAGCCGAAAGCTGAACTGCTTTGAACTTTAATTGAGGAAGAAACAAGGCAATGCCGGGAGGAGAACAAATGGATATATTTACGGACAAGCTGGCCCAGAAACTGACAGCACAGGAGATTATCAAGGCAAACACCGCAGCGGACACAGAAGAACTGAACAGATTGAAAAGCCGGTCTGCAGAGTATACGGAATGTCTGGTTAAGATGCGGAAGCTGATGGAAGAAGGTGCCGAGAAGCTTTCAGGCATACGTACAGAGAGTGACGAGACCGGCCAGGCGTTGCGCGGGGATATGGAAGAGCTAAAGGCACTGCTGAGACAATTTAAGGAACAGATGGACGGCATGGAGCAGGCTTTGGGCGTTCAGCTGGAAGCCGCGCTGAGAGCACCGGAAGAGAAGCTGGATCAGCTCTGTGGCCAGCTGGAAGCGCAGTCTGCGGTGCAGCTGACTGAGAAGTTCGATTCCCTGGAAGAGAATGTACACAAAGAATGTGTGAAGGTATACCGCAACGTGCAGGCTGTGCTGGTAGAGGAAAGTGGCAGGCAGGGGGAAGGCCTGACAGATGTGAAGGCAGGTGTGACCTCCCTGAAAGGAAAGATTAATGCCATACTGACAGTTTCTGTGCTGGCCATGATTTTTTCATTGCTGGGCATAGTGATGCAGATTCTGGGGCGGCTGAATCTGCTGCCTTTCTAGGAAAGGGCGGGAGCAATGCTTCCCATACAGGCAATGTCTGAAAGGGCGGGCAATGCCTGAAGGAGATGGGCAATACCTGCAAGAGGCAAAAGATCGTCAAGGAGACAGACAATGCCGCAGGCATGGAGGAAACGTTTAAAATGATGGCAAAGGAATTGTGGAAGCCGGGAAATATGCTCTATCCCCTGCCGGTGGTTATGGTGAGCATGGCGGACAGAGACGGGAAGATGAATATTATCACCATTGCATGGGCGGGTACCGTATGCACGAATCCGCCCATGCTCAGTATATCCGTGAGACCGGAAAGGTATTCTTATCTGATTCTGAAGGAGACAGGGGAATTTGTGGTGAACCTGACTACCAGAGAGCTGGCTTATGCCACTGATTACTGCGGGGTGAAAAGCGGCGCGGAAGTGGATAAGTTCAGAGAGACAGGGCTGACGCCTCTTCCGGCGGAGAAGGTGAAGGCGCCTCTGATCGGAGAGAGCCCTGTGAATCTGGAGTGCAGAGTATGCCGGCTGATGCCTCTGGGATCCCATCATATGTTCCTTGCGGAAGTTGTGGCTGTACATGCGGACAGGAAATATATGGATGAGAAGAGCAAGTTTCACCTGGAAAAAGCGGACCCCATAGTCTATTCTCACGGCGCTTATTATGTGTGTGGAGAGCAGTTGGGAACCTTTGGATACAGTGTGAAAAGGATGGGATAGCATGACGTTGACCAAAAAAATGGAACGCTATGAAAAGAGAACGGACAGACTTTTTTTCGGGATCCTGCTGATACTGTATTCGATGCTGATGTTCGTGTTGTTCTACAGACAGGCTATCGAGTATCAGGGGATTTATTTTTCTGACATGAAGGCATACATACTGGAGACGCAGGGGCTGGAAAGCGGATATGAATTCCCGTACAGGTTCTTTTTCTGGCTCTCGAGAATCTGGATGCCGGTGATGGGGGCGGAGGCTGCGGTGGCTTTTTCCACCACATTTCTGAATTCCCTGAGTGTGCTTCTGCTGAAATATTACATGGAGAAAACGTTAAAAGAGTATGCCCGCAGGCAGCAGGTAAAGTGGAACCTTCTGTGGGACGCGGCAGTAAATCTGGCGGTATTTTCTCTTTTTTTTGTATCCATGTACTATGGCCCCAAAGATGAAAAAATCTGGGGGTATCAGTATATTTACCGCTGTAATGGCATCCTGACGCCCAATCCATACTGGAATGCAACCTATCTGGCCGTGAGGCCTTTTTCCATTATCTGCTTTTTCCTGACGGCGGAGATTCTGGAAAAGTATGAGCGTGAAATCCCCGTGAAAAAGGCGGTGTATTTGTCACTGTTCAGCTTTCTGGCCGCCTTTACCAAACCAAGCTTTCACTTTATTTTGCTGCCGGTGGTGGGATTGACGCTTCTGTACCGCCTGCTGGCCGCCAGATTTGCCAACTGGAAGAACACGTTACTGTTCGGCTACTGCTTTCTGCCCACGGGATTTCTGCTTATTTTCCAGTTTCTGGGCGTATTTACCGGCCAGAATGTGCGCGGGGAGGAGACGGGCATCGGAATTGAGCTGGGAAAAGCCTGGCATATTCATTCTTTTAACATTCCGCTGAGTATCCTGCTGGCCCTGCTTTTTCCTTTCTGCATCCTGGCACTGAACTTCAGGGAGCTGAAAAAGGACAGCCAGTTCAGACTGGCCTGGCAGCTGATGGCAGCGGGGTTGCTGAGTTTTCTGTTTCTGTATGAGAAAGGGTTTCGTCTGGTGCATCTGAACTTTTCCTGGGGCTATATGCACGGACTTTTCTTTGTGTTTGTCATATGTGTGCTGCGGATGCTGAAAAATCTTATGGGCTGGAAGCCCTGGATTTTCGGGGTATTTGTAATCCCTGAACTGTATCTGTATCTGTATCATCTGCAGTGCGGAATAGAATTTTTCCTGTATCTATATCAGGGAAATAACGCGGGGGTTTTCTGATGGGAGAGAGAAATAAAGAGCGCTGGTTTTTCTGGGGGATTCTGATAGGGGCGGTACTGGTCCGCGGCATCGGATTCGTGGAGATTCCCGCAGGAGTGAATCAGGACGAGGCTATGGCCGGTGTGGACGCATGGGCTCTGTCAAAATATGGAACAGACCGTTTCGGCATATACCTGCCGGTACATCTCACGGCATGGAAATATGGACAGATGAGCGCATTGCTGTCCTATTGCATGATTCCCTTTATCAAGATCTTCGGATTCGGCACCCTGGCAGTGCGGCTTCCCATGCTTCTGGCCAGCTGCGGCTCCGTGGCGCTGGTATATCTGGCGGGGAAACGGCTTTTTAACACCAGGGCGGCCTTGGGACTGATGGCGCTTACCGCAGTAAACCCCTGGCATTTCATGCAGAGCCGCTGGTCCCTGGACTGCAACCTTTTTCCACATGTATTTCTGCTGGCCTTCTGGCTGTTGCTGCTGGGACTGGAAAAAAGGAGATATCTGTATGCTTCCATGATTTTCTTTGGCCTGACATTTTACTGCTATGGTGTGGCGGTTTATTCTGTGACTCCGTTTCTGGCAGTGTTCGCGCTGTGGTGTCTGTGGAAAAGGCAGCTGAAATGCAGGGAAATTCTGCTGTGCATCGCCCTGTTTTTGCTGGTGGCGCTGCCGGAGATTCTGGTGATGGCAATCAATTTCTTCGGGTGGTCCACAATTGAAACGCCGTTTTTTACCATGAGTTATTTTCCGGAAAGTATCCGTTCCGCAGATATTCTGTTCCTGAATTTTTCCTTTGAACAGCTGGGGCGCAACTTCCTTGCCATGATACGGACCTGTATTCTGCAGACACCCGATCAGCTGTACAATTCCCTTCCTGCTTTTGGCCCGCTCTATCATATCTCTATTCCCTTTATGCTGTTGGGAGCGGTATCTTTTACAGGGGATATGTGCCGGGAAAAGGATATGGCCCGGAAGACGGAAATGCTGGCTTTGTGGGGATTTTTACTTACCGGGATCTGGACGGGACTTCTCACGTTTGAAGTGAATGTAAACAGAATCAATATCATTTATTTTCCGCTGATTTTCATGTGCGGATACGGCATCTGGAAAGTGGCCGGGCGCTGGAAGAGGATGCTTCCCTTTATCGGAGCTGCTTACGCAGTATGTTTTGGGCTGTTTCTGGGAACCTACTTTACCACATTTGCCGGAGAAATCGGCAGGCTTTTCAATGTAAATTTCCTGGAAGCAGTGAAGGAAGCGGACGGGGAGACAGAGTATGCCAGGCTGTATATTACCGGGAATATGGACTGGCAGTATAACCTGTCCATGGCGGAGATTCTGACGCATTATGCATGCGAAATTGACGCTGCTTATTATCAGGAGAAAACGAATTATAACGGTGGCCGGGAGCTTCTTCCCTACAGTGAAAGGTATCACTTTATCAATGTGGACTATGAACAGACGGTGGATGCGGAGGGACTGTACCTGATTCACATATCCGAGCTGGACAGAATGCCTTTTGCATATCGGGTGTTGAAAGAGGAGGGAAATTATTACCTGCTGGTGCCGGCCGAACCGGAATGAGGAAGGATGTGCTGTGCGTTGAGGGCAGAGCTGTACAAAGTTGTTACAAAAATGATGCATAAAATCCCGGACAGCGGGGGAGAATCAACTTTACAAGCGGAGAAAATATTGATACAATAGGCGATACAGCGCAGTTTCTCATGCCGGGATAAGACAAATGCCGGAGAAGGGGCAATGGTCCCATGTGAAACCGGCTGTAATACAAATGTATGGCTGCCGCTGAGTATAGCTGGAAGAAATTGGAAGACGGATGAAAAAGAAGAAAAATTATAAAAAATACAAATTTACATATATTAAAGCTACAGTGACCACACTTTTTCTGGGTGTGATGCTGGTGAAAGGATATACGCCTTATGAGCAGGCGGGAGAGAACTTTTTTCACATACAGATAAACGGCCGGGATGTGGGAACCCTGGGGGATAAGGAACAGATAGAAGAACTGCTGCTGCAGGCCCGGAAGAATGTGGCGGCTTCCAGTGACGAGCTGATGTTCATGGAGACGGACATGGTTGTTCTGGGAGAGGAAGTGCTCTGGGGAGAGGTGGATAAGGAAGAGGATGTGCTGCTGAGAATGGAGCAGGCGCTGAAATCCGGAATACGTGAAACCATGCACCGCTCCTATACGCTGAAGCTGAACGAGTATATCATTAATCTTGCCAGTCTGGAAGATGTACAGGCACTGCTTCAGGCTGCCATTGACAAGTATGGCAATGATGGAAAATTTACCGTGGCTCTGAGAAATGTCTCAGACCGGGAATTCAGTGTACTGAGCGCGGAAGTGGCGGAGGCCGACGAGGAAGAGGAACAGGTGCGGCCCGCTTACACGGAAGCGGGGGTACAGTGTGTGATTTCCGGAATCACAGGGGAGCCGGAGACAAAGGAGAGAACAGACTTCTCGGATTATGAGCTGGGCATTCAGAGCATGGCCTTTGCCGAGGATGTGGAGATTGTGGAGGTATATCTGCCGGAAAGCCAGCTGACATCCCTGGAGGATGCCGTCAATCTGGTGGTCATGGAACAGGAGACACCCAGTATATATGAGGTGGTTTCCGGAGATACCCTGTCTGAAATCGCCATAAAGGTCAACATTCCCATGGACAAAATCGTGGAGATGAACGACAGTCTGGAAGACGAGGAAAGTACACTGCACATTGGGGATAAGCTTTTTATCACAGTGCCGGAACCGGAGCTGTCCGTGACCAGAGTGGAAGAGAACTATTATGAGGAAAGCTATGACGCGGACATAGTTTATATTGACAATGACAACTGGTATACTACGAAGACTGTGGTGCATCAGCAGCCTTCTGCGGGCTTCCGCAAGGTAGTGGCGGATGTGACTTATATGAATGACAAGGAAATCAGCCGTGAAATCCTGAAGGAAGAGGTTGTCATGGAGGCTGTGGCGAAGGTAGTAGAGAGAGGGACCAGAATTCCTCCCACTTATATCAAGCCCATCTCGGGCGGTCGCCAGAGCTCGGGCTTCGGCAGGAGGAATGCACCCACCAAAGGCGCCAGCTCCTATCATAAGGGGATTGACTGGGCTACGCCTACGGGAACGGCTGTCTATGCATCCTGCGGCGGTACGGTTACCAGAGCCGGATGGGGAAGTGGTTACGGCTATGTGGTCTATATCGATCACGAGGACGGAAGACAGACCAGGTACGGCCATCTCAGCAAAGTGCTGGTCAATGTGGGACAGCAGGTGAAGCAGGGGGAGAAGATTGCACTCAGCGGAAATACCGGCGTCAGTACAGGACCCCATATCCACTTTGAGATATTGATCAACGGTTCCCAGGTAGACCCGCTGAAGTATCTGGATTGATGCATGAGAATGCATGTTCGGTTTACAAATGAGGGAAAATGTGGTAATATTGCTTTTGTTAAAGAATAAGAAAGTAATTTTACTATAGATAATTGAATAAAGCAATCAATCTCAGGCAGAGGAAAATAAGATGGAACAATATGCAATCAAAGGTGGAAATCCTCTGGTTGGCGATGTGGAAATAGCGGGTGCGAAGAATGCGGCACTCCCGGTTTTTGCTGCGGCAGCCATGACGGATGAAACCGTATATATAGACAATATTCCGGATGTAAGCGACATTGATGTGATTTTAAACGCCATGAGCAGTATCGGCGTGACAGTGAAACGAATGGACAGGCATAAGGTTTTGATAAATGCCGGAAATATCCACAATCTGACTATTGAAAATGAGGGGTGTAAGAAGATCAGAGGCTCCTATTATCTGCTGGGAGCGTTTTTAGGAAAATATAAGCATGCGGAGGTTGTACTGCCGGGGGGCTGTGACATTGGCTATCGGGCCATCGACCAGCATTTGAAAGGATTTCGGGCGTTGGGCGCGGAGGTGATCATCGAACATGGCCTGATTAAGGCCAGGGCGGAGCACCTCCGGGGCGGACATGTATATATGGATAAGGTCAGCGTGGGTGCCACCATCAATGTGATGATGGCGGCGGCGCTTGCGGAGGGTGCCACCACCATTGAGAACTCTGCAAAAGAACCCCATGTGGTGGATGTGGCTAATTTCCTGAACAGTATGGGCGCCAATGTGAAGGGCGCGGGGACGGATGTCATCAGAATCAAGGGGGTACCCAGACTTCACGGCACAGACTATACCATTATTCCGGATCAGATAGAGGCCGGTACCTATATGTTTGCCGCGGCAGTGACAAAGGGCGATGTGACGGTTAAAAATGTCATTCCCAAACATCTGGAATCCATCACGGCCAAGCTGCTGGAGATTGGCTGTGAAGTGAAAGAGGCGGACGACAGTATCCGGGTGGTTGCGTCGAAGCCGCTGGTGCACTCTCAGGTGCGGACCCTTCCCTACCCCGGCTTCCCCACGGACATGCAGCCCCAGATAACCGTGGCGCTGGCCCTGGCGAAGGGAACCAGCATTGTGACGGAGAGCATCTATGAGAATCGCTTTAAATATGTGGACGAGTTAATCAGAATGGGCGCTGATATCAAGGTGGAAGGCGGAGACACGGCCATCATTGACGGCGTGGGCAAATATACGGGAGCCAGCATCACGGTGCCGGACCTTCGGGCGGGAGCGGCTCTTGTGACGGCGGCTCTGGCAGCGGAAGGATTTACTTTGGTGGACGACATCCGGTACATTGAGCGGGGATATGAAGACTTTCCCTTAAAGCTGCGGAATCTGGGAGCCCAGATTGAGGTGGTGGAATCGGAAAAGGAATACCAGAAATTTAAGTTAAAGGTAGGATGAAGTTAAGACTGAAAATGTCAGGATAAACAGAAGATAGAACATTGGAAAAGCTGTTGCAGGATATGCAGCAGTTTTTTGTTGGGTTTTATTCCCGCGAGCAACGAGCCAAGCGGGCATGCTTGCATGTACATTTGTGTCATCACGTCAGGCAGATAGCCTAATTTTGTATTTAACTTGTTTTACGTTATTTAACTCGTTTCAACTCAATTTACTTGATTGTCTGATTTTACGCAATAGCTAGAAAACGTAGATAAAAATGTAAAAATCCCTTTCTGGAGGGAATTTCTTCTTGGAAGTGTGCTGGTCTGGACATCTCTACCCAGAACCAGCACTTTGTATGGGCGAATGCGCATGGCAGTTATCTTCTGCTCTCCATGTCTAATACAGTACTAAGGCAGTGGAGGGGGGGAAAGCGTAGTAACGGCGTCCATAGCTTGATACATTAACACCTTCACCAGCAAAGCCTAAGTTGTAGGCGGAAGTAGCAACATCACTTCGTGATGACCATAAAAAACTACTCTGGCCTACATCCTTAAGTGTGCCAGTAGCATCAACTAAGCTAATATACCCGCTGCGCACGAAAAGTAGCGTCTAAGCCATATCGGTACCTAAACGCCTGTTCACTAATCTAAAATTTCTGCTCTCTACTCTTATTTACATCAGTTCCATCTCCAGATATGCCTTATCCTTATCATCCTGTGCTACACCTAGGTAACGTCTTGTGACCTCGTAGTTGCTGTGATTATAAATATCCATAATAACAACGGGAGACACTTTGCCGCTGTTCCATGCATGGTATCCCCACGTCTTTCTCAGGCTATGGCAGGATATTTTACCCATAATACCCAGAGCAACTACTGCCGTGTGGATGATTCGCCATGCCTGCACCCGGCTGATAGCCTTTGCGTCCTTCCGATTGTTGGCAAAAATGTATTCGCCTTTACGGTGTGGATAGCACTGACGAAGTGCACCTAAGACTTGTGGGTGTAATGCTATTTCCCGGTTCTTTCCAGTCTTTTTCTCTGTAACATAAATGCGAATACGGAATTCCTTCCTCTCTTCATCATACACATCTGACCACTTCAAACGTAATAGATCGCTGATCCTAAGCACTGTATACGCATCCATGACAACCATGGCATAATTACGTAGCTGCCCTTTTTCCAGGAAATATCCTGCTAATGCCTTAAATTGTTTTTTGTCCCTGATTGGTTCTGTTGCTGCCATAATATAATAAACCCCCTTATTCTTTGATATGTCTAAGTATACCGCACATCAGGATAAGGGGGACTTGTTAACATTTTACTGATATTGCTACCTATTTTAACACCGGGAAAGACCGTATGCAATAGATTTTGAGAGATTTTTGGAAAAGGAATGGTTGTGAAAGCTGGATTAATAGGGTAAAAACCATACTTTTCGTAAGCGGAATGTAACAGCATCAGTATTGTGTTACATCTTGTTAAGGTTAATGGTGTCAGGGAATATCATAGATTCAGAATTGCTTTCTTGAACGACTATTTTACCAGTATCATTACGCAAATAGTGTGTTGTTATCCTTAGTCAAGTGGACACAATATTAGCTTGGGAGGGATTATGAAGAAAAGAATTATTGTAACTATACTGGCTTGGATAATTGGCACCGCAATGTTGGTGGGGTGCGGAAACGGGAATGATGCATCTGTTTTGACACCCGAGGCGTCCAATTCTTCGGGAACAAACGTCGCAATTCCGGAAGAAACACCCGTGACTGCGGCTACGGAAGCCCCGAAGATGACAGTGCCCGAATCTGCCACTGATGACGATTTTGGCCGTCCGCCTGAAGACGAATGCATACCGGATGACTGGATGGGTGAAGAGCCTACGGAAAGTACCGAAGTAACCACAATTACACCGGGAGAGGTTGAGGGGATAATTGTAGCACAGGTGGATTGGAGAGACTTATTATTAATGTCTTATACTATATTTACGGTTGATCCAGAAACCAACATCTCACAAGAAATCAACCGGTTCTCCTTTCCCAACGTCACAAAGTACGACACAGGAATTAATATTCGGCCAGCAATGGGATTCAATCGTTTTGCAAATTTATATGACTATTTTTCTAACGATTACACCAAGGTTGCTGCAACAAAAACTGATACCAGCACCGGAGAAATACACGCTGGCTGGCTTGATTCTGTCGGAAACTTTTATGATGTAACTGAAGCCCTTAATGAACAGGCACAGAGCGACTTTGATGCTCCTGCCCAGTACTATGCAGTCGGATTTCAGGATGACATATTTATTTATGTGTACCATGATGGTCGTCAATTCGATCAATATTACGGAGTAGCTGTAGATAATGTAGTTCCTGGGGCATCATGGCAGATTGATAGCTCCGATAAAATGATTGGGGCAGATTATGATACTTGGCACTGGATGAACCATTATTTGTTGACAGACTGGCTGGATGACGACCACGCTTTAGTGGTAGATGATCGGCAGGAAAAGTGTCGTATTGTCACAATTAGCACTCAAACATTTGAAGAATATCTCCCCGGCGAATCGACACACCATAACTGGAGCGCCGTAGTGAGTCCAAATGGTGACCGAGTAGCTTTTATGTCACAGCCGAATGCTGGTACAGATATTAATATGTACATCGCTTCTATATCTGGAGATAATCCGACAAAGTTTACCCCTGACTTCTTTATTGCTCAACCACCAACAACGGCTCTACCTTCCAGCGGTGCAATTTATTATTACATTCTGGAATGGAGGTAGTGAAATGAGAAAACGATTCCTTGTAACTATGTTGGCTGTAGTATTTAGTGCGACCATATTGGTCGGCTGCGGAAGTGGTAATGATGCACCTGCAGAAACAATGGCAAGTTCACCGGTAGCAGATACTGCTACACCGATGCCGGAAGAAACACCCGCAACTGCAGCTACGGAAGCCCTGAAGATGACAGAATCTGAGCTCATCGACGATGACCTTGGTCGTCCACCCGAAGACGAATGCGTACCGGATGACTGGATGGGTGAAGAGTCCACGGAAAGTACTGAAGCGGTCGTCACTGAACCGGGAGAAGTTGAGGGGATAATTGTGGTGCAGAGTTATTATCGTGCCGATAGTAGCGGTAAGGGTAATAATTTCTTCTACGAAATAAATTCCGTTGCCCCTTCCGATGGCACCATAAACCACATTGTTACTTTTTCGTACTATCAACCCTACAATGTAAATAACGCAGAGTTTTATTTTCTCCCCTGCAATATTGGCATCAATAACCACATTGGCTACGACCGTAAGGTCTTCTCTGACGATTTTAGCAAAATGGCAATTACCATATGCTATACTGCTCGTAATGAGACTCACGCTGGGTGGATAGATCAGAACGGCAATTTCTTTGATGTAACTGAAGCATTGGGAGAGCTGGCGAGCGATTTTGATGACCCGGTTCATTACGCAGCGGTTGGATTTACAGATGATGACTTATTCGTATATAACGACAACCTTTATGCCTATGCTGATGCGTGGAGCACGCTTAACTTCCGGTATACTGACAGCACAAATCCCATCAACAGCCAAGAGGGTAATCCACTGAGCGATTATGATCCAATTATTCAGGCACCTAATGTGTACTGTATATCCGACATCAATGATGCCCGATATATCGTAAGCACCCCGAGTTTTAATGCTTGCGAAAGCTTTATCTACGACTCGAATACTGCCGAAATTGCGTCGTATATTCCCGGTAATGCACGTATAAATTGGAGCGGCGTGTTTAGCCCGGATGGCGGCAAGATTGCGTTTTTATCGCAGCCCAAGGAAGGCAGCGGCACCCCCGAGATTTTCGTGATTTCACCAAATGGCGGCGAACCGGAGAAGATTAGCTGCAATTTGAACCTTAGTAACAACCTTACTACTATGCCCAGTGCTTTACTTGAGTGGAGGTAGAAATGATGAGAAAACGATTCCTTGTAACTATGTTAGCTGTGGTGCTCAGTGCCACTGTGTTAGTCGGCTGCGGAAGTGGTAATGATGCACCTGCAGAAGCAATGGCAAGTTCACCGGCAGCAGATACTGCTACGCCAATGCCGGAAGAAACGCCCGTAACTGCAGCTACAGAAGCTCCGAAGATGACAGAATCCGAGTCCGTCAATGATGATGGCTTTGGCCGTCCGCCTGAAGACGAATGTGTATCGGATGACTGGATAGGTGAAGAGCCTACGGAAAGTACCGAAGTAGCCATCACTGAGCCGGGAGAGGTTGAGGGGATAATAATACTGCAGGCGAACTACAAAAGTAATGCCTTTGCCCCGTCCTTCGTCGTCAGCGCAGTCAATCCCGACACAGGAGATTACTATACTGTGTCATCCTTTGTGTTTGAGCATGTAGCCCGCGTTAACGAAACTGAGTCTATCATTGAACCCGGTTACAAACTCTCACGCTATTCGAATTACCGTGACATGTTCAATGAGGATTTTACACTGATGGCCGCTACTAAGACTTTTTTAAGCAATGAGGCGCAACATGCTGGCTGGGTAGACCAATCTGGAGAATTCTTTGATCTCACCGTGGCGTTGAATGAGCAAGCTCAAAGCGATTTTGATCCGATTAAGTACTATAATGCTGTCGGCTTTACTCAGGATGGATATTTTATTTATGCCGAAGTGACAGATTACCTTCACCCGACATATTATATGGTGCCTTTGGATAATATCACTCCCGGAGCTTCTTATGAGGTGAGCGGTGACAGCTCTTACGTGATGGATGTTTACTCCGATGTATGGAAATGGAAAAGTCATTACTACATTACTTCTTGGATTAATGAAAATGAGTTCCTTGCCGTAAATCGTTCCAACGGGATGAGCGTGTGTTCACGGGCTAATATTTCCGATCAGTCTATTACTGACATAATTCCTACCGGTGGTTCGCAGACCAGCTGGAGTCCGGTGATTGGACCGGATGGAGTTAGCGTTGCCTTTCTCTCTACAGCACAAAGGGGTAACGACAACCCTTCAATATACTTGACGGACATCAGCGGAGCAAATGCACCGTCCAAACTGGGAACTGCATATTCTCCCATCTGCGGCAGAGTAGGAGACAACGGCACCGTCATGGAAGTTATCTCCCCCGCATACTATTACACCAGCATCTTAGAGTGGAGATAACATCAGGCTTACCTCAGCGCATCGGGAGTACGGTTTATTACTTATAGATATAATCGATTCGCACGTTGAAAGGAGAGTGATATGGATGGCGAATTATGAAGACATTATTCAGCACTACATGCAGGAAGGGTGGCTGACGATTCCAAGTTATTACAACACAGAGGGCAAGGAGCCACGATGCAAAATTTGCGGGCATGAAAACAATCATAATGGCGAGCGCGAATGTCATGGCTGTTGGTCAATTAAATTCAGGGAAGAGAAAGCTAAAAAGACCATCATGGGCTTAAGTGTTAAAGAAATCAAATTATCTGATTGGCAGATTTTTCAAGTTATTGCTCGACAGATTTTGAATGGAGAAACGCCATATACTACACCAGAAGAATTTGCAATAGCGTGTAAAGCTCATATGGAGGAACAGAGAGATCTTTGGCAAACCAAAAAAGTTGAACAGCAAAGAATCGACGAAATTCTTCACAGTAGTTGACAACCACACCGCTAGCTAGCGCTTCTCCATTATTCTGTACAGTGTCGGAAATCTAATTGTTCCGCCTGTCGCCAAAACTCAAAGCCACTAAGGAGGTGATGTGTATGGAAGCATTACTTATTTTTGTACCCGGCATTTTTCTTGCAATTTGGTTTGCAGTTTCTGCTGTGCGGGGTAGTAAGAAGCACTACATGAAAGCCCCACAACCCACAACGCCAACAAAGTCAAGTCGAGATTGGTGCTCAATTCATAACTCTTACTTTGGAGTCATGGGCACCACGTGTCCATCGTGCGAAAATGACTTTCATAATGATGTTCTTGCAGGAGTCTTCCCGCCAGGAATTGATGAGAGCAATAAAGACCTTTATTTTGTGGAGGATTGGATTGCTCTACGTAAAATCGACATGAAGTGGCATAGCGGTGAAATTACTGAACAAGAAGCTATTCGGCAACGCGATGAGTATGTCAAAACGGTGATTTTTCATCGTATCGCTATTGCCCGTGGTACGGCCCCAGAGGTTCAAAAAGCCAAAGCTGATGCCAATGCAAAACGTCTCAACAATTACGCTGGCGCAGCGCAATACTCTGGTATTACTCCCAAATAAGAGTTCATGGCCGAAGACCTACCTTCAGCGCAAAAATCTGGAGTCGTTCCCGAACGGAAAAACCGACTCCAGATTTTTGAGGGTATACTACCTTATGTAACGTTTACGTAAAGGTTCTGGCAGGACTTTTGCCAGACTTTCTCTAAGTTGTTTCATCTTCCGGGAAATAGCCGAATCGTGCTTTTCCAGTATCTTTGCCGCCTCTGTTTGTATCAAATCATCTACAACCAGTAGTGTGAGCAGTAGGATATCTTTCTCGCCAAGTGTCCTGATCCATTCAACGATTTCCGGAGTATCTATGTCATCTAGCCAAGCCATATAGTGCCATTCGCTGATTTCCACTTGTGGCGTACTGAACTGTTCCAAATAATCCTCAAGAAACGGATTGTTGCTCATGTCTGCATCACTGCCATCCTGAAATTTCATCCCATCATAAGATTGCGTGTGCGTATAGAATTTCCTGTTGCTGTTGAGCTCATTCAGCAATATGCGGTGTATAATTCCAATCGTATCTCCCGCTATGCCCTCTGCCCGGCAGGTTGCTGCTATCTGTGCAAATTCTTTTTCCATCTTGTCCCTGTGGTATCCATAATTGTATCCGGCCATAATAAGCCCCTTTCTTGGTGGCGGTGTCCGCCGAAGCCGTTCTGGCTGGATATCCTGAAGACGCCAAAACGGCAGCGCGGAACACCGAATGTCTTTGTTCGATGCCCGTACTGCCGTCTCAGAATTCTGGTAATCCCAGAACCGCGGTCTCGCGGAAATGTTAAGTTTTTGCTGCTCCTGCTGCCTACTTGGCAGAGGGTTCTTCACTGGAAAGCACCTCTATCGGTGTCTCTGGCGGGATGATGATTTGCACAATGTATTTTCCGCGCTTTATCTCGATCACCCCCTTTTCTTGAAAATATTTTGCTGTCACCCTGCCTATAATGTCGCAGATGTCTCTTGTTTGGTTTTTGGATGTTTGTTTCATAAGGTGTACCTCCATTTGGTTTATTTGCTCTGGACGGAACTGCCCTGTGCTTAGTTTAATGATAGTAGAATTTCTGAAGTTTTTCAGGTTTCGGAGGAAAGTGGAATCGTTTCGGAAGAAAGTGGAACCACTTCGGAAGAATTGAAAGGGTGATATTAAGTTCGATACCGACCATTTTTTCTAATTTTTCAAAAAACACTTATATTTGTCGTAAAACCATGCAAAATGCTTGACAAAACCGAACATGTGTGCTACAATGGTTAGTGGAAACTAACTTGTTTATGTACATTAATGTTTTATCAGCATATACTGGACATATTGCCTTACCCCTGATTATTGCGGAAATCGCTTCTTTTCTTGAAAAGAGGAGCGATGGCGCAATAATCCAATAAAATCACATTTATTCAAGGGGGTAAAATCATGAGAATGATGCAATACGAACTAAAGCTGTTTGAGCGTGGCTATGTAGTGACGAATGGCCCTATGCGTGACTATGATCAAGCGTATGAGGACAAGTGCTTGCCAATCAAGCTCACAGTGTTGGAATGCCAAGATGTAGGATATCAAGATATTGACTTCGCGGATGCAGGCATAAACAAGGATGATTGGGGCTATAGGGAAGATTCTGAGACAAAAGCTTTCCGCGAAGCATACCGGGATGTCCTGCGGGGAAAGACAGACTGGTATTTATATTCCTTTGAGGTTGCCCCAGAATGCCTTATCTTGGATTTTTATAATCCGGAACTGAACCACGGCGACTACCTGATACTGGATGGATTCCATAACTTCAAACTCCAGTTTGATATTCCCGGACAAAATGGGGCACCGGCAAGCTCACGGTACACAGTGGATATGTGGCATCATCGCGATTCTACAAAACCGTCCGGCATTAGTGACAGGACCCATGTCACCGAATACCAGAAAGGCGTCCGGCGAGAGCTGGACTTTGAACGGCGCGGAGACGATGATTATGTCTGTGTTACAGAGTATGTTGATTAGCGGAATACCAATAAAGTTGGTAAAGGCCCGGAAACTGCATTATGCAGAAACCGAGCCTTTTTCTTTCAAAATTTCATGTTTTGTGTTATAGTTTATTGCAGTGAAGTCGATTGGGGGATAAAATGTCAGAAACAACAAACAAGACTGAGCTTGCAGCTCTTTTGCATGATATCTGTAAAAATGAAGACCAAATGAAAAATCTTGTTAAAGAACTCGAAGGCAGCACTCCAAACAAAGGCGAGAATACCTTGAATTTCTGCAAAATGTATACTGCTTTAGTTCTAGAGAGATACTGCCATTCTTTAGATGACAGGGAGCTGATGCTTGCAGCCTGCGGGCTTCTGCAGGGGGATGGGTTTCAGGAAGAAAATATGGAAGACCGCATAGTAGCATATTGGGAATACAGCCGTAGTTATAACAAGCATTTTAAGAGAATTAAGACAGCAGGCAGCGCCAAAAGAACAGCTTCGGGCAAAATGAATTATATCATAGATTATTTACAAGAGGATTTGATAAACGCTAAGAACAGCAACCATGGGAAACTGGGGCTGATAAATAAAGTTCCTGACAAGCTGGAGTTCCCCAGCCCCCGGGAAATGCCCGCCGCTGACAAAGAACCAGAAAAAAGCATCCCGCCAAAGGCTGACGGTGAAATAGAACCGGAAGCCCCGGCTCCCGAATCCGGCCCGGCGGATGACGCGGCAGAAGAAGACGCTGCCGGACAGGAGGAATACAAACAAAAGGATGCGGATCCTCCGGCACCGGCGCCAACGGCCATAATATGTGAAAAAATAAAAAAGGCCGCTGGCTATTTAAAAATGCGGTTCAGGATCAAGGACGTTGTCGTCATCCTTATCCTCTTATTCATTGCGTCAACTGTCTGGAAAATTGCGCGTTCCTTAAAAGACAGCCAAAGCTCTCAGCAATATGTAGAAACCGCTAGCGGCACAGCTATAGAAGAAAACGGGAGTCCAACGGTAACTGATATTAAAATCCTGAACGCCGAGATGACGCTCACGCCAGACAAGCCGTGGGAAAAGCTGGAGGTAGTCATTTATCCGCGCGAGGCAAATATAGATGACGTGAATTATACCAGTGACAATACCCGCCTTGTAACGGTAAATAGAAATACTGAAGTGGTAAAACTTGCATCAGAATGGCGGAAAGAAACAGAATGGGGCACCAAAGTACATGTTCAGTTCGAAGAAATTGATGCAGAGGTGTCCGTTGCTGTGCAGGAAAATACTGCAGATGGTGAAACAAGCAATCCTAACGGCAGCATTCTGGATGGAGATGATTCGGTTAACACTGAAAATATACCCGGATTTTAAATCGGAGGTTGTTTAAATGGAGAGAACTGCCATGAAAAACATTAGAATATTTCTTTACATAGTAAGTGTCATAGTATATGGATGTCTGCTATCGATTCCGTTGCCTGCTTTAGCCTGGGGCGATAACAGCGAAGATGGCCGGCCAAGTTATACAATAGAAGAAATCAATAATGGCGCAATCGGAGCTACCCCCGCTTCTGACGGCGAGGATTACAAAAACAGCCCTAATTATCCCGGTCAGATTATTTTTAATACAATTTCTGACAGCGTGATTGGCAACGAGAAGAATTATGTTGGTGCACGTGAATATACGGGCATAAATGCTGGCATAGATAATTACTGGCGCGGCAATGAAATTACTGTTGAAGATGGTAAAGAGTACATCGTTCGTATGTATGTTCACAACAACAACCCAAATGGTGCCGATGCTGTAGCAGAGAATACTCGCGTACGCTTTAACATTCCTTCGGCTTCTGCCAAGGAAGTAAAAGTGAACGGTTTCATCACCTCTTCTAACGCTACTCCATCACAGTATGTAGACTATGTGAACTTTGTTAGTGATAACAACTTCCACCTAGAGTACGTCTACGGCTCTGCCTTGTTGGAGAATAATGGTGTTGGTGCTAACGGTGGCGTCCAATTGAGTGACGACATTGTTAAGGCCAAAGAAGCTGGTGTTCTGATTGGTTACAATGCTTTGGACGGTAAAGTTCCTGGCTGTTACCAATATGCCAACTATGTCACTATCAGAGTGAAAGTCGTTTACGATGCAATTTCCCATCCAACTTACTCCTACCAGCAGGCCAACGAGGGGGCTATTGACTATATCACCTTTAACTCTATCAAAGTAGCTGATACGGATGCAGCCTGGGCTAAAGAAAAGGGCTTGGAAATGCCGCTTCTGACCAACGAGACCAACTTCGTCGGCACCCGTGAAGATACTGGTATCAATGCTGATAGCGGCAATGTATGGGAGGGCACAGAGATTACTGTTGAAGATGGGAAAACATACATCGTAAGGCTTTATATACACAATAATAATCCAGGAGGTATGGACGCTGTGGCGGAGGATACCAAAGTACGATTTTATATTCCTTATAGCTCTTCCAACCAGATAACAGTCAATGGCTGGCTGACAGCGTCAAATGCTACTCCGGTGGAATATTCGGATACGGTCATTTTCAAAAGCAAAGATGGGATTCCTTTTTCCTTATATTATGTTCCCGGGTCGGCTCTACTAGAAAATGGTGGTTTTGCCAAAGGCTCTGGTGTGCAATTGCCTGATACGATTACTAATCAAGGCAATCCCAGCAACAAGGTTGAGGATGAGTGGACGCTGATTGGTTATGATGCCCTTGATGGTAAAGTACCTGGGTGGTATAAATATATCAACTATGTGGGGATAAAGGTAAAAGTAGTTTACGATTATCAATTTACTATAGAGACTAAAGTTCGTCTGACGGATAATAATGATAAGACCTGGCAGGATACCGTAGAAGCCAAAGTCGGGGATAAGGTAGATATCCAATTCCAGTATCTTAACACTAGTAATTATACCCAGGAAGGCATAGTCGTGCGTGACCTTCTGCCCCCTAACCTCCGCTATATAGAAGGCTCTACCATTGCTTACAATGGTAATCACCCAAACGGTGTCAAACTTGATACTGATGATGTGGTTGAAGGTGGCGTGAATGTTGGCTCTTATGATCCCAATGCTAACGCATTCATCCGTATTACCGCTGAAGTTATCGATGACAACTTGGCAGAGGGGAAAAATACCGTGATAAACTGGGCGCAGGCACGTGTTGGTGATAAGACATTGCAAGATGATGCAAGGGTGATAGTATATAAGAATACCAAAGTAGAAATTGCAATAAAAATCCTCTCTGTTCTATCTTTTATCTGTTCAACGCTGGCAATATTGTTGCTTTTCAAGATGATTAGGACTAAAAAATATTGTCCATAATTTGGAAATGAGTTTTATTTCTAGAGACGCTCCTCATGGCGTCTCTTTTTGTACGCAAAAATATCCCATTTCTGTCCTGTATCTTTCCATTTTCAGAACTTTTCGTAAATTTTTTCTGTCCAAGTGTTAATTTTCCCCATCCCCAGATGACCAGTAATTAGAAGGGACAAAAACCTTACTAATCCACAAGGAGGGAAAATCCATGAGAAACAACAGTTTCAGTGAAGAAACCACTACCATTCTGACGGGCGATATTATTGAACCGTCACCTGCCCGGCGCAGCCTCGGGATGCTGCTTTCGACCCGTTCCGGGAGCATGATGCTGCAAGAGGCTATGCTGCAAGCCGGGAACGACCACTGCCGCGCCCTGCTAGCACAGACAGCGATGGAGCACACCGGTGCGCTTGCTGTGATGGCCGGACGCCTAAGCAGCATCGCCCCACACGGGAGGCAGTACTATCAGGCTGTACTCTCTGCATATGCGGAGAAGTCCATCGAACAGATCAGGAGGTGGTAGCCATGGCACAGGTTATGATTTTACTTATCCTCAGTATCTGTCTCGTATTGCTGGCGGTATTCCTGTTGGTCTGCTATAGCGATTACCAGGAGACCAGACAGCAGAACCAGCAGCTAGAGCATACATTAGAGAGCCAGTTCATCTTGCAGGCGGACAGTCTGGATGCTTACCGTGCCATGCTCCGTGAAGCCTGCCGTGAGGGCGGGTTCTGGGAACAGGAAACAGAAGAAGAAAATGGGGAATATTGACCCTTGCCGATCAGGGAGCTGCGATGCCTGTACGGGAAAAGTT
The DNA here is from genome assembly GCA_910588225.1 of uncultured Acetatifactor sp. GTDB lineage: Bacteria > Bacillota > Clostridia > Lachnospirales > Lachnospiraceae > Acetatifactor. The sequence continues at coordinate 129,334 of CAJUQT010000002.1, forward strand.
ATGCTCACAGCGTAAGCATAACTTGTATATTTTCACAGTTTTTGGCAGAGAGGTATTATAATCGCACCAATCGCCCGCCGGTTTGACACCCCGTCAAATCGGTGTGGCTGTAAAAAGTTTTACGGAAGGAGCATGAATCTAATGAGTTTTGATGTTAGCAACATTGACGCAATGAAAATAAATAAACCGCTGTTCCCGGACTCGCTGAAAGGCGGTGCTGGAACGGTAATTGTAGACCCGCCTTGGAATGTTCAACAAAAAGGCAATTATGGAGCGGTAAAACATTATAACCTGATGACACTTGAGCAGATTAAGGCTCTGCCGGTAGGCAGCCTCTGTGCTGAAAATGCCCACTGCTGGCTGTGGGTGACCAATGCCACAATGGAAGAAGGTTTCAAAGTGCTGCGTGGCTGGGGTTTCGAACCGCGCTCTATTTTCACATGGGTGAAGCTGCGCATGGGGCTTGGGGTATACCTCCGCAACGGGACGGAGCATATCCTGCTGGGGACACGTGGCAAGGCCCCGGTGAAATTCCACGCCCAGATTAATTACGGGATGTTTCCAGTGAATGGGCATTCCAGGAAGCCGGAGGAACTCTATGACATCGCAGAACGTGTATCACCCGGCCCTTATCTGGAATTGTTTGCCCGTAGGCATCGACATGGCTGGAGTACGTGGGGGAATGAGATTGATTCAGATGTGGCTATTCCCGGATATCCGGTGCCAAAGTACAGCGACACTTTAATAAAAGATTTTCAGAAAAGAACGGAGGGAGCGTGATGGTTTATGTTCGGACACGGAGACCGGGGCGGTTCCGGCCGGTGGATTGGGTACATATTCGAGGCGGCTGTCACCATTGCTGTCAGCGGCTACCTGATTCGGCTGGGCGTAAGGCTCTTCCTCGAAGTCTGGCCGGTGCTGCTCATCATTGCGGCAGTTATTGCCGGGGCAGCCATTGGCTGGCGTATCTGGAAAAACCGGAACAGCGACAGGTGGTAAAGGAGGGTTCATTATGAACGTACATGATTTTAAGGAACTTGTCTGGCGGGAAGTGGCATGGCAGAGGCCATTTGTCATTGAAGCGGTGTGGGATATGCTCTCCCACCTTGCTGCCGCCCACCCGCGCGGCGCGGTGGTGTGGGAATGCCGGGGCAGCGGCGGGAAAATCCGCTACCTGCTCGGCGCGGAACGCCAGCACCTTGATAAAATAGAACGCATTTTTAAGGCACACGGGGACGTGCATTTCGGGAGCATCTACCAGACCCCGAGGAAAGAGACTGCCGGGGCGGCACAGCTCAAGACTTCCAAAAAGCTGCTCTCCCTCAACTTGGACACCTCCATGGCGGTGCTCAGGGCGGGGCTTGCGGCGCTGGCGAACACCGGGGAGAACGAGGAGCTGACCGTGCAGGTTATGCTTGGCGGCTCTTACGGCCCGGTTCCGCTCTCCGGCGGGATGCAGGACCCGAACGCCTCGTGGCTGGAGATTATCACCGGGAACGTGCAGAAAGCCACTAGCGACATGGTGAAATCAGCGAAGGAGAAAGCCGAGCAGAGCGGGTTCCAGGCGGTGATCCGCATCGGCTCCAGCAGCCGGAAGGACTATATTGACCCTCTGCATAACCTGACCGCCGCCTTTCGGATTCTGGAATCCGCCGGCGTTAAAATCTACACTGCCAGCGAGAACCCGAAGAAATTGACAGAGGCAGGCGTGCCGTGGCGTTTCCCACTCCGGCTGTCCGTAAAGGAGCTTTCCGGATTCATGCTCCTGCCGGTGGGGGAGGATACACTGCCAGGCACCGTTCCGCTCCACCCCAAAGCCGCCCTGCCGCCCGGATGGTACCGGGAGCCGATGTTTAAGAATGAGGACAGGAGCTTTGCGGCTGCCATGAACGGGGAAAGGCTCAGCATCTCCCCGAAAGACGCACTGGAGCACACGATTATTCTGGGGCCGACAGGGAGCGGCAAGTCCACCGCCATGCTGAACCTGATCCTTTCCGACATCACTGCCGGGCGGGGTGTCCTTGTGATTGATCCGAAGCAGGACTTGGTGGACGATGTGCTGGAGCGCATCCCCGCCCACCGCAGGAAAGATGTGGTGGTGGTTGACCCGGCCAGCCCGGAGCCAGTGGGCTTTAATCCGCTGGCCTGTACGGAGGGGCAGGACAAGGAGCTGACCGCCGACACGGTGCTCTCGGTCTTGAAGGAAATTTTCGCAGACAGCTGGGGCGTCCGCGCACAGGATATTTTATCTGCGGCCATCCTCACGCTGATGGAGGTGGACGGCGCATCGCTGATGTGGCTGCCGGAGCTTCTGACCAATGAGAAATTCCGCGCTTCCATTACAAAAACCGTCAAAGACGAAATCGCCCTGAAACCTTTCTGGACACGTTTTGAGAACCTGACTCCTTACCAGCGGCAACAGATGATTGAGCCTGTCCTGAATAAACTCCGCCAGTTCCTGCTCCGCCCGAAACTGCGCAACTGTTTGGGGCAGGGGCACCCGAAGTTCGACTTAAACGACCTTTACACCAAAGCGAGGATTGTGCTGGTGCCGCTGAACAAGGGCGTCATCGGCGGCGAGTCCGCAAGGCTGCTCGGCTCCCTGATTGTGGGGCTGGCCTGGACGCTGGCGCTTGGCCGAGCGAATGTGCCGCAGGAGCAGCGGAAAATGGTGAGCATTTATATTGACGAATTACAGGATTACCTGTCGCTGCCAACGGATTTATCGGATGCGCTGGCACAGGCACGGGGCATGGGGCTTGCCATTACCATGGCGCACCAGTACCGCGACCAGCTTCCGCCGCTGCTCCGCTCCGGCGTGGACGCCAATGCCCGGAACAAAATTATTTTCGGGATCAGCGGGAAGGACGCCAAGGACATGGCGGCGATGGCTGACGGTCTGGAGGCACTGGATTTCGCCTCCCTCATGCGCTACCACGTCTACGCCAGTTTCCAGAGTGGCGGCAAGAACACCGGCTGGGTGCAGGGCGTGACCCTCCCAAAACCGGAACCCTTACAAGGTGCGGCGGAGCTCCGGGCAGCCAGCATGGAACGCTATGGCACACCGTCAGAGGCGGTGGAGGCAGAGCTGAAAGCGATATTTAAGGACACCGCCACCCCACCGCAGGAGGAAGCAAAAGGCTTCAAAAAGAGCGGCATCGGACGCCGCAGGAAGGAGCAGAACGATGAATAACCCCATGAACAGCACACTCACAACTGGATGCCCGAAAGGCGCACAAAATGGCACTCCTGCCACTGATAAGGGAAAAGACAGATACCGTCCTCATGAGGTATCTCCTGCCACAAGTGCGGCGGCACCGAGACTTTCCAGAAAACGCCTGCTCGCGCTGGAAGCAGAACTTTCCGACCTCGACTGGCAGGTTCTGGAGACCATCGGCCAGTGCCGGGCAGTCCTTGGAAAACAGATACGGCGGCTCTATTTTACAAGTGGCACCAGCAAGAATGCTAACACCACTGCCGCCAACCGCCGCCTGAAAGCCCTGTCGGATATGGGGCTGATCGCCGCCGTCAACCGGAAGGTGGACTGCCGCAGCCGCGGCTATGTTGCATACATTTATTACCTGACCGAAGCCGGGGAGCATATCCTGCAGATACACCGCCATGAGCCGGAGGTCAGGAAACGCAACCTTGAGCCGTCGGTCGCAACGCTGAAGCATACGGTTTCCGTGGTTGAGTGCTATGTACTCGCAGTGGAAACCTGCCGGGGAGAGGATATGAAGCTGACGGAAATCCAAATGGAGCCGGAATGCTGGCGGCCATACCAAGGCGGCTACAAGAACCGCATCCTGAAGCCAGACCTTGCCATCGTCACGGAAAAGCAGGACTGGATGAGCCACGAGGAGACGTGGTATGAGCTGCGCTGGTTTATCGAGGTAGACCTGAACACGGAGGATATCCAGACCATCATCGGGAAATGCCACCGCTATTATGAATACTACAGGAGCGACACCGAACAGCGCCTGCACGGCGACGTTTTCCCGCTGGTGGCCTGGATTGTAAAGACCGAAGCAAGGAAACGCTCGCTGATCCGGCACATCCGGGAGACTTTCCCGCAGTACCCGCGTATCTTTGCGGTGATCCTGCCGGATGAGTTTACCGCCATGCTCCGGGACGAACTGGAAATGGAGGAATGCATATGCCCGCTTTGATGTTTTTGACTTATTTGCCAGGATGAAGACAGGAAGGAGGGAAAGGACATGATGTCTGAACAGGAAAAACAATATATCGTGAGACAAAGGGCTTTGGGGAAGAGCTTCTCCCAGATTGGCCGGGAGATTGGGCGCGGCGAGAGCTCCGTGCGTTATGCCTTTCACCACAGCGTGGATACAGAACTGGAAGCGGGTAAAGCCGCACACCTGACGGCTTTGGGCAAAGAAGCGCCCATCGCGCCCAAATGTAAATACTGCGGCAGGGATTTTGCGAAGCCCGCCCTGGGCGGCAAGCGGCTGTTCTGCTCAGACCACTGCCGGAACGCATGGTGCAATGAGCAGAAGCGCCGCACCCCTTACAGCCGGGTCTGCGAGCAGTGCGGGTGTGAGTTCACCGCCTTTGGCAACCCGCATAAACGGTTCTGTAGCCGGAAATGTTTTGCCGACAGCCAGAAGGCTGTACAGGCAGATAAATGTGGGGAGGTGCGGTTATGACAGCTTTTGAACGCCAGCTTAAGTACCATGCCCTCTGCTGCATGACGGATGATCTGCTGGGGCAGGGGCTTATTACGCTCAGTGAGTACCACCGGATCTTACAGAAATTATCACAGGATTACCTCGGCGGCAGTGCACCGCCGGGAAAGGAGGAAGATGTAATAAATAAGATGTAACTTCAACAACTAAACAACTGCGAGCGGTACACCGGGGATTTCTTTCTGCGGTGTGCCGCAGACCTCCCGTGACCGCCAAAATCAAAAAAGGAGGTGGACTACAGTTGTTTACACACAAATTTGGCATTGAGGTGGAATTTACCGGCATCACCCGGGAAAAAGCAGCCCATGCAGCCGCAGATTACCTGCGCGGCAGAACAAGGTATGCCGGAGGCTATTATGAAGCCTACGAGGTGACTGCGCCGGACGGGCGGGTCTGGAAGTTCATGTATGACGGCAGCATCAAGTGCCAGAGGAAAAAGAACCGGAGGACTATCAGCGCGGACGGTGATTACAGTGTGGAGATGGTCAGCCCGATCCTCAGCTACTATGAGGACATCGGCGACATCCAGTCACTGATCAGGAGGTTACGGAAAGCCGGGGGATTCACGAACAATTCCTGCGGCATCCATATCCATCTGGACGGGGGCGAACACACCCCGCGCAGCATCCGCAATTTTGTGAACCTGATTGCCTCGCGCAACGATCTGTTCTATAAAGCATTCCAGATCGCACCTGACCGGATGAACTACTGCAAGAAGATGGACACTTATCTGGTAGACCAGATGAACCGGCTAAAGCCAGGGACATTCGAGCAGATTGAGAGGATATGGTATGAGGGGTATGGCGGTAACCGCAACTCCCATTACCACCAGAGCCGCTACCATTTCCTCAATCTCCACAGTTTCTTCCACGGCAACCATACGGTGGAACTCAGGGGATTCAATGGAACGCTCCATGCCGGGAAAGTGAGGGCCTATATCGTGTTCGCACTTGCGATGGACCATCAGGCCCTCACCCAGAAGTCGGCATATTACCACAAAGTCCAGGCCGAGAATGAGAAGTTCGCCATGCGCACCTACCTAAACCGCATCGGTTTTATCGGCGAGGAATTTAAGAGCTGTAGGGAGCACCTTTACAAACATCTGGACGGTAACGCCGCCTGGCGTTACGGCAGTCGGGAAAATGTCAGGAGCCATATCAGAAACGGAGGGAACGCACATGAAGGATAAGGAAGGGAAACTGTACATCGCCTACGGCTCCAACCTCAATTTGGAGCAGATGGCGCACCGCTGTCCCACGGCACAGGTTGTAGGGGCAGCGACACTGAAGAACTGGCGGCTGATGTTCTACTCGGTAGCGACGATTGAACGCCACAAGGGCGGGAAAGTCCCGATCCTGGTCTGGCGCATCCAGCCGCGCGACGAACAGGCACTTGACCGCTATGAAGGCTGGCCATGCCTCTACCGCAAGGAGAGGCTGCGGGTCACGGTAAATGGACGCCGGGTTTATGCTTTTGTCTACATCATGAACACGGAGGGCAGGCGTTACTGCACACCGGGCAGGGGATATCTTGGGACAATCCACCGGGGCTACCTCGATGCGGATTTTGACCGGGAGATTCTGCTGAAAGCTGTGGAAGATTCGGATAAGGAGGGAAGATCAAAATGAAACAGATTGTCAGGGAACAAATCCTGAAAGTCCGCAACACAAGGGAAACCAATATGTTCGACCGTAACATGGTGATGCAGATTGCTAACCGGGAGGGGTGGTATGAGCTGGTGGCTTATCTTGCTGACAGCGGCAGCCATAAGGAATACGTGCATTTTATCCTGACCGGCGAAGCGGAAATGGAGGACTGACATTAGTCCACAATCCGGCATAATATCAAGACTTGATGGAAATGCCGGTCTGAGTGACTAATAGAGTGACGCAAAACGAAAGGAGCGGATACTATGGCACAGATGAAGTTCCCAAGCCGGGAAATTGTAGAGAGGATACGGGAACAGTATCCCGCTGGCACAAAGGTAGAACTGGTCTCCATGAATGACCCCTACCGCGACATGCCGCCGGGCTTAAAAGGCACCGTAAAATCCGTAGACGACACAGGCACTGTGTTCGTCAACTGGGAAAACGGTTCCGGCCTCGGCGTGGTATATGGGGAGGATAAAATCAGAAAATTGTAACTTACAGGCTGAGGGGGCGTTTCTGCCCCCTCTTTTCAACATAAAAAGGAGATGATGCATTATGAGGATTGAGAAATTAGACAGCCAGATGGCTGTCCCGGAACGCAGAAGGAAACGGGTGGCGGCCTATGTCCGTGTCTCTACGGAGAAAGAAATGGCGCTGAACTCCCTGGAAAACCAGGCAGAAATTTACACAGCGCAGATTAAGGCAAACCCAGAATGGGCATTTTCCGGTATCTATGAAGACCGGGGCATCTCCGGCACTAAGGAGATGCGGCCGGCATTCCAGCAGCTGCTCACGGACTGCCGGGAGGGGAAGATTGACCTGATCCTCACAAAGTCGTTTACGCGTTTTGCCCGCAATACCGTGGTGCTTTTGAGTACGCTGCGCGAGCTGAAATCCCTTGGAGTCGATGTCTATTTTGAGAAAGACAACATCCACTCTCTTTCGGAAACCGGGGAATTTCTCATCACGCTGCTGGCGGCCTATGCACAGGCGGAAAGCTACTCCGCCAGTGAAAACGTCAAGTGGCGGATCAGGAAAGCCTTTGAAGAGGGGAAGCTTACTGGCGGACGGAGGATTGGCTACCGTATGGAGAACGGCTCCCTGATTATTGTGCCAGAAGAAGCAGAGATTGTCCGGCTCATTTATGACAGTTACCTTTCCGGCATGAGTGAAATTGCCATTGCCAGGAAACTCAGCCGCATGGGCATGACGCCGATATGCGGCCAAAAAATCTGGAGCCGCAGCACAATCCATGACATCCTGAGGAATGAAAAATACGCCGGGAACCTGCTCCTGCAAAAGACCTATGTGGAGAATTATATCAGCAAAAAGCAGAAGAAAAACAGAGGCGAAAGAACGCAGTATTTGGTAGAAAACAGCCACGAGGCTATCATACCAAAAGAGATGTTTGAAACAGTGCAGGAGGAAATAAAAAAACGGGCTGAAGCAAACCGACATGAGCACCCGCAGCAGAATACAAAAAAGTATCCATTTTCCGGCATGATTAAATGCGGGCAATGCGGCAGGTATTACCGCCGCCGGTATCTCCATCCCAGGTCTGCCAAGAAGAAGGCTGTCTGGGTCTGCCGGACATTTGATGCTTATGGCAAAGAGTTCTGCCACAGCCAGCAGATACCGGAAGACATCCTGACTGCGGAAACAATTAAAGTGCTGGGCAGTGACGATCTGGAAACCGCCGTGCCGGATATGCTTTCGGTGATCTATGTACCAGAGGTCAACCATCTGGTCTATGTGTTTCGGGACGGCTCAGAACAGGACGTATTCTGGGAACACCGCTCCCGTAAGGAAAGCTGGACAGAGGAAATGCGGCAGAAAGCGCGGGAACTGGCTCTTGAACGGAACCGCATAAGAAGGGAGGGAAACAACAATGCCTGAAAAAATCATACGTGTAATCCAGCCGACTGTCAGCCGGCAAAACATAGGGGATAATACCGTTACCCCCGCCAAACGCAGAGTGGCAGCCTACGCTCGTGTTTCCACGGACGAGGATGAGCAGCTTAACAGCTATGAGAACCAGATCAATTATTACACCCGCTATATCCAGTCCAAACCGGAGTGGGAGTTTGTCGGGCTGTATTCGGACGAAGGGATTTCCGGCCTGAACACCAAAAAACGTGACGGCTTCCGGCAGATGGTGGAGGATGCCCTGAATGGGAGAATAGATTTAATCCTCACAAAGTCTATCTCCCGTTTTGCCAGGAACACAGTGGATTCCCTTGTAACCATCCGCCAACTGAAGGAAAAAGGCGTGGAGGTGTATTTTGAGAAAGAAAATATCTACACGCTGGACAGTAAAGGGGAACTGCTTATCACGATCATGAGCTCCATTGCGCAGGAGGAATCTCGCTCCATCAGCGAGAACATTACGTGGGCGAAGCGCAAGAATATGGAGCGCGGCAAGGTAAGCATGTCCTACGGGCATTTCCTCGGCTACGAAAAAGGGGAAGACGGGAAGCCGCAGATCGTGGAGAAAGAGGCGGAAGTTGTCCGCCGGATCTATAATCTCTATCTCGACGGTAAGAGTGTCCGTGAGATTGCACGGATTCTAACCGCCGGGGAAGTCCTGACGCCGTCCGGCAAAAATTGCAACTGGAACGTGTCGACCATCATGAGCATCCTCAGAAATGAGAAGTACAAGGGCGATGCCCTGCTCCAGAAGGTCTATACTGTAGATTTCTTGAACAAGAAGGTAGTAAAGAACACGAATGTCCTGCCGCAGTATTATGTGGAAAACTCCCACCCTGCCATCATTGACGAAGAGACTTTTGACATGGTGCAGGCGGAACTGGCAAAGCGCGGCGGCTGTAGTCGTGGGCGGCGGGCAAAATCCGTTTTCGACCGTAAAGTGGTCTGTGGTGACTGCGGGCACTTCTACGGGCAGAAACTCTGGTACTCCGATTCCAGGGAGCGGGTCTATGTCTGGCGGTGTACCCACAAATATGATACGGAGCCCAACTGCCAGACACCAATCGTAAGGGAAATGGACTTAAAGTCAGCGTTCCTAGCCACGTTCAACCAGTTCTTACGGTTCAGGGAAGGCTATATTGCTGAGCTGGAAAAACGGGCGGAAACCGCGAAACCCGCAATGGCTGGGGAAATCCGGCGCTACATAAAGTCCCTGAAAACACAGCCGGAGACCGTCAGGACGTTCAGTGAGAGCGCATTTGCCGCTTTGGTAGATAAAATCACTGTACGGGCAGACGGCCATATGGCGGTGCGCTATAAGGATGGGATGGAACTCAGCGTCGGCGAAAACAAAGAATGGAGGGACAGCGAATGACAGCGGAAAAACTTTTTGAACTGGCCTGTGTCGGGGATACGGAGACACTTGAGGAACTTTACCGGAACGGACAGCATTTAGACGTGGCTTATGAGAAGTTTTGGGAGGAGCACTCCCTTATCATGGGCGCATTCCGCAACCGGCAGTGGGACACGGTGCGCTGGCTCCTGGGCTGCGGCGCAAGGCTGACACCGGCCGAACAGGAGGAAATCAATGGCCGTTACCAGAAGATGCGGCTCATTGCAGAGATGCAGAAGATTTTTATAAGGTAGCATTTATCCGGGAGGGGCATGCGATACATCTTAATGCCGCCTCCCGGAAACTATGTAAAACAAAAACTCAAAGGAGGAAAACACACATGAAACTTACACTGAATGTCGAAAACCGTAAGCCGCTGGTGGATCTGGTCAGCAGATTTGCCGGGGAGGCCGCCGTCTATATGAGGATGCCGACCTGTGCCTACCGGATCGGAGGCTATATGGTGACACGCGATGGGAATCTGGAAGCCCCGGATGACCTGGACATTGCCGCTGTCCATGCCCTTTATGAGGTTCTGTCGGGCGGTGGGTATCATCCCAAAGAGGCTGAACCTGTGGCTGAAAGCGCCGAAGCAGAGGAAGCGGCAGAACCAAATATCGAAGACGGAGAAAATGCGGGGGCAGATGAAACAGGGGCTGCAGGGCAGGCAAAAACTGCCAGCACGGCTTCCTCCAATGTTCCCGATACGCTGGAAATTCCCGGTCTGTCTGCGAATGTCTTGGGGCAGCTCAATGCTCTGCGCACATCCCTGATCAGGGAGATCAACCGCCAGATCAATGGGATTATCCGTGGCGGTGGCGCGGATGCGCCGCACAGGAGCACGTCTGTCATAAGGGAGAACCCCGGACAGGCAGCAACGTCAGGGGAAACAGCGAGCATCACGCTTTATGGGGACATCAGCACCCTGCGCGGAACAAAGCCCACGCTCGTCAAATACGGCAATGACACAATCCCTGTGTCTTCCTGGAAACGGGCTTTTGCCGCCGTCCTTGACATCTGTAATCGGCAGGAACATTATCACGAAGCGCTTCTTTCCGCCCGTAACGAAACAATGGGGCGCAGCCGGAAAGTCATAGCGGATTCTCCGCAGGGAATGTTATCTCCCCTGAAAATTGATGACAGCCTTTATATCGAGACGAACTTCAGCACGGAAGCGCTGCTGAAACTGCTGAGGGACCGTATCCTTAACAGGATTGACTTCGACAGCAGGAGCATCGTCTTTGAATACTGGCGTCCGTAAGATGGGGATAGCTCTTTAAGTACATTATTTTAAGAAAGACCCGCGGCTGCGGGTCTTTTCCGTATAGCAATCATAAGCTCTATCTTGTATAATAATGTTTATGACTAAAGCAGATATGCGGGTAAAGAAATCACTTGCCAAAATCCGCCATGCCCTTTGCAAAATCCTTACATCTACGCCGGAACTTACAGACTGCAATTTTACGGTGAGAATTATCGCTAAGGCTGCTGGGGTCAGCCAGTCCACGGTGCGCCGCCGTATCCGTCAGTTTGAGCGTAAATCCGGCATAGTAGTGTCCGGGCGGTGTATCTCACCATGGGCTTTGTTTGAACTTTTTAATGCAAAGGTTATGGAAGAATTTGGTCAGCGCCGGGCTTTCCAGGATAAGATAGGGGCTGGTGAATCGACAGGGGATTTTTTTATGCGGTACTGGCTACTGTTCACCATCACCGCTCCTATATCAGTGCGATAGTGAGACATTACGGCAAATGCAGGGTGATCGGGGATATGTTGGAATTGGCGGCAGAACTGCTATGGCGGGATTACCTTAAGGCCAAAGGTAACAAGGCTGTCCCCTATAAGCGGGGTTTTGTGCAGGCTTACCGTCAATACAGCCACGATCAGCTTTCCCGGATTGTAATAAGGTGGATTCTTGCTTATAGCTGCAGTGAGTCCTATTATTATGCCTATATGATGAAACTAAAGCGGGCAGCAGAACTTTTTGCTTTTGGGGAAGACAGTACGGAGAAACTCCGGGTAATTTTGGAACGCAAGCCTGCCGCAAAGACTTATTACCCATATGACAAGCGTGAGTGGGATAAGCTGGGGTAAATCCGCAGTAATCCGCAGAGATGAGCAGTGATTCGCAAAAATCGCAGAACCTCGCAGTAAATCGCAAAATCCGCAGTCGTTGATATGTGCACGTAAAATGACTTCAGCTAGATGGGGTAATTTTACTCATTATACAGCAAAAGAGTGGGAAAAATCCCTGATTTATAGGGGTGTTCCGCCACTCTCTACTCAGCTTAATTGACGTGATAACATGGCGACTGCCGCGAGGGTCAAATACCCCGCTGCTCTGCAGCGCTACAAATTTGATGCCCCGTTGCTTGCAGCGGGGTCTTTGACTTGAGAAAAAAATCCATATTGTATCGTAATTCTGCCTATTGATAGTGAATTTTGAAATTATTATAATAGTATTCACGTTCCTTTGATAAATTTTTTACCGGAGTAAGGGATTGATTCTGTACAGTTCCTGACAAACATGAAAAGGGAAAATGCGGATGGGAAAAAGCTATAGTGAGGCAGAATTTGCGAGAAATTACAACAGAGTATGTGGAACTATTTTACGGAAAGAAAGGAAGAAAAGGGGACTTTCTCTGGATACAATGGCTTCCGGCCTTTTAAGCAGGACCGCTCTGGGGAGGATGGAGACAGGCAGAATCGGGTGGCAGAAGCTGGTGGGGGACACGTTGTTCCAGAGAATGGGAATCCGGCCGGATTATTTTGAGACGCTTGCTTCCAGTGAAGAGATGGAAAGATGGCGGCTGCGGGAAGATATCTGCCTGCTGATTTTAGATCATCCTGTGGAGGCAGAAGAAAAGATACGGGAATACAGGGAAACGTATGGAGTAAGGGAGCCGCTGGAGGAACAGTTTCTGCGCAAGGGGGAACTTCTGCTGTTGCTGAAGGACAGGGCAGAAAATGCCTGGGGAGAGCATTCCTGTGATGCGGACAAACTTCTGAGCATGGCAGAAGAAACTGTCTCCTGTACTCTCACCGGCGACTGGAAGAACGACCTGAGAGATATGCCGGCGGCACCTTCGGAGCTGGAGGCCGTTCTGCTGGACGGCTGGGTCAGAATGACGTGTGGCAGAACTGAGGAGGCCTGGAAGCGCCAGGGCGATGTGTGGGAATACCCGGAGAGGCACCGGTGGGAGGAGCGTATGAAGGTGTGGATTCGTCCTCAGGCGGCACTGCTGGGGATGGAGATTGCACTGGGGGAGAAGGATAGCCGGAAGGCCTTTGAACTGGGCCGGGAGGCTCTGGAGCTGCTGCGTCGTAACAGCTGTCACTATTATCTGCTGCCGCTTCTGGAGGGGCTGGAGAGGATTCACGGAGAAGAATTGTGGCCGGCGGAGAGGGAATACCAGAGAGAAGCGATCAGGTTCCGGGAGGACTTTCAACGGATATATGATCAGTTCGGCTACCCGGGACACAGAATCTGGCAGGGAATCACAGCGGGTAATACCCGGGACGTGGGAATCACGCTGAAAATGCTGAGAAAATATGCCGGAAAGCCCCGATCTCAGGCGGTCAGTGACGAGGAGGGACTCATCGTCACCGGACGACAGCTGGAGAAGATAGAGAAGGGAGAACATAAGCCTTCCTATGAGAACTATCAGCGGCTGGCCAGGCAGTATGGCAAAAGTGGCAGCTGGATAGTGCCAATGCTGGAGACGGATTCTCTGGAGGTGCTGAAGTTGCGCCAGGAGATAGCGACACTGATCGGATTCTGTGAGTGGAAAAAGGCTGAGCGGGAGATTGAGAGACTGCGCGGACAGGTGAATATGGACTATCCCAGAGTCAGGCAGGAGTTTCTGCTTTTTGAGGCATTGTGGGTGGGGCGAGAGGGTGAGCTGGAAAAGGGACTGGAGCTATTGCTGGAAGCCTTGCATGTGACAATGCCGGACGTGGAGGGGACGGATAAAAAATGGTGGGTCTTTCAACGAGAGGAGATTATGATTGCCAGTAATATAGCGAGTGTTTTTCGAAAGCTGGGAAAAATGGAGGAGGCAAGGGAATGGTATGAGATAATTGCATTTTCGCTGGAGCAGCAGAGCAGCAGGACTGATGTTAAACATACAGGTTATGAAATGTTAATGGAAGGGATTGATAATTATCTGGGAAATTTGGAACGGTTTGAAGAGGCATTAGAGGCCAGTGAAGCGGCTGTTGACACCTATTTAAAACAGCCTCGGATTGGCACCCTTGCAAGGGCATTTTACCGTATTGCATGGAATGCATATGAAATGGTTTCTGAAAAGGATATTGACTATAAAATATTACAGGCCCAATGGAGAAATGCTTTCCGAATCAGCGAAGCCCTTGCAAGCTTTATGTATGATAACTACTTACTGGAATTCCTGGAAAAAAAGAGGGAAAAATATTTACTGTAATTCTGTTTTCTGTTTGTCCAGGTCAGATAGAGGATTAATGTCACTTTCGTCAACCAGCGGTTTTGCCTCCCCAGGGAGCTCATCGGCGGGGGCCGGTTCCGACGGGGCCTGTATGGGTTCCGGTGCAGACATGGGCAGGGCTGTGCTGAATATTGCAATTCCTAATACAGATGCGAGTAACATGGTTTTTAAGGTGTTTTTCTTCATGATGGAATGTCTCCTTTTTAAAAATTTTCGCTTTTTATTTTATCATATGGCATGGAATTGGACAATACGTCGAATTAGTTGCGATAGACGGCAACTAATTCGACGTATTGACGGTTGTAGGAGCAGAACTTATAATACAACTATATACATATGTGTTGTTTATTTGAAAATGTAGTATTGTTTTTTGTATCATCTGATGCTGGTTATAAAGGGGAAGGGAAATGATTCCGTTGCGAAGGGGGACAGCATTATTTGGAAGCTGGCTATGCACAGGGGAGTGACATCTCCATCAATGGAGATAAGGACTCAAATGAATTAAAGGGAGTGATGCCGTTGAATATTGAGTAAGCATTGAGGGTGTATTATTTATTGTACTGTAATATGTCACAGATTTGACAATTTAAAGACAGGGGGAAACTTTATAAGAATTCTAAAAAATGGTTAAAAATATTTTGTGCAGCAATGGTATGTATGCTATTTCCGTTAAAAGCATTGGCAGCCGACATATATAGTTCGTGGGGGACGATACCAGCTTCAACATTAAATGATCCGGCAAATGTTACATATAACTATCGCGCAGCGCTGCGGCACGAATTGGGATCGGCGACAGGAACGGCTCAGATTTATGGTGATAAAGACATTCCACAGTCCTATGCAGGGGCAATGGCAGAGTTGTATAGTACGACTGGGACACTTTTAGCCGCAAGCCGTTGGAATTATAACAATTCTGGACCCACGCGAAATATTGCGGCAAATATTACATATTATGGTTCTCGCTCGCTATATTGTAAAGCAACTTTTGGCGTTATGAGCAGTGTCGGAGAAAAGATATTTACTGCACAGACATCTTCTGCAATAACTCGTTCGGTGAGGAATGCTGTAGCAATAAATGAAAATGGTTTAAGATACGGAAGTGGTCTGGCGAATGAAAAAGTTGATTTGATTTTGGTCGAAGGTGACAGTGGAAAAGAGGGATATGTTTATTATCAGGATTTATATGGTGTGCCGGCTGAAACATGGGATGAATATCTGGAGAAGATAGAAACATGTGAAAAGAGCAGAACATTGTCGGTCTATGATGAATCCGGTATGAATATGATTGATAGTTTTACAATAGACTAATGACAGAAGTATTAGACTTATAACCTGAAGGGGGATAAGGATGAAGAAAAAGATATTTCCTTTGGTTCTATCCGCCGTATTTCTTCTGAGTGCCTGCGGCAGTCCTGAGAAGGAGGATAATCCTGTTGATTTGAAAGAGATCTTCGGATGTGATTTTTCGCAGGTGAAAGATGCCTTTCAATGGCCTATGGAAGAAGCCGGGAAGCAGGAACTGTCCATTGACTCTCAGCCGGAAAAATTGTATGGCTACTCTATCGAACTGAATGACGTTACGTTTTTAGGAGAAGAGGCTTCCAGTGTCTATATGCAATTCCTGGGAGAGACCGAAGAGGAGGCAGGACTGACACTGATTTATGCACAGTATTCTGAAGAACAGCAGATGGATCAGGTCAGGGATCAAATGACAGACATATGGGGGGAGCCGAGGCAACAGATGTACTGTTCCTGGCCGGGAAGAGTTTACTGGCTGGATAAGTTGGCAATAGGCGTCAGGTATAATACGCCTTCTTACTGTCTGCAGGAAGAGAGTGAAGAGAAAATCATGTGGGGCAGTGAAGAGGATGTGGCCTATGCGTTAAAAGATTGTGAGAATCCGGAAGGGGTCTATGAATCCTGGTCTCTTTACTCCCGCATTTATGCACAGTCCATGACAAATGACTGGGAGCAGGTGAAGAAGGAGCCGCTGGTCACAGGAGTCATGTTTAAAGACGCAGGTCCCCTTGAATATAAGGATAAAAATGTTGTCATTCTGGATGGATTTAACCTGTGTATGAGCCGGATCCTGAATGGCGAGTGACTGTGAAGGGCAGTCAGGAGAGGACAGCCTGTCTAAAACAGAGGCGGGGAGATGACTTACATAAGTCACTTCCCTGCCTCTGAATTTTCAGGGCTGAAAGGGAGCAAAGCTGGCAGGAAGGAACACAGGTATAAAATATTACCTCTTACCACCTCTGGTTCACCTCTTGCGCAGAAACGGTTTACAGATTTTGGACTTTCTGTATACTGAAACTATATGCTTTATATGTTCAGCGCGCCGAAAGAATTTCATTCAATTTATCAAAGCGAAGGTGAGAGGTATGAAAAAAGCAAGACACAGCAATCTTATAAGCCAGTATACTTTTCAGACAAAGGGAGTCTGGAAGAATTTTGCAGGCCTGATCCTGCTGTCCCTGTTCCTGGCTGTTTTTGGCGTCTTAAATGCATCCTGTCTGAAGCTGTTTGTAGACATTGCTTCAGGCGGGAGCAGTGTTTCTGTTTTGGAAGCGGTCCTTTTTTCCTTTTTAGTCATTACCGCACAGACATTATTTAATTCACTGAAATCTATTCTGAATGTAAAAACGCAGAATAAAATAGCCAGGACAGCGAAGCTCAGGCTTTTGAAACAGATTGAAAGGTCCTCTTTTTTAGAGCTGTCAAAGTATCATAGCGGAGATTTACTCACCCGGATTTCCGATGATACGGATATCTGCGCAAAAATACTTCCGGATATTGGCTCCTCCATTTTTATGGGGGCAGCGAGCTGTATTGCTTCCTTGATTTATGCTTTTGTGTTGAACTGGAAATTAGCTGTTCTCTGTATATTGCTTTCTCCTCTGGCAGTACTTTGGAGCAGGCTTGTATTACCGTTTGTTCAAAAATATACCGCATTAACCCGCCAGAAAGAAAGTGAGATCAGATCCTTCAGTCAGGAAGAAATTTCATATATTCCCGTTATAAAAAGTTTTCTATCCTATCGTCAGTCTCAGGAACGATTTGGAAATAAATTCGGAGAACTTTCCCGTGCAAAGGTTTTATCTGCTATGGCCAATGCTGTATTAAGCGGCGGTGCCAATGTGGTGGGCTTCTTTTCCTTTATTGGAACAGCAGCATTTGGTGCCTGCCTGGCTTTAAAGGGGGAAGTCACTGCCGGCACGATTGTGGGGCTTCTCCAAGTGTTAAACTATATTGTCTGGCCGTTTACGGAGCTGATGCCGCTGCTGGGAGAGTTTCAGGAAGGAAAAGCAGCACGAGCCAGAATCAGGGAGCTCGAAGAAATTCCATGTGAGGAAGAGGAACAGGATACAGATTTGAATTGTGATAAAGTATTTCTTGAATTACAGAATATTTCCTTTTCTTATGGCACGGATGCGGATGTGATTTTGCGGAATGTAGACATGAAATTAGAAGGCAGGCAGTTTGTGGGGGTAATCGGCCCCAGCGGATGTGGGAAGAGCACCTTTATGCAGCTGCTGACAGCCATTTACAGGCCGTCTGAGGGAACCATCTGCCTTACGGATGGAAAATGCCGTGTGGAAGGAACCTCTATAAGAAAATATATCTCATATGTGCCCCAGGATCACCTGCTGATCAGCGGAACGGTAGCTGATAATATTGCTTTTGGAGCAGAAGATTATGAAATGAAGGACGTGATTTCGGCGGCCAGGCGAGCAGGAATCCATGATGTAATTAATGCTTTGCCGGAACAGTATCTGACGCAGGTACAGGAAAAAGGCACAAACTTTTCCTTTGGTCAGGCACAGCGTATTGCTATTGCACGGGCAATTTACAAGGATGCGCCGATCTTGATTCTGGACGAACCCACGGCTTCCCTGGATGCGGAGTCCAAAAAGATCGTTATGGATACTTTGCAGGAAGAATCGAAGTATAGATTATGTATTATGGTATGCCATGACCAGACTGAAAATTATCATATATTTGACAGAATATTAAAATTCAGTCAGAACGAAATGGCAGATGTAAAGATCGAGGAGTTAACATCATGCAGAAAATAGTTTTACCTGTTGTGCAGCTAATCAAATGTATTGCCTCATCTCGAATTATCTGATAAAATAGAAAGAGAGCGGGAAATATTCTATATATTTATTGCGCTGTGGTATCCGTTGATTTGATAATCTGGAAGGAGGTTCATATGAGAAAAAAAGTATTCCCATTGATTCTATCCGCTGTATTTCTTCTGAGTGCCTGCGGCAGTCCTGAGAAGGAAGATAATCCTGTTGATTTGAAAGAGGTCTTCGGATGTGATTTTTCTCAGGTGAAAGATGCCTTTCAATGGCCTATGGAAGAAGCAGGGAAGCAGGAACTGTCCATTGACTCTCAGCCGGAAAAATTGTATGGCTACTCTATCGAACTGAATGACGTTACGTTTTTAGGAGAAGAGGCTTCCAGCGTCTATATGCAATTCCTGGGAGAAACCGAAGAGGAGGCAGGACTGACACTGATTTATGCACAGTATTCTGAAGAGCAGCAGATGGAGCAGGTCAAGGATCAAATGACAGACATATGGGGGGATCCGAGACAGCAGATGTACTGTTCCTGGCCGGGATGTGTTTACTGGCTGGATAAATGGGCAATAGGCGTCCGGTATAACACGACTGATTCTTATCTGCAGGAAGAGAGCGGAGAGAAAATCATGTGGGGCAGTGAAGAGGATGTGGCCTATGCGTTAAAAGATTGTGAGAACCCGGAAGAGGTCTATGAATCCTGGTCTCTTTACTCCCGCATTTATGCACAGTCCATGAAAAATGACTGGGAGCAGGTGAAGAAGGAGCCGCTTGTCACAGGAGTCATGTTTAAAGACGCAGATCCCCTTGAATATAAGGAGAAAAATGTTGTCATTTTGGATGGATTTAACCTGTGTATGAGCCGGATCCAGAATGGCGAGTGACTGTGAAGGGCTGTGGGGAGATGACAGCCTGTCTGAAACAGAGGCGGGGAAGTGATTTAGATAAGTCGCTTCCCCGCCTTTTGTTTTTACAATTATCGCAAGACCACAACGCTGTAGGATGGCATGGTAACCACCCCGTTTTTCATGGTTACTTTGCCGCCGTCAACGGATAGATATCCGGCAATTTCCAGTTCTCCATACTGTTCCGCAGACATGGACACCTGCTTTTTCTCCGTCTCCGAGATATTGTAAAGCAGGTAAATGGTTTCCCCGTTATAAGTCTTCGACACAGCAGCGATATCCTGATCTGTAATGTCTTCCAGTCTGGCCACGGTTCCTCTTGCGATTTCCGGGTTCTGGTTTCTTAGCAGAATGGTTTCCTTGTAGAAGCTGTAAATGGAATCTTTTGATTTCATCTGCTTTTCGGCGCTGGCGAACTGATTTTCCTGCGGTTCCATATCCAGAGGCCCTCTGGTCATCCCTTCGGCTTCCGTATCGGAAGACCAGTACATGGGAGCCCGCTTGTTCTCGTCCTTTCCGCTGCCGGTCATGCCGATTTCTTCTCCGTAATATACGAAGACACTGCCGCTCATGAGAAGATTCAGCGTGGCGGCCATCTTGATTTTCCGTTCGTCATACTGCATATAACCTGCCGCCCGGGCCATGTCATGATTGACAAAAAAGGGAGCGTCGATGGCGTCTTCCCGGTATTCTCTAATGGCATTCTGGACTCTGACCAGAGCCTTGGCGTAAGCCTGTGCGCTGTTGGTCTCACCGCTGAAGGTCAAAGTCTTCGTAACCACCCCTGTGGGACCTGCAAATTCGAAATCAAAGAAGCTGTCAATGCCGCTGGCATAGTACTGGGAGCAGGTACCCAGACCTTCCCAGGCCTCCCCCACCATATAGGCATCCGGGCTGGCGGCTTTCACATAGTCATTGAGCCAGGTCAGCACTTCCACGTTTTGACTGGTGGCGCCGCTGTAAAATTCCTTTACCGCATCCAGACGGAATCCGCCAACCCCTTTTGCCAGCCAGAAATCCACGATTACTTCAAATTCCTTCCGGAGAGCCTGGCTCTCAAAGTTTACATCCGGCATACCGCTCCAGAATACACCCTCATAGTAATAGTCTGTGGAACCCACCTGATACCAGGTGTCGGAGTTGGGATTGCCTTTTATAAAATGATAATATTCATAATAGGGACATTCTGCGGCGGAGGGTTCCTTCCCCTCTTCCAGAGACTCCAGATAATCGCAGGCGGCCACAAACCAGGGATGTTCCGAGGAAGTGTGGTTCAGCACCAGGTCGATAATCAGCTTGATGCCCCTTCTGTCGCATTCTGCTGCCAGTTCCTCGAAATCCTCCATGGTGCCATATTCCGGCTCTATTTCCAGATAATTCTTCACGTCATATTTGTGATAGGAAGGCGAGGGCATAATGGGCATCAGCCAGATTCCGTTGAACCCCATATCCGCAATATAATCCAGCTTCGAAATCACACCCTGAAGATCACCTGCCTGATCGCCGTCGCTGTCACAGAAGGAGTACACGAAAACCTCATACCAGGTGCGGTAATTATCGTCTGTTACCGTCACTTCTTTGCTGTGCCAGGCCGGCTCTCCGCCGCCACAGGCGCTTATGCTGCAGATGACAGCCATGATTGCCAGAAGCAGCATTCCAATTTTCCGTAAGTTCTTTCCTTTCCGTTTCATTTTCCTGTAACCTCCATGCAAAGATTATGTTTATATACTTTCGATATATCGTTTTCAGAATAGCATCTGTGTCAGGTGCTGTCAAGGGGGACGATGGGTGTGGAGACAGAAAGATCCGAAATTTGATTGATAGGACGGCCTTTTTCTGTTATGATGGGTAGTGAGAAAAGGCTGTCTGTTGACGGCGGCAAATTGGTATTTGGGAGGAACGATACATGAAAACGTATCGAGTAAGTCTGAATGGTAAGCAGTATGGTATGTTGGAAAAAATGCTGTGTTCAAGTAGGGCAGGTCAGTTGGCAGGGAACCAACACATAAACGGATATGAACTTTTTTCTGATATGCTGAATGATATATGTTCGCCTGCAACAGATGGATGGAGTAAATTTGAAATTATATTAAAGGAATCTATCAAAGAATTAGATTTATTAAGAGTGATGACAAAAGTAGTGTATCCAGAAAATGAAGATTATTTTGTAGAACAAATAGGAAAACGTTTTCGATGTGAAAAAGACTTTGAGTTTCAAATTGATTTGAAATATTAATTGAAATTTATGGAGGACAGCTTGATGCAATGGATAGACGGAAGTAAAATAGATTTCAAACAGTACACTGGTGAAGCGCTTTGTGAAAAGCTTTCTTTAGAGATGTGGAAATGTTGTAAAATGGAACAGTGGTCGAGTTGGGTGGATTTTATTCAGGTTGCTTATTTTATCATTGCATTTGACACAGAATTGACCATGGAAGGTATTTTTACATTTCTTGAAAATTCTATCGGGCATTATGCGCCTAATATTATACAGGCATTTAGAGCTATTGGCGACAGCCATGATGCGGATATATTGAAAGAAATCTGCCGGCTTGCTCCACCTGATGTTATGCGGGGTGAGTTTTTAAGCGGAGACGCTCAAGAGTATGATATTACAACGTTCGACGAAAATCACGAACTGAGTGAGGAAGCAGAAACAAGAATCACGGAACTTAGTAATCAATTATATTTGCGTAGCGGAATTGACATATGGTCATTGCTTTTCGCGTATTTAGATGAACAAATAAAAAAACTTTAAAATCCTGTTTGTTGAAATTTGAGCCTTAAGAAAGAGGAAAGAAAATGGATTTTTTTTAGATATTATAGTTCCAAAGAAAGAGATAGAAATTGTGAATCTTAATGAGAAATTGTTTGAATGGGGAGAAGGTACTTATTCGTGTAGCCCTCCACAATATGTATCAGATTTCGATATTATTTTTGAACAGATCGAAGATGTACAGTATTTTAACAAAGTAATAGGTAAAGAACTTACAAATGATACTATTGTGCTACATTTAAAGAGCGATATACTTACTGATTTGGAATATGCTGTTAACAAGCATGAAGCAAGATTAGAAGAAAACATATTACTTAAATTTTTAAACAACCTAATTGAGTTAAGTCAATTTTATATTCTGATGGTTCGAGAGGATGAAAATGTAAAAGAATATTATAATATATCAACAAAAGAAGAGCTTAGTCTTAGACTGTCTGATAGCTTAAGATGGTCTAATCCTAAGGACGTTTTATTGTTTAAGAAAAAGAAAATTGAATCATATTATGAGACTCTTGAATGATCAAGTGCCAAAGGGTTTGGGACGCTGTCCCAACAAGCAAAAACAGATTTTTGGCGTTCACGCCGGAAATCTGTTTTGAGTATTTGTGGGAACAAATGCACTGCCTGCAAAGTTTATACCGAATTTGGTATAATCGGAGACAGTATTTTTATGACAACTCAACGAAGTGAAAATAGAAAAAATTTACTGTTGACAAAGGCAGATGGATGTAGTAGAGTGAATACAGTCGTAAAACTTAACAGGATTTCTCTTATTCAGAGTTGGTGGAGATACATAGGATCGATGAAGCCACGGCAACCCCATTGAAGGAAGGTGCCCACCTGAGCGAGTATTGTTCGAACAATAAGAGGATTGATATCGAGAGATTTGAGTCCGCTTATGTTGTGAGCGGACTTTTTATTATGCACTGGCCCGCAATGGAAGTTTGTCGCTGAGGCGGCAGGGGAAAGCCGCTCTTACCTGATTGCTCAGGGAAGAGACATGTATAGAATAGGGAAAATGAAACCAGGATACACATAGAGAAAGGAAGAGACATATGGAAAAACATTTATTTACTTCAGAATCTGTTACGGAAGGACATCCCGACAAACTCTGCGACGCTGTGTCAGATGCCATTCTGGATGCCTGCATGGAGCAGGATCCCATGAGCCGCGTGGCCTGTGAGACGGCCAGCTGTACCGGCTTCATTCTGGTGACAGGTGAGATTACCACCACTGCAAATCTGGATATTCCCGGAATTGTACGTAAAACCGTTAATGAAATTGGCTATAACGATGCCAAAACAGGCTTTGACGGCAATATCTGTGCTGTGATGGTGGCGCTGGATAAGCAGTCTCCCGATATTGCCATGGGCGTGGATAAAGCTCTGGAGGCCAGAGAGGCCGGTATGAGTGATGAACAGCTGGAAGCCATCGGGGCAGGTGACCAGGGGATGATGTTTGGTTATGCTACCAATGAGACGCCGGAACTGATGCCTTATCCCATTTCACTGGCACACAGACTGGCCAGACAGCTGGCAAAGGTCCGCAAGGAGGGTACCCTTTCCTATCTGCGGCCCGACGGCAAGAGTCAGGTGTCCGTGGAATACGACGAGAACGGCAAGCCCTTACGTCTGGAGGCAGTGGTTCTCTCTACTCAGCATGACGAGAATGTGACCCAGGAGCAGATTCATGCGGACATCAGAAAATATGTATTTGATCCTGTTCTTCCGAAGGAGATGGTGGACGAGGATACGAAATTCTTTATCAATCCCACCGGCCGTTTTGTCATCGGCGGTCCTCAGGGAGATGCGGGACTCACCGGCCGCAAGATTATCGTGGATACATATGGCGGATATGCCCGTCACGGCGGCGGTGCTTTTTCCGGTAAGGACTGTACGAAGGTAGACAGAAGCGCCGCTTATGCGGCCCGCTATGTGGCTAAAAATATTGTGGCTGCCGGTCTGGCCGAAAAATGCGAAATTCAGCTCTCCTATGCTATCGGCGTTGCGCAGCCCACATCTGTCATGGTGGATACCTTTGGCACAGGCAAGCTGAGCAATGAGAAGCTGGTGAAAATTGTCCGGGAGAACTTTGATCTGCGTCCTGCGGGCATTATCAAGATGCTTGATCTGCGCAGACCTATTTACAGGGCGACGGCGGCTTATGGTCACTTTGGACGGGATGATGTGTCCCTTCCCTGGGAGGCTGTAGATAAGGCTGAGACATTGAAGAAGTATTTATAATGGAAATTCACGGTTTACAGGGCGGCATGGCTGAAGGGCTATGCCGCCTGTTGTTGTATGGAGATGGAAATTCAGGTTGCTTTATCAGGGGAATTCGCGTTTCGTTCACAAAGGGCGATGCCTCCTGCAAGGACCTTTATGGTCCTGA
>CAJUQT010000003.1 GCA_910588225.1 uncultured Acetatifactor sp.
AACCAGGAAGGTAAGAGAGATGTTTTGTGAGTTTGGATACAGTGTTCGGTTTTGAAGGTATAATATTATTTGTATGATAAATTGTATTAGATTTTATGAAAGTTTGTATGATAAATTGTATTAGATTTTATGAAAGACTGTAAAAAGAGTAGATTTTCTACTCTTTTTTATATTATGAAAGATAACTGTTTATTCGGAAGACTGCGGAAAGGTAGGGATAAAAGCATGGGTATTATGCTGGTGGAAGATAATGAGGCAATCATTATGGGACTGGAGTATTTACTTTCTCAGGAAGGATATCAGGTTTTGACTGCCAGAACGGTGATGCAGGCTTCGGAAATGTTAAACAGGGAAAATTGTGAACTTGTGCTGCTTGACATTGGACTTCCGGACGGGAATGGACTTGCGCTGTGCAGACGAATCAGGCAGGAATGGCAGATTCCTGTAATTTTTCTGACAGCCAGAGACGAGGAGGACGATGTGGTGCGGGGACTGGATATAGGTGCGGAGGATTATGTGATAAAACCTTTTCGTAACAGAGAGCTGGTATCACGGATTAAGAAAGTATTGAGCAGAAATGGGAAGGGAAACAGAATTCTTTCCTGCAGAGACATTTTTCTGAATCCGGAGACAGGGAAGGTGCGTCGTAATGATAGAGAAATATCGCTGACAAAACTGGAATATAAAATTCTTTACAATATGATGTCCTGTCCGGGAAAGCTTTTTACCAGGGATGAAATTTTAGCTGACATATGGGATGTATCAGGCAATTTTGTAAATGATAATACCCTGTCGGTTACAATGAAGAGACTTCGGGAGAAACTGGGAGACACCCGCGGCCAGACTATCAGGACAGTGCGGGGAATGGGATACAGGCTGGAAAGATAATGTGAAACAGGAAAGGGCAGGGACGAAGCAGGAATGAAAATAATCTGGAACAGAGAATTAAGAAGAATGGCCATGGCCGCCAGTGCAGTATTTTTATTCAGTTGCTTTTTCGTCAATTTCTGTGTGGGAAGGTATGCTGCCAGTGTAAGAACCGAATATAATGAGATGCTGGCTGTCCTGTTCGGAAATGTGATGCAGGCATATCCTGACATAAAAGAGGAAGAAGTGATAGCGGTTCTGAATGAACCCGGGAATAGAAATTATGGAGCGGATATTCTTGCTCGATATGGCGTCTATGAGGACTATGGTGCCTCTTCTTTTGCAGCACAGGAGAGGCACTTCCTTTTTATGACTATCTGGGCAAATGGCATTTTGATTTTGGTCTGTCTGACGGTTGGTGCATTCATTTTGCTGTATCTCAGGAAACGTCAGCAGGAAATTGCTCATTTGACAGACTATATGATTGCGCTGAATAGGGACGGCTATGAACTGGAGATGGATAATAATGCGGATGACGAGTTGAGCGGACTCCGCAACGAGATATATAAGCTGACCGTTTTACTGAAAGAACAGGCGAAAGAGGCTGTCAGCCAGAAGCAGGTGCTGGCGGATACTATGGTGAACATATCCCATCAGCTTAAAACGCCGCTTACTTCGGCGACAGTTCTTGCAGATAATCTGTCTGATAATCCGGATATGGATAGAAAGACGAGACAGCATTTTCTGTCGGAGATTACCCGTCAGATTACGGGTATGTCCTGGCTGATTACCGTAATGTTAAAAATGGCCAGACTGGACGCCGAAGTTGTGGAACTTGAGAATACAAAACTTGGCGTAAAGGAATTGGTGGATGAGGTGATTGAGCGGCTGGAGCTTGCAACAGAGTGGAAAAATCTTACCATATCGGTAAATATTCCTCAGGAGGCACAGTTTATGGCAGACAGAAAATGGATGTCTGAAGCAGTGATGAATATTGTCAAAAATGCACTGGAGCATAGTCCTGTGGGCGGCAGGGTGGAAATAACAGGGGAGGAAAATGAAATTTACACGCAGATATCAGTCAGGGATTATGGAAAGGGAATTACAGAAGAAGAAAGGAAGAAGCTTTTTCAACGTTTTTATAACGGAAGTTCTATGAGAGAAGACAGTGTGGGGATTGGACTGGCGCTGGCGAAGGAGATTGTGGAAAAAGAGTACGGAAGTATTTTAGTAGATTCCTGTCCAAATCATGGAACCACTTTTACACTTAGATTTATGAAGTGTTAATCCAGAATTCTTTTAAAATGTCACGGAAATGTCATTTAAATTTTTTATACTGAATTTATGAAAGCGGCCGTCAAACTGTACTATGACAAAAATGGCATGAATCACGGCGGTTGGAAATCTATAAAAGGACAGATCTGATTTCGTGACAGGAGAAAGGAAGGGAGAAGAATGGAGCGGAGCAATTCTCTGGAAATTCTGAGAACAGAACACTTATTTAAACGGTATGGAAAGGGGAATAATGAGGTCATTGCGGTAAATGATGCCTGCATTTCTGTGGATCAGGGAGAGTTTGTGGCAATTGTGGGAAGCTCAGGCAGTGGGAAATCCACTCTGATGCATATGCTGGGGGGAGTGGACAGACCTACTTCCGGAAGAGTGTTGATAGAAGACAATGACATTTACAGAATGAATGACGATAAGCTTGCCGTGTTCCGAAGAAGGCAGGTGGGTTTGATTTATCAGTTTTATAATCTGATTCCTGTACTGACGGTGGAGGAAAATCTGACTCTGCCATGTGAACTGGATGGAAGAAAGCCTGATTCGGAGATGGTTCAGGATCTGGCGGGACTTCTGGGATTAAGAGAGAGGCTGAATCACCTTCCCAATGAACTTTCCGGCGGTCAGCAGCAACGCGTGGCCATTGGCAGAGCTTTGATTACCAGACCGGCTATCCTTCTGGCGGATGAGCCTACCGGGAATCTGGACACTCGGGCGGGCAATGAAATCATGGAGCTTTTAAAGGTATCAAACCGAAGATATCGGCAGACGGTGATTATGATTACCCATAACCCGGAACTGGCAAAACAGGCAGACCGGATTCTGCGTATTGAGGACGGGTATGTGTCCGGGGGACGGAGAGGAGCGGAAGCATGAGAAGCAAAGAAAATGTGCTGAAACAATGTTGCTGCCGTTCACTGAGAGAGAATCGGAAACGCACTGCTGTGACGATTGTGGGCATTGTCATGGCGGCCGCACTGATAACGGCAGTGGCCTGTATGGTGGTAAGCTTTCGGGCAAGTATGATAGCCTATGAACGGCTGCAGAACGGAGATTTTCATTATTGCTTTCAGGAAGTGCCGCAGGAATATCTGAAATATTTTCCCAACAATCAGTATATCCGGAAATACGGACTGACAGAAGAAATCGGATATGCAGTGCTGGAAGGGAGCCAGAACCCCGATAAGCCTTACCTTTATCTGTCTGCCATAGACGAGACGGCGGAGGGCGCGCTGGCATTGCAGCTTATAGAGGGAAGAATGCCGGAGAACGCTTCAGAGATTGTAATCGGAAGGCATATCCGCAGCAATGGTATGGTAGAGCTGGAAGTGGGAGACGTTCTGAACCTTTCCATAGGGGACAGAATGTCGGAAGGATACAGAGTGCCGCAGGATACTCCTTACTTGAAGGAAGAGGAAGGGCTGGAGAATGTCAGAGAGCAGACTTATACAATAGTCGGCATCGTGGAACGGCCCAATACGGAGGTGGAGCCCAGAATTGCACCGGGTTATTCTGTATTTACCCGTCTGGAGGAAACGGAGAGAGGAAAAGCGCTGAATGTATATGCAACTTATACAAAAAAGGGTCTGAAGCAGGCAGACCAGGTGACAGCGGGAATCCTTGGCGTCTCAGAGGAGCTTTATCAGAACTATTATAACGGAAGAACGGAATTGTGCACAGAAGAGGAAATTCTGCAGATTCAAAGGGTTGCAAGGCGCGTATTTGAAAATTACTGGCTGCTGAAATGGGAGCTTCTGACTTTTTCTTCCAGCACCATGAATCTGTTATACGGAATGTCGGCAATTGCCGTTGTAATTATCATTATTACAAGTGTGTTCTGCATTCATAACAGCTTTACCATCTCTTTGACAGAGAAGACAAAGCTTTACGGCAGGCTTGCTTCCGTGGGGACTACTTCGGGGCAGAGGCGGAAAATTGTCTATTATGAGGCGTGTTTTCTGGGAATTGTGGGTATTCCGCTGGGCGTGCTGAGCGGGATTGCCGCGGCGGCAATTCTTGTGAAGGCAGTGGGGGGACTTGTGGAGGACGCATTGGGCTTTCCACTGGTATTTGGTTTCTCCTGGTCCATGACTTTGCTGGCTGTCGTGCTGTCAGCGGCCACCATATTTTTCTCTGCGTTCAGATCCGCCAAGAGAGCTGGAAAAATCTCCCTTGTCAGTGCCATACGGGCCAATGACACGGTGAAGATACGCAGAAGTGAGATGCGCTGCCCGAAGATTATCGGGGAAACGTTCGGTGTCGGCGGCAAGATTGCATATAGAAACCTGAAGCGAGCCAGGGTCAAATACCGTACTACTGTAATCTCCATTGTGATCAGTGTGGCTGTTTTTATCGGCATGTCCACCTTTGTGGAACTGATGGGGCATGCTTCTGATATTTATTATGAAAATATGACCTATCAGCTGAGGATCAGCATTTATGACTGGAAATTCTATGACGAAGCGCTGGCTGTCACAAAAGTGGATGGTGTGCAGGAGGCCGAGATTGTGAGAGTAGCACATTTTCAGACACAGCCCGGGAACATCGCATATACGAAAGAATACTTGAACCGGAAAGCTTTCAATGAAGAAAAAGAAAGTGAGCCGATAGTTGTATGGTCTCTGGGGGAGGAGGCTTATAAGCGATATTGCCACAGAATCGGAGTTTCTGTGGATGAGGCAAGAGATAAGGCAATCGTTGTGGCAGAATATTATGAGCAAATGCAGGATGAAGACGGTATACGATATGTGGAGGAAGGGAAGATTGCCGAATTCCGGAAGGGAGATATCATCCGGGGAGCCGGCCAGAAGGGAGAGGTGGCCATAGAAGTGCTGACACAGACAGACGAAAAAATTCTGTATCAGGCTAACAGAACCATTAATAACATTGTATTGATTGTCAGCGATCAGTGGATGGATGCGCAGACACAGCTTGACAGATATGATAATATTGAAATCTGTATCAAATGCGATGACGCATACCAGGTGGAAGAGAGCGTGCGGGATATGAAGCTGCAGCATTATACCCTCACAAATTATGAGCAACAGTACAGAGCGGACCGGAGTATGCATCTTGCGGTAACGATTTTCCTGTATGGCTTTATCACGGTGGTAGCGCTTATCGGGATTACCAATATTTTTAATACCATAACCACCAATATGGAATTGCGGGCACCGGAGTTTGCCATGCTGAAATCTATGGGAATGACCGGACGGGAATTCAGGCGCATGATCTGGCTGGAAGGAGTGTTCTATGGAGGAAAATCTCTTTTCATCGGAATTCCATTTGGGATTCTGCTGTCTGTCTGCTTTCATCAGGCCTTCGGCAGAGGCATTGTCACGGGGGGATTTCACTTCCCCTGGACAGGAACGGCTGTCTCCGTTGGGGCGGTGATTGTGCTGTTGTATGTCATTATGCATTATTCCATGGGAAAGATAAACCGGAAAAACATTATCGAGACCATTCAGAACGAGAATATTTGACAAGATTTGAAGATTATAGTTTCATTTTTCTTTCAAGTATGTTAGAATAGGCGTACAGAGTTTTTCAATTTGCTCTGAATGGCGGGGAACTGTTTCTACTTGGAAAGGTTCCGGGCAGGAAAGGATATGGTTAGAGATGGATAGTAAAATTTTGTTGGAAAACGGGACCAATGAATTAATGATTTTGGAATTTCAACTGGGGGATAATTGCTATGGCATCAATGTGGCAAAGATCAGGGAGATCACAAAATACGTGCCGGTGACTCCTGTCCCGAATGCACATCCCAGCATAGAGGGTGTTTTCATGCCCAGGGACGTGATGATTACCGCAATCGATCTGAAAAACTGTCTTGGCCGCGGCCAGTCTGACCCGAAGGGATTGTTCATTATCACTAATTTTAATAAGCTTGATATTGCTTTTCATGTAGATAATGTACTGGGGATCCACACTGTATCATGGACTGAAATCATTAAGCCGGAGGTTACTATTTCCAGTGCGGAAGAGGGGGTAGCCATTGGCATTGTCAAGAAGGAAGACAGACTGATTATCATTCTGGATTTTGAGAAGATTGTCACTGATATCAATCCGGAGACGGGGCTGAAGGTTTCTGATATCAACGATTTGGGAGAACGGCATAGAAGTCAGGTACCTATTCTGATTGCGGAGGATTCGGCGCTTTTGAATAAGCTGATTGTGGACTGCCTGAAGAAAGCGGGCTATGAGAATCTGACACATACAGAGAATGGAAAGCAGGCGTATGATATTATCAGCAGGTGTAAATCCTATGGTACTCTGCACGATCATGTGCGGCTGGTTATTTCCGATATAGAGATGCCGGAGATGGATGGGCACAGACTCACCAAGCTGATTAAGTCGGATGAAGCTACAGCCCACATTCCTGTGGTTCTGTTCTCCTCTCTTGTAAATGACGAGATGAGAAGAAAAGGAGAATCACTGGGGGCAGATGCACAGTTATCCAAGCCTGAAATCGGAAATCTGGTAAAAATAATAGATCAGCTTGTTGCGGAAAGACATTTGAATATGTAAAGGTCTTAAAAGCTGGGAGAAAATATCCCGGCTTTTTCTCTGTGCGCGGGACCGTATATGGAAGTTTGCTGTTAAGCTGCGGGCCGCATGGTGAGCAGGAAGAAAAGAATGTAAGGAAATGGGTGTGGATGAATTGG
The DNA here is from genome assembly GCA_910588225.1 of uncultured Acetatifactor sp. GTDB lineage: Bacteria > Bacillota > Clostridia > Lachnospirales > Lachnospiraceae > Acetatifactor. Next base: position 6,819 of record CAJUQT010000003.1, read on the forward strand.
ATATGGAAAGGGAAAATATTCTGGAAAAGCTGGAACAGTCCGACATGATTCTGGTAGGACTGGGAGAAGACTTTGACAATACAAGATGTCTCTGCCAAAACGATACATACCGAAATGGAATCGAAATTCTGAACAGAGCCGGTGCCGCCTGGCTGCTTCCGGCGTGGAATGAGTTTTGCAGTGAGGAGACAGGGGACAGAACAGTATTGGCCGCAATCGAGAAGGCAGCCGGTCTTCTGGAGGGGAAGAATTATTTCTGCGTTTCCGTATCGACGAACAGTGGGATCCCGCGCTTTTTTCATAGGGAGGAAAGCGCATCTCAGACGGACAGCAGAGTGGTAATGCCATGCGGTTCTATCATGAAAAAGCAGTGCACGAAAGGTTGTGGGGAGACGCCGATTCAGGTGACTGAGGAAGACAAGAGCATACTGCGGAAATTTTTCAGAGAGCTGTGGGAAGGAAATTTTTCGGGAGAGGTACCTTTTCTGACGGGGGAATGTCAGGGATGCGGCGCTCCTTTTATCCTGAATACCGTATACGCGGAAAATTATAATGAAAAGGGATATCTGGAGCAGTGGCAGCGTTACATGAAATGGCTGCAGGGGACATTGAACCGCAGACTGATGATACTGGAGCTGGGGGTTGGATTGAATTTTCCCACAGTAATTCGATGGCCCTTTGAAAAGGCTGCATTTTTCAATAAAAAGGCATATTTTTACAGAGTCAATGAAAGATTGTATCATCTGACAAAAGAGCTGTCGGAAAAAGGAAGTGGAATTGCTGAGAATGCGATTGATTGGCTGACACAGCTGTGTTAATATATAAGGAGAGAATGATAGCAGGCGGCGGACAGACGACTGCGGAACTGAAATGGAGGAGAAAGTATGCCTTCGCAGGAGGATTATTTAGATAAGCTTTTAAAGGAACTGCCGGAAGAGGAAGCTTCAGATGTCCCGGAGGGGAATTCGGACGAAGAGAGAGAGAGGCTGGCCGATTTTCTGGAGGATTTATCCGAAGACAGCAGTCAAAGTGCTGATCTGGATATGGTCAGCGGACTGTCGGAAGAGGATATTGCGGCGCGGCTGTCTGCTGCGCAGAATGCTGAGGGACCTGGCGGGGAGCATCAATCCGTAGAGCCGGAAGTGAATATGGCAGGCGATGTGCTGGATATTCCGGAAAGTGCCGGTGACAGTGAGGTGCGGGAGATACAGGATCTGCTGAAGAAATCGGACAGGAACGAATCTATAGACAGCCGGGCAGACGACATGCGGGATGAAGAAAGCCCGGTGGAGAAATTGCTGGCGGATATTGAAAAGGGAGAAACGGAGGCCGGGGAAGCCCCCGTCAACAGGAAAGAAATGAAAGCTTTGGAGAAAAAGCGTCTGAAGGAAGAAAAAGCAGCTGCCAAAAAAGCTGCAAAAGAGGCGGCAAAAGCAAAAAAGGAAGAAAAACGCAGGAAGAAGAAAGGCAAAGGTGCCGCGCAGGAACAGGAAGAGTTTTCGGGGCAGAGGAAAGGGGATGTCGTAGAGGAATACGATATGCTCACGGATAAAGACCTGCTTGACAGCATTGTATCCGGCGCAGAACATCTTGAGGAGGAAGAGGATAGTGCGGCTGGAAGGCCGCTGATGTCTGATGAGGATACAGGGAGCTATCCGGAGGAACAGGCAGGTTCGCTGAAGGATGCGGCTTCTGATATTATTGCGCTTGACATGGATGAGATAGACAATTATCTTCCCGATGTGTCCAAAGAGGAGCCGGAGAAGGAGGAAGGGAAGAAAAAAGGGCTGATGTCGAAATTTGTCAGCTTTCTGATGGAGGAAGAAGAGGAGTCGGAAAACGAAGATGTCAAGATGTCCGAGGAGAATCAGGAAATTCTTGACGAGCTGGATCGAGAAAAAAAAGATAAAGCGAAAAAGCCTCCAAAGGCAAAAAAGAAAAAAGAGAAAAAGAAAAAGGAGCCAAAGCCCAAAAAAGTAAAGCCTCCGAAACCGAAAAAGGTAAAGAAACCCAAAGAAGCAGAGGAGTATTTTCCGGGCAGGAGACTTACGTTTAAGAAAATGCTTCCTATATTTTTACTGGGAGCTACTGTTGGTGCGGTTGTCTTCATTTTCGTGAATCTGGCGGTGGATTATACTATAGTGCGTGAGGCGGAAGAGGCTTTCGAGGCGGGAGATTATCAGACCTGTTATCTGAAACTGTTTGGCAGGAAGCTGGATGAAGAGGAAGCGGCGATGCTCGGAAAGTCGGAATGCATTCTTCATATGAGAATGAGATATCAGGAATATCTGGCGGTTGCAAATGAGGGATCCGACGCGGAGATACTGGACAGTTTGATCCAGATTGTAAACGATTATCCGGCACTGTATGAATACGCGCTGCAGAATAACGCGGCACCGGAAATTTATGAGATTTATACCGGAATCTTAAATATTCTGTATGAGAGATACGGGGTCACGGAGGAGCAGGCCAAAGAAATTGCTGCTATAGATGGGAATATTACCTATACGAAAGCCATTTATGCCGTAGTGGAAGGCAGAGGATATGGTGCGGACAAGATGCCGGATGTGCAGCTGCCGCAGAATCCGACAGATGAAATTTTGGATGGACAGCCGGAGGAAAGTGATATTTCCGGTGAAGTAGCAGATTTGCTGCCTGAGGAATCGGGGATAGGGGCAGGTGATTTTATAGACAGTGGGTCAGGAGAACTATGATCGGAATAATTGATTATGACGCAGGAAATATAAAAAGCGTGGAGAGAGCACTGCATTTTCTGAAGCAGGAAGTTGTGGTTTCCAGGGACGCGGAAATATTGCTGCGCGCGGATAAAGTAGTCCTGCCGGGAGTCGGTTCCTTTGGAGATGCCATGGAGAAGCTGCGTGCCTATGGACTGGTGGATGTGATAAGAGAATGTGTGAACAGGGGAACTCCTTTTCTGGGAATTTGTCTGGGGCTGCAGCTCTTATTTGAGAGCAGTGAAGAAAGTCCGGGTGTGGAGGGACTTCATCTTCTGGAAGGGAGAATTGTCAGGATTCCTTCTGCGAATCATCTGAAGGTGCCGCATATCGGATGGAATAATCTGAACTTTCCCCGTAAGGGACGCCTGTTTACGGGGATCGGTGCGGAAAGTGCTTATGTTTATTTTGTACATTCCTATTATCTGCAGGCAGAAGACCGGGATATTGTGACAGCAACTACGGAATATGGTGTAAATATGGATGCTTCAGTGGAAAAAGGGAATCTGTTTGCATGCCAGTTTCACCCGGAGAAAAGCGCTGATCCAGGGATGCAGATACTTCGTAATTTTATTGCGGTGCCCTCGCAGTGTAAATGAATATACAAGAATGACATATGGGGGCAGGGGACAAGTACGGAAAATGCTTAAGTGTATGTCTGCAGTTTAGATAAGTAAAAAGGATATTTGGTATGTATACTGTGGAAGAAGACCGGGGGTAAGAATGCATACGAAGAGAATCATTCCCTGTCTGGACATTAAGGACGGGAGAGTCGTAAAAGGAATCAATTTTGTGAACCTGCGGGATGCGGGAGATCCGGCGGATGTGGCGGCGGCTTATACCCAGGCCGGAGCGGATGAAGTGGTATTTCTGGATATCACAGCATCTTCGGACAGCAGAACCACGCAGCTGGAATGGGTCAGAGAGGTGGCGTCCAGACTGTTTATTCCGTTTACCGTGGGAGGAGGCATTCGTACGGTAGAGGATTTCAGAGAGATCCTGCGGGAGGGAGCAGATAAAATATCTGTGAATTCTGCTGCAATTATGAATCCGGGTCTGATATCGGAAGCGGCGGAGAAATTTGGAAGTCAGTGCGTGGTGGTGGCAATTGACGCGAAGCGGCGTGCAGACGGGAGCGGCTGGAGTATTTATAAGAACGGCGGGCGTGTGGATATGGGAATGGATGCGGTGGAGTGGGCCGTGAAAGCGGAGCAGCTGGGGGCTGGTGAAATCCTTCTAACCAGTATGGACAGAGACGGTACCAGGAACGGATATGATCTGGATTTGACGGTTGCAGTTGCAGGAGCAGTGAGTATTCCCGTGATCGCTTCCGGCGGAGCAGGAAAGCCGGAGCATTTTTATGAGGCTTTGACAGCTGCCGGCGCCGAGGCCGTGTTGGCGGCTTCTCTTTTTCATTACAAGGAACTGGAGATTCGGACATTGAAAACGTATCTCAGAAAAAAGGGCGTCAGCGTCAGACTGTAGGATAAGAAAAGTCAGCGCTTTGAAAACGGACTGGAGTCCGGAGGTTGAGTTTTACGGTGAGTGAAGCACAGTAAGCGTCCTGCGTGAAATTATAAAACAAAGGATAAGAAAGGATGGACAGGAAGATGGGAATGATTGAAAATGACTGGCTGGCAGAGATTGGGGCAGAATTTCAGAAACCATATTATAAGAAGTTGTATGAATTTGTGAAAACAGAGTATAATACAACCCAGATTTTCCCTCCGGCAGATGATATTTTTAACGCATTTCACCTGACGCCGCTGAGCCAGGTGAAGGTGGTTATTATCGGGCAGGATCCGTACCATGATGTGGGGCAGGCCCACGGACTGTGCTTTTCTGTGAAACCGGAGGTAAAGATTCCGCCCTCTCTTGTGAATATCTATAAAGAGCTTCATGATGATCTGGGCTGTTATATTCCCAATAACGGTTACCTGGTCAAATGGGCCAGACAGGGAATTCTGATGCTGAATACCGTGCTGACGGTACGTGCTCATATGGCAAATTCTCACAGAGGAAAGGGCTGGGAGGAATTTACCGATGCGGCAATAAAGGCGTTAAATAAGCAGGATAGACCTATCGTATTTATTCTGTGGGGCCGTCCTGCCCAGATGAAGAAGAAAATGCTGGATAATCCCAGGCATCTGATTCTGCAGGCGGCGCATCCAAGTCCGCTGTCGGCACATAACGGATTCTTTGGCAGCAGGCCTTTCAGCCAGACCAATCAGTTCCTGCAGGAGAACGGACTGGATCCTATCGACTGGCAGATTGAGAATCTATAAAGCGGAACTATAAACAGCAGCCTGTATAGTACTATAACGAGGAGAATACCATAACAAAATGAAAAAGAACCCTTTTGTAACACGAGAACAGATAGAAGAGATTACAAAGGCATATCCAACCCCCTTTCATCTTTATGATGAGAGGGGGATTCGTGAGAATGTCAGAGCACTGAAAAAAGCTTTTTCCTGGAATCAGGGCTATAAGGAATTTTTTGCGGTTAAGGCCACTCCCAATCCTTTTTTGCTGGAAATATTAAAAGAAGAAGGCTGCGGCTGTGACTGCTCTTCTTATACGGAGCTGATGCTCAGTGACGCTGCAGGTGTGCAGGGAGAGGACATTATGTTTTCCTCCAACGAGACGCCGGCAGAAGAGTATTCGCTGGCGGCGTCCCTTGGGGCCATCATCAATCTGGATGACATCACACATATTGAATTCCTGGAAAAGACGTTGGGACGTCTGCCGAAGACATTGAGCTGCCGTTTCAATCCGGGCGGCTATTTTTCCATGGGAACAGAGATTATGGACAATCCGGGAGACGCCAAATACGGTTTTACCAGAGAGCAGATGTTTGAAGGATTTCGGATTCTGAAGGCAAAGGGGGTGGAGCATTTCGGTATTCATGCCTTTTTGGCCAGCAATACGGTTTCCAATGAGTATTACCCCACGCTGGCCAGACAGCTTTTTGAGCTGGCGGTGGAACTGCAGCGGGATACGGGAGCACATATTGCGTTTATCAATCTGTCCGGCGGAATTGGGATTCCATATAAACCAGACCAGGAGGCCAATGATATCCAGGTGATAGGCGAGGGTGTCAGAAAGGTATATGAGGAACTGCTTGTGCCTGCGGGCATGGGAAATGTGGCTGTTTATACGGAGCTTGGACGATTTATGACAGGCCCCTACGGACATCTGATTACCAGAGTCATTCATGAGAAGCATACACACAAGGAATATCTGGGCGTGGACGCCTGTGCGGTAAATTTGATGCGGCCTGCCATGTATGGGGCGTATCACCATATTACCGTGCTGGGAAAGGAAGAGAAGCTTTGTGATCATCAGTATGACGTGGTGGGATCTCTCTGTGAAAATAATGATAAATTTGCCATTGACCGAATGCTTCCCGAAGTGGAAGTGGGAGATTACCTTGCCATTCATGATACAGGTGCACATGGATTTTCCATGGGGTATAATTATAATGGAAAACTGCGTTCGGCGGAACTTCTGCTGCGGGAGGACGGCAGCGTGGAGCTGATTCGCCGTGCGGAGACACCGAGGGATTATTTTGCCACCTTTGATGGTTTTGAAGTTTATAACAGACTGTTTCCCGGAGTAAGACATGATGGAGATAAAGTCCGAGGAAGTTGTCCGGAATGAAAAGCTGGAGCAACATCGGGCATTTTGTCTGAATTGCTGTAAAGTGGAAGCTTGCGGTCGGAAACTGACAGATCGCGGAAAGGAAAGTATATGAGATATCCGAGATTTTTGCCGGAGGGCGGTACCATCGGCTATCTGGCGCCTTCTTTTGGCTGTAATACAGAGCCCTATCTGTCAGCATTCAGGCATGCGGCGGAGAAGTGGGAGAGTATGGGATACCGGCAGATAATCGGCCCCAACTGCTATGCGGGAGAAGGCGTAGGCATCAGTAATACACCGGAAAAGTGCGGGCAGGAGGTCATGGATATGTTCCTGTCCGGGGAAGCGGACTGCCTGATTTCCTGCGGAGGCGGGGAGCTGATGTGTGAGATTCTGCCCTTTGTGGACTTTGAAAAGCTGGCGCAGGTCGAGCCCAGGTGGTTTATGGGATATTCCGACAATACAAATCTCACCTTTCTGCTGGCCACGCTGGCGGATACGGCTTCTATTTACGGCCCCTGTGCAAACAGTTTCGGCATGGAGCCCTGGCATAGAGCTTTGTCAGATGCCTTCGAAATACTGAGAGGGCAGCGCAAGGTGGTGGAAGGCTATGACCTGTGGGAAAAAGAAGCGCTGAAATGTCCCGAGAATCCGCTGATGCCCTACAATGTGACGGAGCCCAGAGCCATTCGGACTTTTTATGGAAGAGAGCGGACAGCGGAAGAAATTGTCTTCACAGGGCGGCTTCTGGGCGGCTGTCTGGACTGCCTGGTAAATTTGACGGGAACCCGTTTTGACAGGGTGGAAGAGTTTGCAGAGCGGTATCAGAGGGACGGAATTATCTGGTTCCTGGAAGCCTGCGATCTGAATGTATTTGCCATCCGCCGTGCCATGTGGCAGATGGAGGAGGCCGGCTGGCTGAAATATGTGAAAGGTTTTCTGATCGGCAGGCCTGCAAACGGGGAGACGATGATGAATCTGAATGCTTATGACGCCGTGCTGGAAGTGGCCGGCCGCAAAAATGTGCCTGTGGTGATGGATGTGGACCTGGGACACCTGCCGCCCATGATGCCCTTGGTGGTGGGAAGCATGGCAGATGTTGCAGTGAGAGAAAATGATATCCGAATTGAGATGCAATATATATAGTTTCACAGAATCCCCGCATTGCGGGGATTTTATGTTTATCGGGAGTACGGATTTAACGAAATACTGAAAATGCAGTTGACAAAACATGTTGGGGGGGTAAAATGAAATCCTACATAGAACAGTTGTGTCGCACAGGCATGGCGGACAGGAGGAAACAGTAGTATGAAAGTAGCAGTGAGAGTGAGACGTATTGCGGCAATGGGGCTTGCAGGCTGCCTGCTGTATGGAGGCAGTATTCAGACCAGTGCGGCGACCCTGAAGGATGTTTTTGACGAGCATTATTATGCAGATTCCAATGAAGATTTAAAGGAAGCCTTCGGCTATGACAGAGAGGCGTTGTGGACTCATTTCATTACCTATGGGCTGAAAGAAGCAAGAAATATGAATGGAATGATTGATATTGTGAAGTACAGGAACACATATGAAGATCTGAACGCCGCATTTGGAGATGACTGGGATGCTTATCTGGAGCATTATCTGACGTTCGGAGCGAAGGAGAGAAGAGATTCCGGGACAGGCTTCAGTCCTCTCGATTATGCCGAAAGATATACAGATCTTCAGGAAGCGTTCGGAGAGAATGTTCTGGAATTATGGCAGCATTATCAGACCTTTGGGGTGACGGAGAACCGTGAAGGAAGAGACGAGAGCATTGTTTCCGCGGAAAAGGAGGCGGAGGAGGCCGATAGAAGGCAGGGCGAAGAACAGGCTTCACAGGGAACTTCTCAGACGGGTGCACACACAGAACGGATAAACAACCCCGATGGCAGCGGATGGCATATAAAAGAATATGATGACAGGGGGGTGTTGTTCCGGATAACAACTTACCGTAATGATGGCAGCGTACGAGAGGTGGATGACATGGACGGTGCCCGCATGAAAAAGAGTACATATTATGATGAAAAGGGTAATAAAACCAGCGAATGTGTGTATGGTGAGGATTACGGTAAGGATGGAAACCGGTCCAGAGTAGTTATCTCCTACGAATATGATGAAGAGGGGAATTTAACCGGATGGTCCGATCATACATATGGCAGCAGTGGAGTCCAGCTGGGATATACAATGTATGATGCAAATGGCAATAAAACTTTCGAAAGTGTGCTTGGTAAGGATGGAAAAATAACTACTTCCTACATGTATGATGAAGAGGGAAATTTAGTCAGCTCAGGCGTGACTGAGTATGATGCCGATGGAAACCGGATCAAGACCACATACTATGACGCAGAGGGCAATGTAACATCCGTGAGTGAGTACGATAAAGATCACACATTCTGATAAGGATGGAAATCTGCTGATTGCAGATAAAAATCCGCAAAATCAAAAGGGGCTGTCGGGAAATAGCAGATTTTCCCCCTGTCAGCCCTTGACAGAAACATTCCCACAGGAATCAGTGTTCTATGAACATTGTATTTTCTTGTGGGAATGTTTTTGTTATATAACCTTTCTTTATCACTATATTTGAAGGCAACACAAATAAACCTCTTCTGCAAAAATCATGGAATTCATCCTGATGGATTAAACTGATATCACAACAGGTAAGTTTTTGAGAGTTTTATGGATGGCCATACGGCCGTTTTCTGCCACGAGTATGTGCATATTATATCGTAAAGATACAGAAAAAAGGAACCTTTTACAATTTAAAACGTAAAAGATTCCTTCCGTTAATGATATTGTGATTTTACAAGGTTTTCTGCCATTAAAAATACTGCCGGCAGCGGGACTTGAACCCGCACGTGGTTGCCCACAACAGATTTTGAGTCTGCCTCGTCTGCCATTCCGACACGCCGGCCTCCATAGTGTACTGTTGTACGAAAAATCTCTCACAACAAAATAAATTATAGCACAGAAAGGAGAGAATGACAAGAGATAATTAAAATAAAACAGAGGTTTAAAAAGAAAATAAACTGTGATATACTGAAACCGTTACATATTTTACAACCGGGGAGGAAAATTTTGAAAGATAAAAAACGTATTGTGGTAAAGGTGGGAACCTCCACCCTGACACATGAATCCGGCGCGCCCAATCTGCGGCAGATGGAGAAGCTGGCCAGAATTCTGGCTGATTTGAAGGGAGCCGGACATGAGGTCATTCTTGTGTTCTCCGGTGCCATTGCGGTGGGCACATCCAGGCTGGGACTGGAGGAGCGGCCGAAAGAACTGCGGATGAAGCAGGCGGCAGCGGCCGTGGGACAGTGCAGAATGATGCATATTTTTGACCAGTTTTTTGCGGAATATAATCAGTCCGCGGCACAGATTCTGCTGACAGGAGACGATGTGGAAATTCCTGTCAGAGAAGAGCACCTGCGGAGGACTTTTTCCACCCTTTTGGAGATGGGGGTGATTCCGGTGGTAAACGAGAACGATTCCGTTTCTTCTGCCGAGATTGAGACCGGGAGTCACAAGGTTCTGGGCGATAATGATACTCTCTCCGCCATTGTGGCAAAGCTGTGCCGGGCGGAGCTGCTGGTGCTGCTCAGTGATATTGACGGCCTGTATGATTCTGATCCGAAAGAAAATCCCGGGGCAAAGCTGCTTCATCGCGTGGAGGAACTGACACCGGAGATCTTGGAGATGGCAGGCGGGGCGGGTACCTGGCGGGGGACCGGCGGGATGGCGACAAAGCTTTCGGCAGCCGGCATTGCTATGGGGGCAGGCTGTGATATGGTAATTACAAACGGCTCCAGAATGGAAGAGCTTTACGGAATCGTGGAAGGAGAAGATATCGGTACCCGCTTTCTGGCATTTGGAGAAGGAAAGAAAATGCAATAGTTCAGACAGGGGACTGAACTGTTGTGAGGCAGTGTCCGGAAAGATGCGGATACTATTCGGAAGAGCTGAGGCTGTATGGCAGGCAGAGAGATGGGAGCGAAAGAGAATCAGTGCGGTTGCGGGGAAGATAACCTTCGAGGGAAAACGGAACAGGAGGAAAGCAATATATGACACGATTACAGCAGCAGGGACAGGCGGCCAGAGAGGCATCTTATACTCTGGCTACGGCGGGAACTATGAAAAAGAACGCTGCATTGATGGCCATTGCGGATATATTGGGAGAGAGGCAGCAGGAATGGCTGGATGCCAATGCACAGGATGTGGCGGCGGCACAGGCCAACGGAATGCGGTCTGCTCTTTTGGACAGGCTGACATTAAATCCGGAGAGAATTGCGGGAATTGTGGAGGGAATTCGACAGATCATTGCGCTTCCGGACCCCATTGGCCATGTGGATAAAATGGAGACCCGGCCCAATGGTCTGATTATAGGACGCAGAAGGGTACCGCTGGGTGTGATTGCCATTATTTACGAAGCAAGGCCCAATGTAACTGCTGACGCGGCGGCTCTGTGCCTGAAGTCCGGCAATGTCTGCATTCTGCGGGGCGGAAAGGAGGCCATTCATTCCAACCGCTGTGTCACGTTACTGATGCGGGAAGCATTGGTTTCTGTGGGGCTGCCGGAGGACTGCATTTCTCTGGTTCAGGATACCAGCCGTGAGACGGCAAATGAACTGATGCATCTGGATGGCTATGTGGATGTACTGATTCCCCGGGGCGGAGCCGGATTGATACGGACGGTAACCAGGGAAGCAAGCGTTCCGGTTATCCGTACCGGTGAGGGAATCTGTCATATCTATGTGGACAAGGAAGCGGATTTGGATATGGCCGCAGAGATTCTCTATAATGCAAAATGTTCCAGGCCGTCGGTTTGCAATGCCGTGGAATGTGTTCTGGTGCAGGCGGATGTGGCGGGAGCTTTCTGGAAAAAGGCGTTGCCTTTGCTGCAGGAGAAAAATGTGGAACTGCGGGCGGACGCCAGGGCGCAGAAGCTGCTGGGAGATTCTGCCCGGCCTGCCTCGGAGAGCGACTGGGATACGGAATATGACGATTATATTCTGGCGGTTCGCACGGTGGATGAGCTGGAGGAGGCCATTGCTTTTATCAATGCGCATGGAACAGGACACTCGGAGAGCATTGTCACCGGGAATTATTTTAAAGCACAGCGGTTTCTGGACGCGGTGGACGCTGCGGCCGTATATGTCAACGCATCCACAAGGTTCACAGACGGCGGAGAATTTGGACTGGGTGCGGAAATCGGCATCTCCACCCAGAAGATGCACGCCAGAGGCCCCATGGGTCTGGAGGAGCTGACCAGCAGCAAGTATGTGATATACGGCGAGGGTCAGGTCAGATAGGAGGCTGGAAAGCAGCCGGAGAATAGCAGAATGAGACGAGCCGGATAAGGACGGAGCCAAAGCTTTGGATAATAAGATAAGTTTTGGTAGTTCAGATAAGCGTGGGAGTGTTAAAATGGAAAAGAAAGATGTTATTTTAGGATTTATCGGCACTGGTAATATGGGAGGAGCGCTGGCAAAAGCGGCTCGCCGCAGGCTGGAGGGTGGTCAGATTCTGCTGGCTAACCGTTCTCCCGAGAAAGCCTGTCTGCTGGCAGGGGAGTTGGGGGCGAAGGCGGTTGGCAGCGGAGAAGTGGCCGAACAGGCAGATTATATCTTCCTTGGGGTGAAGCCGCAGATGATGGAAGAGATGCTGAGAGAGATTGCCCCCGTATTGGCGCAGCGAAGAACTTTCTTTGTGCTGGTGACAATGGCCGCGGGGCTGACCATTGACAGAATCCGGGAAATGGCAGGTGGAAAAAAATATCCCGTTATCCGGATTATGCCAAATACTCCCGTTTCTGTGGGAGAAGGAATGGTGCTGTATACCTGCAGCGGGAATGTGGCGGAAGAGAGCAGAGCTCTTTTCCTGGATGTCTGTGGTGAAGCAGGTCGGTTTTCCGATATTGAGGAAAAGGGAATAGATGCGGGATCCGCCGTGGCAGGCTGTGGCCCTGCCTTTGCGGATCTTTTTCTGGAGGCTATGGCGGACGGCGGCGTAGCCTGCGGGCTGCCCCGGGCCCAGGCGCTGAAATTTGCTGCCCAGATGATGGCAGGCGCCGCAAGGCTGGCACTGGAATCCGGGCAGCATCCCGGTGTGCTGAAGGACGCGGTCTGCTCTCCTGGCGGTGCTACCATTCAGGGAGTGCGAAAGCTGGAGGAGTCTGGTTTCCGAGGTGCAGTTATGAATGCGGTGATTGCCGCTTATGAGAAGACTGTGGAGATGAGATAAATACAGCTCTTTTTTCCATGCGCGGATCTATGCATGGAAGTTTGTGCCAAAGCAATATGTGGGGTGTGCGGCGAGTAGGGAGAAATCTTCCCTACTCGATTTGATATAAGATGTTGAGAATGTTTATTATTCGGACAGATTTTTCTGTGCGGTGGACAGCATCAGCTTGATGCGGTTCAGCTGATTGACCTCACTGGCGCCGGGATCATAATCGATAGCCACAATGTTGGAAGCAGGATAGGCTTTCCGCAGAGCCTTGATGACACCTTTTCCCACCACATGATTGGGCAGGCATCCGAAGGGCTGTGCGCAGACGATATTCGGTACTCCTTCCTGAATCAATTCCACCATTTCACCGGTCAGGAACCAGCCTTCCCCGGTCTGATTGCCGATGGAGACAATGGGTTCCGCAAAGGATGCGATTTCTCTGATGGGGACCGGCGGGGTAAAGTGCACGGATTTCTTAAATTCTTTTGTCATGGTTCCCCGGAGGAGGTGCTCAATAGCCCAGATTCCCAGGGAGGAGATGCGGGCCGCTTTTTTGCTCATGCCCAGCTTATCTGCTTTGTAAATCTGATTATAAAAACAGTACAGCATGAAATCCATCAAATCGGGTACCACTGCCTCTGCACCTTCCGATTCCAGCAATTCTACCAGATGATTATTCCCTGCAGGAGAGAATTTCACCAGGATTTCTCCCACAATTCCCACCCGGGGCTTTTTCACATTCAGTATCGGAATCCGGTCAAAATCCCGGATAATTTCTCTGCACAGTTTCCGGAACTTCTGCAGGCTGATATGCTTCGCAGAGACAAATTTCTGAGCTTCGTTCACCCATTTTCTGTGTACGGCATTCACGCTGCCCGGTGCGGCTTCATAAGGACGCATCCGATAGACACAGCGCATGAAAATATCGCCGAATTCCGCGGCCATGGCCACCCGAATCAACAGGGAGGCGCTCAGATGGAATCCCGGGTTACTTTCGAGTCCGGCCAGATTCAGAGAGATAACAGGGATCTGCTCCATGCCGGCCTTTTTCAGTGCCCGGCGGATAAATCCTACATAATTGGTAGCGCGGCATCCGCCTCCTGTCTGGGTCATGGCGATTGCAGTTCTGTTCAGGTCATATTTTCCGGACAGCAGAGCTTCCATAAGCTGTCCTACCACGAGAAGGGAAGGGTAGCAGGCATCGTTATTGACATATTTCAATCCGACATCTACGGAATGCCGATTGTCATTGCCTAATATTACAAAATTATATCCACGGGAGCGAAAGGCCGGTTCTATGATTTCAAAATGAACAGGCGACATCTGCGGGCAGATGATGGTATAATTTTCCCGCATTTCCTCTGTAAAAGGAACTTTCTCCGAAGCTGTGGAACAGCAGACAGGGTGCTTTTGCGCTTTTTCCCGCACCCGGATGGCGGACAGCAGAGAGCGGATTCGGATTCTGGCGGCTCCCAGATTGTTCACCTCATCGATTTTCAGGCAGGTATAAATTTTCCCGGAACCGGATAAAATGTCATTCACCTGATCGGTGGTAACTGCGTCCAGGCCGCAGCCAAAAGAATTCAGCTGGATCAAATCCAGATTCTCCTGCTGTCTCACATAGCTTGCAGCGGCATAGAGCCGGGAATGATACATCCACTGGTCGGAGACAATAAGCGGTCTGTCCGGGCAGCCCAGGTGAGAGATGGAATCTTCCGTCAGCACTGCCATGTCAAAGGAGGTAATCAGCTCGGGGATGCCGTGGTTGATTTCCGGGTCTATGTGGTAGGGACGGCCTGCCAGAACGATGCCGTGCTTTCCGGTTTCTTTAAGCCAGGCGAGAACTTCTTCGCCTTTTATTTTTATGTCTTTTCGGACTTTTGCCAGTTCCTCCCAGCCTGCCGCTGCTGCCGTCCGGATCTCTGCTTCAGGCAGCTCGCAGAATTCTTCTGTCAGAGCGCTGGTCACTGTCTCCAGATCCCGGAAGGACAGAAAAGGATTGCGCAGTTTCGTCTTTCCGCTGCTGATTTCTTCCATATTGTTTTTAATATTCTCAGAATAGGAGGTGACAATGGGACAATTGTAATGGTTGCTTGCCCCCTCCACTTCATCTCTTTCATAAAAAAGAGCAGGATAAAATACAAAGTCCACATTCTGTCTGATCAGCCATTCCACATGTCCGTGTGCCAGTTTGGCAGGATAACATTCAGATTCGCTGGGAATGGATTCTATGCCCAGCTCGTATATCTGTCGTGTGGAAATGGGGGAGAGTATCACACGATACCCCAATCTGGTAAAGAATGTATGCCAGAAAGGATAATTTTCATACATGTTCAGAACTCTCGGAATTCCCACCACACCCCGGACAGCCTTATCTGCATCCAGAGAGGGATAGGAGAAGAGGCGTTTCAGCTTATATTCATAAAGGTTAGGGACATTGTGAGCATTTTTCTGCCCGCCGATACCCCGTTCGCAGCGGTTACCGGAGATATACTGGCGTCCGCCGGAGAATTTGTTGATGGTGAGTCTGCAGCTGTTGGTACAGCCGCGGCATTTGGCCATACTGGTCTCATACTTCAGGGCGCAGAGCTTTTCATAGGAGAGCATTGTAGTTTCATAACCATTGTAAAAGCGCTCTCTGGCGATGAGAGCTGCGCCGAAGGCACCCATGATACCGGCGATATCGGGACGGATTGCCTGACAGCCGGCGATTTTCTCAAAGCTTCGCAGGACGGCATCGTTATAAAAGGTACCGCCCTGAACTACGATTTCCTTTCCCAGCTCGGAGGCATCGGATACCTTGATTACTTTAAACAGAGCATTTTTGATGACCGAGTAGGCAAGGCCGGCGGAAATATCCGCGACGCTGGCGCCTTCTTTCTGGGCCTGCTTTACCCTTGAGTTCATGAACACGGTGCAGCGTGTGCCCAGATCAATGGGATGGGGAGCAAAAATGGCCGCATCTGCAAAATCTTCCACACTGTAGTTCAGAGATTTCGCAAATGTCTCGATAAAAGAACCACATCCGGAGGA
This sequence comes from uncultured Acetatifactor sp., assembly GCA_910588225.1. Lineage (GTDB taxonomy): Bacteria > Bacillota > Clostridia > Lachnospirales > Lachnospiraceae > Acetatifactor. Next base: position 22,472 of record CAJUQT010000003.1, read on the forward strand.
ACATGCCTCATTTAACAGCACACTGTCTACCGTATGGTCTTTGATTTTGATACATTTCATATCCTGTCCGCCGATGTCAAGGATGCAATCCACTTCCGGATTGAAGAATGCGGCGGCATAATAATGGGCCACTGTCTCCACTTCACCGTCGTCCAGCAGGAAGGCTGCCTTCATCAGGGCTTCCCCGTATCCGGTGGAACAGGAACGGACAATATGTACATCCTCCGGCAGCTGTTCGTGGATTTCCTTTAAGGAGCGGATTGCGGTCTTTAACGGACTTCCGTCATTGCCTGCGTAAAAGGAATACAGGAGGGAACCGTCTTCTCCCACAAGTGCTATTTTAGTAGTGGTGGAACCGGCGTCAATGCCCAGGAAGGCGTTTCCGTGATAAGAGGAAAGCTCCGCCGTGTTCACCTGACTGTGACGGTGCCGTTCTTTAAAAGCATCATAATCTGCCTCACAGGCAAACAGTGGTTCCATACGTTCCACTTCGAATTCCATTTTAATCTCTGAGGACAGTCTGCGGAGCATTTCTTCCATAGTACAGAAGACATCAGCCGCGGCGTTCAGCGCGGAACCAATGGCGGCGAAAAGATGGGAATTTGCCGTATCAATCACATGCTCGTCATCCAGCTTCAGCGTTCTGATAAATGCGGCTTTTAATTCCGACAAAAAGTGCAGAGGCCCCCCCAGAAAGGCCACATGCCCGCGAATGGGCTTGCCGCAGGCCAAACCGGAGATGGTCTGATTGACCACAGCCTGAAAAATGGAGGCGGCAAGGTCTTCTTTGGTGGCACCTTCGTTGATAAGCGGCTGAATATCCGTTTTGGCGAAAACGCCGCACCGGGCAGCGATAGTGTACAGAGATTGATAACTTTTGGCATATTCGTTTAATCCGGAGGCATCCGTCTGAATCAGAGCGGCCATCTGGTCAATGAAAGAGCCTGTGCCGCCGGCACAGATACCGTTCATACGCTGTTCTACATTACCGCCTTCAAAATAAATAATTTTGGCATCTTCGCCGCCCAGCTCGATGGCAACGTCAGTTTTGGGGGCCATCTCCTGCAGGGCGGAGGCCACAGATATGACTTCCTGTATAAATGGAACCTTGAGACAGTTGGCCAGAGTCAGACCTCCGGAACCTGTAATCATGGGATGTAAGGTGCAATTTCCCAGCTGATGGTATGCTTTCTCCAAAAGCTGGGAGAGCGTCTCCCGGATATTGGCATAGTGACGTTTGTAGTCACAAAACAGTATATTATGTTCTTCGTCCAGAATTGCAATTTTGACTGTGGTGGAACCGATATCAATGCCAAGACTGGCATCGCCAAGACTGGCATCGTCAGAAACTGCAGTTTTGTTTGTGAAGTCCATTCAGATCATCCTTTCTAAAGGTTTAAAACAATTCATGACAACTTAAGACATTATAGTACACAGGAAGGCAAAATGCAAATAGTAAAAGCTGTGAAAAGTTTATAAAAAAACTGATTTTTATATAAAATAAGGAAAAGTCTGGTTTACTTATGGAAACGGGGATGATAAAATATATGCGGGACAAAACAGATGGAGGACTGAACAAAATGAGTAATTTCGAAAAAAGGTTTGGAAAATATGCGATTCAGAATATATCGCTGATATTGATTCTATGCTATGTGGTGGGTTATGTGATTGACCTGATTAATGCCGATTTTCTCATGTATCTCACATTGAATCCCTATGCCATACTGCACGGACAGGTCTGGAGAATCTTTACCTGGGTGATTATACCGCCGTCTTCTCTGGACATTTTTACCATCATCATGCTTCTGTTCTACTATAATATAGGAACCAGTCTGGAACATACCTGGGGAACCTACCGATATAATGTCTATCTGCTGTCCGGCATGCTGTTCACTGTACTGGGCAGCTTTATCTGGCTGGGAATACAATATTTCCTGGGGAGCAGAGGAATCGGCATTTATAACAATTCAAATGTGGCTTCCCAGTTTTTCAGCACATATTATATTAATATGTCTATATTCCTTGCCTTTGCGGCTACTTTCCCGGATGTGCAGGTTCTGCTGATGTTCCTGGTTCCGGTAAAAGTGAAATGGCTGGGAATTTTATATGGACTGGTACTGGCGTATGACTTTCTGTTCTCCGGAAGTCTTGTCATCAGAATTGCCATTGCTTCTTCCCTGCTGAATTTCCTGATTTTCTTTGTCACGTCAAGGAGCCATATTCATATGACGCCGAAGCAGATGAAGCGCAGGGTGGAATTTCGGCAGGATATCAGGCGCAATTCCAGGGTGACGAAGCATAAATGTGCCATTTGCGGTCAGACGGATGATGATCCGACCCTGGAATTTCGTTTCTGCTCCAAATGTAACGGGAATTATGAGTACTGTCAGCAGCACCTGTTTACCCACACGCACGTGAAATAGGCGGTAACAGGTCGATGATCTGTCTGAAACGTAATGCCCTTTGGGTGATTCATAATAGGACAGAGTATGCCATATCACGGGAACAGGAGAATGGAAGAACATGATATCTGAAGAGAGAGTATTTGCACAGAGTCTGGAGAAGGTACGCCGGCTTGCCGGAGAACAGGGGAACTGCATCAGTGAGGAACAGGTACGGGAAGAATTTGCCGCGCTGGATTTAAGCGACGCGCAGCTTCAGATGGTATATGACTATCTGAAGAAGCATGGGGTGGGAATCGGTGAGCCGCCGGATTCGGATTCGTTCCTGACAGAGGAAGAGCGGAATTATCTGCAGGAATATCTGGATGAGATAGCGAAGATTCCAGTCTGCGGCGGCGTGGAGAGGGAGAGCTGCATTCTTTCCGCAATGGCAGGGGATGCACAGGCGAGGCGGCGCCTGACGGAGAGTTATCTGAAAGAGGTCGCGGATATTGCAAGGCTTTACACAGGACAGGGTGTGCCGCTGGAGGATTTGATCGGAGAGGGAAATGTGGCCCTGTCTGTGGCAGTGGGAAGGCTGGGAGAAATGCAGAATGCCGCCGGGGCGCAGAAAATGCTGGTGCAGTTTATCATGGATGCCATGGAGACCTTTATTCGGGAAAATGCGGAAAATGAGAAACGGGACAGGCATATTGCGGATAAGGTAAACCGGGTGGCTGACAAAGCCAGAAAGCTTGCCGGAGAATATCACAGGAAGGTGACGCCGGAAGAACTGATGCGGGAGACAGGGCTGTCCATGAAGGTCATACAGGATGCCGTGCGGATGAGCGGATACAAAATAGAGGATATCGAGTATGCAGAAGACGGTATATGAAGATTATAAATACAGTATGCAGGACACAGGAAACATCTATGTGGGATGTAAGTATACTTTTGGGGAACTTCTGGAACAGGAGGATATCCTGTTCAAATTCAGGCTGATTATGCAGCATTATATTCTGCCGGAAGCGGATCCGGAGGACACGCTGGAGACGCATTTGTATTATCTGGCTCCCGAAAGTTTTCTGGTAAAAATATACAGGCAGATGAAAGCGAAAGTCAAGGTAAATGTCATAGAAGAGAAAAAGCTTTTATTTGGAAAAAAGCAGGGAGCGCCGGGGAAGAAGCGCTATGTGACCAGAATGCTTACCGTGGAACAGCTGGTAAACATACCGCCTGCGGAGAAGGAAAAGCAGGGGTATGTGATACAGGAACTGCGTGTCAGCAAGCTGGCGCTGGCTGCTCTCACATGAGGGAAGCGCAAAGGGTTTCCCTGAACAGAACGAAGGGGAGATTCCCGGGCTGACAGGAGGGAACTTACAGACATACAGTATACTGAAAAGGTAAGGAAGGGAGAACAGAAATAAAATGAGAGTAGAAGAATTGACAGCCTATGAGGTCATCGAGAAGAGAGAGATCAAGGATATCAACAGTATGACCTATCTGTGCAGGCATAAGAAAACCGGAGCGAGAATAGCGCTTGTCTCCAACGACGATGACAATAAGGTTTTTTATATCGGATTCCGAACCACTCCGAAAGACTCCACCGGTGTGGCGCATATCCTGGAACATTCCGTTCTCTGCGGATCCAGAGAATTTCCTATAAAGGACCCGTTCATTGAGCTGGCAAAAGGCTCTCTGAATACTTTTTTAAATGCCATGACCTATCCGGATCATACCGTATATCCGGTGGCCAGCTGCAATGACCAGGATTTTCAGAATCTGATGCATGTCTATCTTGATGCGGTATTTTATCCGAATATTTACGGAAATGAAGCTATTTTCCGGCAGGAGGGATGGCATTATGAGCTGGATGAGGCTGGAGAGCTGACGTATAACGGTGTGGTTTACAATGAGATGAAGGGAGCATTTTCATCCCCTGACAATGTGCTGTACAGGGAGATCAGTACGGCCCTGTATCCCCATACCACATACGGCTATGAGTCCGGAGGGGATCCGGAGAATATTCCGGAACTGACCTATGAGCAGTTTCTGGATTTCCACAGAACTTATTATCATCCGTCCAACAGTTACATTTATCTGTACGGCAATATGGACATGGCGGAGAAGCTTGCCTTTATCGACGAACACTATCTGTCCGCATTTGATGCCCTTGAGGTGGACTCCACAGTGACTTCGGAAGCGCCTTTCGCTGCGCCTGTCCGGAGAGTCAGAGAGTTTCCTGTCAGCGAGGGAGAAAACGCGGAGGAGAATACGTATCTGGCCTGGAGCCTGTCCGTGGGAGACACGCTGGACAGAGAGCTGTATGTGGCATTTAAGATTCTTGATTTCGCCCTGTGCACTGTGCCCGGTGCCCCGCTGAAGAAGGCTCTGATTGAGAAGGGAATCGGCAGAGATGTGTACAGCATTTACGATAACGAGCTGAAGCAGCCGTATTTCAGCGTGGTTGCAAAGGGGACTGATGTCAGCCGGGAGCAGGAGTTTCTGGATACCATCAGGGAAGTGCTGGGAGAAATTGTCCGGGAAGGATTTGACGCCAAGGCGCTGCTGGCGGCCATTCATCACTATGAATTCAAATACAGGGAAGCTGATTTCGGCAGCTATCCGAAGGGCCTGATGTATGGACTCCAGGTGTTGGGGAGCTGGATGTATGATGACGGGAAACCGTTTATTCATATTGAGGCAAACGATACCTATGCAAAGCTGAGAGCGAAGGTGAAGGAAGGATATTTTGAGAAGCTGATAGAAAAGTATCTGCTGCAGAATCCCCATGCAGCCATGGTGATTCTGCAGCCGAAGGAAGGACTGGCGAAGGAACAGGAGAAGGCTCTTGCAGACAGCCTTGCGGAGGTTAAGGCGCAGATGTCTCAGGAAGCGCTTGAGGATGTGCGCAACATGATGGACGCGCTGAACGCTTTCCGCGAGACCGGGGATGCGCCGGAGGATCTGGCGAAGATTCCGCTGCTTACCAGGGCTGACATGAAAAAAAAGGCGGAACCGTTGATTAATCAGGAGAGGACGCTGGCCGGTGTTCCGGCGCTATATCACAATGTGTTTACTAACGGAATCGGTTATCTGCGGCTGATGTTTCAGGTGAAAGATATTCCCGGGGAATATTTTCCCTATATCGGTATTCTGCAGAATGTGTTCAGCAGGGTGAATACGGCTCATTATACCTATGCGGAGCTGTGTAATGAAATTAATCTGTCCACCGGAGAGATTGTGGTATCCTGCAACAGCTATGCCAATGTGCGGAAGCCGGAACAGTATACCATAACGATGGAAGTGGGAACAAAGGCTTTGTATGCCAATCTGGAAAAGGCCATGGGGCTGATGGAGGAATTGATTCTGACCAGTGATTTCACAGATACGAAACGACTGAAAGAGATTCTGGCGGAGGGGAATTCCAGATATCAGGAATATATGCTGGAGGCGGGACACAGCGTGGCCCTGACCAGGGCGATGTCCTACGGCGATACGAAATATGCCGTGAGCGACGAACTGACAGGAGTGGCGCAATATCGCCTGACCTCCGGGCTGGAGAGGGAATTTGAGCAGAAAAAAGAGCTTCTGACAGAACGACTTGAGACTCTGTGCAGAATGATTTTTCGTCCGGAGAATCTGATGGTGGATTTCACCGGAGACGAGCAGGCTTTTGAGAATTTGGAAGCTTCCGTGGCGGCACTTAAGGATAAGCTGTATACCTGTGAAGTGAAAAAGGAAAGCTATGTACCGGGAATTTCCAGAAAGAATGAAGGTTTTATGACTTCCGGGCAGGTGCAGTATGTCTGTCGTGCAGGGAATTTCCGGAAGAAGGGGCTTCCCTATAAGGGGACGCTGAAAGTGCTGAGCGTGATGATGGGCTATGAATATCTGTGGACGAATATTCGTGTAAAAGGCGGCGCTTACGGTTGTATGTGCGGATTTGGACGGTTGGGAGACTGCTACTTTGTGTCTTATCGTGATCCTAATCTGGGTCAGACCATCCAGGTATATGAGGAGGCCGCAGACTTTATCGCTCATTATGAGGCCGATGAACGGACCATGACACAGTATATCATCGGAACCTTCAGCCAGCTGGATATGCCTCTGACAGCCGCGGCCAAAGGCAGACGCTCCAGAGAGGCTTATATGCGTGGAATTACCCTTGATATGATTCAGCAGGAAAGAGATGAAATCATAGCTGCACAGCCGGAAGATATCCGGGGGCTGGCAGAGTATATCCGGGCCTTTATGGAGGATGACTGTCTCTGTGTTGTGGGAAGTGAGCAGAAAATAAAGGCAGAAGCGGATAAATTTATGAAAATCGAGAACCTTTTCTAGTATATTTCGTTCCTATAGGTCAGAGGCGGCTGCTTTCTGGAAAATTGCGGGCGGGAAATCCACCGCGGATTTCGGGAGCTTGTATCAGCCAAACGGCTGGGAAAGGAAAAGGGAAGGTTATGAAGAAGGGGACGAAGAATTGGAAATGGAAGGGACTGTCTGCATTTGTGCTTGCGGCGCTGTTATGTGCAGGGTGCGGAGCTTCTGACGGAAATGAGACAGCGGCGGGGATGACCGAGGATACATTCTCCGAAAATGGGAGCTTTGATGCCGGCGGCAGCGTCTATCTGGAGAGCGTAAGTACGGAAGAGGCAGACTTGCCGACGAATGACCATGTGGGGATACGGGATGACCGCAAAATTATCCGGGAAGTCAGCCTGGAGGTGGAGACCCGGGAGTTCGGGGAGCTGGTAAGCACTCTGGAGACCCGGGTCCGGGAGCTGGGCGGATATGTGGAGAGTATGGATACCTATAACGGCAGCAGTTATTCCGGCAGCCACAGACTGCGGAGCGCCGATATGACAGTGCGGATTCCCGCTGACAGGACAGACAGCTTTCTGGAGAAGGTATCCGATACGGGAAATATCGTCAGAAGAAGTGAAAGCACGGATGATGTGACACTGTCCTATGTGGATATGGAAAGCCGCAGGAATACACTCCGTACGGAGCAGAACAGACTGCTGGAATTCCTGGACAGAGCGGAGAATGTGGAGGAGATTATTACCCTGGAGGAACGCCTGTCGGAGGTGCGCTATCAGCTGGAAAGCATGGAATCGAAGCTTCGCACCATTGACAATCTGGTGGATTACAGTACGATACATATGAACATTTCCGAGGTGAAGGATCTGACGCCGGAAGCGGAACCCACAGTCTGGGGCCGGATTTCGGAAGGCTTTCTGCAGAATGTGGATAAGATCAGGAACAGTTTGACGGATTTTGCTGTCTGGATTCTGGTGAATATTCCGTATCTGGTTATCTGGGGGATTGTTATAGCCGCTTTTGTACTGCTTCTGCGCAGGCATGGCAGAAAGAAACGGAAAAAGCTGGAAGAGCAGCTTCGGAGGCCTGCGCCTGTTCTGGGGGAGAGCCAGCGGCAGAATGCACCGGGCGAGGGAGACGGCGAAACGGAAAAAAGGAAATCATGAAGCGGGGCGCAGTCCAAACCGCGGAAAAGAGAGAAAATGGAGAATAAGTCATATAAATCGGGTTTTGTCACTCTGGTGGGCAGGCCGAATGTGGGGAAATCCACTTTGATGAACCGGCTGATTGGACAGAAGATAGCAATCACTTCCGATAAGCCCCAGACTACACGGAACAGAATCCGTACCATACTGACTCTGGAGGAGGGGCAGATTGTATTTCTGGATACGCCGGGGATTCACAGAGCGAAGAACAAGCTGGGTGATTATATGGTCAATGTGGCGGAACACACCCTGGAAGGGGTGGATGTCGTCCTGTGGCTGGTGGAGCCCTCCAACTATATCGGCGCGGGAGACCGGCATATTATCGAGGTGCTGCGAAAAGTGAAAATGCCGATTATCCTTGTAATCAACAAGACGGATACTGTGAACCGGGAGGAAGTATTTTCCTTTATTGACAGCTACCGGAAGGAGCTGGACTTCGCGGAGATTGTGCCGGTATCGGCGCTGAAGGGGAACAATGTGGACGAACTGCTGGGATGCATTTTACGGTATCTGCCCTATGGTCCCGCTCTTTACGATGAAGATACGGTTACTGACCAGCCCATGCGGCAGATTGTGGCGGAGCTGATCAGGGAGAAAGCCCTTCGGCTGCTGGAAGAGGAGGTTCCTCACGGGATTGCCGTGAGTATTGAAAGTATGAAAGAATGCGGCAGCATCTGCCACATTGAGGCGGTCATAACCTGTGAGAGAGAGACGCACAAGGGAATCATCATCGGCAAAGGCGGACAGATGCTGAAGAGAATCGGTTCCGCTGCCAGACGGGAAATTGAGGACATGATGGAGACGCAGGTGAACCTGAAGCTTTTTGTGAAGGTGAAAAAGGACTGGCGGGACAGTGATTACCTTTTAAAAAATTTTGGCTATAACCCGAAAGATATTTCCAGTACCTGAAAGCGAATATAAAAGCTGAAAATGCAGACTCTAAAGATATCTTTTTATATACGGAGGATGCAAAATGGAAGAGAGATACTGGAAGCAATTTGAAAGCAGCGGAAGAATAGAGGATTACCTGTCTTTTGTGTCCAATATGAGACAGGAGACAGATATGGCAGGGATTGTGAGAGAAGGCGGCCATGCAGGAATATATATTGGTAACAGGCATCATTTTGAAGCAGATCCCGGTAGGGGAGTACGACAGGCATATCAGCCTGCTGACTAAGGAGAGAGGAAAACTGACGGCTTTTGCCAGGGGAGCCAGACGCACCGGCAGCCGTCTGACGGCTGCGACCAATCCCTTCTCCTTCGGCTGCTTTAAGCTTTACGAGGGAAAGAACTCTTACACACTTGCCGAGGCGGACATTCAGAATTATTTTGAAGAGCTTCGGACTGATTACATTGCTGCATATTATGGCATTTATTTTGCCGAAGTAGCGGATTACCTCACCAGGGAGAATAATGATGAACGGGAGATGCTGAAGCTTTTGTACCAGTCGCTTCGGGCACTGGGAGCGGCTTCTCTCCCGAATCCTCTGGTACGCTGTGTGTTTGAATGCAAAGCCATTGCGGTGAACGGAGAATTTCCAGTGGATTTTTCCACAGACTCTTCGCTGCTCCCGAGTGATATGGAGCCGGAGGAATCCACTATTTACGCACTGCAGTACATAGCGGTAAGCTCTGTGGAGAAGCTTTATACCTTTACCGTGACAGAGACTGTTCTGGAGCAGTTGGAAGCGGTGGCAGCCTATTATATGAAACGATTTGTGGGACATAAATTCAAAAGTCTTGAAGTTCTGCAAACTCTTTGTTGAAAAAAGGAAATCTTTCTGATACAATGACTAAAGAATTTCAGAGAGTTGGTACAGATTATGAAAAAAGTTGGAACGTTTGCAGTGAGCATTTGTCTGTGTATGGTACTCCTGACCGGATGCGGAGGGGCCAAGGTGCCGGATGTGGTGGATAAACCTGCCGTATCCGTGGGCGGAGAAGGAGAGGTTACGGTATGGCAGACAGGAGAATTCGGGGAAGCATATTATGATGTGGCGGAGCTGGCTGCCATGGCAGAGCAGGAAGCGGCAGAGTATAATGCGGAAAAAGGAAAGGAAGCGGCAGTGACCGTTGAAAAAGCGGAAGTCCTGGCTGACGGCAAAGTGGTGGTAGCCTATCGCTTTGACGGCTGGGAGAGCTGTGCGGATTATACCGGAGAGACATTTTTCTTCGGCACGGTGAAGCAGGCTGAGATAAGTGGTTTTGACATCGGGAACACGGCCATGAAAAGCGTGAAGGACGGTTCGCAGCAAGCTGTATGGGATACAGATAAGAAGGTGCTGATCACTGATATGAAAGCGGATATTTACTGCCCGGGCAGGGTGGAATATATCAGTGAAGGAGCGTCGGTGAATGAGGACGGAAGCATAAAACCTTCCGAAGAAGATGAGTTTCTGTATATTCTACTGAAATAAGTCTGAAAGCTGAAAAGATTTTCTAAGGCATTTGCCGCAGAACTTATAATGAAGAAAGGGACGGCTGAAAATGGAAAAGACGATGGAGAAAATAGTGGCACTGGCAAAGGCGAGAGGGTTTATCTATCCCGGTTCCGAGATTTACGGCGGCCTTGCCAATACCTGGGATTACGGCAATCTGGGCGTGGAACTGAAAAACAATGTAAAGAAGGCGTGGTGGCAGAAGTTTGTACAGGAGAGTCCCTACAATGTAGGCGTGGACTGTGCGATTCTGATGAATCCCCAGACTTGGGTGGCAAGCGGACATCTGGGTGGTTTCTCCGATCCTTTAATGGACTGCCGGGAATGTCATGAACGTTTTCGGGCGGACAAGCTGATTGAGGATTTCTGCGCGGAGAAGGGCATTGCTCTTACCGAGAGCGTGGATGCATGGAGCCAGGAACAGATGAAGGAATTCGTGGAGGGCCATAATATCCCCTGCCCCAGCTGTGGAAAGCATAATTTTACGGATATCCGTCAGTTTAACCTGATGTTCAAGACATTCCAGGGGGTTACGGAAGATGCAAAGAGTGTCGTGTATCTGCGGCCTGAGACTGCCCAAGGGATTTTTGTGAATTTCAAAAATGTACAGAGAACTTCCCGGAAAAAGATTCCATTCGGCATCGGGCAGATAGGCAAGTCCTTCCGCAACGAGATTACCCCCGGGAACTTTACCTTCCGGACCCGTGAATTTGAGCAGATGGAGCTGGAATTTTTCTGTGAGCCGGGGACAGATCTGGAATGGTTCCAGTATTGGAGAGGCTTCTGCCGGGATTGGCTGCTCTCTCTTGGAATCAAAGAAGATGAGATGCGGCTTCGCGATCACAGTCCGGAGGAGCTTTGTTTTTACAGCAAGGGAACCACAGATATCGAATTTTTATTCCCCTTTGGCTGGGGAGAGCTCTGGGGAATTGCGGACAGAACAGATTATGATCTGACCCAGCATGCCAATACCTCCGGGGAGGATATGACTTATTTTGATGATGAGAAGAAGGAGAAGTACATACCTTATGTAATCGAGCCTTCTCTGGGTGCAGACCGTGTGGTGCTGGCTTTTCTGTGTGCAGCTTATGACGAGGAGGAGCTGGAAGGCGGGGATATGCGGACAGTGCTTCGCTTCCATCCTGCTCTGGCTCCTGTAAAAATCGGCGTGCTTCCTCTATCGAAAAAGCTGGGAGAGGGAGCGGAGAAGGTGTACGCAGACCTTTCCAGGAAATACAACTGTGAATATGATGACAGAGGAAACATTGGGAAAAGATACCGCCGTCAGGATGAAATTGGGACGCCTTTCTGTGTCACCTATGATTTTGATTCTGAGACAGATGGCTGCGTAACGGTTCGTTTCCGGGATTCCATGGAGCAGGAGAGAGTGGAAATCGGAAAGTTGGATGCGTATTTTGCAGATAAGTTTAGCTTTTAAGAACTGTACTACGGAAGTTCTGGAACATGGGGCGGAAGGATTCTTCTGCCCCTTTTGGCTATTGTCGTTTAAGGGGAAGTCCTCTGTCTGGGAAATGGGTACTGGACGGCGGGCTGTGGAACTTAAAACAGAAGTTGGCAGGCGGCGGATACATAAAATAAGAAGGGGGAGCTGACATGAACCGGACAGAAGCATTTCTGATATTGGGGATAGAAATCACAAAGGATGAGAAGGCCATTAAGAACGCATACAGAGACAGACTTACGGTGACCAATCCTGAGGATGATCCCGAAGGATTCAAGCGGCTGCGCAGGGCGTACGAGGAAGCCTGCAGGTATGCTGTTGAGGATGAGGATGACGAGGAAGAGACGCCCAGAGATACTACCCCTTCCGGTCTGTGGCTGGAGAGAGCAGCGGGAATTTACAGTAATATCCGGACCAGACGGGATGTGGAAGTGTGGAAGGAGCTGTTTAACGACGAGCTGTTTCAATCTCTGGAGGAGGAAGAAAACTGCCGCATGAAGCTGCTGCGTTTTCTGACAGAACATTTTAAGCTCCCTACCGCGGTCTGGAAACTTTTTGACCGGAAGCTTTCTATTGTGAGAGATGCCAGGAATCTGCGGGAGAGATTTCCTGCTAATTTTGTATATTACATTGTGGGCCGTTGTGAACGGGGAGAAGATCTGGAGTTTGATCAGTTTGAAGGGACGGACGACGCGGACTATGATTTATTTCTGGAGTACTATGATCGCTGCTGGCAGGCGCTTCGGGAGGAACATTTAGAAGAAGCGGAAAACTGTGTCCTGAGTGCGGATAAGCTGAATATCAGGCATCCGGTTATGGAAATCAGCCGGGCAAATATCATGCTGCGCAGGGGCCGGAGAGCGGAAGCGACAGCGCTTATGGAGGAACAGCGGGCCAGGTACCCGAAAGACGCCATGATCTGCTATAATTTTGCCGAGCTGTTCTGGCAGGCAGGAGATGAAGTTTCCGGGGAGGAAAGAGAAGCTTACAGAGACCGGGCAGCGGAATGCTATCAGGAACTGAAAGATGCGAATGCTTCCCATTATATGGCCAACGTCCGACTGACAGAATGGTATTATGAAAAAAAGAAATACAGAGAGGCCAAAAAATGTGCGGAAAAGGTACTTGCCGCAGGCAGTGACGATTCCTTTCTGGAAATTCTCCGCAAGGTAAACAGGGAGCTGGAAAGGGAGCTGGAGGAACGATATCGGGAGACATCCGGATGGGAACCGGCCCTGGAGCTGTGCTGGTGCTATCTGCAGGATGGGAGAGTTACCAGAGGGATTCTGCTGGCTTTGAAGCTGGAAAAACTGCTGCCGCCGGAGAAGGAAGCAGAATATACCGGATTGCTGGCAAAGCTTTACGTGGAGCAGGCAGAGTATGAGAAATCCATTGAAATGACCCGGAAATGGGAAAGGTTACTGAAGGAGAAGATAGAAAAAAGAACTGATTTCGACGAAGCGGCGGAGAAAAAAGACAGGGACAGACTAAGGCAGTCACATTTAATCAGAATGCAGTGTTATCATAATCTGGGGTTCCGGGACAGGGAAAATTTTCTGCTGGCGCTGAAAGAAGGAGAGAGTATTCTCACGGGCGGTGCAAAGGACGTGGGAGTACTGCTGGAGAAGGCCCAGATTTATATGGAACTGGAGGAATATGAGAAGAGTCTGGAGCTTTCTCAGCAGATGGCGGACGAGTATCAGGTGTTCGCCGCGTTTGCTTCTTCCCTGGAGGCATACAGAAGGCAGCTGAACGCGGGCGGTGTCATCAAATCGGCCAGCCAGTGCATTCGCTATTTTCCGAATTTTCCGAAATCCTATGAATATATGGCAAAGGTTTTTCTGGATCTGGACAGGCTGGAAGATTTGAAAGCAGTGCTGGAGGATGCGGAGAAAAACGGGGTGGAAAGTGTGATTCTGGATGCATACGCATATCAGATGGAGCACGGAGCCATGGAAATCAGCGAGCTGAACGGCAAGCTGAAGCTGTTCCGGGAAAATTTCCTGAAATATGTGGAAAACGGGAGAAAAGGATTTTATGAGAAAGGTCTGCCGGTATTGACGGAATATCTATATAATTATCCGGATGACTTTATGCTGGTGGAGAGAGCAATTTTTCACAGAGCGGCTCACCATTATGCGGAGGCGCGGGCAGATTTTGAGAAGGCGCTTCTGATAAACCCTGCCAATCCCTATGCTCTGAACGGTTTGAGCTTTGTATATAAATACCTTGGGGAATATGAGAAGGCACTTTTTTTCATCAAAAAGGCAATCCTGTATATGGACAAGGAAATGTCACCGGTGATTTATGCGGATATGGGGAATCTGTATTCGCTGCTGGGCGATTATGAGAATGCGCTGAAGGCCTACACACAATATGAGAATCTGGCGGGAGAAATCAAAAGCTGCCGGTTTGGAGATAATCTGGCGGAATATCTGCTGCGAACAGGGCAACCGGAAGAGGCGGAGTCAGTTTATAAACAATTTTATCAGAAGGATAAATGGCTTCTGTACGAAAAGCTTGCGGGGCTGTACCAGGCCTCCGGGCAAGAAGAAAAAGTCCGCAGGATTCTGAGACAGTGGAGAAAGGAGCTGCGGGCCGATTTTGCGGGCAGAGCTGTGAAGACTATCATTTCTCCTGGCGGCAGGAGGAAGAAGGAAACGAATTCTTATCCGGCTTACTATGACAGTAAAGGGTGGGCGGAGCTTCTGTTCGGTGACGGAGCTGCCGCTGTGAAAGCGTTTGAGAAGATGTTTCAAAGGGGGACGGAGACGGATTCCATGGAAGGAAAAATCTGTGATACCGTATTTGCCTGTATCCTCTGCGGGGATCACAAAAAGGGGAAAAAGTATGCACAGCTGCTCCAACAGTGGCTGGAAAGGGAGAAGAGAGACGGCAAGGCAAAATATTATAACCGTGAAAAAGGGTATCTGCAGATAGAATTTCTGGCTGCATATTATACGGGATCCGATGCTGTGCTGGAGGAAATCCTGGACAGAGAGCCTAAGGCGGAAATCTGTCATTTCTGTACCTGCCCTCTGTGCAGGGAGATGGAAGGTGTAAGGATTCTCTGGCTGCTGCGGAATGGACAGAGGGGAGAAGCTGAGAAAGTACTTCAGAGGAATCTGGAAATCCAGCCTTGGGATGAGTATATGCTGGCCATAAAGCATATAGCATTCGGAGGATGATGGAACTGTTACCGGCACACTGTACAGGCAGGCTTCTTGTAAAATTTTCCGTGGACACCACAGGGAACAGATGATACAATATTTTTGACTCAGGTATTATGAAAATGCATGGCGGCAGCTCAGTGACCAGCCAGAGCTGTTGCTGTGCAGAAACAGGAAATGAGGAATCAAATGACAGTAGGAATTGACTTGGGAACTACTAACAGCTTAGTTGCATATTTCACTGACGAGGGACCGCAAATCATTCCCAACAGACTTGGGAAAAACCTGACGCCCTCTGTGGTCAGTGTGGATGAAGAAGGCAATGTATATGTGGGGGAGACGGCCAGAGAGCGTATGAGTCTGTATCCTGACACTGTGGCGCAGACTTTTAAACGCAGTATGGGTACGGAGCGGGATTATATTCTGAGCGGAAGACATTTCAGGCCGGAGGAACTGTCCAGTCTGGTGCTTCGTTCTCTGAAGGAAGATGCGGAAAGCTTTCTGGGGGAAGAAGTGACAGAGGCCGTAATCAGTGTGCCGGCATATTTTGATGATAAGAGAAGAAAGGCCACAAAGCGTGCCGGGGAGCTGGCAGGGCTGAAGGTGGAGCGCATGATTTCCGAGCCCACTGCCGCTGCGGTGGCGTATGGCCTGTATGACAAAACCAGAGATACAAGGTTTCTGGTATTTGATCTTGGGGGAGGAACCTTTGACGTATCCATTCTGGAATTGTACCACAATATTCTGGAAGTCCGCGCGGTAGCCGGAGACAATTATCTTGGGGGAGAAGATTTCACGGAAGTCATGGTGAAGCTTTTCCTGCAGAAGGCAAATCAGCAGCTTCAGAATCTGTCCGAGAAGGAGCAGGCCAGGCTGTTCCGTGAGGCGGAGAAGGCAAAATGTGCTCTGAATGAGATGGATAAGGTGACAATCAGCTTTCTGTACAGAGAAGACAGGCTGGAGCAGAGCATTACATACAGGGAATATGAGGATGCCTGCGAAGAGCTGCTGATGAAGATTCGGGAACCTGTGAAGAAAAGTCTCTCGGACGCGGGATTGAAGCTGGGAGATATCGACGAGGTGCTGTTGATTGGCGGCGCCACCAGACTGTCCGTTGTCCGCGATTTCCTGATACGTCTGTTCAGAAAATTCCCGGACACGAAGATGAATCCGGACGAAACCGTTGCCCTGGGGACGGCGATACAGGCGGCTATGAAGGAGAGGCGCGAGGAAGTAAAGGAAGTAATCCTCACGGATGTGTGTTCCTTTACACTGGGCACAGAAGTTGTGGTGGAATATGACGAGGGCAAGTATGAGGACGGGAGATTCTGCCCGATTATCGAGCGGAATACCGTGATCCCGGCTTCCCATACGGAGCGGCTGTTTACAGCCAGGGACAACCAGAGCAAGGTGCGGGTCAAAGTGCTGCAGGGGGAAAGTCGTTTTGCCAGGAATAACCTTTTTCTGGGAGAGCTGGAGATTGACATACCAAAGGGGCCGAAAGGACAGGAGTCTGTGGATGTGACATATACCTATGACATTAACTCGCTTCTGGAAGTTGAAGTCACCGTGGTATCCACAGGAGAGAAGCGCAAAATGATTATCAGGGGACAGGACAGCCAGTTGACGGACGAAGAAGCCAGAAAGCGGATGGAGGAACTGGCATATCTGAAGATTCAGCCCAGGGATTACGAAGAGAACAGGCTGGTGCTGCTTCGCGCGGAGAGAATGTATGAGGAGTCGCTGGGCAGCCGAAGGAAGAAGCTGGATAAGTACATCACCGCATTTGAGGCGGCGCTGAAGAACGGTGACCACGGCGAGATTATGGATGCCAGGAATGAGCTGAATGAAATATTGGAAGAAGAGGACCGGGAATGAGGGTTGAAACGTTATGTATGTACATAACAGGTGGAATAACTATAAGAAAATATGCGGTCAGCGACTGGATGGCTGTTGAGAAAATTCATGACAGTGCCAGAAAGGTGGAGCTGCAGCTTGCAGGATTGGAAGCCGCATTCGTGCCGCTGAAAATTGCAGCGAAGAGGGAAGGGCTTTTTGAATATCCCGGCCTCTATGTGGCGGAAGAAGAGGGTGCTGTGACTGGCTTTATCGCCTGTACTGAGGAGGAACTTGCATGGCTGTATGTTGCTCCCGCCTGTATGAGAAAGGGAACTGGGCGTAGCCTTGCGGCATATGCTCTGAAAATGTTTCCTGATATACACTATATAGAAGTATTGAAAGGAAATGAGCCTGCGAGGAAGCTTTATGAAAGTATGGGCTTACTGTCACGGGAACAGAATCCGGAAGGATGCCGGGAAACGAAGCATTTGAGGTGAAAATATATGTAATGCAGCGTCTATAAAATATAAAAACTCCGCAGTCCGGAAAAAGGGGCGGCGGAGTTTTTATATTATGCACAGTCCATAATGGGAAGTTTGCCGCTGAAGCGGCTGGGGGCCGCGGGGGGAGTAGAGGAGAGGCAATTCTCTACTTGATTTTACAGCCTGTAATAAGAGGGCGTTCTTTTTTCAAAGACACAGTAATACTGAAATCCGCATTCCTTTAACACATTTGACGCACGGTTAAAATGTGTTGCAATATTCTGTGTGTCATGGGCGTCGGATCCGACGGTGATGATTTCGCCGCCCAGCTCACGATATCGTTTCAGCGCACCTGTGCACGGATGGAAGTCATGCATTCCGCTTTTGATTCCGCCGGTATTCAGCTCGATTCCTTTTCCTTTGTCAATTAATGATTTCAAGATTTCATCAAGAATATCACTGTATGCTGTATAAACATACCATTCGTCCTTTCCCGGGGCATATCTCACGGCATAATCAAGATGCCCGTATACATCAAAGTTCGAAAATTTCCGGATATTCTCCAAAATGGATTCGAAATATTCCCTCAGAGCGGTTTCCCGGCTGCGGCCTTCATAGAAGGCGGGATAGTAAGGGTCCTTGCCATGGCAGACATGGGAGGAACCAATAATAAAATCAAATTCGTAAGATTTGGCATAGACCGCATTCTGCCGTGCGGCTTCCGGCTGCAGGCCCAGTTCTACGCCGAAGAGCAGGCGGATTTTGTCCGCATATTTTTCCTTCAGATTCGCCAGTTCATAGAGGTACGAATCGGTGTTCAATGAGAGAAGATAGTCAGGAAGATCCGCAGAAGCCGGATAATTAAAATCATTGTGGTCGGTAAAGCACATAGTATCCAGCCCGCAGCGGATTCCCTGAAGGATCATTTCTTCCATGGGTGTATTGGAATCACCTGAGAAGGAGGTGTGTAAGTGACAATCTGCTGTAATTGGCATAATTTTTCCTTTCTGATATGTGTATTGTATGTTCCTTAGGTACCTGTGCAATAGAATGAGGACATTCTATTTGTCATGAATTGAGCAAAAAATGCACATTTTGAGTACTGCCTGAGCTATTATATCATAACACATAATGCTGTAAAAGGTAATATGAATTTGAATGATAACTATAATAGAAGAAAAATAATATAAATTCTAAACAAAGTGTAAAATTTCCGAAAATCTGGAAATTATTTTTCAATTACATCTTGAATTATCCCGCGAGATTGGGTAAAATATCTTTGCTGATAAAATTTTGACAATCCGCAGTGTCTGTGAAGATGGACAAGGATTGCCGAAACATATAAAAATATTTCAGGAGGAATCTAAAATGGCAGTAAGAGTTGCAATCAATGGATTTGGCCGTATTGGCCGTCTGGCGTTCAGACAGATGTTCGACGCAGAAGGTTATGAGGTAGTAGCAATCAATGATCTGACCAGCCCTAAGATGCTGGCACATCTGTTAAAGTATGACTCTTCCCAGGGTAAGTATAAATATGCTGACTCCGTGGAAGCAGGCGAGGACAATATCACCGTGAACGGCAAGACCATCACCATCTACAAGGAAGCAGACGCTAAGAATCTTCCCTGGGGTGAGCTGAAGGTAGACGTTGTTCTGGAGTGTACCGGATTCTATACCTCCAAGGACAAGGCATCCGCACATATCACTGCAGGTGCACGTAAGGTTGTTATCTCTGCTCCTGCAGGAAACGATCTTCCCACCATCGTTTACAATGTAAACCATGATACACTGAAGGCCGAGGATACCGTTATCTCCGCCGCTTCCTGTACTACCAACTGCCTTGCTCCCATGGCGAAGGCTCTGAATGATTTCGCTGCAATCCAGAGCGGTATCATGACTACTGTTCATGCCTATACCGGTGACCAGATGATCCTTGACGGACCTCAGAGAAAGGGCGATCTGAGAAGAAGCCGTGCAGGCGCATGCAATATCGTTCCCAACTCCACAGGTGCTGCAAAGGCTATCGGCCTTGTAATCCCTGAACTGAACGGAAAGCTCATCGGCTCCGCACAGCGTGTTCCTACCCCTACAGGTTCTACCACCATTCTGGTTGCAGTTGTGAAGGGTGAGGTTACCAAGGAAGATATCAATGCGGCTATGAAGGCAGCAGCTACCGAGTCCTTCGCTTATAATGAGGACGAGATCGTATCTTCCGATGTTGTAGGAAGCACTTATGGTTCTATCTTCGATGCAACCCAGACCATGGTTTCGAAGATGGAAGACGGCAACTCTCTGGTACAGGTTGTTTCCTGGTATGACAATGAGAACAGCTATACTTCTCAGATGGTTCGCACCATCAAGTATTTCAGCGAGCTGGGTTAAGAGTGCGTAAAGTGTCCCAGGCGCGAAGAAAATCCGCTGGGAATTCAGGACGCAGGTTTTTCAGAAAATGACGACCTTAGGGGGTCCGGTCTTTGGACCGGGCCTCTTTTTCGATGAAGCGCGGGCGCTGCCGAAGGTGGAGTGCGTGTTAATCATGTAATTTGTACTGACGTGCATGATATCAGACTGCAAATTGCAAATCACAGAAGATATAGATGATGCAGAAAGTAAAGATGATATCAAATAAATGTGTGAAATGGAGGTTCTAAGGAAATGGGCTTGAATAAGAAATCTGTTGATGATATCAACGCAAAGGGGAAAAGAGTTCTGGTCAGGTGCGATTTTAACGTTCCGCTAAAGAACGGTGAGATTACCGATGAGACACGTATTGTGGCTGCTCTGCCCACCATTCAGAAGCTGATTGATGACGGCGGCAAGGTTATCCTCTGCTCTCACTTGGGCAAGGTGAAAAACGGCCCCAACGAAGGGGAGTCTCTGGCACCTGTGGCAAAGAGACTGTCCGAGAAGCTGGGCAAGGAGGTTGTGTTCGTTGCCGATTACAATGTAACCGGTGAAGCCGCAGCGAAGGCTGTGGAAGCCATGAAAGAAGGAGATGTGGTTCTGCTCCAGAATACCCGTTTCCGCGGCAAGGAAGAGACCAAGAACGGCGAGGAGTTCAGCAGGGAGCTGGCTGACCTGGCTGATCTGTATGTATGCGACGCATTCGGTTCCTCCCACAGGGCCCATGCGTCTGTGGAAGGCGTTACCAAGTGCATCACCGCAAAGGGCGGCGAGAATGCTGTAGGATATCTGATGCAGAAGGAAATCAATTTCCTGGGCAATGCAGTGGAGAATCCGGTACGTCCTTTCGTGGCCATTCTGGGCGGCGCAAAGGTTGCGGACAAGCTGAACGTTATCTCCAACCTGCTTGAGAAGTGCGATACCCTGATCATCGGCGGCGGCATGGCTTATACTTTCCTGAAGGCGCAGGGCTATGAAATCGGACGCTCCCTGGTGGACAATGAGAAGATCGATTACTGTAAGGAAATGATTGAGAAGGCGGAGAAGCTTGGCAAGAAGCTGCTGCTTCCCGTTGACTCTGTAACGGTTGCCGCATTCCCCAACCCCATCGACGCTCCCATTGAAGTGGAAGTATATGGTGTGGAGAATATGCCTGC
Organism: uncultured Acetatifactor sp.; assembly: GCA_910588225.1. Taxonomy (GTDB): domain Bacteria; phylum Bacillota; class Clostridia; order Lachnospirales; family Lachnospiraceae; genus Acetatifactor. Next base: position 43,332 of record CAJUQT010000003.1, read on the forward strand.
CGACAGAGAAGGATGCGATATCGGACCTAAGACAGCTGAAATGTACGCAGAGGCTGTAAAGAGTGCGAAGACCGTGGTATGGAACGGACCTATGGGCGTATTCGAGAATCCAACCCTGGCTGCAGGTACCATCGCAGTGGCCAAGGCTCTGGCAGAGACCGACGCTACCACCATCATTGGCGGCGGCGATTCCGCGGCAGCTGTAAACCAGCTGGGCTTCGGCGACAAAATGAGCCACATATCCACCGGCGGCGGCGCCTCCCTGGAGTTCCTTGAGGGCAAAGTACTTCCCGGTGTGGCGGCAGCAGATGACAAATAGGAGAAGCGGCGATGTTCCATTGAACAGGCCCGCGACACCGTGTGTGGCGGCAGCAGATGACAAATAGGAGAAGCGGCGATGTTCCATTGAATAATAAAACCGAGGGGAAGAGAATATGGACCGATTGCAGAATAATCAGCTGGATTTTATCAATTTAAGCTGATGACTGTTTTGCCGGTCCGGGCGTAAGCTGCAACAAGCTTACGGGTACCTGGTTCTGGAAGAAGGAAGATCCTGCCACGGAACCGGCCGGAGCGGAATGGGTTCTGCAGAAAATGCGGGAGTATTTCCCGAAAAATATTAATTTTATGCTTAATATTTTACCGAATCCGTCGGGAAAGGTTGATTCAAATCTGGCGGAGGTATTTCAGATGGTGGGAAAGCATGTGATTCTGTCGCCGCCTCTGACAGAGCTGCCCGAGGGGTGGCTGGAGAGAAAGAACTGAACAGGAAGTATGACAGAAAAAGATGCGGGAAATGTCATGGGAAAAATCCATGATGTTTCTTGAAATAAAAAAAGAAATCGAGGATTTATAGTATGGCAAGAAAGAAAATCATTGCCGGCAACTGGAAGATGAACATGACTCCCAGCCAGGCAGTAGAACTGATTGAGACATTGAAACCTCTTGTAAAGAATGACGAAGTGGATGTGGTATTCTGCGTACCCGCCATCGACATTATTCCCGCAATGGAGGCCGCAAAAGGCACCAATATTCATATCGGTGCCGAGAATATGTACTTTGAGGAAAAGGGAGCCTATACAGGCGAAATTTCTCCTGCAATGCTGGTGGATGCAGGTGTGAAGTACGTTATTATAGGCCACTCAGAGAGAAGAGAATACTTTGCTGAGACAGACGAGACTGTGAATAAGAAAGTGTTGAAAGCATTTGAACACAATCTGACACCGATTATCTGCTGCGGAGAGACTCTGACTCAGAGAGAGCAGGGCGTGACCATTGATTTCGTCCGTCAGCAGATTAAGATTGCTTTCCTGAATGTGACGGCGCAGCAGGCTGCATCGGCTGTGGTTGCCTATGAGCCTATCTGGGCCATTGGTACCGGTAAGGTGGCCACCACAGAGCAGGCTCAGGAAGTCTGCAAGGCAATCCGCGACTGTATCGCAGAAATTTATGACGATGCCACGGCAGCTGCCATCCGCATTCAGTACGGCGGTTCCGTATCCGCTTCCAATGCATCCGAGCTGTTTGCACAGGCTGACATTGATGGCGGCCTGGTGGGTGGCGCGTCCCTGAAGCCGGATTTCGGCCAGATCGTCAATTATTAATCTGATTTGCATAGGAATAATCCTGAATTATAATTAAGAAGTAAAGTGTACAATAACGGCACTGGATACAGGAAATAAAATCCCTGTATCCAGTGTTTTAAATTTGGATTTTCAACAGAGAGGCTGGAGTAGAAGGATGCAGGGAAGGGATTGTAATTTTGATACGGCTCAAATTGCTTTATCTGGCTTTACCTGATATAATCACCTTATTATAGAACTGCTTTGTGCTCCCTAAGAAGGGCTGTTCGTGACAGGAAACGGCTGAATATAATGGGTGTCCTGTCTGAACGGTGATTCTATTATCACAGGACAGCCTGTAACAATATACCCCAATAGCTGGAAACAGGTAAAAATGGGCAAATTATCTGCAAATTTGGTTGTTTTTTTTCATTTTATATGATATATTTGTAACCGTTATGTGCTTCAGGACAGCGGTATTATATGGAATGGCTGGGTTGAAAAGCGACCGGACAAGAGATAGATAAAAGCGGACAAAAGCGAAAAACAGAAGAAAAAACCGGGCAGGGAGGAAATATGGCAGGAAGTATCAGGAAAAAATTTATCGGTGACAAAGCGTTTTACAAAATGGTTCTGGCAGTTGCGGTTCCTATCATGATTCAGAACGGAATTACGAATTTTGTCGGCCTTCTGGATAATATTATGGTAGGACGGGTGGGAACGGAACAAATGTCAGGGGTTGCCATCGTGAATCAGCTGCTGATGGTGTATTATCTGTGCATTTTCGGCGGGCTGGCCGGCGCAGGGATCTTCACGGCCCAGTATTTCGGCCAGAAGGATGATGAGGGAATCAGGCATACATTCCGTTATAAGTTCTGGATGGCGTTGATTCTGACCACCGGGGCCGTACTTTTGCTGCTGACCGCCGGGAGCAGTCTGATTCAGATGTACTTGAACGGCAGCAATGACGGAGGTGATCTGGCGGCAGCGTTACATTACGGGAAAAATTATCTGCAGGTGATGCTTCTGGGCCTTCCTGCATTTATGATGCTGCAGATTTATGTCAGTACCCTTCGAGAATGCGGCGAGACTGTTGTACCCATGAAGGCGGGGATAGCTGCAGTGGCGGTTAATCTGTGCCTGAATTATCTGCTGATATACGGGAAACTGGGTCTGCCGGCCCTTGGGGTGGTAGGCGCCGCAGTGGCAACAGTCATTTCCAGGTATGTGGAGGCGGCTGTGGTTATTCTGTGGACTCATGGACACAGGGAGAAGAATCCATATATTACAGGGATTTACCGCACGCTGAAAGTGCCGGGCCATCTCGTGGGGAAATTCTTTATCAAAGGTGCGCCTCTTCTGGTCAATGAGACCCTGTGGTCTTCGGGGATGGCCATGCTGACCCAATGCTATTCCGTTCGGGGACTGAGTGTGATTGCAGGATTGAATATAGCAAATACAATCAATAATATGTTCAATGTGGTATTTATTGCCCTGGGAGATGCGGTGGCAATTATTATAGGGCAGCTCCTCGGAGCGGGTAAGATGAAGGAAGCCAGAGATACGGATAATAAAATCATCGCATTTTCCGTCACCTGCTGTATTGGGGTGGCCATATTGATGGTCTTCATTGCGCCGCTGTTTCCACAGCTTTACAAGACCACGGATGAAGTCAGGACTGTGGCGGTACAGTTTATTCTGGCCCAGGCAGTTTTCATGCCGCAGGCGGCATTTATGCACGCTACCTATTTTACCCTCCGTTCCGGCGGGAAGACAATTGTCACTTTCCTCTTTGACAGTGTCTTCGTCTGGTGTGTCAGTGTGCCGGTGGCCTTTTGCCTGAGCCGTATGACGGCACTGCCTGTCATTGCCATTTTCGCCATGGTGCAGATAGCAGACTGGATCAAATGTATTATCGGATTTGTGCTGGTGAAGAAAGGGGTATGGCTGCAGAACATTGTGGCAAAGTGATAATGCGGCATGTGTGCGGGCACCAATGCGGCATGTGCATCGAGTATCAGCACAGCATGCGCCAGGTACCAGTACAGCATGGGCGAGGCATCGGTATGGGAAAGGAGAGATCACCGCTTCGAGGAGGTTCAGGAAGAGATGAATGAGAACTATATACAAAAAGAAGACTGGGATGGATTACGAGGATTTGCTGAACCGTTTTACAGAGGTGTGCAGAGAGTGTGTGGGCGAGAATCTCACAGGAGTCTATCTGCACGGGTCTGCAGCCATGGGCTGTTTTCAGCAGGAGATAAGCGACCTGGATCTGCTGGTGATTGTAAATGCAGATGTGCCGGATTCTGTGAAAGCGGACTTTATGGAACATGTGATATGCCTTAACGAAGAAGGGCCCGGAAAAGGAATGGAGCTGAGCATGGTAAAGAGGGAGTTCTGCAGGCCCTTTGTCTACCCCACGCCTTTTGAACTCCACTTTTCCGAAGCTCACCTGGAATGGTATAAAAGGAACCCACAGGAATATGTGGAAAAAATGCGGGGAACGGACAGAGATCTGGCGGCGCATTTCATGATTACACGCAGATATGGAATTTGTCTGTGGGGAGCAGGCATAGAGGATGTCTTCGGAGAAGTTCCCGCCGAAGCTTACAGGGACAGCATTCTGTATGACGTGGAAAATGCCCGGGAGGATATTCTGATAAATCCGCTCTATGTGACATTGAATCTGTGCAGAGTGCTGGGGTATCTTCGGGAGGGGCTGGTCCTGTCGAAGAAATCCGGTGGAGAGTGGGGACTGGAGCATCTGCCGGAAGCGTTTCATGTATTGCTTCAAAAGGCGCTTCAATGCTACGCCTCCGGGGAAAAAATCAGTGCTGACACAGAGAAGACGGTTCAATTTGCCGACTATATGACCACAGAGATTCACAAGATGGTAACTGTTCAGACAGGGCATTGAACTGTTGTGAAATTATGGCTTATACCAATACCGGTGCCAGGCGTTTAGTCGTCTGTAAATATGAGGGATATAAAATATGAAGAAAATCCCGCTGGAACAGCTGCTTGGAGAAAGCAGGACTGATGATTACCAGGCACAGTACGATTATGTGCTTGCCCAGATGGAAGCGCAGAGAATCAGACCGGTGAAAAGTTCTCCTCTGAATGGGAAAAAACCGGCGCTGCATCTGTATTACTGGGCGGAGGAGGAGAAGCCGGATTATCACGAAGAGCTGGAGGAGCTGAATTTCGGGATGGATCCGGTTCTGTGTACGGACTATTATCTGAGACATCCGGAGGTATACCGGTCGGAGGCCCGGTGGGTCAGAATGCTGAACCGGTATTTCCTGGAACGACGAGAGCAAAAGGCGGGATGGGGGCAGCCGGAGCGGGTGTCGCTGAACGAGAGAAGCTTTCAGATATGGGGCAGAGAGAAATTCCTGCAAAAGGAACAGGGGAGAAGGATTCTGGCTCATTGCGGAATCCGTCTGGAGCAGCTGAGCGTCTATGAGACCACGGAACCGCTGGCTTATTATTCCTGCAGCAGGAAAGCGCCTCAGACACTTCTGATTCTGGAAAATAAAGATACTTTTTACAGTATGCGCAGATTCCTGGGCGTTATGGATGGTATCACCCGGAACGCTGCGGTGTGCAGGCAGACCATTTTCGGAGTGGAGATTGGAACGGTGATTTACGGTGCGGGAAAGGGGATTCTCAGGTCTTTTGAGGATTTTCGCTTTTGTGTGGAACCGTATATGAATGATTCCCGGAATCAGATTTTCTATTTCGGTGATCTGGATTATGAGGGAATCGGCATCTATGAGCGTCTGGAGGGACTCTTTGAAACGGTCAGACCTTTTGCAGAGGCTTATGAGAAAATGCTGGAAAAGGCACGGGCGTTCGGTCTGGACTTGCTGCCGGAGGCCAGCGAGAAGCAGAACAGGAATCTGAGCGGACGTTTTTTTCGACATTTTTCGGAAGAGACGAGGAAACGTATGAGGCAGATTCTGGAGTCCGGAAAGTATATTCCCCAGGAGATTATCAATATTGCGGATTTCGGGGAAGCCGGCCAAAATTGCGGCGAAGGGGAGTGAGACGGGGGGAAAGGAAGCCACGGGGCCCAAAAGGAGAAGTATGCAGTACGAATTCTTAAAGCAATTTCCAAAGCGAATGAAGCATGTAGGGGCATATGTGCTGCTTTTTGCCAACAGCAGTCAGAAAACCATCTGGAAACAGCATGGATTCCAGAAGCCGGACGAGCAGATTAATATGATTTTTGCCGTGATGCTGTATATCATGGAGCAGTCTCTGAAAGAGGAGAACTGCACCATAGATGATATCGGTGCTTATGTAGACAGCCTGAACATGCGTTATTTTGAGAAAAATATGGGTTATGAGGACTGTAAGGCATTGGGAGACTTCATTGTCAATGTGGTGCTCTCCAATGAGGGGAAAGCTATGTACTTTGACGGGTTCGATTTTGAGGAGCGGCAGTATCAGACCATGAATGTTAGTTATGTGGCAAACCGGATTGTGTATGTGGATGCGGAGGTGCGCAGAACCTCTTATTACCTCACGGAAGACGGCTATAATCTGCTGCTGTCCACCCTGGAAATCGAAAGCAATATGAAACTGACCATTCATGAGATGATTTTCAGAATGCATCTGGAAAAGCAAAGCTATGACAAGGCGGTTGACGATATTAAGAATGTATTTAATCTTCTGCGTATTCAGCTGCAGAAGATAGAGGAAGCCTGCGGTCGGATTCGCAGGAATGCGCTGAGTTATTCGGTGGCGGATTACGAGTCGATTCTGGAGGCGAATCTGGATACTATCAGTGATACCAAGCAGAAATTTCAAAGCTACAGGGAACTGGTGAAGAGCCGGGCGAAGGAACTGGAAGAAATGAATCTGAATGTCCGGCGTCTGGACGAAAAGGAAGAGGAGAAACTGAATAATCTCAGCATTATCGAGCGGTATCTGGCCCGTACCATCGACGAGCATCAGAAGATTCTGAACAGCCATTTTGATCTGAAGTCTCTCTATACCAGGGAGCTGGAGCAGTTGGCGCAGATGTCTTTTATCCGCAGATTTTCTCTGCGCAATGCGCTGTATGAAAAGATTCTGGAACAGCCGGAAGGGCTGGAGCGGCTGGAGATTTTCCTGCGGCCTCTCTTCGGAAACGAACCGGATAAAATTTATAATCTGAAAAAGTCCACAGAGCTTCAGAGACCTTTGAGGAAAAAGGAGTCGGAAGAAGCGGAGGCTGTGATGGAATTCGGGGATGACGCATGGATGGAGGAGGAAGAGCGCCGCAGACAGGAAAAACTGGCAAAATATGAGGAGAGCCTGAGCTTTTTGCTGGAAAAGGCTCTGGAGGCGGGGAAGGACGGGATATCTCTTGAGGAAATCAGGGCAGGGTTTACACAGGATGGAGAAAGCCGGGAGCCTGTGCTTTATTCCGGACTGATTCCCAATGTGCAGATTTTCAAGGAAATCATGGTGGAACTGCTGAAAGGCAGGGAAATTGACGTGGAAGTATTGCGGGAGGAGAGGCGGAATTATATCAGTGAGTTCTCGGGGGGCTTTCAGCTGAATGAAATGCTCCTGAATCTGGAGGACAGCCGGGGAATGCGTATGGAAAAGATAGAGGTCTACAGAATAGAAGATGGAAAGGCCATCATTTTTGAGAATGTACCGGATGAGTCGGGCAGGCTGAAAAATATCTGTTGCTCAAATGTGCTGATTCGGGTGACCGGGGGAAAGACATATGGCATATGAAATGGACGAGATTCGGATGGGACAGGAGATTTTTTATTGTCTGCTGGAGCAGCATGAGCTGAGCGAAGAGACCCAGGAGAGACTGTTTCGCGCCTATGCCGAGAATGAGAAAATTCAGAATCTGGTGAAATCTCAGGGCGAGGCGGCGGAATGCGATATCGAGCGGTATGGGAATGTAATCTATCTGATTCCCAGGGAGGACAACACCTTTCTGGGCTTTTCCAAGGCGCAGCTGAAGCAGACTTTGTGTAAATCAAATGGGACGGACAGGGATTATTACCTCTCTCAGTTCGTTATTCTCACATTGCTGGTAGAATTTTACGACGGGCAGGGGGCCACCAGTAAGACCCGGGATTATATGCGTGTGGGAGAACTTCAGAACTGCATTTCCGCCAGGCTGAAAGAGGGGACAGAGCGGTTCGGCGAGGAGGAAGAGGAGAAGCAGGGAATTGCCTTTTCCAATATGGCGGAGGCCTATGAGGCGCTTCGCTCCGATGAAAAGGGTTCCAGAGCCAGGACCACAAAGGAGGGCTTTCTGTACAATATTCTGAATTTCCTTCAGAAGCAGGGGCTGATTGAGTATGTGGAGCAGGACGAGATGATCAAGACCACCAGGAAACTGGATCAGTTTATGGACTGGAATCTGCTGAATCAGAATCATTTTCAGCGGGTGAAGAGAGTGCTGGAGGGACAGGAAGTTGAGTAAAATAAATGCTGTTCGTCTGATTAATCTGAATTACAATAACAATGCCATCAGAATCAGTGACGAGACCTTTCAGTTTAACGGGGAGAGCACGCTGCTGTCCCTTCGAAACGGCGGAGGAAAGTCGGTGCTGGTGCAGATGATTACGGCGCCCTTTGTGCACAGGAGATACCAGAATGCGAAGGATCGCCCTTTTGCCGGCTATTTTACCACCGGCAAGCCTACATTTATTCTGGTGGAATGGAAGCTGGACCAGAGTGCGGGATATGTGCTGACAGGAATGATGGTCCGCAGAAGTCAGGAGATTTCCGAGGAACGCCAGGATGAGCTGGAGATGATTAATTTCATTGCGGAATACCGGACGCGCTGTCAGCAGGATATTTATCATCTCCCTGTGGTTGAGAAGACGAAAAAGGATATCACACTGAAGAGTTTTGCCGCCTGCAGACAGCTTTTTGAAAATTATAAAAGGGAGAGGTCTGTTCCGTTTTCCTATTATGATATGAGCAATGCCTCTCAGTCCAGACAGTATTTCTCGAAACTGGCGGAATACCAGATTTATTATAAGGAATGGGAGACAATTATCAAGAAGGTCAATCTGAAGGAGTCCGGATTATCAGATCTGTTCGCCGACTGCAGGGACGAAAAAGGACTGGTGGAAAAATGGCTGCTGGAGGCGGTGGAGAATAAGCTGAACCAGGACAGGAACCGGATGAAGGAATTCCAGGATATCATGGAGAAATATACCGGACAGTACAAGGATAATCAGTCCAAAATTCAGCGCAGAGATATCATCCGTGCTTTCGAGGCGGAGGCGGAGGAGATCAGGGAAGACGCTGTCAGGTACCGGGAAATGTCGGAAGAACTGGAGGGACAGAAGAGCCGGATAGCAGACTTTATCCGCAGGCTGCATGAACTGGAAGAGCAGGAAAGAAGCAACGCGGAATCCATAAGCAGGCGGATGGAGGAGCTGGAGGAAGCGATTAAAAATCTGGAATATGGGAAACTGTCAGGAGAATTTCATGAGATTGCAGACCGGGAACGCTTTGCACAGAGCAATCTGGAAATGCTGCGGATAGAGGGAGATGACCTGACCAGAAGAAGGGATGAAATCACGGGAAAGCTTCATCTGTTTGCCTGCGGAAAGCAGCAGGAGAATGTGGAGGAGTGTGCGCAGGAGAGAGACAGAGAATTTCAGGCGCTGCAGCTGTGCAGGGAGAGAAGAGAGAATCTGGAGCCGGAAAGAGTGCGGCTGGGCACAGTGCTTTGGCAGTATTACACCGATCTGTGCCGGAAGCAGGAAGCGGAAAAGGAAGAATGCTCTCTGTCCATTGGGGAGATGGAGCAGGAGAAAGTGCAGGAGCAGAAGAAGCTGGAGGAGCTGCGGGAGTCGGAAAGCTGCCTGACAGAAACTATCGGGGCATTGAATGCGCGGTTAAGGGTATTTGACGGAGAGGAGGACCGGTTTAACCGGGACTATGGGGAGGAATGGCACAGAAATCTTCTGGGAGAATATGAAGCCGGAGCTCTGCAGATCAGACAGGCAGAATATGAGAAGGAGCTGAAGGCTTGCGAACGGGAGAAAAACGAAGCAAAAAGGGGAGCCGAAGCGTGCAGAGAACAGCTCAGAGGCGCAAGGCGTTTTGTGGAGGATAAGACAGCGGAGAAGAACAGACTGGAATCTGCCGGGAAGGAGGCGGAGAATCTGCAGCTTGCCTACGAGAAGGAGCTGGCGGACCGGGAGGTGATTCTGCGGTATTTTGGTTTGGACCGGAAGGAAATTTTTGATACGGACAAAATTTTGCAGACGGTACAGCGAAAGCTCCAGGATACCGATCTGGTACGGCAGGGCATGGAGAAGGAAGCGGACGGGCTGGAAAAGGAATACAGGAAGACGGTTCGGGGCCAGGTGCTGGAGTTATCGGAGGAATTCAGGAGGATGCTGGAGGAAGCCGGGATTCATTTTGTCTACGGAATGGAATGGCTGAAAAAGAATCAGCTTTCGGCACAGCAAAACAGGGAGCTGGTGGCCAGGCAGCCCTTTCTGCCCTATTCTCTCATTTTGTCAGGGCAGGAACTGGAGAGACTGTCCGGATTTACGGAGAAAGTTTACACCGCTTCCCCGGTTCCCATCATACGCAGGGAAGAGCTGGAAAAGGGAGAGCCCCGGGAAGGTGCGGTGAATTCCTTTGGAGGTCTGCATTTTTATCTGTGGTTCAATGAGAACCTGCTGGATGAGGAGAAGCTGCGGCAAATGCTTTCGGAGCAGGAGATACGGATCCGGAAGCTGCAAAACGCGATTGATACAAAGAAGGCGGAATATACAGAATACATCGGTCATCAGGAGAAGATCAGGGGACAGAGAGTAACCAGGGAAGCTTACGAAGGGCTGAAGGAAGAGATACGGTCTCTGAAGGAGAAGATCTGCGCTCTGGAGCAGGAGATTCTGGGAGGCAGGGAGGAACTGGAGGCGCAGGAGAATGAACTGATGCGGAAGGAGCAGCAGGCGGCACAACTGGAGCGGCAGATTCTGAATCAGGGCAGGCGCCTGTCAGATTTCGACAGATTTTGTCGAAGCTATGAAGCTTTCCGGGAGGACTGCAGGCTGCTGGAGAAGAACCGTCAGGAAAAAGAGCGCATTCTGAATCTCCAGAAGCTGAAAAAAGAAAGAATCACCGGACTGGAGCAGGCTTTGGTCACGAGGGGGAATCAACTGACAGCACTGGAACGTCAGGCGGAGGTAAGCAGAGGACGGCTGGCGGGATACCGGCAGTATTCTCTATTGGCGGAAGAGGATACCGGAGCAGGCGGTACAGGTTCGGAAGCTGTGGAGGTAATGTCAAAGCAGGCTGCGAAGGAGGCCGAAACCCGTTATGAGGTAATCACAGGGGGTATCAGCGCGGAGCAGAAGGAACTGGAAGGCCGGGCGGAGAAGGCGCAGAAGCGTTATGTAAGAGCAGTGGAAGAGCTGAAATCACTGGCAGAGAAGTATCTTCTGGAAGAGAGTGCCTGGAAAGCCGTACCCTATGATAAAAAGGAAGAGACGCACCAGGAAATTCTGCTGGAGGACCAGGAGAAGCGGATAAACAGGCAGAACGGTCTGGTTCATGAAGAGGAAATCCGCTGTGCGCTTCTCAGGCAGGAGAGGGAAGGCAAGCAGAGACAGATCAGAGAGCGATGCCGGAAGGACGTCCCCATGGCCAGAGAGGCCATTCAGACCATTCGCTTTGACGAGGAAATCCGGAGACTGGAATACGAACAGAAAGAGACAGAGAAAGAGGAAAAGCAGACAGAGAAAAAGCTTCAGGGATATGAAAGCAATCTGGCGGCTCTGGCCGAGTATGAGGATTTTGAGTGCGGACAGGCTGTGGAATGGGGATTTGATTTCTCCCGTCTCATCGGAGCGGAACTGACAAAGCAGAAAGGTCTTCTGATTCGGGATTATAATTCCTGCATGGAGCGGCGAAGAGAAGCCCGGGCAGAGTTGGAGCGGGCTCTGAACAGGATGATACGGCAGGAAAGATTTGCGGAAGAATTCTATCAGAAGCCCCTGGAAGCCATGCTGCAGCTGACAGCGGAGCCGGAACGCGTGATCCGACAGCTGGAGACCACCCTTGCCTCTTACAGGAGCCTGATGGAGAAGCTCCAGGTGGATATTTCACTGGTGGAGAAGGAAAAGGCGAAGATAGTGGAACTGACCGGAGATTATCTGAAAGAGGTGCATGATAATCTGAACAGAATAGACCGCAATTCCACCATAACCGTGCGGGAGCGGACGGTGAAGATGCTGAAGATAGAACCTCCGGACTGGGCGGAGAACGAAAGCATTTACCAGCTGCGTCTCGAGGACTATCTCGATGACATCACGGCAAGGGGAATCGCATTGCTGGAGGAGAATCAGAATGTACAGGAGTTCCTGGGCACCAGGATAACCACCAAAGGCCTTTATGACGCTGTGGTGGGAATCGGCAATGTGCAGATTCGACTGTACAAGATAGAGGCCCAGCGGGAATATCCCATCACCTGGGCCGATGTGGCGAAGAATTCCGGCGGAGAGGGCTTTCTGTCCGCTTTCGTGATCCTTTCGGCGCTGCTTTATTATATGCGCAGGGATGACTCGGACATTTTCGCCGAGAGAAACGAGGGAAAGGTTCTGCTGATGGACAATCCTTTTGCGCAGACCAATGCCTCGCATCTGTTGAAACCGCTGATGGATATGGCGAGAAAGGCCAACACGCAGCTGATCTGTCTCTCCGGACTGGGAGGAGAATCCATCTATAACCGATTTGACAATATCTATGTGCTGACGTTGATTGCTGCGAATCTGAGGAATGATATGCAGTATCTGAAGGCGGAGCACATGCGGGGATCGGAGGAAGAGACCGTGATCGTGTCGCAGATCGAAGTGATGGAGCAGCAGGAATTTGCATTTTAAGGAGTTTGAGGAGAGAGGGGCATGAACAATTTTATCACTTATCTGGAGGAGACGATCCCGGAAAAGGACAGCTTAAAGCTGGTTAAGACGGAAGCACAGAAATTCTATCATTCCAATTCTCTGGAAGAATGCCTTCAGACAGGATATACGCTCTGGGAGAAGGAGAATTTCCAGCTTCAGGAAGTGGGAGTACTCCTTCTGGGGTACTGTGCTCATCAATATCCGGATGCCCTTTCCTTTCTCAGGGAGACTGTAAGCCGGCATAAGAGCTGGAAGGTACAGGAAATTCTGGCAATGGCCTTCGACAATCACTGTAAAATCGTGGGTTATAAGCAGGCGCTGCCTCTGATTCAGGAATGGATAAACGATGACAATGCCAATGTGCGCAGAGCAGTGTCAGAAGGCCTGCGCATCTGGACCAACCGTCCCTTTTTCAGGGAAAATCCCCGGATCGCCGTGGAGCTTCTGGCGGCGCGCAGGGAGGATGGCAGCGAATATGTGCGGAAATCTGCCGGAAATGCTCTGCGGGATATCAGCAGAAGGCATCCGGAGCTGATTCTGGAGGAACTGAGAAGATGGAATCTGTCTTCGAAAAAGGTGCGGCAGGTGTACCAGCTGGCAGGGAAATTTGTGATGCAGAATTCGTGATGCAGGGGTAATTTTTTAATGACAAAACAAAAATAAGTGCTATAATGGAATGGATACCGGAAACACAAAAAGGCGTTTTCGGCGGAAGGTATACAATGGATTCTGGAGGAGGAACACATGAAACCCATAGGTGTAAACGAACTGAGAAGGATGTTTCTTGACTTTTTCGAGAGTAAGGAACATTTAAAAATGAAAAGCTTTTCGCTGGTGCCGCATAATGACAACAGCTTATTGATCATCAATTCCGGAATGGCACCCTTAAAACCTTATTTCACAGGGCAGGAGATTCCGCCCAGACGTAGAGTGACCACCTGCCAGAAATGTGTCAGGACAGGTGATATTGAGAATGTGGGTAAGACTGCCCGTCATCTTACTTTCTTCGAGATGCTGGGGAATTTTTCTTTCGGAGATTATTTCAAGCATGAGGCCATTCGCTGGAGCTGGGAATTTCTGACGGAAGTGGCAGGCATGGACCCGGAGCGTCTCTACCCTTCTATTTACTGTGAGGATGAGGAAGCATACGATATCTGGACCAGGGAAATCGGTGTGCCGGGGGAGAAGATCACCCGTTTTTACCGGGATGAAGACGGAAAATGCGATAATTTCTGGGAGCATGGCGCAGGTCCCTGCGGCCCCTGTTCCGAGATTTACTATGACCGTGGAATCAAGTATGGCTGCGGCAGGCCGGACTGCAGGGTGGGCTGTGAATGTGACCGCTTCATAGAAGTGTGGAACAATGTATTCACCCAGTATGACAATGACGGACACGGAAATTATACAGAACTGTCCCAGAAAAATATTGATACCGGAATGGGACTGGAGCGTCTGGCCGTGGTAGTGCAGGATGTGGAATCTGTGTTCGACATCGATACCATGAAGGCAATTCGGGACAGAATCTGCCGGATAGCAGATGCGGAGTATGGAAAGGATCCGGTGAAGGATGTCTCCATCCGTCTGATTACAGATCATATTCGTTCTACTACATTCATGATCAGCGACGGCATTCTTCCCTCCAACGAAGGGCGGGGCTATGTACTCCGTCGACTGATTCGCCGTGCGGCAAGGCATGGCAGGCTGCTGGGCATCAGGGACAAGTTTATGGCTGTCTTAAGCGAGACCGTGATCCGCGAGAGCAGGGACGGGTACCCTGAACTGGAAGAAAAGAAAGCATTTATTCTGAATGTACTTACTCAGGAAGAGGACAAGTTTGACAGGACCATCGATCAGGGCCTGAGCATTCTGGGACAGATGGAGTCGGAGATGAAAGCCGCAGGTGTCACAGAGCTGTCCGGAGAGAACGCTTTTAAATTATATGATACATTCGGGTTCCCTGTGGATTTGACACAGGAGATTCTGGAGGAGAAGGGCTTCACCATTGATGAAGCGGGGTTCGGTGTCTGTATGCAGAAGCAGAGAGAGACTGCCAGAAAGGCCCGGAAAGTGACCAATTATATGGGGGCGGATGTGACTGTGTATGAATCCATCGATCCTTCCGTTACCACACAGTTCGTGGGGTATGACAGACTGCAGCACAATTCCAAAGTCACCGTGCTGACCACGGAAACGGAACTGGTCCAGGCGCTGACGGACGGACAGAACGGTACCATTATCGTGGAAGAGACTCCATTTTATGCCACTATGGGCGGTCAGAATGCAGATACGGGAGTCATTGCCACGGCGGACGGCAGCTTTGAGGTAAAGGACACGGTGAAGCTTCTGGGAGGCAAGGTAGGACATATCGGCACTGTCACGAAGGGAATGATCAAAGTCGGCGATACCGCAACGCTTACCGTGGATGCGGCAAAGCGAGGGGATACCTGTAAGAACCACAGTGCCACACATCTGCTGCACAAGGCACTTCGGGAAGTGCTGGGGTCTCATGTGGAACAGTCCGGTTCTTATGTGGACGGTGAGAGACTGCGGTTTGACTTCAGTCATTTTGCCGCCATGACAAAAGAAGAGCTGGAGCGGGTGGAGCAGATCGTAAACGATCAGATTGCGGCGAACCTGCCTGTGGTGACAGAGATCATGAATGTGGAGGATGCCAGGAAGACCGGCGCTATGGCCCTGTTCGGAGAGAAATACGGCGAGGAAGTCCGGGTGGTGAAGATGGGGGATTTCTCCGTGGAGCTCTGCGGCGGTACCCATGTGGCGAATACAGCGTCCATTTCCGCTTTCAAGATTCTGGCTGAGAACGGCATTGCCGCAGGGATCCGCAGGATTGAGGCACTGACCGGAAATGGTGTATTTGCTTATTATAAAGAACTGGAGCGGACCATGAACGAGGCTGCCGGGAAGCTGAAAGCGACTCCGGCAACACTGGTGGAAAAATGTGAGCATTTGCTGGCGGAGGTGAAGACGCTTTCTTCCGAGCTGGAGTCATTGAAGGCGAAAGCGGCAAAGGAAGCTCTCGGGGATGTAACGGATAACGTGGTGGAGGTGAAAGGAGTGAAGCTTCTGGCCACCAGCGTTGACAATGTGGATATGAACGGGCTCAGGGATCTGGGCGATCAGCTGAAGGAGAAGATGGGAGAAGGTGTTGTCGTCCTTCTGTCAGCCCAGAACGGTAAGGTGAATATGATTGCCATGGCTACAGAAGGCGCCCTTGCCAAAGGCGCCCACGCGGGTAATCTGATCAAAGGCATCGCCGGAAAAGTAGGCGGAGGCGGAGGCGGACGTCCCAATATGGCACAGGCCGGCGGCAAGAATCCCGCGGGCATTCCGGAATGCATTGCGGAGGCGGCAAAGGTGCTGGAAGGCCAGCTGAAATAAGTAATAACATAAAGATACCGCTGTCGGGAACAAAATCCGGCAGCGGTATCTGACTTTATAGAATGAGCGGGAATCTCACAGCCGAAAGCACAGGCAGCATATCGTCCGCGTATAGTATTGGGAATCGGATAACGACAGTAATGTGGTTGTCCATATATGGAGGACGATAATGAATAAGAAAGTAATTACAGAAGGACCGGACCTTTCCGCGCATCAGGGACAGGTGGATGTGAAGCGTATTCGGGATGCAGGCTGCAGATGCATAGGTCTGAGGGCAGGATACGGGAAAAATAATGTTGATGAGCGGTATGTGGTAAATGCCCAGGCATGCTGTAATCTGGATGTGGATGTGGTGCTGTATTGGTTTTCTTATGCTTATACGGTGGAAATGGCAGAGCAGGAAGCTGATTATGCCATAGCACAGGCGGCAAAATACTGGAGTACCTGTCCGATTGCGTTTGACTTTGAATATGATTCGGTTAACTATGCCAGGAAACATGGTGTGGCTGTTACGAAGAGATTGTGTACGGATATGACGGTTGCCTTTCTGCGGCGTGTCCGGGATGCGGGTTATGTTCCGGTGGTTTATGCGAACAGAGATTATCTGCAGAATTATTTCGATATGCCGGAAATTACGAAGGCGCTGGAGAAGGTATATGTCTGGTATGCCCGCTATATTTCCGTGCTGCCGGAAGACGAGGCGGACGCGGCGGATATCTGGCAGTTTACTTCCGGAGGAAAACTGGCGGGGGTACATGGAAAGGTGGACCTGAACCGGTTTTACACAGATTTTTCCGGCAGCACGATCAGGAAGGAACAGGAGGCTCAGAAGAATCTCAACATACTGGACTTTCAGATTGCGGCAAATGAAGACGGAATCCGGGACCAGAACGGAGCCAGGCTGCAGGAGGACGGGCTGGACGGACCAAAAACCAGATATGTCAGGAAACAGATCAGACTGAGAGCCAAAATGTCCGGGGGACAATACATTGTGGGATCCTCGGGGCAGGTAGTAAGATGGTGGCAGCGCAGATGTAATGAAATTCTGGGACACCATCAGAACACAGACGGTCTGTATGGGCAGACGGCGAGAAAGGAGACATTGGCCCTGCAGCGGAAGCTCGGCCTGAAAGCAGATGGCATAGCCGGCTACGACAGCATACAGGCCGCATTTTATCATTAAAGGTTTCTGCCGTTTTACAGGAAGAGGTGAGGGATTGCGTTTTTCAGGAAAAAGGACGATATAAATAGAGAAAGCTGCTTTTCAGCGGGTTTGCATATGTAAAAACCGGAGAGAGGCTGCGGCAGAAACTGTGGTATGAAATGCAGACATTTGTACATGGATAAGGATGGTGGAATCATGAAAATCGGAGAGGCTCAGAAAATTTACAGAGAACAGATAAAAAGTTATCGGCTGAAGAAATCAAATGTATCAAAACAACTGCAGAATCTGCGTTCCAGAATGGAACGGACACCGGGCGGACAGGAGAAATATGCCTCGGAAGCGGCCACTCTGGAACTGACCTTAAATGCGCTGGATGAAAAGCAGAATGAATATCAGGACTATCTGAGCGAATTATCTGAGCAATACTGTGCATACTGGAATGCGGCGGTGGCGGACCAGCAGAAGGATGCGGCCCGGGACTATGCGGCAGACATGGGGAAAATCATGGAAGTGGCGCGCAGAATTATGCGCGGAGCCATTGTGCCAGCGGCGGATGAGAAAAAGCTGATGGAATTCAGCATGGAAATGTATCAGACAGCGAAAAATGTCGGCGCCATGGTCCAGAGACAGAAGCGGGAAAAATACGATTCTCTCTGGGGAGAAGAGGAGGAGAAGGAATATGCCGATCCCGGAGAGGCGGCAGAGAATGCGGAAGTCTCTTTGGAGGGGCCCGAAGTGACGGATGCCGCCACAGTGGCGGCATCTGTCAGCGGACAGGAAAGCAGTTCGGAATAGCACCATTTTCCCGGGTCCCGGATATAGTATAGAGAAGAAAAAGGGAACGGAACAAGACGGTCCGGCAGAGATTATATGAATCAGAAACTGGAAGATTTGCTGCAGCTGGCATTGCAGACACCCGAGGAAGTCAGAGAAAAAACGGAAGAACTGAACACCGGATTTGATGAAAATACGCGCACATGGGAGCTGATTGTCAAGTACCACGGCAGCCTGGATGCGCTGAAGGCATTGAATATAGGCGTGGAATATCTGATTGCGGGATATGCGGTATTGACGGTGCCGGAACAGCTGGTGGAGCGCGTGGCAGAGCTGGAGGAGGTAGAATATGTGGAAAAGCCGAAACGGTTTTTCTACGGAGTGGAAACGCCCACGGCAAATTCCTGTATTGCGCAGGTGACGCTTCGGGATCCTTATCTTACCGGGGAGGGTGTGCTGGTAGCAATTCTGGACAGTGGGATCGACTGGAGAATGCAGGAATTCAGAAACAGCGACGGCAGTACCAGGATACGGTATCTATGGGATCAAACACTGGGGGCAGAAGGAATTTCGGAGACAGAGGATAGAATGGAACCGGGAACTGCAGACAGTTTTGCGGGCCGCCCGCCCGAGGGCTTTCGCCTGGGGGTGGAATTCGATTCCGACCAGATTAACCAGGCTCTATCCGCGGCTACGGCCGGACAACAGTTTGAGCTGCTCCCCAGTGTGGACACGAGCGGACATGGAACGGCAGTGGCGGGCATCGCAGCAGGAAACAGTTCTGCCTATCAGGGAGTTGCCCCGGAGGCAGAACTGTTGATTGTAAAGCTTGGACTGCCGGATGTATCCTCTTTTCCCCGGACAACGGAAATCATGCGCGGTGTAACCTATGCTGTCAGAAAGGCCATTGAGCTGAAAATGCCAGTGGTTATCAATTTAAGCTTCGGCAATACTTACGGTGCTCATGACGGCAGCTCTCTGCTGGAAAGATTTTTGGACAATTCGGCTGAGATCGGCCGTACAGTGATCTGTGTGGGAAGCGGAAACGAGGGAAACAGCGGAGGACATCTGGCGGGTAATCTGCTGGAGGGACAGGAGAACGGAGGTACAGCCGGACGCACAGGCACCGGCGGGGGAGGCGGTGCGATGGGTTCAGACAGCATTCCGGGCGCCGGTTTTGGGGGCGGTTCCGGAAGCGCATTTGGAAGCAGCGGTGCGGCGGTTCCAAGTCGTATGGGAAATGCGGTGGCCAGGCCGGCTTCCGTGGAGCTTGCCGTGGCGGAGTATGAACGCAGCCTGAATGTCCAGCTGTGGAAAAATTACTGCGATGATTATCGGATTTATCTGCGCTCTCCGGGAGGCCGGGAGGCTCAGCTGCCTGAAATGATCAATGGCGGGAAATATGTGCTCCGACTGGAGCAGACGGAAATCATGGTCTATTTCGGCGAGCCCGCTCCTTATGCGGTACCGGAGGAGATTTACTTTGAAATGCTGCCGCTGGAACGTAATTATATTAACAGTGGAGTGTGGACCATCCGGCTGGAGCCTGTGCGGGTAGTGACGGGGAGATATTATTTCTATCTGCCTTCGGCGGCTGTCCGCGGAACGGGAACAGGTTTTTACAGGTCTACTCCGGAGGTGACGCTGACCATTCCCTCCACAGCCGCAAAAGTGATTTCCGTGGGTGCCTATGACAGCACATACGAGTCCTATGCGGATTTCTCAGGAAGGGGATATGCGGATGCCAACAGGACCATCGGTATAGTGGCGGCAGGGCTGGCAAAGCCGGATCTTGCTGCACCGGGGGTGGGGATTCTGGCGCCGGATATTTACGGAGGCTATAATCCTTTTACGGGGACCTCCTTCGCCACACCCATCGTGGCGGGCAGTGCGGCTCTTCTGATGGAGTGGGGGATTGTGCGGGGGAATGATCCCTTTCTGTATGGGGAGAAGGTGAAGGCCTACCTCCGGGCCGGGGCGCGGGCGCTGCGGGGGGAGGATGCATACCCTAACTCCAGGGTTGGCTGGGGCGGATTATGCGTGGCGTCCAGTCTGCCGGGGTAAGCGGGGACGAAGCTGCTGGAACTGCAGAGATTGAAAAAACTGGCAATGGAACGGCCACCCAGGATACGAAGATACTCTTTCTTGTTGCTGGGTTGTATGCTCCTGCTATACATGGGGGGATGGGGTATCAGATTCTCGGCACTATGTCGGGGATATTTTTCGCCTATGCCAACATGCGGGGGATTCGCGCAGTGGACCGGATCGTGGAGCTGTGCGGGAGTGTTGCTGGCGCCGCTTCCCACCAAAACGATGCGTACCTTGGTTCCGTACTCTCTTTTCAGCTTCTTGCGCAGCCTGTCAAGGATGCTCTGGAAGAGAGATTTGCAGCGGCTTACATGTTCTTCTGTGACATAATTGTACATGACATTTTTCCTTTCCTGTCCCAGGCCTCCCATTTCAGCAGTTTTTTTGACAGCTTATTCCATTACACAGAAAGACATTGTATAATAGGGTCATCGAAAGGCTGATTCACGTAGGAACTATTATGAAGATGATGTGGAGAGACACAAAGAAGAAGCAAGGGGATAAGATGTTGAAAGATGCAGTAAAACAGGCAGGTATTCAGGCAGGGTAGCAGGGAGGTGTGGGAATTGAAGGAGATACAGAGAGCGGAGGATATCTGGAGAGGGGTACAGGAGCTGGGGTTCCTGCCGTTTTTCCAGAATGGAATAAAAGGGTTTTCCGTTGAGGAATGGACGCCCCGTCAGCTCTGGTTTTCAGAAAGGGAGCCAGGGCCATGGGAATGGAAAGGCCCGGTCATCAGGATGGGTGAGTGTTTTTACGGGAAATTCTTTGCGGGGAAGGCGGGGTTCGTCAGCAGGGAATGGTTTCCCGCCTTTGCAAACTACCGCCGGGATGGCTATGATTTTGATGCCCTTTATGAGGACGGAAAGGCCGCAAGGAAGGATAAATACATCTATGATACGGTTGCGGAAAACGGGAGCCTCCTGACGGGGGAGCTGAAGAAGAAATGTAATTATGGGAAAGGCGGGAACAAAGGGTTCGAGACCATCATCACCAGGCTGCAGATGGAGACATACCTGGTGGTGGAGGATTTCGAATATATGCGGGATAAGGCAGGAAACACATACGGATGGGGCGTGGCAAGGTATTCCACGCCGGAGAAGCTGGCCGGGGAGGGCTTCCTTTCCGGGGAATATAAGAAGGAACCGGAAGAGTCAAGGAGAGCCGTGCATGGGCACATGAAGAAGCTGTTTCCGGAGGCATCGGAAAAGCAGCTTTTGAAGCTGTTCAGGTAAGGGGGAGGAAGCCTTACGGCATCGCCTGCGGAGTGGCAAGCTTGAATTTTGCCGCTTCCGGCTCCTGCTGCCGCTTTGGGACTTTTTCTGGTCGGCCTTGGGAACAGCCCGCTGTTTCCGAAATTTAATTACCTGACGCCGCAAAATTTTGGGGAGGATGCTTCACAGTCCGTCATGGGGACGCAGATGGCGGGGCAGTATGGCAGCCTGGTGCTGGGGGTGTTGCTCATCGTGCCTTTGGTGTCCGATGAAGTGCTCTGCATGGGGGCTGCTATTTTGAAAATATCCTTGTCCCGGTTCTTAAATATTGGTATAATTGCTAAGATCATATCTGTGGGAATGGTTGCCTTTTCAGGCTCGCTGGGGGCTTTATGCGGCCTGAAGCACTGGCAGATCATTGACGGGGAGATTCCGAGTTATATTCTGATTAACGGCATCGTTATCGGGGGAACGATTCTGGCAGTTATTTTGGTCTACTGGAGACTGTCCGCTTCCTTTCAAAAACGCCTCACGGCATATTTTGTACAAGAACAAGATTCTTATGGAGGCAGAGGGGCTGACCCCTCCGCCCCCGTAACGGTTGTGACGCAGGATAGGGGCCGTCTCCATATCTGCATCTCCAACCGGGTAGCGGATGCCTCCAGCCTGGAGCCGGATCAGATGTTTGAGCGCTTTTACCGGGGAGATAAGGCCAGGAGCGATGCCAAAAGTTCCGGGCTGGGGCTGGCCATTGTAAAGCGCATCCTGGAACTCCACGGAGGGGAAGTGCGCGCCTCTCTGGAGGGGGGAGGAACTGTCGGTTCATTTGTTCCTTTTCAAAAGTTTATCATCTGCTTGTCAATAAGGCAGAGAAAAAAGGGCGGACAAGGCAGGAGGTTGACGAGGTGATCCGCTGGCTTACCGGATACAGTCAGCCGGAACTGGAAGAGATGCTGGAAAGGCCGGTGCCTTATGGGGATTTCTTCCGGGATGCCCCGGAGCTGAATGAAAAAAGGAGGATGATCAAAGGTGTGGTCTGCGGTGTCAGGGTGGAAGATATTGAAGAGCCTCTGATGCAGGAGATACGCTATCTGGATAAACTGATCGACGAGCTTGCCAGGGGGAAGGCCATGGACAAAATACTGCGTAAATAATGAGGCTGTTTATGGTGAGTATTCGCGTTATACCAGTAAGATGCTGGAAGATTTTATCTATGAGTCGAACCAGGGGAAAGACTTTTTCTTTGTGGCAACGAAGGAAGAGGCAGTGCAGAAGTTGACAGAGACACCATAAATTCAATTTGGATTCCATCGGGATTGGCTCGGCGGAAGAGCTGGTCCGTTCAGGTGCGGAACAGGCTTTCCTGAAATTGAAGGAAAGGTATCCAAATGTCTGTCTGGTGCATTTGTATGCATTGGAGGGAGCGGTCTGCAATGTGGAGTTCAGCAGTCTTCCGGAGAGCAGGAAAAAGGAGCTGAAAGGAGTGCTGCGAGAAGTACAGTGGGTTTGTGGCAGGAGGGACGGATATGAAACGGTGTGCATGGTGTCTCTGTAATGAAAAGATGATAAAATACCATGATGAGGAATGGGGGATCCCTCTGCATGATGACAGGAAACAGTTTGAATTTCTGATGATGGAAGTCATGCAGTGCGGCCTGAACTGGAATATGATGATACAGAAGAGGGAGATATTCCGGGAATGTTTTGACGGGTTTGATTTCCAGAAGGTGGCAGATTATACGGAAACGGACATCCGGAGGATTATTGAGACAGAAGGGATGATAAGGTCACAGAGGAAGATAGAGGCGATCATCCATAATGCAGGGCGCTTTTTGAAGGTCCGGGAAGCGTTTGGTACGTTCAGTGATTATTTATGGGGATTTTCAAAAGGAAAGACGATCTTGTATATGGGGCATCAGAAGGGCGGGATTCCGGCGAGGAATGGGCTTTCCGATGCGGTGAGCAGGGATTTGAAGAAAAGAGGATTCAAATACCTCGCTTCCGTCACGGTATATTCCCATCTGCAGGCCTGCGGGATTGTCAATGATCATGTGGACGAGTGCTTTCGGTATCAGGAGGTTATGGCGGGGAGCCAGACAGTTCGTAAGCGGAGAGATAACGAAGGCTGAGATGACAGTATTCTCTTTTCATTTGAAACGTATCGAATTTGCATGACAGGATTTAGCCGGATTTCATGGAGCTGCGGACTGGTCCTGTTGGAAACGGTTGGCGCTTCCGGCGGGAGAAAGAAGGAGGAATGACGATGTTTGAAGGATTTGATTTTACGGACTTTTGGGAGGATTGCGAGTATGCGCGGGAGAAGTATGTCAGTGACCCTCCCTCTGACGAACTGATTGCAAGTGTGGAGCAGGAACTGGGTTACAAACTGCCTGCCTCCTACATTTGGCTGATGAAGCGGCACAATGGCGGTATCCCGGTAAACACCTGTTTTCCCACAGATGTGCCCACCAGTTGGGCGGAGGATCATGTGGCCATCACAGGAATCTTCGGCATTGGCCGGGAGAAGCTTTACTCCCTGTGCGGGGGACTGGGCAGTCGGTTTATGATCGACGAGTGGGAGTACCCGGATATCGGCGTGGCTGTCTGTAACTGTCCCAGTGCCGGACATGATATGATTTTTCTGGATTACCGGGAGTGCGGGCCCCAGGGAGAGCCAAAGGTTGTGCATATTGACCAGGAGTATGATTACGAGATTACGCCTCTGGCAGACAGCTTTGAGGACTTCATCCGGGGACTGGTGAATGAGGAAGTCTATGAGCCGGACCCGGAGGAGGAGAAAGCCGAAAGTCTGGACCTGGTGCGCACCGCGCCGTTCTCCTCTCTTCTGGCGGAGCTTTGCCGAAAGAGCGGCGCCCCGGAAGCCGCGGAGCGGTGGATTCGGGACATTGCAGAGCAAATCGTGGAGGACAAAGGATTTTTTGCGCTCCACGGGGATAAGGAATCCTGGCTGCTCTATGATATCCAGTTCTGGCTCTATACAAATACTTTTCCGGGCGTGACGGAGCAGCAGTATCTGGAGATATATCCCCAGATGATGGTGGCTGCAGATGGGTTTTCCACCGGGGGCTATGCGCCTGGCTTTGTGGAAGACTGGCTGAAAAGCAGGAAGAAGACAGGGGAGATTCAGAAGAAAAACGGCGGGCTGTTTCTGTCAGAGTCCGCAAAGGCAGAACTGGAGGGACAGATTCACCAGGTTTGCCGCAAGGGATGAGGCGGCACGGGAGCGGTTGAAAAGCCTGCCTGGATTTTCGGAAAAAGGAAGATAAAGAGTATGGGATTATTCGGCAAGAAGAAAGAGGATAAAAAGGCGCAAAGCAAGGCAGAACAGAGTGCGGAAAAGCAGGCGGCAGAGACCCTGTCACAGGAAAAACAGGAGCAGACGAAGCAAAAGGAGCGGCAGGAGACCAAAGTATACATCCAGGGAGCCGGGGGAACCATTGTCACCAAATCCATCCTGAACGGTACCTCAAAGCTGAAATGGCTGTTTCGGCAGGACAGCGGGCATGGCAACGGTTGGGTAGCCTTCGGGGACAGGGACAGCCAGGAATACGTAAATGACGCTCAGAACATGGAGATTGTGGATTTCAATACTTTGGCCAATATTGAGCCTGCAGTGGTAAATGTGTTCTACATGCCCATGGGCAGCGATCTGGAATTTCGCTGTGATAAAACGGGAAAATACTTTGTGGATACCAGAACCGGAAAGGAAATCCGGGAACCTGTGAAGCATCCGGCCCAGATTGCCTTTGAGAAAAATCTGAAATTTCTGAACCAGGAGAACTATCCGGCGGAATTTTTTGAAATGCTTTTCACGGAAAGTCCTAAAATCAAGGTGGTTCGGGCAGGAGAAGCGGATTTTCCCACCGGGGAGGTGGTATTGGCGGACCCACTGGCCTATCTGGGCAGTCAGTATGAAACGGTTCTGGATAAGAGGATTCCGGCGGGAAGTTATCCGGTGGAGCTGTCGGTGTGCCTCTCCCGGATTGCAGGTCTCCGGTTTGCCGCAGCAAGGCTTTCCGTCAGCGATAACCAGGTTGCCCGCTATGAGATTGCCATGCCTAAGGGAAAGAAGAGAGAGGAACTGGGGATGCCGGGCACATTTACCTTTTTCGGCGTGGAT
The DNA here is from genome assembly GCA_910588225.1 of uncultured Acetatifactor sp. GTDB lineage: Bacteria > Bacillota > Clostridia > Lachnospirales > Lachnospiraceae > Acetatifactor. The sequence continues at coordinate 68,573 of CAJUQT010000003.1, forward strand.
ACAGGGCTTGCCTGCTTTGCGGATGGGAAGGTTTCCGGGGAGAGTCGGCAGTTTTTTGAACAATGGGTGAAAGAGAATCCGGGGAAAAACAAGTATACGGACTACTTTGCCGCCCTTTTTCAGGAGAGTCTGGAAGCGGCTCCCCAGTTTCAGAACAGTGGAACCAGTTACTTAGAGTGGAAGCTGCCGGAAAGCGGCTTAAGGACGGTCCTGTTTTCCAGCGGCATGGGAGACGGCATTTTCAGCGGTTACTGGGGGCTGGACGCAGAGGGGAAGGCTGCCTGTCTGGTGGTGATTTTTATGAATCCGGAGTATTTTTGATAAGGCTTGTATGTTCCCTTTACAATACAGGTATCTCAATCTGAACAAGGGCATCCTCCATTTTGTCGATCACGTTTTCATTGAGAATGACTTCATAAGAATAGCCTGACAGCGTTAACCCGTGTTTTTCGGCATAATCAAATAGTTTCCGGTAGCACAGCACGGCGTTTTCAGGGGATTCTCTGTAAAAAGCCTGTAGATATTTTCCGGCGGGCTGTATGTGCAGTCCGTCTTTTTTTATGGGAAAGGGTATCTCGATAAACATTTTTGCATAATCATCAAACTTTCCGCCAGAGAGGCTTTCTACGGAAATCATTGTCCCATAGGAGGCGTCGTGGAGGCGGCGCAGCTGATATTTCTGTGTTTCACTGGTAATCAGCTCCACCAGTTTGTCAAAGGAGGTGTCCGGGGTCACGTCCACAGTGACGAAACTGTGGGCCTCTTTTTCCACCAGGTTGATGGCGGACAGGTCCATGGTCAGAAGGGTCAGCATATTCTGCCGGTGATGCATCAGGGTTTTCCGAACCGCCTTCAAATGGGCCAGATTCCGGTCCAAATCCTTGATTTTTTCCTGTAAAAGCTGTTCCATGCTTTCCGCGGAACGGTTTTTCATAAATGCCTGGATTTCGTCAATGGGCACATCCAGTTCCCGCAGCAGCAGAATGGTTTCCAGGATAGAGCTTTGATGGTAGCTGTAATACCGGTATCCGTTTTCGGGATGGATGAACGCCGGATGAAACAGACCGATTTCATCGTACCACATCAGCGTTTTCTTATTGATGCCGTGCAGGGACGCAAATTGTCCGATGGTGAGCAGCTTGCTTTTTTTCTCCATTTTTCAAATCTCCTCTTGACCGTATAGTTACTGTATGGATTATGATAAGGCATATACCGGAAAAAAACAAGAGGATAAGGAGAAAAATTATGGAAAATCAAAATGCTTACAGGAAACCGGTGACCCTGGGGAACATTCTCAAATTTGCCGTTCCCACCATAGCCATGTCGGTGTTTATGTCTTTTTACACCATGGTTGACGGGCTGTTTGTGTCAAATCTCATCGGAACACAGGCCTTGTCGGCCATCAACCTGACAGCGCCGGTGATCCAGCTGGTGACCGCCATCTCCACCATGCTTGCCACAGGCGGCAGCGCAGTGATTATGAAAAAGATGGGAGAGCATAAGGAAGGGGAGGCCAGGGAAGATTTTACGTTTCTGATTTTGGTCAATGTGATTGTGGGTCTGGTGATGTGCATTCTGGGATATGCGGTCATGGGCAGCATTTTCGGAAGCCTGGAGGTGTCCCAGGAGGTGGCGGGCTACTGTACCGCGTATCTGGGCCGCTATCTGCTGTTTACTATTCCCATTCTGCTGATGAATAACTTTACCCTCTATATGATTGCCTCCGGGAAGGCAGCCCTTTCCCTGGTCTGCTCCGTAACGGGAGGCGTGCTGAACATGGTACTGGATTATGTTTTCATCGCCGTTCTGGACCTGGGAATCGGCGGAGCGGCCATGGCCACTGGTCTGGGGTATTCCGTGACAGCCCTGGTGGGCCTGTTTGTGTTCAGCAGCAGGAAAAGCCTGCTCCATTTTACAAAACCTGCCTTTCGCTTCAAAGTCCTTGCGGGCGCGGCATCCAACGGCTGCTCCGAGATGGCCACCGCTCTGGTTACGGGTATCATCACCATGATGTTCAACTGGACCATGCTGCATTATGTCGGGGAAAACGGTGTTGCCGCCGTGACAATTATCATGTACGTCCTTATGTTTGCCAGTTCCCTTTACACCGGCTATTCTTATGGCGTTGCGCCCATGATCAGTTATTACTATGGGGAGAAAAATCAGGAAAAACTGAAAAAACTGGTGTCCGTCAGTCTGAAGGTGATTGGGGTGATTTCCCTTGTGACAGTCATCGCTTCCTTCGCCGCCACAAGGCCCCTGGTGTCCGTATTTGCCCGCCCGGACAATCCGGTTTATGAGCTGGCCGTAACCGGAAACCGGATATGTACCCTTGCGCTGTTCTTCATTGGGTTCAATATCTTTGCCAGCGGAATGTTTACGGCGCTGTCCAACGGGATGATTTCCGCAGTCCTGGCCTTTTCGCGCTCCTTTGTGTTTATGCTGATTACCATGCTGGCGCTTCCCGCTCTGCTGGGGGTCAATGGGATCTGGCTTGCCACGCCTGCCGCGGAACTGATGGCGCTGTGCCTGTCCGTATTTATGTTTATGAAATATCGGAAACAGTATCAATATTGAGGAACTTTACAGAGGTGGGGACTTGAAATGTAACGGATTAACCGGAGGGAGGAAGAATTTTAATGTGAATTTAATTGTAAAAACAGACGCTTTTCTGTATAATCGAAGTAAAGCAGGATTAGATTATATATCGTATTTTGCCATAGATTTTAAGAAATCGAGGTGATAAGGTGTCGGACGATGCAAAACAAAACAAGGAAATTAAGGCGAAGCGTACCGCAAAAAACAGTGTGTTTTTAGACCTTTTCCAAGATAAAAAGAATTTATTGAAACTGTATAAAACATTGCACCCAGAGGATGAGGATGCAACAGAGGAAACGTTGGATATTGTCACAATAGATAATGTGCTGACAGATAATTTGTATAATGATCTTGGCATCATGGTGGGTAACAACAGGCTGCTATTACTTTTTGAGGCACAATCTCTATGGTCAGTAAATATTTTAATAAGAATATTATTGTATTTGGCACAGAGTTACCATGAATATTTTGAGCGAACCAATCAGAGCCTATATAAGAGCAAGAAAGTAAAAATGCCAAAGCCTGAATTATATGTGATATACACAGGCAACAAAGGCAGAAAGCCCGATATTATATCTTTATCCCAGGAGTTTTTTGATGGTGCAGATGTTGATATTGAGATAAAGGCTCAAGTAATATATGAGAGTGATAAAGACAATATCATCAATGAATATATTGTGTTTTGCAAGGTTTTTAACGAGCAGATAAAACAACAGGGAATGACAAAACAGGCGGTTACAGAAACAATCCGTATTTGCAAGGATAGGAATATCTTAAAACATTATTTAAGCAGTAAGGAAGTAGAGGTGATAACGATTATGATGAGTTTATTTGATGATGAGCAGATTATGAGAACTTATGCGAAAGATATTAAAAGAGAAACACTAATGGAAAATGCCAGACATATGCTGAAAATAGGAAAATTAACGGTTGAGGAAATTCCGATTTGCTATCCCGATTTGTCAATGGATGACGCAAAGGAAATTGAAGAAGAACTTATGCAGTTTGCATAATTAGTTAGGCTGATCAAAATCAAATAGTATGGTATAGAATCTGCGGAAGGAAAAAAGAGGCACAGGCTAGGCCCTGTGAGATTTTTCATGTGGCTGTCCGGATCACAGGGGATTTTGTATATCTTTCTGCAAAAAAACCGCCTGCATATACGGTTGTATGTATACGCAGGCGGTATGTAAAAAACATTTGTTAATGGTGACCGCCTCTATGGCCGGATTGATGATGCCCGTTTCCGCCATGGCTGTGATCTCCGGTTTGCGCGCATCCGGAAACACCGCAGGAATTATGGGTATGGCTGCTCATGTCTGTGCAGCCTGCAACACCGCAGTTATGATACCCATGACCGTCATCAGCAGAGTGGGGATAGCAGTACTGGCCGTTATGCATGTGAGCAGAAGTTTCGGTACAACCCGCAACGCTGCAGATGCCGTGGCTGTGTTCACCGGTCTGTGTACAGCCGTCAATGCCGCAAAGTCCGTGTGCATGCGCGGTTTCCAGAGTGCATCCCGCAACGCCGCAGTTGTGATACCCGTGTCCGTCATCCGCAGAGTGGGGATAGCAGTACTGGCCGTCGTGCATATGGGCGGCTGTTTCGGTACAACCCGCAACGCTGCAGATGCCGTGGCTGTGTTCACCGGTCTGTGTACAGCCGTCAATGCCGCAAAGTCCGTGTGCATGCGCGGTTTCCAGAGTGCATCCCGCAACGCCGCAGTTGTGATACCCGTGTCCGTCATCCGCAGAGTGGGGATAGCAGTACTGGCCGTCGTGCATATGGGCGGCTGTTTCGGTACAACCCGCAACGCTGCAGGTGCCGTGGCTGTGTTCACCGGTCAGGGTACAGCCGACAATTCCACAAAGGCCGTGTTGATGTACTTCTGTCTGTGTGCATCCCAAAACCGTGCAGGTAACATTCATTTGATTTTCCTCTGCAGTACCCTGGACTTCCGGGGAACTTTGATTTACCGCATAGGAGACAATACTGCCTGTTACCATGGCAATGGATACGAATGCAATAGCAGATAAAATTTTTTTCATTTCCATCTCTCCCTATTCAAAATGTAATCTGAGTATAAACTTCTATTTTAACGATACTATAGCATACAAATCCCTTAAAATCAAGATTGATCTGATTGATTACGCTAACTGCATAACTTTCATTTCGATTGCTTTTAGTTCATCAAGCGATAATAGGGGAACACACTCCGCAATTTCATCAAGTGTCATTTTTCCTTTTTTATCAATCTTTCTGCTGTTTCTCCTGCGTTATTTAATGCTGCTTCATTTCTCATATCTTCCATAAGTTTACACATGGCTGCAACTCCTCGTCTTGCTTAGAATATCGTGCCTTTTCAGCAAGTGCTTCATAATTCATATCATTGGGATTCGTGCATGAAAAATCGTGCATCAGCTTTCTGATTTCATCGTTGCCCCTATACTTTCCATTAACATATAGAATATGTGAACCGTCGCCAAACAATACCTTACTTTCCCCGATAGTGACATATCTCTCTGCCGGATATATTGGTTGTTTTCCTTTCATTACATCATTTTCCGTGATAAAAATCACATAGCTGTCGGGAATGTTTTCCGTATCATCACCGGGCTTTAAGATATGTGCGTCCAACAGACTGCTGTTATGCCTTGCCCTCTTTGCCCCTGCTCCTGCGTCTTTCCTCTGAATTTCTACATCAAATTCCTTATCGGTGCTGTCAGTGGCATGAACATCCAAAATAGCTGAACGTCCCTGCAAATTCTTCAACGGCTCCTGTGTCCTAACCGATTTGATTTTTATATCCTCTTGTCCTGAAATAATCCGTAGTATCAGTTCCACACCCTCAAAATTATCGGCAAGGCAGACCGACATAAAATCATCGTCCATATATCGAAGTGATTTCAGACGCTCTAAGTCCTGTTGATGTGTCTGATCTGTTGTATTCAAAATATCACCTTCTTTCATTGCTTTTATTATACATCGGATCCTTTTGAAAACTGAATTTCTCATAAAATAATTTCTCATAAAATATTTTCGGAGCGCAGCTGCTGACAGGATTAAAAAATCTCCCCCCATTATTTTCAGTTCACTCCGGACTCTCCTGCATTCTGCCCTCCAAAATCCATGTCTCCCAAATAAGAAACTTCCGAAGAGAAGGCCGCTTCCCATAAGAAAAGCCCCATTTGCGAAAATGCTTCCGGTATCATGAAAGGCCTATTTGGGGTTTCCCCAGATGAGACGAATCAAATCTCCCGATGTTATCATGTAAAACGGCGCCGGATTTGCGGAACCGACATAAGCTGCATTGACGCCAAACAATAGTGCTGCCAAAAGGTAGAACAGCCGCAGATTTATCATTCCCGGCAGTGCAGCCGAACAAAAACTGACAAACAGACTTACCGGAAGGGCGGAAACAAGGTTTGCCTTCACCAGGGGAACCATACACCACGCCCACAGCATACTGGCAATCCGATAACCATGTACCCAATCCTGTGTTTCCGGGGATATGAAAAATACATTCGGCGACAGGAAGGGAACGCAAAAAAAGAGCATGCCGAAGAGAGCGAACCATAAGGGCAAAGTGCAGCGGAGTACATGATTTATAAAAAGCGATATCGCAGTAAAGACACTGCCCATGACAGACACAAAAGCCAGATAAGTCTGAATGGTGGTTTTGCTCCAGGCCGTTTCCTTTAGTTTGTCCAATATTTCGGGAAGCGTCCGGGGAGAATCATTCCAGATAATTTTCATCACCTGCCACTCCGATTCCGAAATGGAAATCTGCTGTTCCATGATGTACCTCCATTGATTGTATGTAGTTTTATTTAATCTGCCATTAAAACTACATGGTGTCAACCATTGCCGGAACAAAAGAAAATGGTTGAACCCTGCTCCGGAACACCCATATATGGTGGAAAAAAGGATGGGGATATGGTATAATGATTCTGCTGACGCAGAATTCAAGCCAGCTGACGCTGTCTTGCCATTGCGCTGCGATGCATTATACCGGATCCCATGGCTTGCCCATCAAATGTCTCCTTCGGAGCCGCTTGATGGTCTGCGCGCATGGTACAATAGGGTTGACTTCAAATGATTTGTACGAGGAGGATTGGTTGTGGGATTGTTGGACAAGTTTAAGAAAAACGCGGTTCCGGAGCGGGTGAACGGGGCGGCCATGCTTTTCTGCCCGTTGCCGGACTGCAGAAAAGTTCTGGAGCAGATAGAAGAGTTGTTTCATATGGAGCATGTAAATGAGGGGAACAATATCACCCTGCGCCAGGGGGATATGGAAATCGTTTTCGTGGCCGTTTCCCCGGAAGAGGAGGGCGAGAATGGCCGGTATGCCAGGGAGCAGCTCCAGGGGGCGGCGGGTTACGTCTATCAAAATGAGACCCCCCTGTTGGAAATCAAGCGCAGCCTGTTCTATCATCTGCGCCAGTGCAAATGCCTGGTTCAGATTGGGTATTCCTTTGACAGCGCCGGTCCAGGGGAGACAAAGAGCAAGGAGAAGCAGATTATGGCGCCCATTCTCACCGTCACGGAAACGCTTCAGGGGGTTGTCACCCTCGGAAACAGCATGGCCATGTTAAACGGCAGGGGGCAGGTGATTCTGGACAAGGCGGGCAAAAGCCAACTGGAGGATTATATGCCGTCAGAGCTTTCCCTGCCGGAGGACTGGGCCAGGGACGCGCCCCCGGAGAGCCTGGAGCGGCGGAACCGGTCCATGGAGCTGCTGCGGGAGAAGGGCATCTACGTCACTCCCTGGCTTCCCCTGCTGTGGGAAAAGGCAGAGGAACCGGGCCGCAGGGTGGAGGAGGTCTGCGCCCGGGCTGCGGCGCTGCTGATTGTGGCGCTGTACTCCGAATGCCGGGTGGGAGAACATATGTCCTATGAAGATGCCCGGAAATTTGTTGACCCCATCCTTGCAGATTACGGGGCGGAAGGGTATTTTTCCCCGGAGGAAAAGAACTACCTGGACAATCCGGATTCCACGGAAAAGGAGCAAATCCAGTTTGCCTGGCAGTACGAGAATCTGTGGGTGATGGAGTGGGCACTGGGTCTGACCGACGATCTGTTCTGGCCTGACCGCATCTGCGATGTGCCCGCTTCGGTCAGGCTGATGCAAAACCATCCCACCATGGAGGCACTGCTGGCAGCGGCAAAGCTGCGCCCCCGGAAGGAGCTGTTGGAGCAGGCCGATCTGATTTACCGCCTTCACTGGGCCTGTGTGGACGCCCGGGTGATGGGGATGCCCGCGCCCCGGAATGTGGATGCGGGGGTGGTCATGGAGCGCCACCGTTCCCTGTTCTGGCTTGCAGGCTGCGACGACATGTGTGACTGGGACGAGGTGGACCTGTCCACCTGAAAGCCTGCAGGGGGGCAGCGGCATCCGCACCGGCTGTCCCGCCTATGCTTTGCGCAGATACCCCTTTAGCAGAACGCAGATCCACAGAGCGGATAAAACCAATGCGGGCAGCATGAAAAGGGGGCTGTCCTGCAGAACTGCCTTTCCGATCCAGAAAGCGGGCAGGGGGGATAGGAAATACTGCAGATTTGAGCGGAGGAAAAACGGGATAGCCGCGCCGAAAATCGTCAGCATAGATAACTTTGCCGCTGCCATACCCTCCAGTTTGTTGGATGAAATGGTTATTACAAGCAGGGCCACAATCATCCCCTGTAAGGCGCCCCCTGCTGCCAATAGGAAAAGGATAAGGGGAGAAAGGGCCGTCAGTTTAAAAACCGGCAGCAGAAGGCAGGTTGCAAAAAATGCGGCTGCGGAGGGAAGCCCAAACCGGGCAGCCAGGTAGCCTGTTTTGGTCAGAGGCGTGACAAAGAGATAAACGGCCGTCTTTTCATCCGCTTCCTCCAAAGACACCATGGCCGAAACAAAGCAGAACAAAGCGGGAGAGAGCACGGCAAACAGGATGTCCATCAACTTGTAATAGGGAGATAGAATTGCCTCTCTGTGAAAACCCTCTGTCAAAAGAGATTCCAGAAAAGGGATGGCAAACCGAAAGAAGAAGCCTGCGGGAATTGGCGCAAGGCAGCATACAAACAGCATCATGTCCCGCCGCAGGAGCATTGTCATTTGAAAAAAGCTTGCTCGGATTGCTTTCATAGGTTGGCACCTCCCATGCTGTCCCACATTTTCAGGACACGGTATTCTGAAAACACAAATAAAACTGCTGCCGCTGCCATTACACTGAAAATACCGATTGCAGATACGGAATGCCCGGAAATCATATCCATACAGACATTCATGGGATAATACCGCAGCCATGCAGGCGTTACCTGAAATAAATGTAAAATTGCAGGAACAAAACAGACAATTTCCACCGGCACGGTCCGCAGGATAAACTGATTCAGGCTTGCCGTTTTTGCGGCGGCAATGATTCCGCACAAGGTAAACAGCACACTGGACAGAAAGGTGCCCAACAGTGCAGGGCGGAAATGCTCCGCGCCAGCGGCTGACAGTAAAACCGCTGCCACAACAAGGGAAACAGCTGACAGGGAAGCGGTTTTTGCAAGGATGTATTCCGCTGCCCGGACAGGGGAAACGGCAAGGGCGCAGATGGTATGCTGGCTTTTTTCCAAGAGGACAATGGCGCCCATGAAGAACAAACCCATGGATGCCGGATCGGAGAAAATCAAAATTGCCGCGGCGTTTTCTGTCCAGTTCCGGGGGAGGGCATGGAGAATAGCTACATAAAGGACAGTCAGCACCGCATATAAAAAGTAAAAACCGTATTTCGCCTGAAAACGCATGTCCATGAAAAACAAATGTTTCAACTTCATAACAGGGTCCTCCCGGTAACATCCATAAAAATATCATTTAAGTTGGGCTCGCTGCTGTGAATGGACTGCAGGCGGTTTTCGGCCATCAGACGTTTCAGCTGCGCATCGGAGGAGATTTGTTCCAGAGGGCAGCTCGCCCTGTGCTCCCCATTTTCAAACCATGTATAAGTTACGGAAGCCGCGCCTTTGGACATAATCAGATTGCGGGGACTGTCCAGTGCGCATATTCTGCCGTTTACAATAAAGGCAACCCTGTCGCAAAGTTCGGCGGCATCCTGCATATTGTGCGTTGTCAGAAGAATGGTCTTTCCTTTTGCCTTTTCGTCTAAAATCATATCTTTCACCAAACGGCTGTTTGTGGGATCAAGCCCGCTGGTGGGCTCGTCCAGGCAGAGCAAAAGAGGGTCATGCAGCAGGGCCTTTATCAGGTTTAAACGGGATTTCATCCCCTTTGAATAAGCGGCCACACGCTTATCTGCGTCTTGTTCCAACCCTGCCATTTTCAAAAGCCGGTCTATGGGACGGGGCTTTTTTTCGTAGAGGGAAGCGAAAAACTGCAGATTCTCTCTTGCGGTGAGTTTTTCGTACATTGTTGAAAATTCAAAATCAACACCGATGTTTTCATAGAAATGCCTTGTTCGGTTTTTGCACTCCATACCATTTACCTGGCAGGAGCCCTGATATGTCCGCAGCATTCCCATCAGAATTTTCTGCAGGGTGCTTTTGCCTGCCCCGGAGGGACCTAAAAAGCCAAAGATTTCCCCCTTTGAAACGGAAAAATTCATGTCGGAAATAAAAGGGCTTTTCGTGTAACTGAATGAAAGATTCTGTACCGTAATCATATTTACCTCCACACTGTTTGACTGAATCAAAATAAATAGTCAATAAAAAGCCTGTTATAAGTCCGCCTGACAGACGGACTTTTTAAAGAATCTGTGTCACAATACCATAAATCAGGGCATACAGCGCTTTGTCATACTGTTCGCCGATCTCTGCTTTATGCAGCGTTGCAAAGTAAACCGCGTGAAAGGCCGCGCTGATAACCTTTGTGTCCGTTTCTTTTTTAAAAGGAAACAGGGCCAGCATTTTTTCGATCGTCAGGGTATCTTCCTGAAAATGCGCCTCCACAATTTCCCGGGGCAGCTTACGCACAAGCAGTTCCACATCGCCTGCATCAATCAGTTTCAAAATCAGCATTTCCTCTGTCTTCTTATAAAATGCAAAGATCACATCGGTCAGCTTCTCCGCGGAAAGCGCCGCGCCTGCAATGCCGGAAAGGGCCTGGTACAGCTCACGATTGACACATTCCTGCTGTTCCTGAATCACTTCAAACAGCAGCAATTCTTTGGATGGATAAAAGAGATAGAAAGTTCCTTTGGGTATGTTGACCCGTCTCACGATTTCATCCACCGTAGTGCGGCGGACACCGTAACTTGCCAGGCATTTTGCCGCTTCTTCCTTCAACCGATTTCTGATATATTCCCGTTCCTGTTCCGAATAGCTTTTTGGCACGTCAATGCCTCCTGTTTGACTAAAACTGTTTGCATAGTCATTATATGAGGCAAGTAAGATTTTGTCAAGAGGCTTGATGAGTTCTTTTCAGATTCTGTGGTAACAGTTCGTAACAGTTCGGAGAGCTCCCGCCGCATATCTTTTTGCCTGGGAGGGAAAACGGTTCCCTGACGATGCTGAACTGTGATTACTGTTCACAGGTACCTTCGCGAGTTGTTTTGCGTGCATCTGTAACTATGGACGCAGTGAACAATAATGCGGGCCCGGAGCGCAACAAAAGGATGGAAATAAACGGTGAGATATGGTATCATGGTGGTATAGAAAAGGCGGGATAAGGGGCTGTGGCATTCAGAAATTCCACTTCAAAAATCAGGCATATTTATACCTGGTGCTCCTGAATGGGGCAGCCCCTTCCGGCAGAAGACAAAGGAACAGGAGAGACAGCGGATGCGTAAGACGAAAAATGAGTTGTACCGGACCCTGGACGGGGCGGAGCCGGAAGGGGAACGGTATTCGGAGCTGTTGGAACAGTGCCGGATTTGGAATGAGCGGGATGAATATCAGAAGATCATCGACGCATTGGAAGCCATCCCGGATCAGGCGCGCACCCCGGAGACGGACAGCGAGCTGGCGCGGGCGTACAACAATCTGGCGGATCCGGGGGAACCCCGGGGCATTTCCATGATCAGGCGCGCCCTTGCCCTGCTGAAACCCCACGAGGCATATTTTGAAGGGGATCATGTGTGGAATTTCCGCATGGGCTATTCCTATTACCACCTGGACCAGGAGGGCCGGGGGCTGTTCTATTTCCGCAGAGCGTTGGAGGCCCTTCCCGGGGATAAGGACACGGAGGAGCTTATCGGCTGCTGTGAGGACCGCATCACCCTGCCCCGTTTCAGGGAAAATTTCCGGGAGCGGACACAAAAAACATGGGCGGCCTTTGCGGAGCAGGAGGCGGAACTGCGCCGTTTTATGGAAGAAGACAGGAACCATGAACGGGGGGAAGAACTCACCGGGAAGTGCGAACAGATTCTGAACCTGGCCTTTGAGGATATTTCCTTTGAGATGGGCTTCAACGGCCGGAAACCGGAATTGATTCTCACTCCGGAGGGAGATAAGGTCAAACTCTTTGAACTGGTTTATTTTCAAAAGCATGCGCCTGCAGAGGTACTGGAGCACTGGAATATCCTGGTGGGCCGTCAGCCTGCGGCGAACATGGGCCTGCGCTCCGGCGAATGGGAGATTTCCGGGGATGATGTGCGGATCCGGTTGGAACAGACAGGGGAGAAAAGCTTTGCCCTCTTTGCATACTGCGAAAAGCTGCTGCCCCTGCTTCCGGAGGAGGAAGGCAGGGCATGGTGGCTGCTTACCACCCTCACCGATCAGGTATTGGGCGAGATTCCCCATATGAGATACATAGACGCCTTCCATGTGCTTCACGAACCCGGGGAGGAACCCTGCATTCTCCTGACGGAACTGCCCGGGAAGCTCCAGGACATGGGACTGGACCTTTCGTCTGACCCGGAGGCTTATCTGGAGGGCAGCTACACCGGGTATCGCATGGAACCCAATGAAGACCCGAATGGGGACTGGCGACTGGATGTCATAGCCGGTTCCACCAACTGCACGGCTCTGGTGAGCGAATATCTGAACAATGAGAACGGGTATATGGACGCGCTTCACGCAGACGGCGCTGCGGCGGGGTTTTTCTGTTATCCCCTGGAGGGTTTTACCGGCGAAAACCGCAGTCAGCAGATTTTTGACTTTCGGGACAAACTGGAGGCAGCGTTGAGGGAAGGCAGCGGCGGGGACTGCGTCACACTGACCGGCGGGGCCACCGGTATTTACTGCGGCTATGTGGACTTTATTGCATGGGACCTGCTTACCGTCTTAATCCAGGCCAGGGCCTTCTTTGAGAACATCCATATCCCCTGGGCGGATTTCCATGTGTTCCGCCGGGATGCGGGGACGGTGGCCCTGAAAGCCCGGAAAGAATAGGATAAAAGAAAAGAGGAAGCATGAAATGAACAATCAATTACTCCGCCCATATTTTGAAAAACTCACCGAAGGGGATAAAACGGCTCTTATGCAGGAGATGGCAGATCGCTACGGGCTGCAGTTCAAGGGGCTGCAGAGGTTCTGCCGTTGGGGCCGCAGCTGCACCACCGGCGTCTTTGAAAAAGGCGGCAGGGAGTTTGTATTTGTCCCCGGAGACACCGTCACCATCGGTTGGGAGCGCTTTGAAACGGGATTGGACGAAGAGAATCTGGAAGAACTGTACGATGTATTTGAAGAATATGAATATAAGGGGACTCCGGAGGAATTCATTGGGGAGGATATGGCTCCGGTCCGGCAGGTTACGGTTGCGCCTATGCTGGCAGGGCGGAAACTGGAAGAGATCGGATGGGAGCCGGTGAGTTTCCAGGATCCCCGGCTGTTGGAACATCCGGACTGGCTGCAGGCGTTTCAGGAGCATCAGCGCGCCGGAATGCGGGGGCTTAATCTGGCAGGCTGCGCCCGGTTTCATTGCACAGACGGCCGGTGGGAGGCATTTCTCTATCATGATGTGACCTACGATGAACTGAAAGAACTGCTGAACAGACAGGGCTTTTCCCTTCCCACGGCGGATGAATGGGCCTATCTCTGCGGCGGCGGATGCCGTACCCTGTTTCCCTGGGGGGACGGTTTGAAAAGCGATATGCATCTTTATCATTTCAGCGAGGCGGAGGATGCAGGCAGGCCCTATGACATGGAGGAGCCGAACTTCTTCGGGCTGTCCATTGCCTATGACCCTTACAAACAGGAATTGGTGGAGGCGGATGCCGCTGCAACCTGCGGCGGGGACGGCGGCTGCTGTATCTGCGGCGGCGAGGGTCCTCTGCTGGGTTATCTGCCCTGCTCTCCCCACAGGAAGCCGGAAATACAGGAGGACGACGTGTTGGATAATGATTTTCATTTTTGCCGTCCGATTATACGGGTTTGGCAATAAGCTGTTCCGGATACTAAAAAGATACCAGCAGCACCCATGTTGGATATATCATGATGAACTGACATACACGGGAGGAAATACTGTGAAATACGAGTTTTATGCGGGTTCCTATGGAAAAAAAGAGGAAGAGAGTATCGTGAAATTTTCACTGGACGGAGAGACGGGGCAGATTGAGCGGATTTACGGATGGAAGGGTGTGGAAAATCCTTCCTGGCTGCTCTTGAATGCCGGGAAAGACATGCTCTATGCGGTAGAGGAACTGGAGCCGGAAGGAAGGGTATGTGCCTTTGCCGTGGAGGAAAAAGGACTGCGATTTGTGAATTCCGTATCCACAAAAGGGGCTGCGCCATGCCACATCAGCATGGACGGGAGGGAAGAGACGTTGTTTGTCTCCAATTATACAGGTGGTTCTCTGGCTGTCTGCAGACTGGAAGCTTCCGGCAGGATATCGGAAGTCATGGAACTGATTCAGCATGAGGGGCACGGCGTGAATCTGCTCAGACAGGAAGGTCCCCATATCCACTTTACAAAAGTGTCGGGGAGAGAAATTTTTACTGTCGATCTGGGGGTGGATAATGTGTTCATCTATGAGCAGGAGGAAGAGGGGCGTCTGAAGGATACAGGAAAGCGGATTGTGTTCCCGGCAGGAGAGGGGCCCAGGCATCTGGAGTTCCATCCGGAGAATCCCGGACTGCTTTATGGGGTCTGTGAACTGGGCAATAAGCTTGGGTTTTTCCGGGAAAGGGGCGGGGAATACCATCTGGAAGCGTTGCTGCCCACCGTTCCGGAGAATTTTTCGGGGAGCAGTAAGGCGGCGGCCATCCGGGTTGGAGGCGGCAGGCTTCTGGTCAGCAACAGAGGCTATGACAGTCTGGCGGTTTTTACGTTGGACGAAGGCGGAATACCGAGGCCCGGGCAGATTGTTCCCACGGGAGGAAAGTCGCCCAGGGATTTTGAGATTTTCGGCAATCTGGTGGTCACGGCGAATCAGGATTCGGATGAGCTGAGGGTTCTGAAATTTGACGAAGCCACGGGGGCGCTGGAGCATACAGGAATATCTGTGCCAATGGTTCGACCTGTATGCATTTGCCGGGTGTGATATGGATTCTGAACAGGCCTGTTACAGCACATAAAGGCGTGGTGGGAAGACGGCAGGCTGTTGGATACTAACCGGCGGGTTATGGGCTGACAAGGATATATGAGGAGGGTAAAATGAAGGAACTGATGGATTTTGTAAAGGAACTGAGCTTTGTCCGGGTGGGAGGAAGTGCAGAAGAGAAGAAGGCTGCGGAACTGATTATGAGAGAAATCAATGAGACCGCGGAGGAAACGGGACGGCAGGATATTCAAAAGGAATATATGAAATTCCGGATTCCGGACGCAGAAGTCAGGAAATGCTCTGTGCGGGCAGCAGGACGGGAGATTCCATGTGTGCCGTACCTGTGTTCCGGTAATATTGACAGAGAGTGTGATCTGATATATCTGGATGACGCTTCCGAAATTGACTTTGCCGGGGTGGGAGACCTGGAAGGTAAGGCGGTATTGCTGAATAAGCTCACTGATGAGGAAGTATATAAGCGACTGACAGAGCATAAGGTGTCAGCGTTTCTGGTTATGCAGGGGAAGTACTACTCTTCGGAGAAGGAAGCCTCCCTGTATCCCAGAAGGTTAAGAGAACACTTTACCAGAAATGGAGTGATTCCCGGATTTCTGATTACGGCGGCAGATGCCCTCCGGTTGATTCAGGAAGAAGTGGAGAAGGTACAGCTTATATTGGAGCAGGAAGAAACGGAGCTGGAGAGTCAGAACGTATTGGCTGTGATTGAAGGAACGGATTTGAAGGCGGAAAGTATTGTGCTTACAGCGCACTATGATTCTGTCCCTGTAGGTACGGGCTCCTGGGACAATGCCACAGGCACAACGGCGCTTCTGGCTATTTTCAGATATTTTGCGGCCAATCCGCCCAGAAGAACCCTGCGTTTTCTATGGTGCGGCAGTGAAGAATTGGGGCTGCTGGGATCCAGAGCCTATGTGGAGCAGGAGAAAGAAAGGCTCGAGCAGATTGCATTTTGCTTCAACTTTGATATGTGCGGTACGGCACTGGGTTCAAACAGAATCTGTGTGACAGGGGAGAAGGAGCTGCAGACATTTGCGGAGCAGTATTGTAAAATCACAGGTTATTCCGCGGAAATCAAGTCACTGGTTCACTCCAGCGATTCCGCGCCCTTCTGCGATAATGAAATCCCGGCGCTGGGGCTGAGCAGAGGGACATCTACGGCGGAGATTCACACCATATATGACTTGCTGCCCACGCTAAGTGAAAAGGCAATGCGTAAAAACGTGGAGTTTGCGGTTGGAATGATTGGGGCGGTGGCAAATGCGGCAGTGCTTCCCGTCAAGAAAGGCATGCCGGAGGACACCAGGAAGGAACTGGATAAATATTTCCACCGCGAAGAAGACAAAGGAAAAAAATGACGGGGAACTCTGTCATCTTTTGGGGTACATCTTTCCTGCCGGCGGCATATAATAGAGCAAAACATCATAGGATTATAGGTTATAGATTATGTATGTTGCTCTGCTTATTTTATTGTTGTCTGCATTTGCGGGCATGCTTTTCGGGCACTTCCGCAGGAAGAAGATTATCTGCAAAATCCGGTGTATGGATAAATGCAGGAAATGTTCTCTGCTGGAAGAGCTGGCGGACCCCTTCGGCTATGTGTATCATTGCTGCTGTGGATTTTTTTCTTCTACTGTTGATGCCTGGCAGAAAGCCGCCGGGTATACCTGGTTTTACGATTATATGGCACCCAGATTCCAGATGGTGTTCGATGCCCTTCCGGTCTATTTCAATTATCGGGGCAGAACATGGCTGATTGAGTTCTGGAAAGGCCAGTATGGCATAAATACCGGTGCGGAAATCGGTATTTATCATGCAGACAGACTGCTGTCAGAGACGGAATATCGAGCCGCACATTTTGAAGCGGCCAAAGAAGAGGAGATGCTGTCCTGCTCCATGCAGCTATGTACGGAAAAGGGGGCCTGTGTGAAGATATCTGAAAGGCACTGGTGGCTGACCGCTTTTCTGCCGGGTGTTTTTTCCCAGCCTTCTGAATTGTGTCTGAAAGCAGCAGTCGGCTTTCCCAACAGAGAAATGCTGGAAGCCTTCTATCGGGGGCTGTGCCGGGAAGGATACTCTGGGGAGAGGATTGCCATGCAGAATCTCTCGCTGTCTTTTACCTTTCATCAGCCGAGACCGCAGCGCTATGGCCTGCTGACTCGCTTTCATCGGCGGCTGTCTCAGTGCCTGAACCGGATGTACTGCCGGATTTTTCTGTGGGTCACCAGGCCTTTTGAGTGTGTGGAAGACCGCATTCTGTTCCTTTACTATTATCTTCCGTTTTGCTTTCGGAAGCTGATGCGTCTGCGCCGTTTTCACAGACGGTGCCACAGGAAGAGGGGCTGCCGCCGCCCTAAATGCTGCCGCAGATGCAGGCCCTGCCCCAGGGAAAAGGCATGAGTACCGCCAGTCGTCTGGACCGCGCTTTTTCCCAGGCGCTGGTGCTGCCGTTTCACCATTGTTCCAGATATGTGCTCATAAGCGACTGTCACAGGGGGGTGGGTACCTCGTCGGACAATTTTCTGAAGAACCAGCATCTGTATTATGCGGCCATGGAACATTATTACAGGAATGGTTTCACTTATATTGAACTTGGAGACGGAGAAGAGCTGTGGGAGAATCGAAAGCTGCGAAATATCACGGAAATTCATGAAGATGTATATTGCATGTTTGCCAGGTTTGAGGAGAGAGGCCGCCTGCATCTGCTTTACGGCAATCACAACATTGTCCGTAAAAAGAATCCTGCTTTTTTGGAAGCTGTGATTCTGTATTCCGATGCCATGCCGGAGAAATCTCTGTATCTGACCCATGGACATCAGGCCAGCTTCCTGAATTCTACGCTGTGGCGCCTGGCCAGGTTTCTGGTGCGCTATTTCTGGAGTCCTCTGGAAAATCTGGGCTTCCTGGATCCTACCAGCGCGGCCAAGAATTATGAAGTAAAGGAAAAGTGTGAAGAAAGTCTGCGCAGATGGGCAGAAGCACACGGTCATATTCTGGTGGCAGGGCATACCCATCGCCCTGTGCTGCCCGAGGAGCCATCTTTCTACTATAATACGGGAAGCTGCGTCCACCCCCGCTGTATAACCTGCATTGAGATTCAGCGGGGGGAGATGACCCTGGTAAAATGGACCATGAATGCCCGGGCAGACAGCGTCCTGTATGTGGCAAGAGAAGTGATTTCCGGTCCTGTGAAAATACTGAATACCAATCAGTATTGCAGCCGGAACAAGGTTATCTGATATCTGTCATTAGCTCCAATACCGTGTCCAGACCATTTTCCACGGCAATCTGAACAGGAGTCTCACCATGGTTATTGGGCCGGTTATAGTCGGCACCCTTTCTGATGAGAAAGCGGGCATCTTCTTCGGAACCGCGGATCAAAGCGTGATGCAGAGCCGTATTGCCCGCGTTGTCTGCCATGGTGAGATCAGCTCCGGCCCGCAGCAGCAGCTTTGCCATATCTTTATCTGCGGACATGAGGGCTGTCATGCCGGTATTATCAGCATGGTTTACATTCACACCTCTCTCTAAAAAGAGTGAAAGCAGTTCTCCGGTTGTATAGTCCAGCAGCAGGAAAGGAGTTTTTCCGTCCTCCCGGGGGATATCCAGATTTTTCAGAAGGCTCAGGATTTCTTTCCTTTGCGTTATAGTGAATTCTTTGCCGTATCTTTTCCTGCTGAGTGCAAGATGAGCCGGTGTCTCGCCATTTATAGTCTTCATGGTATCATCCGCGCCGGCGTCCATGAGCAGCTTCACCACATCCACATGACCGTTGGCGCAGGCGAGATGGAGCGGAGAGGTTCCTGCCTCTGCGGGCGCATCCTCTGTCAGATTGACATTCACTCCTTTTTCCAGTATGACTTTCAGCATGCCGGTATGACCGTTTTCCGCGGCAAGATGGATGGCAGCTTCTCCCTGGTTATCTGTCTGTTCCATGGATTCCCTGGAAAAAAGCTTTGCCGCTTCTTCAAAATAACTTTCATCAGATGTCTGCTCCATGGAGGCCAGGATAATGGCCGGTGTCTGTCCGTTTGTGACTGCCTTATTCATATCCACACCCAATTCTGCCAGCTTTTTCAGGGTGTTGATTCCATAAGCAGGGCGGAGACATTTGTCACGCAGACAGAGAGAACTTCCGTGATAATGAATGGACATGGTAAAATCAATTCCGGCATTTTGGCAGCAGTCCAGTACATGAGCATTGCTGTCGGATATCAGGGCGTTATGCAGAATATGGGTGATTTCTCCGATTTCGTCATCATCCGGGTCTAACTGCCCAATTAACTTTTCGGTCATATACAGTGCCATTGCCAGAGCATCTCTGTCCGTTTCCTGGACGTCGGCAAAAGCATTGCCGGTGATCTGACTGAGGGGAAACAATTCCATTTCATTGTCGGGAACAGGTGTTGCACCATGGTCTGAAAGGGCCAGATACAGGGGCTGATTCCGGAAATCTATGGCGTGAAGGAGAGGGGTTACCCCCTTTTTGTTGGCCGTATTTATGAGTTCGGGACAATGCTCTATCAGACGCAGTGCGGCAGTTTTATGGCCGTGCCTTATGGCCATCATCAGAAGTGTGTTGCCGGCTTCATCCACATAATCGGTTTTCGCCCCTTTTTCCAGGAAAATCTCTGTCAAAGGCCAGGTATACGAGGCGCTGTATTCCTTAGAAAGCAGAAGTTCCAGGGGGGTGAGTCCATTGTTCTCTTTTTTATTTATATCACAGGTCAGAAGACGGGCGATCTCACCTTTTTGTTCCACGCTTCTCTCCAGGCTTTCGAAATTAAGTGCCAGGTCCGGACCGTCGTCGTGTTCCGGTGCGCTGTATCTGGGATATGCCAGAAAATGGTATGCATTCATACCTCTTTCGTCGCAGAGGGAGTCGCTGGCTCCGTGTGCCAGCAGAAGTCTGACCATGGCCAGATTTCCCCGGGAGCAGGCCAGCAGGAAAGGCGTCAGGCCGTGTCCTCTGTGATCCGCAAGGTCCACATTCTCTGCTGTGATTCTGCCGTCACAGAGTATTTTTTTCACCGGTTCATAGAAATTATGTATGACCAGAAGGTGAAAAAGGGTGAGGCCGAAACAACCTGTCGGTGCCAGCAAAGCTTCTGTACTGCATTTCTCAAGGCAGGCCTCCGCTTCGCTTATGATTTCGCGCTCAAAAATATCATACGGGTAAATGTAGTTTTCATAATCATCTGTCCACCAGGGGATGAACTTGTGATTCTGAAAGCTTTCGCTGGAATCTGTCAGCAGCTCTGTCAGCTCTTTTATATTCATAGGACCTCCTCAATTTTAACACAATGTTTATCCTGCAGTTTCTGTCAATCAAACTATTTACTGGATACGGAACTGACCGATCAGCTGATTCAGTGTTCTCGCCTGAGCGGAGAGTTCGTTGGAAACGGCCGCATTTTTTTCGGCGGCAGCGGAATTGGCTTCTGTTACATGCCTTTGACTGCGATTCGCGTGGCAAGTTTTCAATTGACAAGAAATTTCATAGAAGCCTCCAACTGTAAGAATATTACTGAATCGAGTTTACCACTTTTGAGAAATTTTTTCAAGTACGGTTTGAGCGATGCAAAAAGCAGGGATTGCCTTGACAAATACTCCATTCTATGAAAATATGTTGACATACTATATTAAGCGTATTGGAGGTTATCTGAGATGAATGAAAAGAAGAACGGTTCTGTATTTAATCTGACACTGGCTGCCATGTT
Source organism: uncultured Acetatifactor sp. (assembly GCA_910588225.1). Lineage (GTDB taxonomy): Bacteria > Bacillota > Clostridia > Lachnospirales > Lachnospiraceae > Acetatifactor. Next base: position 89,311 of record CAJUQT010000003.1, read on the forward strand.
CCTGGCAACAGGCCTGCTGCTTCCGTTTCTGACGGGACAGATTCCGCAGTTCGGGAACATGCTTCTGCCCATGCATATTCCGGTTCTTCTGTGCGGTCTGATCTGCGGCTGGCAGTACGGGATGGCCGTGGGGGCTGCGATGCCTATTTTGCGTTATTTTTTGTTTGGAATGCCGGTACTTTTTCCTGCCGGAATTGCCATGGCCTTTGAACTTGCCACCTATGGTCTGGTGGTAGGATTATTGTACTCCCGGTCCCGCTGGCAGTGCGTGATTGCACTATACCGCAGCATGATTGCCGCAATGGTGTCCGGACGTGTGGTCTGGGGGATTGTACAGATAGTATTGCTTGGTATCAGCGGCGGAGGATTTACCTGGAAAATGTTTATGGCAGGGGCGTTTCTCAATGCAATTCCCGGCATTATACTGCAGCTGACTCTGATTCCTGTCATTATGGTTGCTCTGAACCGGACGGGACTGGTGCGATTCAGCCGTCAGGGGGCACAGGCCCGGAAAGCGGGAGAGGAAGCATGATGGACATGTTGTCAGAAATCCTGGAACGAATTCAGAATGATAAGGAACTTCCACTGCTGATAGCTGTGGACGGAAGGTGTGCTGCAGGTAAGACCACGCTGGCTGCCGCACTGAGAGAGCGGACAGGCTGCCAGGTAATACATATGGATGATTTTTTCCTGCGGCCCGGGCAGAGGACGGAACAGCGTCTGCAGGAGCCGGGCGGGAATGTGGATTATGAGCGTTTTCTGGAAGAGGTGATGCTTCCTCTCAGCCGGGGAGAAGGCTTTTCCTATCGGGCCTTTGACTGCAGGAAGATGGAGCTGGCGGATGCCGTCCGGGTGGAGCCCCGGGCCGTGACAGTTGTAGAGGGATCCTACAGCTGCCATCCTGCTTTGTGGGACTATTATAGTCTGCATGTGTTTCTGGACATAGAGAAGGAGGAACAATTTCGGCGGATATGCCTCCGAAACGGGAACCAGGCAGCCGCCAGGTTCCGTGAACTGTGGATTCCGCTGGAGGAGAAATATTTTGCCGCTTACAGGATCAGGGAACGATGTGAACTGACCTCCCCGTAGAAGCCGGGGAATCGTGCCGGTTACAGGTTATCAAATGCGATTGTTTCCTTCTCCAGTTCGGCTACCACTTCCTGGTTAATTCCCATACGCTGTGTGATATCTTTCATGTCGGCGGCAAGGCTTCTGCTGTTGTCAGCCACACCTGTGATTCCGCCGGTCCCTTCATCGATGGCTTTTGTGATAGTTGCAATGGACTCCGCAATGCCGGACATGGAAGTTTTCAGACGTTCGGTCCGCTCATAGAATTCATCCATGGTTCGGCGGATGTAAGCGGCGTCTTCCTTGTACTGGCAGCCGGACTGTACGAAGTCCTGGAATTCCTTCAGGACAGACTGGCTCATGTAGTCAATCATATGTTGTGCGTGTTCGGACAGATTGCCGACAGCGTCAGTAACCACATTATTGATTTCCCGGATTCGACTGGCGGTTTCCTGGCTGGAATTGGAAAGCTCGCGGATTTCTCTGGCAACCATGGCAAAACCTTTGCCGGCATCGCCTGCGTTGGCGGCCTCCACGGAAGCATTCAGTGAAATCAGCCTTGTCTGTTGGGCGATGGCAAGAATTTCGCCGGTCAGATTCTTAATCTGGTTTACGCTTTTGCTTTTTTCAATGGCATCATTGAGAGAATGCAGAATTTCTTCTGTTTTGGCGCCGGTGATTCTGGCGCTGTTCTGAGCGGACTGCTGCATGGCGTCTGCCCGTGTATTCATGCGGGCAGTATAGTCGGTGATGGCTCTGCAGTCTTCGGCTATGGTCCGCACATCCAGGTGCACACTGCCGGCACTGCTGTTGATAACAGATATATTGCCGGCCACTTCCCGGAAAGTGGAGGAAAGCTGACCCGCAAGTCCGGAGAGGTCAGCCGCACTTTTTCCGGAAGTCTGAGTCTTCTTCAGAACCTCACCAGTCATATTGTTAATGCGTCCGGAACTGTCCTGTATGGTTTTGAGGATGCTTTTGATGGGAATTATCACATTGCCGGTAATCAGCTTCAGATCTGCAAATACCAGCAGAATACAGGCAGACGCAGCGAAAATGCCTATGATCAGGGATACAAGGTACACAACAGAGAGGCGGCTTCTGGCCTCTGCGGTCTGTTCACTGATAGAGGCATTCAGGGCGTCAATATCTCCTTCCATTGCGTCGGCAAAGGAAGCGACGTCGCTGTTGGCCAGGGCATAGGCATCCTGGGTTTTATGGCTTGCGCTGGCACAGACCAGATGAACCAGGGCATGCTTAAAGGAATCGTAATCGGACAGCAGGGATTCATACCGGGGCCGGTCCTCTGGCATAACATAATCTTCATAATCCGTGAGCATATTGTCCAGAAGTGATTCTTCTTCCTTGATCTGCTGAATGAGAGTGATCATTGTGTTATAGTCCGTGGCAACAATGTGACTCAGGGCCATTTTATGAATGTTCATGGAAGACTGGTATATTTCAGCCAGCCGGCTTTTGCCTTCCATGTAATTGTCGGCAATGTTGGAAGCGCTGGCGTTCACATTGCGGATATTGAAAATGGACAGGATATTTGACAGCAATGCCACAATACCCAGAAGTGCAATGGGAATGATCAGACGATGTTTTAAACTGATATTTTTCATTATGGCGAGTACTCCTTTTGTTCACTGTGGAAGTCTTCAGATTTTATTGTTCTGCTGTTGTGCATGGCGGTACAGCCGGTTACCGGGAGTCTGTGCCGGGAAAGCTGCGGGGAAGCAATCGGGTAAGTCAGGGAGCGGTAATTCCTGTAACCATTGTATCGAGTAATTCCTGACGACTCTTTCCGGAAGGGGTTCCATTTAGAATTTCCGCGGTAAAAGCAGTAACAGGATCCCAGAAATTGCCGCCGATACGCTGCAGACAGGAAAATTCAGACTGTTCCAGCAGTGCTGTAATGGCAGGGGAATTCTGAACCTCCTCCGAAGCGGCAGCGTTGATATTGGATGGTCCCTGGCCCCGGAGACGGAATCGTAGTTCCTGATTTCCTTCATTTGTAATCCATTCGGCCAGTTTTGCCGCCCATTTGGGATTTTCGGAATAGGCATTTACTCCGATGAGCTTATAGCCGGAGAAAGAAGCCATCTGGACCTGACGGCCGGCACAGGTATAAGAGGGCAGTTTGGAAGCACCGAAGCTGCTTTGCCATGCATTTTCCACGATCACTGCGTTCCAGGTACCGCTGATACCTGCAATGATGGTACCGTTTTGGATACCTTCCACAAAACCGGCGTCATCGGTGCTGATAAAGCCCGGATTTTCTGCAATATTTTCCATGGACCTGACCACATCGGTTCCCTTGATATCCCCCTCTGTGCTGTTCCAGGTACAGAAGTTGGTAATGCCGTCGTCATTCAGGCCGACGGTGAGACCGGTGTTGCCGAACAGAGAGTACACATACCAGCCGGAAGACCATTCCATGGAGACTTTTTTTCCCTGAGAAGCGGCAATGTCCAGCATGCGGTCCCAGGAGAGTATGTCTTCCTCCGAAAAATACTGCTTATTATAATATAAGAAATATCCGTTATCTGCGGTCAGCGGATAGGCGTACAGGGTATTGTTTACAGAGGCGGCGGAGACTGCCTCGGGCAGATTTGCGGCCTGCAGCATATCTGCATTTTCCACAGGATTCAGGGCACCTGCCGCTACCAGGGTGTTCAGCTGATCGTCTGCGAAAGCAAACACATCAGCGCCGGCTTCCAGATCAGCCATCAGCGCATCGGTACAGCTGCCTTCGCTCTGAGGTTCATATGTAATCTGAAAATCCGCTTCCGCCTGATATTTATTTTCAAATTCTTCAATTATCTGACGAAGCAGTTCTTCGTCCTCTTCGGCGCCCCAGACAGTAAGGCTGACGGTACTGGAATCCGATGACGGCTTTTCTTCTGAAGCGGTGTGATGACTGCTTTGGCATCCGGACAGGGATATGGCCAATGTAAAAAAGGCCGGAAGCCATATGACAATTTTCTTTTTCATGACAATCTCCGTAATGTAATATTTTCTCCATAATTTTATCACTGTATATAATTTTTTGCAATATGGTTGTCAGGCCTGTCTGCGCAGCAGGAAGCTTTAAGGCCGGACTGTTGCTTTGCTGTATACAGCGGAAGAAAAAATTCAATTCCGTATTTGTAAAAACCCTTAAGTTATGGTACAATGTTGAGTCGGAAAAAGTTTGCTCTCGGTTATACAGCAGGAAAAAGTTACAAAATCAGGAGGACACATTATGCCACAGAGAACTGACATTAAGAAAGTGCTGATTATAGGTTCCGGTCCTATTATTATCGGTCAGGCCTGCGAATTTGACTATTCCGGCACACAGGCCTGCAAGGCACTGAAGAAGCTTGGTTATGAGATTGTGCTGGTCAATTCCAATCCGGCTACCATTATGACGGATCCGGAGATGGCGGATGTCACCTATATTGAACCGCTGAATAAGGAGCGTCTGGAACAGATTATTGCCAAAGAGCGTCCGGATGCGCTGCTGCCTAATCTGGGAGGGCAGTCCGGGTTGAATCTCTGTGCTGAGCTTGCTTCTGCGGGAATTCTGGAAAAATATCAAGTGAAGGTAATCGGCGTACAGGTGGATGCCATTGAACGGGGAGAGGACCGTATTGAATTCAAGAAAGCGATGAATGAACTGGGGATCGAGATGGCCCGCAGTGAAGTGGCCTATACCGTGGAGGAGGCCCTGCAGATTGCGGACAGGCTCAGGTTTCCTGTGGTGCTGCGTCCTGCTTACACCATGGGAGGTGCGGGAGGCGGACTGGTATATAACAGGGATGAACTGCGGACGGTCTGTGCCAGAGGATTGCAGGCTTCCCTGGTGGGCCAGGTTCTGGTGGAAGAATCTATTCTGGGCTGGGAAGAGCTGGAGCTGGAAGTGGTACGAGATGCGGACGGCAATATGATTACAGTCTGTTTTATTGAGAATATAGACCCTATGGGGGTACATACGGGAGATTCCTTCTGTGCGGCTCCCATGCTGACCATCTCGGAAGAGCTGCAGAAGCGGCTGCAGGAACAGGCTTACCGTATTGTGGAGAGTGTGCAGGTCATCGGTGGCACGAATGTGCAGTTTGCCCACGACCCGGTCAGTGACAGAATTGCTGTCATAGAGATTAACCCCAGGACTTCACGTTCTTCTGCGCTGGCCTCCAAAGCTACGGGATTTCCCATTGCTCTGGTCAGTGCCATGCTGGCATCCGGACTGACGCTGAAGGATATTCCCTGCGGGAAGTACGGTACATTGGACAAATATGTGCCGGATGGCGACTATGTGGTAATCAAATTTGCGCGCTGGGCTTTTGAGAAATTCAAGGGTGTGGAGGACAGACTCGGCACCCAGATGCGGGCTGTGGGCGAGGTCATGAGTATCGGAAAGAACTACAAGGAGGCGTTTCAGAAGGCTATCCGTTCCCTGGAAATCGGAAGATATGGATTGGGGCAGGTACCGAAGCTGGAGGAAAAGTCTCTGGAACAGTTGCTGCGGATGCTGCTGATTCCTTCCAGCGAGCGGCATTTTGCTATGTATGAGGCGTTGAAGAAGGGGGCGTCTGTAGAGGAACTTCACGAGATTACACATGTGAAAAAGTGGTTTATCCAGCAGATGAAAGAGCTGGCTGAAGAAGAGCTTGAATTGCTTGCCTGTCGGGGCAGCCTTCCCCCAGATGAACGGTTGATTCGGGCGAAAAAGGACGGCTTTTCGGACAAATATCTGAGCATCCTCCTGGAGATTCCCGAACAGGAGATACGTGAGCGCCGGATTGTACTGGGAGCAGAAGAGAGCTGGGAAGGCGTTCATGTGAGCGGTACACCGGATAGCGCTTATTATTATTCCACGTACAATGCCCCGGACAAAAATCCCGTTCGGGCGGATAAACCCAAGGTGATGATTTTGGGCGGCGGCCCCAACCGTATCGGCCAGGGAATCGAATTCGACTATTGCTGTGTCCACGCTTCACTTGCCCTTCGAAAACTTGGCTTTGAGACCATTATTGTCAACTGCAATCCGGAGACGGTGTCCACAGACTATGATACTTCGGATAAGCTTTATTTTGAGCCGCTGACTCTGGAGGATGTGCTGAGTATTTATAAAAAGGAAAAGCCTGTTGGTGTCATTGCCCAGTTTGGCGGACAGACGCCTTTAAATCTGGCGGCGGAGCTGGAGAAAAACGGTGTCCGGATTCTGGGCACTTCTCCTGCCGTGATTGACCTGGCGGAGGACAGAGATTTGTTCCGGGCCATGATGGAGAAGCTGGAGATTCCCATGCCCGAATCGGGAATGGCCACTACGGTGGAGGAAGCATTGGAAATTGCTCACAGAATCGGATATCCTGTGATGGTGCGTCCCTCCTATGTACTGGGCGGCCGGGGTATGGAGGTGGTATACCAGGATGAGAGCCTTACGGACTATATGAAGGCGGCGGTGGGCGTGACGCCGGACAGGCCTATTCTCATTGACAGATTCCTGAACCATGCCACCGAGTGCGAGGCCGATGCCATCAGTGACGGAACCCATGCTTTCGTGCCCGCAGTTATGGAACATATCGAGCTGGCCGGGATTCATTCCGGAGACTCGGCCTGCATGATTCCTTCCAGGCACATTTCAGAAGAAAATGTGGAGACAATCAAGGAATATACCAGGAAAATTGCCGAGGAGATGCATGTGCGGGGGCTGATGAACATGCAGTATGCCATTGAGAACGGCAAAGTGTATGTGCTGGAAGCCAATCCCAGAGCGTCCCGCACCGTGCCTCTGGTATCAAAAGTGTGCAATATCCGCATGGTTCCTCTGGCCACGGACATTATTACTTCCGAGATTACAGGCCGTCCCTCCCCGGTGCCGGAATTGAAGGAGCAGAAGATTCCCTATTACGGGGTGAAGGAGGCGGTGTTCCCCTTCAATATGTTCCCGGAGGTGGATCCGATTCTGGGGCCCGAGATGCGTTCCACCGGTGAAGTGCTGGGACTGTCCGCATCGGCCGGAGAAGCGTTTTTCAAGGCCCAGGAGGCCACCCAGACAAAGCTTCCCTTAGGAGGCACGGTACTTATCAGTGTAAACCGCAGAGACAAGGCCGAGGTGGCGGAGGTTGGAGAAGCTTTCCAGAGGGCAGGCTTTCGGATTCTGGCCACAGGCAGTACTTGTGCTCTGCTGAAAGAAGCGGGGATTCCGGCACAGTTGGTGAAAAAGCTGCATGAGGGCAGACCGAACCTGCTGGATTTGATTACCAACGGTGAGATTGATTTGATTATCAATTCTCCCGTGGGGGATGACAGCGAATATGATGACAGTTATCTGCGGAAGGCGGCCATCAAGGCAAAGGTGCCCTATATGACTACTATAGCCGCGGCAAAGGCTACAGCGGAAGGCATTCTGCATGTGCAGAAGGTAGGCAACGGAGAGGTCCATTCCCTGCAGACTTTGCATAGTCAGATTCAGGAGAAGTAGCAGACAGACCGGCATGGGGGACGGAGAATTGACACTGTATGGGAATTTGGCATGAATCAGGAACAGAAATGTGTGTTCAGGAGAACAGTGTACAGACAGCGTAGGATGGAAGGATAACAGGAGGAAGAATATGAAGAAACAGGCATTTAATCCCTATCTTCCCAGCTGGGAATACATACCGGACGGGGAGCCCTATGTGTTCGGAGACAGGGTATATGTGTACGGCTCTCATGACAGATTCGGTGGATACGCCTATTGCCAGAACGATTATGTGTGCTGGTCTGCGCCCGTGGATGATCTGGGGAACTGGAGATATGAAGGCGTGATTTATCCCCGATCGGAGGATCCCATGAACCGGGACGGAGACATGCTGCTGTTTGCCCCGGATGTGACAGAGGGGCCGGACGGCAGATATTATCTGTATTACGTGCTGGATATGGTAGGCGTGGTTTCCGTGGCAGTCTGTGATACTCCGGCGGGCAGATATCAGTTTTATGGATATGTGCACTATGAAGACGGCACAAGACTGGGGGAGGCTCGGGGAGACGAACCGCAGTTTGACCCCGGTGTGCTGACGGAGGAGGGAAAAACCTATCTCTATACCGGATTCTGTATGCCGAACAGCGCAGAGCGGCACGGTTCCATGGTAACGGTACTGGGAGAGGATATGCTGACCATTGTGAGAAAGCCGGAGTTTGTGGTGCCTTCCAAACCGTATGAGAAAGGTACCGGCTATGAGGGACATGCCTTTTTCGAGGCTTCCTCTATCCGGAAAGTGGGAGAGCGGTATTATTTTGTCTACTCTTCTGTGCTCAGCCACGAGCTCTGCTATGCCACGTCGGATTCTCCTTTTGGTCCTTTCCGGTACGGAGGAACCATTGTGAGCAACTGTGACATGTTTATCGACAGCTATAAACCCGGGGAGCAACCTATGTTTTACGGAGGCAACAATCACGGAAGTATTGTTGAGATAAACGGAGTGTGGTATATTTTCTATCATAGACATACCAACGGAACGAATTACAGCCGTCAGGGCTGCATTGAGAGAATCGAGATTCTGGAAGATGGGAGCATTCCGCAGGTGCAGATGACCTCCTGCGGCGCAAACGGCGGGCCGCTTAAGGGAGAAGGAGAATATCCGGCCTATATTGCATGTATCCTGTACTGCAACGATGCGGCCGCCACTGTGGGTGCGCCCGGAGACTGGATGGACTGCAGATTCCCGAAGATCACCCAGGACCAGCCGGACGGTGTGGAAGGCCAGGGCTATATTGCCAATATGCGTCCCGGGGCGGTGGCCGGGTTCAAATATTTTGACTGCCGGGGCGTGAAGAAGATTGCGGTACGCACCAGAGGCGGTGCCCGGGGAAGCTTTCATGTGAAGACAAGCTGGGATGGGGAGCCGGTTGGTGCCATTGAACTGGGACGGAACAATGAGTGGAAAACCTATGAGGCCGATATTGCAATTCCAGACGGAGTGCAGGAGCTGTATTTTGAGTTCGCCGGGACCGGGAAGCTGTCCTTCGCATCGTTTGAACTGCGGAAGTAAGATGTGCTGATTTTCCTTTAATGCCTTGTAACAGTTCAGACAGGGTACTTGAATTGTTATATTGCCTTACTTTTCTTGTAATGAGGGTACTGAATAAATGCTTTACACTCTGAACAGAGATTGTTATAATGAAGCCAGATACATATAAATCTGAGAGGGGTCGCAGGATACCTTTTTATGATCAGAAAGCAGGTGGATTATATGCCGAGTGGTGTAGAAGTAGCAAAAGTGGCTATTGATGACTTCAAAAAAATTCAAAAGTATATGTTTTTAGCCAAAGAAGAAGGCGCCACAAAAACATATGCCGAGCTAAAAGAAGAATATCTTTCTTTAAAAGCAATTCTTCAGGTTTGCGGCGTGAATTTGACAGATATTGACAGGATAAAAGAATAAGATGTAATTACAAATGAATATCAGACGCGGAACAGGGTGTAAAGTCTTTGCTGAATGCTTGAACTGAAAAGCTTGGGATTCGGATGCAAAGACTTTGCACCTTTTTGATATTGCCATTTTCCCTTCGTAAGGAATTGTCAGAAAATTAATTTTGCCAATTTCTTACTCTCGAGAAAAACAGGAGGATTACACATGAAAATACCCAAAATGATATTGTTTGATTATGGCCAGACCCTTGTGGCAGAGCAGAAGTTTGACGGTGTAAAAGGAACGGAAGCTGTGTTGCAATATGCGGTGAAAAACAAATATCATTTGTCGGCGGAGCAGATTCAGGCCAGAGCAAATGAAATCAATCGGGAATTCGGAAGATTTGACCCTGAGAAAAGACATTTATTTCAGATAGAAATACCCAATACAATGTTCATGCCATATCTGTACGAATCGCTGGGAATCGAGATTGCGTTGAGCAATTCCGAAATTGACAGAGTATTCTGGGATGCCGCCGCACCCGGCGTTCCAACGGAAGGCGTTCAAAGTTTTCTGAGATACCTGCAGGAGAAAAATATCCGCACCGGTGTCATCAGCAATATTTCCTATGCCCCCTCTGTGGTGGCCCGGCGTATCAACAGACTGTTGCCGGATAATGCGTTTGAGTTTATTATCACTTCAAGTAATTACATATTTCGGAAACCCAATAAGAGACTGTTTGAACTGGCTTTGGAAAAGGCTGATCTGAAGCCGGATGAGGTATGGTATGTGGGAGACCAGTATGAATGTGACATAAAGGGTGCTTTGGGCGCCGGGCTGATGCCGGTATGGTACACAGGGGCAATTGATTTGCCTTATGTGGAGGATAAAAATATTTTGACAATAGCAGGCTGGGAGGAATTGAAGTTCAGATTGGGAAAATTGTAGATCAAAAGTAATTACAGGGTAGTTTTGAATATACTGAGGAGGGAGATATGGACATGAATGAAAAAACATCAAAATTTTCTGTTAATCTGTTTTGCAGCCTGATGCTGCTGAATATTATTCCATTTTTGTATACGCTTATGCGGACAAATCTGATCGTTAACAGTCCGGTGACAGATGGTTTGGGAATTGCGGGACATATTGAATGGTTCGATTTAATCAATGAGACGATACAGGCATTTTTAATTGTACCTCTGTACGCGTTACTTAATAAATGCAGGGAAGATATGGGGAAATTTAAAGAGAGAATCTTTCAGTCATTTCTGGTTGTCAATGTCATCTATATCGCATTTTCCGTCATTATTCTGATATATTGCCATGATATTGTATCAACAATGGTTTCCGAGCGGATTCATGAGGTTACAGGGTATCTCGAGCTGGAAACAATCGGATTTATGATTGCAAATGTTGTCAGTTTTGTAAATGTGCTGTTTGTGGTACTGGAAAAGCCGTTATACATATATACAATGACCATATTGAGAACAGTATTTACAATAATCGGTGATACGATTCTGATCCCGAAATTTGGGGTGAATGGTGTGGCATATTCTAATATTGCGGTGAATCTGGTATGCGTTATATTATGTCTGATTGGTGTATACAAGGAAAAACTGATTGTCATTTCATTTAAACCGGAGGGAGTGTTTGTGAGGGATTATCTGCGTATCGGTTCATTCAGTGGATTGCAGATATTTCTGGACAATTTTATCTATTTTGCCATAGTTTGTAAAATGGTGAATGCCGTGGCAGAACAGGGTAATTACTGGACGGCAAATAACATCATTTGGGGCTTGATGCTTATACCTATCACTGCACTGGCAGAAATCATTAAAAAAGATTGCAGGAGTAAATTGACGACAGCTAAAATGAGGCACTATCATATTGTCATTATAGGAACATTTCTGCTATGGTTGTGCTTTATCCCAATGCTAAATCCGTTTTTAAAGAATGTAATGGGAATTGAAAACTATGAATCTATTAAACATATATTAGTCACTTTAATTCCATTTTATTTACGGTCATAGAATGCAATGCCCGGGGGATGGAAATCTATTATGCGGATGAGAAACATAAGAAGCAAAATTTTGTCTCGGCGGTAAATTCGTTTCATCTGGACGGCATGAAGGCCAGAATTTGCGAATTCCTATAACAATAATATTTGTTTTGGAAAATGCAGGAATTGTGGTAAATACTTTGTGTTGAGCGGAAGACGTGATGCGGCATATTGTTCATATCCGGCTCCAGGGTATGAAAAAAAGACCTGCAGAGAAATTGGTGCCCAGGTCACCAGGGCGAATAAGGAGAAGAATGATATAATAACTGGAGAATACAGGAGAATATATATGCGACTTAAAATGCAGGTGAGGAGACATCCTAAAGACAGTGTACTGCAAAGAAAAGTGAAATCTCTTGTATCGGAAGGAAAAGAATGGAGAAAAAAGCTGGCAAATGGCTTGGCAACAAGTGACGAGTTTATGCAATGGCTCGGGTTATATAAATAAGGCATGCTGGAAAGCGGAGAAAATGGAAGATAGAGGTAACAGAATATGAGTGAGTTATATAATGTTTATTGCGATGAAAGCTGTCATCTTGAGCATGATGGTATCAATGATATGGTACTCGGAGCAGTATGGTGTAATCAGAGAAAAATCAAGAAAATAAATCAGGAAATATGTACTATTAAGGGAAATCATGGTGTTTCTCCGAAGGCAGAACTGAAATGGACGAAAGTGTCACCCGTCAAAAGAGAACTGTATATGGATATGATAAAATATTTCTTTGATAATACAAACCTTCATTTCAGATGTCTGGTTATACCGGATAAAAATGCTCTGAACCACAACAGATTTCAGCAGACACATGATGATTGGTATTATAAAATGTACTTTGACATGCTGAAAGGTATTTTTTCACCAGAAGATATATATGAAATTTATATTGACATCAAAGACACGCATTCTAATCAGAAAGTAAAGAAGCTGGAGGAAATAAGCAGGAACAGCATATATGATTTTAATGGTGAATGTATCAGAAGGATTCAGCCTATCAGATCTGATGAGGTTCAGATAATGCAGTTAGTGGATATTCTAATTGGTGCGGTGATGTACCAGAATAGAGTTTTTCCGGAAGAGCATCAACAAAGTGAAACAAAGCTTGCACTGATTGAACTGCTCAGGGAAAAAAGTGGTTATCAACTAACAAAGTCGACATTATTGAAAGAGGAAAAATTTAACATTTTTGTATGGCAGGCGAGGTAGGGCAAATGGATAAAATCGTGCTGTCTCCGCTTATGCTGTATGAGGATACGGAAGGCGGATGGATACAGTATCAGGAAAAACTATATATGGTGTTTTGCATAGATATGAAGGAAGCTGGATTAAAATTTCAGGGAAAAAGTGTCAGAATCCGATATCATCCTATCGAATTTGGGAAAGAGGAAGCCTTTTTTCATATTACCTGTCAGGATTATGACAACGTTGGGGAGAGAGTACCAGATTTTAGAAGATGCGAACGTATTGGATGGATCAGGCAGTTTGTTGAAGCAGCTGATACAGGAGTAGCAATAGAATATGAGGGGCAGGTACATAGTCTGAAAATTTGGACAGAACAGGTTAAGAATGATTTACGCCATCATATCTTATGCGAGGAGTTATGCTTTATGGTTGTGGTTGCAGAAAGGGACAGATATTGCCTTTTGATTACAGCATTTTATTTTGAACACGAGCATTCGCTAAAAAAGAAATTAAAGAAATATGAGGAATTCATAAAAGCAAAAAACGCTTCATAATAAAAATGAAACGTTTTCAGAAACTCCTTCCACAACTGGTGGATGAGATACTTATATTATATGTAAGTTCAGTTAAAACGTCAATAAATTTTGAAAAAATAAAATAAAATTTTTACATGGTTTTTTACATGTTCTAAATTCCATTTATTATAAATACCTGGAGAAATTTGGAAAACAGACTGAAGTGGAGAAAGAAGGGAAAAGTATATGAATTTTTTCACAGAGAAAGACGGCGCACTGCTGTTTCGACGCAGGAGGGAGCTGCTGGAAATTCGGCCCTGGGGCCGGGGTCTTCGCATTCGCGCCACAGAGAACAGGCAGTTTACGGACAGAGACTGGGCGCTCTCTATTCCTGCCCCCGGGGCGGGAAGCATTGAAATCGGAGAGGAACAGGCAGTCGTAACCAACGGAAAAATAAAGGCGGTGATCACTGCGTATGGGAAACTGACCTTTTATAATCAGGAGGGCAGGGAAATCCTGAAAGAGTATTATCGCTCCTGGGACTATGGGACGAAGGACTGGAAGGAGCTGGACCAGATTACCATGGCCCGCACCGTGGCCAGGCAGTTTAAAAATGTGGGCGGTGACAATTATGAGATTCATCTGCGGTTTGAGACAGATGACAGAGAGAGAATCTATGGGATGGGCCAGTATCAGCAGCCCTACTTGAATCTGAAAGGCTGTACGCTGGACATGGAGCAGAAAAATACACAGATTTCGGTTCCTTTCATGGTATCGGACAGGGGATACGGACTGCTGTGGAACAACCCGGCAGTGGGCCAGGCGGTGTTCGGCAAGAACAGGACCGAATTCTCCGTCCGGTCTTCCAGACAGCTGGATTATTGGATTGTGGCAGGGGATACACCGGCGGAGATTGTGGAACGATATGCAGATGTGACGGGAAAGGTACCGATGATGCCCGATTTCGGCCTGGGCTTCTGGCAGTGCAAGCTTCGCTATCAGACCCAGGAAGAACTTCTGAATGTGGCAAGAGAATACCACAGAAGAGGGATTCCCTTAAGTGTGATTGTACTGGATTTCTTCCACTGGCCCTGCCAGGGAGACTGGACTTTTGACGAAGCCTATTTTCCGGACCCGGAGGGGATGATCAGAGAGCTTGGTGAAATGGGGATTCGTCTGATGGTTTCTATCTGGCCTACGGTTGACCGTAAGTCCGTGAACTATCAGGAGATGAAGGAGCGTGATCTGCTGGTGAGGACGGACAGAGGTATTTCCGCGGCCATGGAGTGCTTCGGCATGGAGGAGTTCATTGACCCCACCAATCCGGAGGCAAGACGTTTTGTCTGGGACATTGTGAAGAAGAATTATTTTGACAAAGGGGTGACTTTGTTCTGGCTGGACGAAGCGGAGCCGGAGTATACTGCGGCAGATTTTGACCTGTACCGCTATTATGACGGTTCGGCGCTGGAATGTGCCAACGAGTATCCGGTGGGCTATGCCCGTGCCTTTTATGATGGAATGCGGGAAGCGGGAGTGGAGAATCCGGTGAATCTGATTCGCTGTGCCTGGGCAGGATCACAGAGGTACGGCGCGCTGGTATGGTCCGGGGATGTGCCCTCTACCTTTACCTATTTGCGGAATCAGTTTACGGCGGGACTTCATATGGGAATGGCGGGCATTCCCTGGTGGACGGCGGATATCGGCGGTTTCCACGGGGGCAATGTGAAGGATCCGGCTTTCCATGAATTGTTGATGCGCTGGTTCCAGTACGGCGCTTTCTGTCCGGTGATGCGTCTTCACGGAGACCGGGATCCCCATAAGCCGCCTATGAATCCGGAGGCCTCTTACGGAGGAGGTATCTGTTCTTCCGGAGCGGATAATGAGGTCTGGAGCTATACCCCGGAGCTGGAAGAGATGATGATTTACTATATCCGTCTGCGGGAGTCCATGAAGGACTATATTCGGGCGGCCATGGCGGAGGCCCATGAAAAGGGGACACCTGTCATAAAGCCTCTGTTCTATGATTTCCCGGAGGACCAGGCTGCCTGGGAGGCGGCAGATGTCTATCTGTTTGGACATGATCTGCTGGCTGCGCCCGTGCTGGAGGCCGGCGTGCGGGAGAGAAAGGTTTATCTGCCTGCCGGTGCGATGTGGACGGAGCGGGAGACCGGGGCTGTGTATCAGGGAGGACAGGAAGTACGGGTGGAGGCGCCGGTGAACCGGATTCCGCTCTTCGTGAAAAATGGAGGCTCACTTACAATATGAGGAATAGAACAGGAGGAAACAGATGAAATTCCAGATCAGAGACAACACTATTTATTTTATCAGAGCAGGCGAATGGGGAAAGATTTCAGCCTGTGGGAAGAACTGCATTCGGTTCCAGGCTTCGCCTTCAGGTGCGGTGAAGGAGATGAACTGGACGCTGCTGCCGGGAGAAGCGGAAGCGAAAGCCTGGCTGGAAGGGGATAAGGCAATTCTGGAAACGGGAGAGATGCGATGTGTACTCTATGAAAACGGCAGAACGGAGTATTTCCGTAAAGGCAGAAAAATTCTGTCGGAAAAATGCGAGATGACTTTCAGCACGGGAATCCGGAATTACCGCAGTAAGGGCAGCGGCCTCTGGAGCGGCCGGGTTACCTTTGAGCCGGTGGAAGGCGAGCATTTTTACGGTCTGGGACATGAGGCCACAGGATGTTTTGATCTGAAGGGCTGTACTATCGACCTGCGCCATGTGAATGCAAAGTGTACCATGCCGGTGGTGTACTCTTCCCTGGGGTATGGTTTCCTCTGGAATATGCCCTCCACGGGAAGCTGTGAGCTGGCCTGCAACAGAACACGGTGGAACAGCGACAGTATGAGGCAGATGGACTATGTGGTCATGGGGGGAGCGCCGGCGGAAGTGGCAGAAGCTTTAGCGGACCTGACGGGACATGCCCCCAGAATGCCGGAATATGGCCTTGGCTTCTGGCAGTGCAAGCTGCGGTATGAGACCCAGGAAGAGCTTCTGCAGGTGGCCAGACGCTATAAAGAGCTGGGGATTCCTGTGGATGTGATTGTGATTGACTATTTTCACTGGACAGAGCAGGGGGATTATAAATTTGATCCCAAGTATTGGCCGGACCCCAAAGCCATGGCGGAGGAGCTGCATGCCATGGGCATAAAGCTGATGGTGTCCATGTGGCCTACTATCAATGAGAAAAGTGAAAATTACAGGGAAATGCTGGACAGAAATCTGTTGATCAGGACGGCCAGCGGCTCCAACAGAGTGTTCGACTTCTATGGACCCCAGGCGGAAATCGATCCTACAAATCCTGAGACCAGAGCGTATGTATGGTCGAAGCTGAAAGAGAATTACATAGACCAGGGGGTGGACTGCCTCTGGTTCGACGAGGCGGAGCCGGAGATTCATCCGGAGCATTTTGATAATCTGGTGCTTTCTATGGGGAATGGGGACGAAGTGGGACTGCTGTATCCCTATTATTACGCAAAGCTGGTGTATGACGGAATGAAGGCGGATGGCAGGGAGGATATCGTCACACTGTCCAGATGCGCCTATCCAGGAGCCCAGAGATTCGGGACCCTGGTGTGGTCCGGAGACATTCCATCCACTTTCGAGAGTCTGGCAGATCAGGTGAAGTCCGGACTGAATATGGCAATGTGCGGGATTCCCTGGTGGACCACGGATATCGGTGGCTTTTACGGAGGCCATATTGAGACGGAATATTTCCGGGAGCTGATTGTCCGTTGGTTCCAGTATGGACTGTTCTGTCCTGTCATGCGCCTGCACGGCAGCAGAGCCGGCCGGGATAATACGAAGGCTATCATAGAACCCTCCGGCGGCGACAATGAAATCTGGAGCTTCGGGGAGGAGAATTTTGAGACGATTAAAGAGCTGATTCTTCTGCGGGAGAGGCTGAGGCCCTATCTCAGAAAGCATATGGACAGGGCTTCGGAAAAGGGCATTCCTGTCATGAGGCCCATGTTCTTTGACTTCCCGGAGGATGAAGTGTGCTACGGACTGGGAGAGCAGTATATGTTCGGAGAGGATATACTGTTCGCGCCCATTGTCAGACAGGGGGAGCGGGCGAAAAAGGTGTATCTGCCGGAAGGGAACTGGATTCTTACCAGAGACCGGGAAGTCTATGCGGGCGGAGAGTGGGCAGAAGTGTCCGCGCAGCTGAACGAATTTATTGCTTTTGTCAGAGAAGGCAGTGATGTGATTGATCTTTTCTGATATCAGAAGATCTCTGTCCGTGAAAGAAAAAGTGGAAGAGGTGTCATTTCAGGTCTGAATTATGCAGGTTCCAGTCCGCTGGAACCTGCGTTCAGGCTATTTTTACCGGCTTTCACCAACAGCGTCATGGGACGACGCAATTCGTCCTTCATTTGCGGAATATGCATCATTTCTTCAGGCGGTTTTGCCTTTTCCACAGCTTCGAGCGCAAAGCCGTTATTCAACAGTCCCAGCAGGATCTGTGTGAATGCAATGCCGGATAAAATAAAATCAAAGAAAAAGGAGTGCTCAATGAAACTGACAATGGAAAAAGCCCCCATGGGCTGGAACAGCTATGACTATTATGACACCACAGTGACAGAAGCTCAGGTAAAGGCCAATGCCGACTATATGGCGGTAAATTTAAAAGAGTGCGGCTGGGAGTACATAGTGGTAGACATCCAATGGTATGCGAAGGACGCGGGAACACAGAGGGATAAATATCAGTATATTCCCTTTGGAGACATGGAGATGGATGAATACGGCAGATATCAGCCTGCGGTAAATCGTTTTCCCTCTGCACAGGGAGGCAGAGGCTTCGGGCCTCTGGCGGAATATATCCATAGTCTGGGGCTAAAGTTCGGCATTCACATTATGAGAGGAATTCCAAGGCTGGCGGCTCACAGGCATCTGCCCATAGCAGAGACTTCATTTACGGCGGCGCAGGCGGCGGACCCGGCGTCAATCTGTGGCTGGAATCCTGATATGTACGGGGTTCGGGACAACGAAGCGGGGCAGGCCTACTATGACAGCCTGATGCAGATGTATGCGGACTGGGGTGTGGATTTCATTAAGTGTGACGACATCTGTGACAGCTGGATGTACCGGAATCGGAATTTCGGCGGCTGGCATGAGACCCGGATGCTGCAGGAAGCGATCGGGAAGACCAGGCGGGATATTGTGCTCAGCCTTTCACCGGGGCCTGCCCAGATTGACAGAGCATGGCAGTATGAAAAACATGCCAATATGTGGAGGATTACGGATGATTTCTGGGATCGCTGGGAGCTGCTCAGGAACATGTTCGACAGGTGTGAGCTGTGGCAGAATCATGTGGCGGAAGGATCCTATCCGGACTGCGACATGCTTCCTCTGGGAAAGCTGGGAAAGGGCTTTGGACATGGTGAACGTGATACTCGCTTTACAAGAGATGAGCAGATTACCATGATGACATTGTGGTGTGTCTTCGGTTCTCCGCTGATGGTGGGCGCGGAACTTACTCTGCTGGATGACTGGACATTGTCTCTGCTGACCAGGAAGGACATTCTGAAGCTGGTTTCCAATGCCTGTGTGGGGAAACAGTTTGAGAAAAACGAGGATTATGCCATCTGGAGCTGTAGGAATGAGAAAACGGGGGAGAGATACCTTGCGTTATTCAATTTCCTGGACACACAGCAGCAGATCTTCTGTAATCTCCGGGAGGTGGAGCAGTTTGCCGGGGAGAGAAGGGAAGTGGAAAGCGCTCTGGAGCTCTGGAGTCAGGTGGAGGTGAAGCCTGCGGGGGATGTGCTGACAGACTGCGTGCCGGCACATGGGGCAAGACTTTTCCTGTTGGGCGGGAAAGAACAGGCTGTTCCGGCACTTCTGAGGTTTATGGGGAATGGCTGAGGAACACGGAATGGTATGCTTCCCTGCGTTCTTCCCGATAGATGCGCACCAGCCTTCTCACCACCCGATTATCTCTCAGCCTTGCGGTTAAAAGGGGCGAAAATCGCTTGCCTTCCAGTGAAACTGCGGTTTTGAAGGCTTCTTCAAAGGTCAGCTGTACACCGGTGTAAAGATGATTGGCATCGGTGACATTGTCCAGCCAGTCTGCCAGTCCGATGACATCTACCATCTGACGGGAGGGACATTCCAGCCGCACATAGGAATCAGGATAGCCGTGAGAGCCGTCATACCAGGAGTGATGCCCCAGGGCAATGGGGGCATACTTTCTGGTGGACGGCCGCAAAGCCAGATTTCTTTCGCCCACAAGTGTATGCAGATGGGCCATTTCGTACTCCTCCTCAAACCATTGTCTGGCCGACTGCGCATACAGACTGGTGAAGCTGATTTTGCCGATATCATGCAGGAGGCTGCCGTTTGTGGCATATTCCAGCACTGCATCCAGCTTTTTATCGGGATTTTCAATTTGACGAATTGATTCAATATCATCAAAAAAGCCGGATTCTTCTTCCATGATGATTCGGCACAGTTCTGCAGCAGCCTTGCCCACAATATAGGAGTGTATATAGTCCTCAGGCAGAAAGCGCATCAGAAGCTTTTCCACAAAATCTCCGTAGGGAATGCTGCTGTCGGTTTCCACGAAGGTGGACATCAGTTGTCTGACATGAAAAAAAAGCTGCTCGTTTTCCGACGCCTGGGGAAAATGTTCCGCATAATCAAGAGCTCGTTCATACAGCCGGTCAATATACTCTGTCCGTGCCGGTATTTTTTCCGGATGATCCTGAAGGAAATTGCAGTAAAAGGCGGGCAGGGAAACCATACGATATATGCCGTCTCCGGAAAAATCATCCGCATGTGCGGTATCGATCAGAAGTTCCATTTTCTCAAGCAGCCCGTCCAGTGTATCCAGCCCGCAGTAATAGTTAATGGAGTCATAGGAAAAGGAGGACTTGGCAGGCGGATTCTCTCCCTGGCTGCGTGCTTCCTCGAACTGTTTTTCATAGACTATATAGACAGATTCCATGATGTCCACAATGTCCTGAGGGGACATGGCCTTTTCTTTGTTGCGGGAGATGCTGGCCGCCATTTGCTGATGTGTCATATAGAGGTATCTGTCCCAGGGAAGCTCAGGGGCTTTTTCACGATATCCTTCATCCTGCAGAATTCGCAGGGTGTAATTTACCAGCCGGATTTTCTCTCCGGATGATTTAAACTGTCCCAGTGCCACATTTGCACGGGAACGTATAATATATCCTTTCGTATCGCTGTCTTCGATTTCTTCGAAGTATTTCAGATAGGCGGCGGCTTCCATAAAACACAGACGCATCCGGACCATGTACTTTTCGATGTACAGCCAGTCAAGGCCCACAAGTCTGGTGCATATGCTGTTATAGCCCATTCCCAGCCAGTATAGCTGACGTATCATATCATTCCGGTTTCCCGCCTGTCTGGCCTTGCTCAGCAGTGCACGGCGAATCTGGCAGAAAAGTCCCACATCCCGTTCCTTGCGTCCGTCAAACAGGATTCCTGCAAAATCTTCCAGCTCTTGAAGCGCTTCCGGTTCTGCTTCGAACAGATGATCCAGAAGCGGAAACAGTTTCTCCCGCAGCAATTCCATGTTCCGGGCAACAATCTGTTCCAGATGCTTTTTGTCTGACAGTACTTCTTCATAAGGGACGCAAAAGGACCGGCTCCCGGATTTTTCCGATGCCGACAACTTTGCGATTTCTTTCAAATTGGCTATATATTCCTCCTGATAAGGCTGCATAACATTTCAATCCTTTTCCCGTTTTTTCAACTGTCTGTAAAGGACATCCTGCAGCTGCTCCATGCTTACAGGCTTTGACAGGTGTTCGTTCATACCGGCGTCCTTTGCGGCACGGATATCTTCCACAAAAGCGTTGGCCGTCATTGCTACAACCCAGACTTTCTCCGCATCCTTCCTGGACAGTTTCCGAAGGCGTCTGGTAGCCTCGTATCCGTTCATGACCGGCATCTGAACATCCATGAAAATCAGATCAAAATAATATTCCGGAGAGGCTTCGAACTTTTCCAGCGCATGAGCGCCATTGTCGGCTACTTCTGCGTCCACGCCGTTCAGGGAGAGCATTTCCAGTGCGATTTCCTGGTTCAGCTCATTATCCTCCACCAACAGGACATGACACCCGCTGTAATCTGTGCTGGCTCTGACAGAGAAATCCTGATGACTGCTGTCCGTGTCTGTCAGGTCGGACAGTGTACTCAAAAGTCTGCTCTTAAACAGCGGACAGGGAACGAAAGCACTGACACCTACGCGGGTTGCGCGATATTCCAGCTGAGCCCAGTCCACATCTGAAACCAGCAGAATAGGGAAGTCCGGGCCGGCAGACTGCCTTATATGAGCCGCCAGCTCCAGAGGCGACATGTCTTCCAGCTCCTGCCCCAGCAGCAGCGCACAGGGCATATGATGTTCGCTGTTGGCCTGTGTCAGGCAGGTTACGGCACCCAGTCCGCTTTTTACATGGAGGGGAATCATGTCTGCCTCCTGAAGAAAAGCAATGAGTCTGGCGGCCTGCTGTTCCTGACTTTCGGCTATCAGCACAGCCTTGCCGGTAAGCCGTTCCAGATTCTTTCCATCCTGGGATGTGAAGGAGAGGGGAAGCCTGATCTGAAAACTGCTGCCCACACCTTCGGTGCTTTCCACTTTTATCTGCCCGTCCATGCGGTCTATGAGACTCTTGACAATCGACATTCCCAGGCCGGTGCCTTCGATTTTATTGACCGCGGCATTTTTCACCCGTTCAAAGGGTACAAAGATTCGTTCCAGAAATTCACTGCTCATCCCGATACCATTGTCTTCACAGGTAAAGTCCAGAAAGATTCTGTTCTGATTCCGGGAATCCGCAGTATCGTCTGCCCGGTGCTGAAAAAGCCTGACAAGAATTTCTCCGTTGTCCGGCGTGTATTTTATCGCGTTCCCGATAATGTTTACCAGTATCTGCCGAAGCCGTAAGGGATCGCCGATGAGCACCTCCTGGTAAATCTGTCCGATTTCTATTTTCAGATCATGTTCTTTCTGAACTGCCTGGGGACGTACAATGACAGTGATGTCATGGACCAGATCGGCAAGGGAAAAGGTTTCTTCGTTCAGACTCATCCGGTCACTGTCTATCCGGGAGATGTCCAGTACATCGTTTACCAGACTCATCAGATGGGAGGAGGCTGTCTGTATCTTCTGCAGGCAATCCTGTACCCGGGCCTTCTCGTCAATGTGGGACAGGGCGATGGCTGTCATGCCTGCAATGGCATTCATTGGGGTACGTATGTCATGGGACATATTGGACAGGAAGGTGCTTTTGGCTCTGTTCGCTTCCTGTGCCTGTGTCAGAGCGGTTTTCAGCATCTGCAGCTGAAGATTGAGATCCGATATGTCGGTGAGCTCCGGATTTTGGGTATCTGTTTTTTTCATTGTATCCATTCCGCACACTCCTTTGATATCCGGTAAATTTCACATGTACTTTTATTGTACTTTTTACGCAACGTCTTGTCAATGAGGATGCGCACTCTTCTCTATATTTTATGTGACCGTGTTATGCCTGGGGCAGGCACTGTAATCTGTATGAAAGTTAAGTATTGCTTTTTTGTCAGGTATTGTGTAGACTTAAGGTACTTATTTAATTTTCAGCTGCACAGAGAGGAGCATCTATTATGAAACGTGCGATGAAGCAGTCAACTCTGATTTTGATTTTGAATGGGATTTCTATTTTGACATTACTGTATATGGTATATTCATTATTTTTATACAGTTCTGTCAGCAACAGACTGACAGAGGCCAATGAAGAACGGTTTGCGCTGACCTACAATGCCAATCGATTTATGAATGGTTCTGCATATCTGACAAATGAGGTCAGGGCTTTTGCCGCTACCGGCAGCCAGGAGCATTACGACAATTACTGGAATGAAATCAATGTGTTGAAGAACAGAGACCAGGGTGTGGCGGCTCTGCAGGAGATTGGAATTACCAAAGAGGAACAGCTTATGATCGACGAGATGTCCGATCTGTCAAATCAGCTGGTTCCGCTGGAAGAAGAGGCCATGAAGGAAGTACAGGCAGGGGAGAGTGAAAAGGCAGTGGAATATGTGTACGGGGAGGAATACAGTACTTCCATTGCACAGATCAATGCTCTGAAGGAACAATTCCTTGCTGCGCTGGATGTGAGGTCTCTGGACCAGGTGGAAGAGATGGAGAGAGAAGCGGGATTTATCAGGCTGAGAATGATTCTGGCACTGGTGATGGTCAGTGGCATTCAGCTGCTGAATATGATTATTACCAGGATACAGATTATGCGCCCTGTGATTGCGGTGAAGAATCAGATGGGAGAAATCTCTCAGGGGAATCTTTCAGCGGCATTTTCTCTGGAGGCCAACACTTCCGAAATCGGTATGCTGGTAAATTCCATTCATGAAACCAGGCGGGAGCTGAAAAAATATATCAAGGATATTGATTACATATTGGCCCAGATGGCTCAGGGCAATATGAATCTGACAGTGGGAGAGGATTACCGGGGAGAATTCCTTCCGATTCAGAATGCCATGAAGCAGATTCTGGACTCTCTGAACGGCGCACTTATGGGAATCAACAGTACGGCTGAGAGGGTTTCCATGGAATCGGAGCATATGGCTTCCGACGCTCAGACATTGTCCAGCGGTTCTGTGGAACAGGCAGCAGCCGTCCAGGAGTTGTCTGCAAGCATACAGGATATCTCCAGGCAGGTGGACAGTACTTCAAAGGATGCGGACAATGCCAAAACGCTGTCGGAAGAATCATCGGCCCATCTTCAGGTGTGCGACGAGAAGATGGCAGCATTGACAGAAGCCATGGCGGATATATCCCGTTCTTCCAATCAGATTGGCGGTATCATCAAAACCATTGAGGATATTGCGCTTCAGACGAAGATATTGGCATTGAATGCGTCGGTTGAAGCGGCGCGGGCAGGCGGAGAAGCGGGTAAAAGCTTTGCGGTGGTGGCAAATGAAGTACAGAGTCTGGCAAACAAAAGTTCCGCGTCAGCCCAGAATATCACAGAGCTGATTGAGAATTCCATGCGGCTGGTGTCCTATGGAGAGACTCTGTCCACAGATACCACCCAGGCTCTTTCCGAGGTGATTTCCAGTGCTGAGAAATCGGCGGAAATGGTGGAACGAATTGCGGCGTCGGCTGTGGAGCAGGCACAGTCTCTGAAACAGCTGACCCTGGGGATGGAACAGATATCCGAGGTAGTCCAGACCAATGCGGCAACTGCGGAGAAATCAGCTGCTTCTGCCAGAGAGCTGAATCAGCAGGCAGATGAGCTGCGGCTTTCCGTTCAGCAGTTTAAACTGCGGGAAACGGGCAGAAGATAGCGGACAGGGAGAACAGGAAAACGCGGAGAAGATTATTCTTCTCCGCGTTCATTTTCTGAAACCTCTTTTTCAGAGGAGGTCTTCACGGCAATGCCGTTTACGATCACTCCGCCGTCCAGTTCGATGACAAGACATTCCCTGCCGTTTATTCTGCGGGTCTCAATCAAATCGGTACGTTCCGGATTGACCTTGATGACGATATCCGGGGTTTTCACCTCAAAGGAACGAGTGTTCATAACATTGGACATGAGCAGAGAAGTATTCTCCCCGGCCGTTTCGTCGTAATGCCGGTCAAATTCATCCAGCTTGTCATTTGCCACGCCGCTGTCGGCCAGAATGGTTTTGACTTCATTTTTATCCAGTACAAGTGGTTCCGGTGCCTCTCTGTGCTCTTCCGCCAGCTCGGTGAACCGGTCGTGAATGCTTTTTACCACTTCGATATCGCAGTCTTCTCCCAGGGCATCTTCTATCAGAGCCTGAAAGGTTTCTTTCTGACTGTCGGCGGAGAGAGGCAGGGGACAGCCAAACAACTGTTCCACGAATCCTTCCTTTAATTCTTCCGAATTTTTCGAATAGTACAGGAGGCTGTGAATATCTGCACTTCTGTCAGTGAAGGCCGGGAAGAGGAAACCTGCCTCGGGAAGAGATACCACCCAGTCTCGGGTACGGTTTCGGAACGTATTTTCTTCTGCGTCATAACTCAGTCCCGGCTTGGAGAGCTCAACGGGACAGATACAGGACAGTATGTATTCATAGATTTCATCGGAGGCATCCTCCATTTCCAGACCGTCTGTGGTCCTTCCCGGCACATCATAGATGTCATGGATGATCAGAATCAGATAATTTCCCACATATTCATAGTTTTCGATGATTTTGTCATAATAGGCTTCCAGGAGGGTATCATCTTTCAGCTTGCTGTCTCTCAGGCGCAGCAGAAATTCATGGGTATTGTTCGAAGATTCCGTGTTTATGCGGGAGGAAGAAGCAGTGTCTGCATCTCCGGGGACCTGGACGTCGGGAAGCACCTCGGCGGCAGCGTCTGCGGTAAGCCCGGCCATTTCCAGAGACAGAGGGAAATCCAGGGTCAGGAGGTTTCTGCCCAGAGTTCCGGACAGGACCTTCCGCAGAATTTCGAAGTATTTGAACATTTCTTCTTCGGGTAGGGCAAGAAAGGCCTGCTTCAGCTCGGTTTTTTTATTTTTCTCCCCATCCACATAACAGCCGCAGATACGTGTGATGGAGCAGTTTTTGGGTGTGAGCAGCTTTTTGATTTCTGCAATCTCTTTTTTGGTCATGGCGTCAACTCCTTAAATTGATTTCAGTCTGTTTTCACGGCACTTGTTCAGTATATACCAAAATTTATGGACAGGCAAGTTACAAATGGGTTGTGGCAGGAGAATTCTTGTGATACTATTAATAGGACGGATTTGGAATGTCAGAAAAGTAAAGCAGCTGCACAGGCTGAGGAAATATGCAGAAAGGCAGGAAAACAGATGGGCAGGAAAGAAAAAAAGGATTTTCAAGGGAAGGGATTTGTAGCGGAGTTCAGAAAGTTTATTACAAGAGGGAATGTGCTGGATATGGCAGTGGGTGTCATTGTGGGCGGCGCGTTTACTTCCATTGTGACTTCGCTGAACCAGGATATTCTGACACCGATACTGGGCATTTTCGGGGGCACAGATTTCAGCTATCTGTCTGTTACTCTGGGCGGCGGGGAAAATGCGCCGGTGCTTTATTACGGGAAATTTATTACAGCAATTATCAATTTCCTGATTACGGCGCTGGTTATTTTCTGTCTGATTAAAGTGATTAACGTGCTGAGTGACAGGATGAAGAAAAAGGAAGAGGATAAGCCTGCCGCACCCACTACGAAGAAGTGTCCCTATTGTCTCAGTGACATTCCGAAAGAGGCGCTCAGATGTCCTTACTGTACTTCTCATCTGGACGAAAAGAAGGAGAACCGGTAAATTATCGGTATGCCGGACAGGGAGGCCGCTATGTTTTTACTAAAAAGAGGAAAAAAATGGATCTGCCTGATGGCAGGTGCGCTGACTGCTGTCATACTGGGAGGCTGCGGCGGAGCCGGGGAGAAGACCCAGAGTGCCATGCAGATGATTCAGGAGCTGGATTATCAGGGGGCGCTTGCGCAGCTGGACAGTGCAGAGGAGAGCGGGGAGAACAGCAGACTGATTAACAGAGCCAGGGGAATCGCCTGCATGGGATTGATTGACTATGAAGGGGCGGCTGCTTTTTTTGAGGCGGCCATTGCGGGCAGTGACGGTCTGGTGCAGAGTATAGATTATGATCTGAATTTCTATCTGGCTGCAGCTTACACCAAGAGTGAAAGATACAAAGAGGCGGAGGAAATCTATAATGCGGTGCTTGCCCTGCGCCCGAATGAAGAGGACGCCTATTTCCTCCGGGGAAATGTGCGTCTGGCACTGAACAATTATGAGGAGGCCATCGCGGATTTCGATAAGGCTATTTCCATGAATCCTGCAAATTATGACCGGCTGATAGAAATATTTGAAGTGCTGGATTATTACGGGCACGGAGAGGCGGGGCAGGTTTATCTGCGGAATGCTCTGGAGTCCGGGGGAAAGGACATGGACAAATATGTCAGCGGCCGCATTTATTATTTTCTTGGAGAATATCAGAATGCCTATATGGCTCTGGAGGAAGCGAGAGAGAAGGGCGGCGCGGAGAGCTATCTGTATCTGGGCAGAGCCTATGAGGCCACAGGGGACTACAACTACGCGGCCAACGTTTACAACAGCTACCTGGAGAATAACGAGGGTAATGCGGAAATGTACAACCAGCTGGGACTCTGTGAGATGACCCGGGGAGAGTATCTGAAAGCGCTGGAGGCTTTTCAGGCGGGTATGCAGCTGAAGGATACCGCCATGATGCAGACTTTGTCCTTCAATGAGATTGTGGCTTATGAATTCCTGGGAGAGTACAGGCAGGCACAGGTTCTGATGGAAAATTATCTGAAAAATTATCCTGATGACGAGCAGGCGAAGAGAGAGTACGAATTCCTTTCCACCAGATAAAATGATACAGGAAGTACATAGGGAAAAAGCATCGGCCGAAGGCCGATGCTTTTTACTGTTTGGTTGCAAGAAGCAATTAAGCTACAACAGTAACGTTGGTAGCACGGATTTTGCTGCTGTTCTGGGGATCACATTCGGTATCGAAAGTAACCTTCTGACCTTCTTCAAGAGACTTGAATCCCTCAGCATTGATGGCGGAAAAATGTACGAATACTTCTTCTCCGGTAGCATCATTGGTGATGAATCCGTAACCCTTCTGTGCATTAAACCATTTTACTGTACCGTTATTCATTTAGGTACCTCCTTCATAATATTTGGTATTTTACGATTCTAAATCCTCGGGCAGAAAAATCACATATTTTTGTAAACCATCATTAAAAGTAACAGTGACTTACAAAAATATGTGAGTTCAATGACTTTCATTTAGAATACGGTTGCAGTATACCACCATTCTATACGTAATGTCAATAAGTTTTTTTGAAAATGTGCATAGATTTTTGTGATTCAGGGAAAACTTGGTACAAATCGTTTAACTTGGAGGATTTTCCTATGATGATGAATGTATTGTGGATGATGACAGCGTTGGTTGCAGGGTTTATGGTGGGCAGGATATCCATGTATTCCATGTACGGACAGATGGATGTGGAAGAGACGGAAGAGGCCTCTGTTCCTCAGGAGGAGAGAAAGCGGTTCCGGCGGGGAAGAGGACACAGAACAGAAGAAAAAGGGCAGTTCTGGTCCGTGGGAAGTCCGGCATCCGGTGATGTGACGCTGCAGAGGGAGGGAGAACATCCCACAGTGGTAATCCATCCTGACAGCGACAGAATCTATGCGCCGGCGGGCGGAAAAGTCACCAGACTGTTTCCCATGGGCAATGCGCTGCTGTTTACCACGGATTTTGGGACAGAATTATACATTCAGGCAGGAGATCGAAACGACGAGCTTCTGGTCCGACACTATCGCCCCAGAATTGTTCAGAACGAAGTAGTGGAAAAAGGGAAGCTGCTTCTGGAATTTGACAGGGCAGGTCTGGTGACGGAAGGCGCCTCTGCAGAAGTACTTGTCTGTGTGGAGAACTGTTTCTATGGCGGGGAGGTGCGGCTGACGGCCGGTGAATATGTGAAAGTCGGTGAAGAAATTCTGCAGGTATGTGAAAAAACCGCGCAGGAGTCTTTTTCCAAAGCACGAGCGGTGTCTGTCAAGACTTCCTGATTTTCAGGAAGAAATAAGGCTGTTCCACTATATCTTAATAAATGGATAAGACGGTTAAGATTTGAATATTGTCAGACTGTGAGAGATATGAGATAATAATTTCACCAACAGGAAACGGGCCAGGGAGATAAATCTTCCTGGTGCTGCTTTTTTAACAATTTATGCCTGCGGATCAGCTCAATGTCTTTGGGCTGTATCATGCCGGGGGTTCTGGGAAGGCCAGAGAAGCACAGACGACGGAAAGAGAGTGATGAATCTGACCAGAAGCGGATGGGCGGGAAGCCAGAGATACGGAACCGTGCTCTGGTCCGGGGATATTGCGGCAGACTGGGGGATCCTGAGGCATCAGATTGCGACGGGACTGCAGTTCTGTGCTGGCGGACTTCCCTACTGGACTCTGGATATCGGGGCTTTCTTCGTTAAGAAAGGGATTCAGTGGTTCAGGAACGGGGAATACCCCGGGGGACTTGAGGATGCCGGTTACAGGGAAATGTATGTGAGGTGGTTCCAGTATGCCGCTTTTCTGCCCATATTCCGGGCCTATGGGAGGGATGTGAGAAGGGAGCCCTGGCAGTTTGGAGCAGAGGGGGATCTCTTCTATGAAGCGCTGCGGGAGGCGATTCGTCTGCGCTACAGTCTGCTGCCTTATCTGTATTCCCTTGCGGGAGAAGTCTATCTGGAGGACGGCATGATGATGCGTCCGCTGATGTTCGATTTTCCAGAGGATGAGAAGGTATTCCGGATTTCCGACCAGTATATGCTGGGAGACGCACTGATGATTTGTCCGGTGACAGTTCCCATGTATTATGAAAAAGGCGGACGGTCCATAGAGACGGGGACACGGAAAGTGAGGAAGGTATATCTGCCCGCAGGCACAGACTGGTATGACTGGCACACAGGAGAGCGCCTTTCCGGCGGACAGGAGACAGAGACTTCGGCGCCTCTGTCACAGAGCATTTACACTTTACGAGGATGCGGGAGACGGCTACGGATATGAGGAAGATGCCTGCTGTCGGACGAGAATTACCTGGGACGAGGAGACCGAACAGGTGGACTGGGTATCGGAAGGAGATCTGGCGTATCGGCAGGGGGAACTGCAGGTAAAGCTTATCCGGGCGGATGCGGTTCAGACACATGAGGAACTGGAAAAACAGTAGTGCGGGCAGGGGAGGCTGCCCGGGCGGAACAGGAGAAGCAGAAAAATGGAGAGAATACATATTTTATGGAACCGGGACTGGAAATTCATGCATGGATATTTCCCGGATGCGGCGGGAGCGGAGTTTGATGATTCAGAATGGTACGACATCGGTCTGCCGCATTCTTTCGGAATTCCCTATTTTATGGAAAAAGATTTTTATGTGGGTTACGGCTGCTATCGAAAACGGCTGTATATTGAAAAGGCGTGGCTGGGCCGGCGGATTCTTCTGGAGTTCCAGGGAGTTTTTCAGGAAACGGAAATCTATGTGAACGGAAGTCTGACCGGTACCCATAAAGGCGGCTATACCGCTTTTGTGACGGATATTACGGATGCCGTGACGGCAGGGGAGAATATCGTGTTTATCAGAGTGAATAATCTCTGGAATCCCAGACTTGCGCCCAGGGCGGGAGAGCATGTGTTCAACGGAGGCATTTACCGGGATGTAAGTCTGATTGTGACAGACACGGTTCATGTGGCCTGGTACGGAACCTTTGTGACAACGCCGGAAATTTCCGGGGAACGGGCGACAGTGGAGATTGCCACGGAAGTGGAAAATCAGGAAGCGTGTGAGGTGGGCTGCCGACTGATTTCTGTTATCCGGTACGAAGAACAGGAAGTGGCACGGGCAGAGGGAGAACTGACAGTGGGAGCGGGGGAGACCGTGGTGCTTCGGCAGCGCACTGCCGTTCTGCAGCCGAAGCTCTGGAGCCCGGAAGCGCCCCGCTTATATCAGGCAGAGACCCTTGTGTATACAGAAGGGCAGCTGAGGGACCGGTATGAGACAACTTTCGGCATCCGCTGGTTTGCGTTCACTGCAGACAGGGGCTTTTTCCTGAACGGGGAACATTATGAGATTCACGGGGCCAATGTTCATCAGGACCATGCGGGCTGGTCGGATGCCGTGACACATACGGGAATCACCCGGGACATCGGGATGGTGAAGGAATGCGGCATGAACTTTATAAGAGGCTCTCATTATCCGCATCACACTTTTTTCGCGGGGGAATGCGACAGACAGGGAGTGCTGTTCTGGTCGGAGAACTGTTTCTGGGGAACCGGAGGAGCGAAGGTGGAAGGATACTGGACTGCCAGCGCCTATCCGGTGAAAGAGGAGGACGAAGCGGAATTTGAGGAGAGCTGTGTCCGCTCTCTTACGGAAATGATCCGGACCAACCGGAATCATCCCAGTATTATTGTGTGGAGTATGTGCAACGAACCTTTTTTCACCGATGCGGCTACAACGGACAAAGCGAAAGCACTGCTGAGAAAGTTGGTGGAGGTTTCTCACAGTCTGGATGCCACGAGACCTGCGGCCATCGGCGGCGCCCAGAGAGGCGGATTTGACACCCTGGGCGATCTGGCGGGCTATAACGGAGACGGCGCGGCGATTTTTCATGATCCGGGATTTCCCAGCTTTGTATCAGAATACGGGAGTACGGTGGCAGACCGGCCGGGAACCTTTGCGTCCCGCTATACGGACGGGGTGGAGCAGCCGTATGCCTGGCGCAGCGGCAAGTCGCTCTGGTGCGCGTTCCATCATGGCAGTATCCTGTATGATATGGGGCATATGGGAATCATTGATTATCACAGACTGCCGCTGGATGCCTGGTACTGGTACCGGGAGCAGCTGACGGGAAAGCCGCGGCCGGAGAGTGCGGTGGAGGGAGTTGCCCATGCGCTTACGCTTACCGCGGACCGGGAAGTTATCTCAGATGACGGAACGCAGGATACACAGCTGGCAGTGGCGCTTCTGGATGCGGAGGGCCGGCGTCTTTCCAATTCCTGCCAGGTGACACTGTCTGTGGTCAGCGGAGGTGGCAGATTTCCTACCGGAAAACGTTTTGTAATGTCAGCGGAGAAAGGAAGCTTTCTGGACGGTCTGGGTGCCATTGAAATGCGGGGACTCTATGGAGGAGACACTGTGATACGGGCGGAGGCGGAAGGCGTGATTCCGGCGGAAATCCTCATTCATGTGAACGGAGAGGAAAAAAGAGAGGGAGCATTTGAGAATGAATTACTTCCGCCGCCCAGTGTGATGAAGGCTCCAAAGGGAGAGAAACTTTATGAGATCGGCATAAACCGGCCGGTTTTCAGCAGCAGCGCGGCGGAAAAGTTCCCCGCCCGGAGTGTCACTGACGGAAGCTGGGATACCTGCTGGTGTCCGGCGGAGAAGAGGGACGGAGAATGGATTATGGTGGATATGGAAGGCACAAAGGAAATCCGTGAGATTCGGATAACCTTTGCGGAGATGGTGCATGGAGAATTTGAGGTGGCTCTGTCCGGGAACAGGGAGGGATTCGAAGTGCTTTATGCGTCCGGAGAGAGACCGGAGCTGACCCATCTGACCTTAAAACCCCAGGACAAAGAGGCACGTTTTATCCGGATTCGCTTTTTGGAACAGGCGGTGGGTATTCGCAGGATGGAGATATTGGCGTAGAGGAGAGTGTGAAAAGGCGATGTTTCAGAACAGCAGTGAAGCGGAAGCGGTGTTCGAGGGCAGGTGTTCCTTTTCCGAAATTACATAGATGATATTCTCACCGTTGACGGCTTCAAGCAGCTTTGTCGGGAAAGACTGCTTTGCGGCAGCTTTGCTTTTTTCCAGGCGAAGATAATTCCGGCCTGTATAAACCTGTGCATGTATACTCTCTTTCAATTTGTCTGCAAGGGTGGATTTGCCTGTACAGCTCTCACCAAAAATTCCAATCACCATTGTTGTCTGCTCCTGTCAATTTTCTGCTCTGACTTTTTCATTGTTGTCCATTTATATCATTGTTCTCCGGGTACAAGTATCGTGCCATGGCCGACAAAATCGATGTGATCCGAAGCCGCATTTGTGCCGCCGAACATATTATTGGCGCCGACGGCAATGTGAAAAGTGCCGCACATTTTTCTAACAAAACGGTATAACCGCACAGTTCCGTCACATTGGGGTTCATGCCAAAGCCCAGCTCGCAGACAACTTTGTTCTCCAGCGGCTGTTTCTCGAAAAAGACGGTGATTTCGGGATGGCTGCTGCCGCTTACCTGCCCGTCCGCAATATGCAGCAGAACCTGCTCGTATTTTGTGCCGTCAAGGTAGAAAGCTTCAAAATAAACTGTTCCCCGGGTTTTGTCCTCCACGGGAACAAATCAAAATATTGCTCATTGTAACAGCTTTCTTTTGCTGTGAGGAAGATGTCCCGATTTACAGATCGAGACTGCTGCAGCAATACGGGTGTGGCCCCTGTCTCCGCCACAGCTGTCATGAAATTGTTTGCAATCTCCTTGTCAGCGTCCTCTCCCCAGAAATGAATCAGGATCATTTCACCGGAAGAGACACCGCTGGCTTTCACAATTTTAGATACAATTTTTCTGTCCATTTATCTTAAACCTCCAATCTGAATTTGATTATATCATTACACTATTGAAAAAATAAGTTTAATTTTATGATTATAAAAATAAATTTTCGGATGATGGCTGTTTTTCCATAAACTGCCTGGAAGCATACAATGAAAGGGCCAAAACCGGGGCAGATGCATTTCAGCCCTGTCTAACAGCATTCCGGAGGCACATATATTGTGATATTCTGTGCGCATGATATAATGACCTTAAAATATTCCGGAGAAAAGGGAACAGATCATGAGGATAACGCTGCAGAAAGTGGATGCGGAAGAGGAAGAAGTCATTATCAGATATCGGGAAATGACCCGGGAGGTATTGGATGTGGTCAGATTGCTTTCCGGCGGTGGGCGCAGGCTGTCGGGTGTGAAAGAGGACGGGGAAGCGAGGTATTATTTTACTCCGGAAGAAGTCTATTACTTTGAGAGCGTGGACGGTCGTCTATATGCCTATCTGGAGAAGGCTGTTTACCGGATCAGAGAAAGTCTGGAAGATATCTCAGAGCAGTATGCAGAGCTGGGGATTGTCCGATGTTCCAGGACCATGGCGGTGAATCTGTATCAGGTGGAGTGGCTGAAAAGTCAGCCGGGAGGGCGGATTCTGGCATCGCTCAGGAACGGAGAGAACATTGTCATATCCAGAAGATATGCGGGAGAGCTGCGGAGACAGCTGCGGAGAGGAGACGGAGTATGAAAGAGGGGCATGAAGAACATATACGGAGGGACTGGAAGGCAGGGGGGGAAGAAGTTGAGAGAGTATGTCAAAAAAAGAACGAAGAGGAATCAGGGGAAATGCGGTGCAGCAGAAAAAAGGAAAAGTGGCTTCACTGGCTGGGAACGGAAGTTGCCGTGGAATATAAGGCCTGCCTTTACTTTTTTGTAATTCTTTTCTATTATTCTATATATCAGGTTACCGGGGAAATTTATACGGTCAGTCTGGTACATATGATGGAGATGATTTTTGCGACTTATGGAATGGGATATCTGCAGGTGTTAGCTCTGGACAATTTTGACGAGGCAGAACATTTTCGGAGGAAGGAACTGGCTCTGTCTCTGCTTTGCGCCGCATTATATACGGCTGTCAGTTACCTTTTAGAGTGGTTTGACAGGGAGGTATTGGCTACAGGAGGATTTTTTATTTACTGTATGGCGGCTTATGGATGCGCTTATCTGGCCAATAAGTGGAAACGATATGTGGACACAAAGAGGCTGAATGCAATGCTTCGGGCTTATCAGAAAGGGGAGAAAAAGGAATGACATGTGCCATAGAGACGAGAAATCTGACAAAAAATTACGGTGGGAACAGGGGGATCAGGAATGTGAATCTGGTTGTGGAGGAGGGGGATATTTTCGGATATCTGGGGCCCAACGGCGCCGGAAAATCCACCTCTATCCGCTGTCTGCTGGGCATGATACATCCCACATCCGGCCAGGCGTATGTGCTGGGGAAGCAGGTGGGAAGAGAGCAGACAGAGATTTTGAAGTGTACAGGCTACATGCCGTCGGAAGCTTTTTTTTATCCGTCTATGAGTGTGGATGAAGTGATTCGATATGCGGCAAAGGTGCGTGGACTGGATTGCGGCGGTGAGGCGAACCGGCTGTGTGACAGATTGGAAGTGGACAGAAAGAAGAAAATCGGACAACTGTCCCTGGGAAACCGGAAAAAGGTGGGAATTGTGTGTGCGCTGCAGCATAAGCCGGATTTGATTATTATGGACGAGCCAACTTCGGGGCTGGACCCGCTGATGCAGGAGGCATTTTTTGCGTTGCTGATGGAGAGAAACCGGGAAGGAGCCACCTGTTTTCTTTCTTCCCATGTACTGCAGGAGGTAAAACGGTACTGCAGGAATGCGGGCATCATCAGGGATGGGGAACTGGTAAAGGTGGAATCTGTGGAGAAGCTGACGAAGACTAACCTGCGCAGGGTAAAGGTGGCTGTACCGGAAGCGTTGCAGGGGCTGCTGCTGGAGAGGCTGGCCGGTGTGGAAGGAATGTCGGAAATGACCAGGCGGGGAGTGGAGATTTCCTTTTCCTGTCGGGGAGAGATGAAGAGGCTGCTGGAAGCGCTGGACGGCATGGAGATCGAAGATTTGCTGATTGCGGAGCCTTCTCTGGAGGAAGTGTTTCTGCATTTTTATGACTGAGGGAGGAAACATATGTATTTATTCTGGCAGGAATGTAAAATGAACTTAAAGATGCTGCTGATCTGGGCATTTTGTGTGGGAGGACTGAGTCTCGGCTGTTTGTGTCTGTACGACAGTGTGGCAGATTCCGTGGGGAAGATGTCGGATGCCTTTGCCAACATGGGGGCATTTTCGGAGGCGCTGGGCATGGATAAGCTGGGAATCGGTACACTGGAAGGTTATTATGCCGTGGAGATCTGTATTCTGATTTCTCTGGGAGGCGCCATGTTTGCCGCCATGTTGGGGGCAGGAATGATGGCAAAGGAGGAAGAAGGACATACTTGCGAATTCCTGAATGCGCTTCCGCTGGGGAGAGGAAGAATTATCGGGGAAAAGTATGCCGCCATGTTCGTATTGCTGGCAGCATTTCATGGAATCAGTGTGGTCTGCAGTCTGGCCGGGTTTGCCTGGATGGGCAGTATGCCGGATGTGGGGCATTTTGCCAAATATCATGGGGCGGTGTTCCTGATGTGCCTGGAAATGGGGACTGTTTGTTTTCTGTTGTCTGCGCTGCAAAGCAGGAAACCGCTGGGACTGTCCATTGGCATTGCCGTGCTTTTCTATCTGCTGGACCTGTTTGGGAGAGTGATTCCCGCGCTGAGGAAACTGAAAGTGCTGAATCCTTTCTCTTACAGCAACGGGGCAGATATTTTCTCTGAGGTAAAAGCGCCGGCCGGCGCCTGGGCTGTGGGTGCGGGAGTGACGATTCTGGCGCTGGGACTGGCTGTGTGGGCATATCGGAGAAGGGATTTGGTTTGACACAGCTTTTCGGGAATGGTATACTTGACAATATGGTAATTCGGGATTTGGATTAAATCACATTGACAGAATAAAAGGGAGGAAGCGCAGATATGGAAGAAAACGCATATATTCATGTGGACCACAGAATCCTGAAACAAATAGACGAGAACATGCCTCCCGAGGAAGAGCTGCAGGACCTGGCGGAATTTTTCAAGGTGTTCGGGGATGGGACAAGGCTGAAGATTCTGTATGTGCTTCTTACAGCCGAGATGTGTGTGTATGACATTGCGGCAGTCCTAAATATGTCTCAGTCGGCGATTTCTCATCAGCTGCGGGTACTGAAGCAGATGGATCTGGTAAAAAACCGCCGGGAGGGCAAGACGATATTTTATTCCCTGGCAGATTCCCATATTGTAACCATTCTCAGCCAGGGACTGGACCATATTGAAGAGTGAAGATGCTTTTCACAGTAGTAAACCGGATGCTGTGAGGTGCAGCAGAACCGTGAGGAAAGAAGCCGCCAGGATTACTGTGCGGCTTCTCTTGCCCCATGGAAGGCCTCATAACTGCTGCTGCCAAGAGGGGAATGATACAATGTGAAATTATCTCCGAACTGCTGGAAATAGACATACTGAGAGGTCATGTTGATTCTGGTATAATTGCCTTCTGCAACAGCCTTTGCCTCGGTGCCATCCGTGCGCATACACATCAGCTTTGCGTCGGCACCGTTTTTTTGATAGTAGATATAACCGCCGCTGACGTTGAAGCAGTCGGCTCTGTCCTGTGTCAGCACTTCTATCACATCCTGCGTCTGGGAATACCGGCATATTCTGTAGTCATTGGCCACATCCATGTAATAGATATAATCCCCGTCAATAATCGGATACCAGATATTTCCTTTCCAGATTTCACGAGAGACATCGGTGGCAGTGTCCAGACTGTAGAGATAGTGATCGCCCTGGGTACCGTTGTAATAAATGCTGCCATTGTGCGCACAGGCAGGGTTGATAAGATAATCAGCCAGTATCACCTGATCGGTATTGTTGATTTTCATTTTATAAAAGGAAGGACCGGCCTTGGTGGATGTGAGCAGATACAGATAATTGTCCACCAGCTGACCTGTTACCACCACATCATTGGTCAGAGCCTCGGCATTGCTTCCGTTCAGCCTGCTGCGCTGAAAGGATTTGATTCCCAGAGCATCACCGAAATCGGTGATTGCAGCAGAATTGCCGGTATGGAAATAGTACAGGTACTTACCGCCAGCCAGAATATTGCGTACTTCCAGCCCGTTTATCCGGCGGATATTACTTTCGTCCGGATTCATGGCAAAAAGCCCGCCGCCGGGAAAGCTATTGTAGAAATATACTGTGCCGTCATATTCGCAGAAGTATCCGTCATTGTTCAGATTCCCCGCCGTATTGCCCACGGTTCCCGTCGGATTCATTGCGACGCGCTGGGAAAGTATGAGCAGAACTGCCACAGAGACCAGAAGAAGACATGCGATGACAGATAATGTAATTTTTGCTGCTTTGTTCATAAAAACCTCCACTTGAATGTTTGACAGTCAAACTGTTAAACTATAATTGTAAAGTTATTTTACACCCCTTTTCGCTTGCTATCAAGCTTGATTTGGTATAATATAGAAAAAAGAATTTATTTTGTGATACAGATGAAGCAAAGGAGCCGGGTAGGATGGATTTACTGGAATTGCGTGAACAGATAGACACCATTGACGAACAGATTGTGAAATTGTACGAGCAGCGCATGAATGTCTGCAGACAGGTGGCGGAGTACAAAATTTCCACGGGGAAGAAAGTATTTGACAGGCAGAGGGAAATGGAAAAGCTGGCGAAAGTCAGGGCATTGACCCACAATGAGTTCAACCGCTGCGGAGTGGAGGAGCTTTTTGAGCAGATTATGTCCATGAGCAGGAAGCTTCAGTATCAGCTCCTGTCGGAGAGCGGAAGTCTGGGAAAGCTGCCTTTTATCGGTGTGGATGAGCTGGAGACAGGAAAGGCCAGGGTGGTGTTCCAGGGAGCAGAAGGCGCTTATTCACAGGCGGCTATGGTAGAATATTTCGGAGATGCGGTGAACAGTTTTCATGTGGATACGTTTCGGGATGCCATGAATGCCATAGACGAGGGCAGCGCGGATTTTGCAGTGCTTCCCATAGAGAATTCCACAGCCGGGATTGTCAGTGAAATCTATGATATGCTGCAGGAATATGAGAATTATATCGTGGGAGAGCAGATTATTCGGATTGAGCACTGTCTTCTGGGGGTGCCGGGGGCTGCTCTGGATGACATCAGAACGGTTTATTCCCACCCACAGTCCCTGATGCAGAGTGCCCGGTACCTGGAATTGCACCACTGGCGGCAGATCAGTATGCAGAATAACGCTTTTGCGGCCCGGAAAGTGGCGGAAGAGCAGGACAGGAGCCAGGCCGCCATAGCCAGCGAATATGCGGCGGGAATTTACGGGCTGGAGGTGCTGCAGCGAAAGGTAAATCATTCCGGAACCAATTCCACCAGATTTATTATCGTTACCAATCAGAAAATATTCCGGAAGGATGCGAAGAAAGTCAGCATCTGCTTTGAGGTTCCCCATGAAAGTGGTTCTCTGTACCATATGCTGTCTCACTTTATCTATAATAATCTGAATATGACGAAAATCGAGAGTCGCCCTATTGAAGATAGGAACTGGGAGTACAGATTTTTCATTGATTTTGAAGGAAATCTGGCGGACAGTGCGGTGAAGAACGCATTGCGGGGATTGCGGGATGAGGCGAGGAATATGAAGATTCTGGGGAATTATTAGGAGAGGACATTTGGTCGGAAAGGTTTGAATGCGGATATGAGACGAGAGGAATTGGTAATATACAGAGATTTTTCGAGGGGGAGTGATAAACTTCTGATCTATGTGGAAAATCTGGTGATGAAGTATGAGGATGGAATTCCGGAAAAGCCGGCGGCATTTGGTCCGAATTCCATGAGAAGTATGGCGGGAGATTTCTATGAATGTATCCACGAACTGATTGCACAGGCGGGGAATTACGGGTTTCATGGCAATCTGTGGCACTGCTATCTGACCCATCTGCTGGTGACCAGTGAGAACGGCTACAGCCGGGCCTGTGAGCTGCGGGGAAAAGTGGAAGGAACCATTAACGAGGCGGTCCTTCATGACATGGAAATCTTCAGAGAGTTTTTTGATTATGATTTCGGGCCCCTATGTGAGAAACTTCATGTGACGGAATTTTCCATGGTGGAACATTATGAGGGCAGCAGGGAGGAAACAGGAGTTTACAATGTTCGAATCTGTGAGTGTATCTGCAGACTGGCGGAGGCGCTCGGCAGATGCGGCAGCGCTGAAGAGATGAAGGATATTCTGACGGAATTTTATGGCAGATACGGGGTGGGAAGATTCGGACTGCACAAGTGTTTTCGGATTGACAGAGGGAAGATGGGCGAGATGTGCATAGAGCCGATTCCACGCATCACTCATGTTAAGCTGGACGACCTGGTGGGGTATGAGATTCAGAAGAAGAAGCTCATTGACAATACAGAGGCATTCGTGGCGGGAAGACGTGCCAACAACTGTCTGCTCTTTGGAGATGCGGGCACGGGAAAATCCTCCTGTATCAAGGCAATTGCCAATGAGTATTATGACAGAGGACTGCGTGTCATTGAGGTATATAAGCATCAGTTTCAAGATCTCAACGAGGTGATTACCCGGGTGAAAGGACGTAACTATAAATTCATCATTTTCATGGATGATCTGAGCTTTGAAGATTTTGAGATTGAATATAAATATTTGAAAGCCGTCATTGAGGGCGGATTGGAGAAAAGGCCGGAAAATATTCTCATTTATGCCACTTCCAACAGACGACATCTGATTCGGGAGAATTATGGGGATAAAACGGAAGACGGACATTTTCCGGAGGTAAGACAGGATATGCACACCAGTGACACAGTTCAGGAAAAGCTGTCTCTGGCATATCGCTTCGGCGTCACTATCTATTTCGGCACACCGGACAAGAAGCAGTTCCAGGGTATTGTAAAAGCGCTGGCAGAGAGAAATGGCGTGGCCATGTCGGAAGAAGAGCTGCTGCTGGAGGCCAATAAATGGGAATTGTCCCACGGAGGCCTTTCCGGCCGTACGGCCCAGCAGTTTATTGATTATATCTGCGGGACACTGCAGGACTAAAAGTCAGCAGCCCCAATGAACAATGCCTGGAAGAATTTACGGACACAAGGTGGCCGGGAATTCTTCCTTGAGGGGCATTGGAAATTGGGCAGCGGAACTAAAAGCCAGCAGCCCCAATGAACAATGCCTGGAAGAATTTACGAACACAATGTGGCCGGGAATTCTTCCTTGAGGGGCATTGGAAATTGGGCAGCGGAACTAAAATAATGAGGAGGTGAACCAGGTGACCGTCAGAACTTTTGCGGCAATTGATGTGGGCAGCTATGAGCTGACCATTAAAATATTTGAATTTTCAGGGAAAAACAGTATGCGGGAAATTGACTGTGTGAGTAAGCGGCTGGATTTAGGGGCGGATACCTTTGCCATGGGCAAGATCAGCAACGAGAAGATGGACGAACTCTGCCGGACGCTGAAGGATTTTTCCGATATTATGAAGTCTTACAGGGTGGTGGGCTATAAGGCTTACGGCACCAGTGCTATCCGGGAGACGAAGAACACCACTATCGTTCAGGACCAGATTGCCCAGCGCACGGGAATCAAAGTGGAGACTCTGGGTAATTCGGAGCAGCGGTTTCTGGATTATAAATCCGTGGCTTCCAAAGGAGAGAGCTTTCGGAAGATTATAGAGGAGAAAACGGCCATTCTGGATATTGGAGGAGGGAGCATTCAGCTGTCACTGTTTGACAAGGACACGCTGGTATCCACGCAGAATCTGCGACTTGGTGTACTGCGGCTGCAGGATTATCTGAACCGTTTCTCGGTGAAAAGCTCTCAGACAGAGGAGCTGATCAACGAGATGGCCATGGCCCGGCTGGATACATATAAGAAGCTCTATCTGAACAATAAGGAGATTCGGAATCTGATTGTGGTGGATGATTATCTCAGCCCCTGGGCAGTGCGGCGGAGCGGAAAGGATGCGGGAAGGACTTTTCTGGACAGAGCGGAATTCCTGCGCATTTTTGAAGTGCTGCGCAGTAAGAATCCGGCGCAGATTGCCGGTTATATGGATATTTCGGAGGAGCGGGTCCCGCTGTTGTTCATCAGTGCAGTCCTGATTAAATATATTGCGGAGATGATGGGAATTGAGCGTGTCTGGCTGCCGGGAGTGACACTCTGTGACGGAATTGCCTATGAATACGCGGAAAAAATCAAAATGTTCCAGGGAGAGCATGATTTCGAAGAAGATATTATCGCCTGTGCCGTCAATATCAGCAAGCGCTATATGGGAAGCCGAAAACGTTCGGAGATACTGGAAAATTTTACAATGACCATCTTTGACAGTATGAAAAAGGTCCATGGCCTGGGGAAACGGGAGCGGCTTTATCTGCGGCTGGCTGCCATTCTGCATGACTGCGGCAAATACATCAGTATGGTGAATATTGGGGAGACTTCATTTCAGATTGTCATGGCTACGGAAATCATCGGTCTGTCTCAGCAGGAGAGAGAGATTGTAGCCAATGTGGTGCGCTTTAATCATAGTAAATTTGTCTATAACGCTCAGGAAGCCAGTCTGGACTGGAACCGGGAATCCTTCCTGATGGTAGCCAAGCTGACGGCTATACTGCGGCTGGCCAACAGTCTGGACAGAAGCCATAAGCAGAAGCTGAAGGGCCTGAAGGCAGTTTTAAAGGAGAATCAGCTGGTGCTGACTGTGGACACACAGGAGGATATCACTTTGGAAAAGGGCTTTTTTGAAGCAAATGGGGACTTTTTCAAGGAAGTATTCAGCGTGGAACCTGTATTGAAGCAGAGAAAAATATTTTAAGACGGGGTGAGGAAAATTATGGGTGAAATCGATTTTTACGATCCGAAATATTACACGAACAGAGAAATCAGCTGGATTTTGTTTGATCAGAGAGTATTGAACGAGGCGCGGGATAAGACGATCCCGTTGTTTGAACGCCTGAAATTTTTAAGCATTACAGCCAGCAATCTGGATGAATTTTTTATGATTCGGGTGGCGTCTCTGAAGGATATGGTCAATGCAAAGTATCAGAAGCCGGATATAGCGGGACTGACGCCTCAGGAACAGCTGGACCTTCTGGATGTGGCAATTCACGAACTGGTAGATCTGCAGTACACCACATATAATCGCTCTCTTATGCCAAAACTGAAACAGAACGGCCTGCAGATTATCCGCAGATATGAAGATCTGACCAGGAAGGAAGCGGAATTTGCGGATAAGTATTTTGAGGAAAATGTATACCCTGTATTGACG
Organism: uncultured Acetatifactor sp.; assembly: GCA_910588225.1. Classification (GTDB taxonomy): domain Bacteria; phylum Bacillota; class Clostridia; order Lachnospirales; family Lachnospiraceae; genus Acetatifactor. The sequence continues at coordinate 132,018 of CAJUQT010000003.1, forward strand.
CCAATGGCGGTAGATTCTTCCAGGCCCTTTCCGCTGATACGCAATAAGACCCTGAACATCGCGGCGTTGGTGCACAAGAAAGAAAAGGGCAGTGAGCTGGAATTTGCTACCGTGCAGGTGCCCGGGGTGCTCAGCCGCATTGTGGAGCTGCCCACTAACGGCGGAGCGCGCAAGATTATTTTCCTGGAGGAAATTATCGAACGGAATATGCACAAGCTTTTTCTGAATTATGACATTGTGTGCGCATACCCGTTTAGGATAATGCGGAATGCTGATCTGACGATTGAGGAGGATGAGGCTGCAGATCTGCTGAAGGAAATTGAGAAGCAGCTGAAGAAGCGCCAGTGGGGAGAAGCCATTCGACTGGAAGTGGCGGCTCACTGTGATAAAAGACTGCTGAAAATCCTTCGGGATGAACTGCATATAGAGGAGCATAACATTTATACTATAGATGGTCCGCTGGATCTGACGGTGCTGATGAAGCTGTACGGGCTGGAAGGATTCGGGCATCTGAAGTCGCCGAAGCATATTCCACAGCAGGTGCCGCAGCTTCCTCCCGGGAGCAGAATATTTGACGAGATTCGGAAAAACGATATCCTTCTGCACCATCCTTACCAGACATTTGAACCGGTGGTGGAATTTATCCGTCAGGCGGCAAGGGATCCGGAAGTGCTGGCCATTAAGCAGACCCTGTATCGGGTCAGCGGCAATTCTCCCATCATTGCAGCGCTGGCCCAGGCCGCGGAGAACGGAAAGCAGGTGACAGTTCTGGTGGAGCTGAAGGCCCGCTTTGACGAAGAGAACAATATTGTGTGGGCGAGGATGCTGGAGAAGGCAGGCTGCCATGTAATCTATGGCCTGGTGGGGCTGAAGACCCACAGCAAGATTACGCTGGTGGTGCGCAGAGAAGAGGATGGCATCAGGCGCTATGTACATCTGGGAACCGGGAATTACAATGATGCCACGGCTAAGCTGTATACAGATATCGGACTGCTGACCTGCTCTGAGGCCATCGGGGAGGATGCCACTGCAGTATTCAACATGCTGTCGGGATATTCCGAGCCTCTGGTGTGGAATAAGCTGTCTCTGGCGCCGCTGTGGCTGAAAAAGCGTTTCTGTTATCTGATTGAGCGGGAGAAAAAATATGCACTGGATGGAAGGCCGGCCCATATCATTGCCAAGATGAATTCTCTCTGTGATCAGGACATTATTGCATCCCTGTATGCCGCGTCGGCGGCAGGTGTCAAAATAGACCTGATTGTCCGGGGAATCTGCTGCCTGAAGACAGGAATCAAAGGTGTCAGCGAGAATATTACGGTCCGTTCGATTGTAGGTGATTTTCTGGAGCACAGCAGAATTTTCTATTTTGAGAATGATGAACATTATGAAATTTACTGTGGCAGCGCTGACTGGATGCCCCGCAATCTGGAGCGGCGTGTGGAAATCCTGTTCCCTGTGGACAGACCGGAGCTGAAGGAGAGATTGCTGCATATATTGCAGAGCCAGCTGAAAGATAATGTAAAGGCTTCGGTACTGCGGGGGGACGGCTCTTATGAGCGGGCCAGCAAGAGAGGACAGCAGTTGTGCTGGTCCCAGAAGGAATTCTGTACGGAAGCCATTGCAGAGGCGAAAGCAGCGTTTGAGGAGGACAGCCGAACTACCAGAACTTTTGTGCCGGAGATCCATCACGAGTCGTAACGGTGTTATAAATTTCAAGTATCCCCATGCTTCAGGCTGCTCTACTATGCATGAAAGTAGGGCAAGAAAGGGATTTATAAAGATTTTTACAGTAACAGGAGGCGGAGATGAGAATCATACTGGCATCGGCGTCGCCCCGCAGGCGGGAGCTGCTGACGCAGATAGGAATTGATTTTGAAGTCAGAGTAAGTCATATGGAAGAGAAAACGTCCGTATCGGAACCTGCTTTGATGGTAGAGGAGCTTGCGCGGCAGAAAGCGGAGACAGTGCTTGCGCTTTTGGAGGCCACCGACGAAGAGGTTCTGGTGATCGGCGCGGATACGGTGGTGGCTTTGGAGGGAAATATTCTGGGCAAGCCTGCGGATGAAGCACAGGCTTGTGAAATGCTGAGGGGGCTTTCCGGGAAAACTCATGAAGTGTATACAGGCGTGGCACTGCTGCTTCGAAAGAATGGCAGGGAAGAACGGATTATATGGCGCAAGGTGTTCCATGAAGTGACAAAAGTGAGATTTTATCCATTGACAGAAGCGGAGATAGCTGCCTATGTGGCGGCAGGAGAGAGTATGGATAAGGCAGGGGCCTATGGAATCCAGGGGATTTTTGCCAGATATGTCAGAAGGATAGAGGGTGATTACAATAACGTGGTGGGGCTGCCGGTGAGCAGACTCTATCAGGAGGCAAAGGAGTGGACGGAATGGTGAAGAAAGCGGTAATTTTTGATTTGGACGGAACACTTTCCGATTCCATTCACAGTATTAAATACAGCGGGGACCGAACCATGGAGCATTTCGGATATGGTCCTTTTTCTGTGGAACAATATAAATATTTCATTGGAGACGGGGCGGCGAATCTGGTCAGACGCGCACTGGCAGCAGGCGGAGACAGGGAGCTTGTGCATTTCGAAGAGGCCTATGCCCTTTACAGAGAAATATTCAGGGAAAACTGTATGTATCGCGTGCGGCCGTATGAGGGGATTCCGGAATTGCTGGCGGCATTAAAAGCCCAGGAGATAAAACTTGCGGTGCTTTCCAATAAGCCTCATGCGGAGACCGTCAATGTAATTGAAACGTTGTTCGGAAAAAAGTACTTTGACGCGATACAGGGGCAGAAGGAAGATGTTCCAATCAAGCCAAGTCCGGAAGGAGTTTTCCGGATACTGGAGCAGATTGGACTGACGGCGGCAAATACACTGTATCTGGGAGATACAGCCACCGATATGAAGACAGGAAAAAATGCTGATATTTTTACTGTAGGTGCGCTCTGGGGGTTCAGGAAGCGTGAGGAACTGGAAGAAGGAGGAGCAAATGCGGTAATTGAATATCCACTTGAATTATTACGATATACAGAATGATTGCATTTCTGTATTGACATGGATTCTTAGTCGTATTATTATGTGTGCAAGAGCATGAACTTCTGGAAAGAAAGGAGGGTAAAAAATGCAGTTTGACGACGATGTGTTGGAGTGTTTTCTGGAAAATCAGCTGCAGCTTTTTCCCAGAGAGGTTGCAGAAACCCTTGAGGAAGCTGAGCACTTTTTAGACGACTCCATGGCTGTTGTAGTCAACTCTGTTGCAGAAGTGGTTCAGTACTTCGAGGATGAAGGCATCGACATTGAAGGTGCAATGGATGAAGAGATTCTTGATGCGGACGAAGTGTTTGACATCGGCGACGGCAGATATCTGATTGTGACAGTCTGAAGATCAGAAGGTAAAATGATAAAAATGGCAGGAAAAATTCCTGCCGTTTTTTGTGGTGCGTCTGCACATGGAAGCTGACTGCTAAAGTAACTGCAAGCCGTGAAGTGAGCGGAGAGGGAGAAAATCTTCCCTGCTCTATTTAGGAATGCTCGAAAAACAGGAACCTCAAGCAGAGCAGGAAGAAATTCATAGATTTCTGCGTGAAATAAAATTATTAATAGCATCCAGAACGGAATAGGGAACAAATAATTTCCCATAGCCGGAGGCCAGATCCAGACCAGGCTTGTTGGAGCCATGAAAATCACTGCCTCCGCTGATGAGCAGGCCGTATCTGGAAGCCAGTGCGCGCATCCGGCGCTCCTCTGCATCATTGTAAGTACTGTAAATGGCTTCCAAACCTGCCAGTCCGCTTTCCTGTAGCTTTTGAATCAGAATCTCCAGCTGCCCGGTACTCATATGGTAGAGAACTGGATGAGCAAGTATGGGGACACCTCCGGATTCCAGTACAAGCTTTACGGCCTGAACAGGGGTGATTTTTTCCCGTGGGACATAGCAGGGACAACAATCTCCAATATAGCGTTCGAATGCTTCTGTCATACTGGAAATGTAACCGTGATTCAGCATGTATCTGGCATAGTGGGCTCTGGTGACTACCGCATCGGGGAATTCCGCAAGAAGCGCCTCATAAGTGATGGAAATACCTGCTTTCTGAAGCAGATCGCACATTTTCCGGTTCCTGGCAGTTCTGGAATCCACAAAAGCCCGGAGATGCCTGTGGAAGGCTTCTTTTTGATAATCAATATATAATCCCAAAATATGGATATCTTTTCCCTCATATTCAGTTGAAAATTCGATACCGGGTATGACCTCCGGCACTTTCTCCGGAGAAGAGAGAGAGGCTCGGAGTCCGTCGGCATATTTTATGGCTTCATCCAGGCCCTCTATCGTATCGTGATCCGTCAGTGCAAATGCCGCCAGTCCTTTTTCCATGGCATAATCCACCAGTTCTGCGGGAGTAAAGGTACCGTCGGAACGAGTGGAATGTACATGTAAATCAATTGTCTGCATCAATATTCTTCCTCTTCCTTCTGAGCGGTAAATACGGTACGTTTTCTGGCCATTTCATCATTTGCCAGATATTCGTCATAAGAAGTAATCTTATCAATGATATGTCCGTCCGGCAGAAATTCTATAATACGGTTGGCCGTGGTCTGTACAAACTGATGATCGTGACAGGAGAACAGAGCCACACCGGGGAATTTGATGAGTCCATTGTTCAGCGCAGTGATGGACTCCATGTCCAGGTGATTGGTCGGCTCGTCAAAAACCAGGCAGTTGGCGCCGCTGATCATCATTTTGGACAGAAGGCAGCGAACCTTTTCCCCTCCGGAGAGGACTTTTACTTTTTTGACACCGTCTTCGCCGGCAAAGAGCATACGGCCCAGGAAACCGCGCACATAGGTCACATCTTTTACAGGAGAATAGCCGGTCAGCCATTCGGCGATAGTCATCTCGTTGTTGAATTCTTCCGTATTGTCCTTGGGGAAGTATGCCTGGGAGGTGGTCACGCCCCATTTATAAGTTCCTTCATCCGGTTCCAGCTCTCCCATGAGAATCTGAAAGAGAGTGGTTTTCGCCAGCTCCTGACTTCCCACGAAAGCAATCTTGTCATCGTGGCCCACCACAAAGGAGATATCGTCCAATACTTTTTCTCCATTGACAGTTTTGGACAGATGTTCCACTGTCAGAACTTCGTTTCCGATTTCCCGGTCCGGACGGAAGTCAATATAAGGGTATTTGCGGCTGGAAGGTTTAATCTCATCCAGCTCGATTTTTTCCAGAGCACGTTTTCTGGATGTGGCCTGCTTGGATTTGGAAGCGTTTGCGGAGAATCGGGAGATAAATTCCTGCAGCTCCTTGATTTTCTCTTCCTTTTTCTTGTTTGCCTCCTTCATCTGGCGGACCAGCAGCTGACTGGATTCGTACCAGAAATCATAATTGCCTGCATAGAGCTGAATTTTGCAGTAGTCAATATCAGCAGTATGAGTACACACTTTGTTCAGAAAATATCGATCATGAGAAACCACAATCACCGTGTTCTCAAAATCAATGAGAAAATCTTCCAGCCATGCGATGGCGTCCAGATCCAGATGGTTGGTGGGCTCGTCCAGAAGCAGGATATCTGGATTGCCGAACAGGGCTTTTGCCAGCAGGACTTTTACCTTCAGACTTCCGTCAAGATCTTTCATAAGTGCATCATGAAATTCGGTGCCGATACCCAGGCCGTTCAGCACCATGGCGGCATTGGACTCCGCTTCCCAGCCGTCCATCTCTGCAAATTCCGCCTCCAGTTCACTGGCAAGAATACCGTCTTCATCGGTGAAATCTTCCTTGGCATAGATGGCGTCTTTTTCTTTCATAATCTGATACAGACGGGCATTCCCCATGATGACAGTGTCCATCACGGGATACTCATCATATTTGAAATGATCCTGCTCCAGCACGGAAAGGCGCTGACCAGGAGTGATGGTGATATCGCCCCGGGTGGTCTCCAAGTCTCCGGAAAGGATTCTCAGAAACGTAGATTTACCCGCGCCGTTTGCGCCGATGACGCCATAACAGTTACCCTCGGTAAATTTGATATTTACATCCTCGAATAATGCCTTTTTGCCAATCCTTAAGGTTACATTGTTTACACTTATCATTCCACATCCTCATTTCCCGCGTCTGCCCGACGGATTTTGCCGAGCAGGCGTTTTTTATTTCATTATATCATTATACACAAAAAGCCTGAATTGGCAAGGAGAATCGGGTAAATTTGCCATTAGGATAAACTATTTCAAAGGGATTTGGTGAAGGAGGGACAGAATATAACAGATCAGTACTTTATTCGGACTATTATTGGGGGTAACAGTTCGTTTTTTGTCAGTATTGTCAGGATGGGGTAACACTTCAGTGCCCTGTCTGAACTGTTATCAGGGCGGGACGGAGAGGGATACTTTGACATTTGAAGGACTTGAAAAAAAGCAGAAAAAGGATTAAAGTAAAAGGGTATCTGAGAGAGGAAAGCAATTTGGTAATATGTCAAGAGGAAAATGAAAAAGATTTTCATGGAAAA
>CAJUQT010000004.1:0-88392 GCA_910588225.1 uncultured Acetatifactor sp.
CTGTTCTCTTTCCTGTCTGCCCGTTGTCGTCATCGGCAACTTTGATAGGATATCACATGTTTCTTGCCTTGTCAACAACTTTTTCAAATTTTTTTCTATTTTTTCCCAATTCCTTTTTCAGTGGCTGCCAGAAGCCTCCTCGCATCTATTGCTGTAAACGGTAACCAGCTTGTCGAACTGCTGCTCAGCCTTCTTAATTCAAGACAAACTGCGCATAAATCGTGTATTCATCGAAGTCTCCGCTTGCCCGGAAGTCACCTACGCCCTTTCCTATCCGGTACTCCCCCGGAGCCAGCTGTCCATACAGCCATTCCCAGTTCAGCTCCTGTTCTTTTGTCTCTCCGGCCGGGAGCGGATATGCGACAGCATGAAAGCCATAATTTCCTTCCACCACAACAGGAACCTCCTCCCACTGCCCGTTCTTCTTTTGCTGCAGGACAAAATCATCCCCGCACTGCAATTCGCCTGTGGCAGCTTCCGGGTCATAATGGTTCCACACAAGAGTTGCACCGGTTGCGGATACATTTTTCAAGGAAAGATGCAGCCCGATCTCCGTCAGTTCCGACTGCTCGCTGTCCACACAGGCGCCGCCCTCTCTCACCTCCGGCTCAAAAGATAATGTGTCCAGGATATCGTAAACCTGGGCACCGTATTCTTTCCACCAGCCATCCTCAGAGGAATTCAGCGCGACGACTCCCTCGTATTCCTCTTGAAAAATAATAAAATCCCAATGATTCTTATTGTCATAGGTTCCGATATTGGCACTTTTGCCTGCAATCGTTCTGTTTTCCGACTGTAATCCTGTTCCGCAGACGCCGAACCGTCCCGCATAGCATACCTCTATGAAGCCTTCGCCGGCTCCCTCCGGATAAAACAGAATTCCATATTTGCCGCCTCTCAGCTCTTCACTGTCCATGGAATACTCTTCATAGCACCACCCCTCCGGCAGAGACAGTGAAAGCCTGCCGTAAGGTCCTCTCTGTACTGCTTCCCTGGTGGAATTTTCATCCGGCTTTTCAGGAGAATCCGGCTCCGGCACATCCCCTGACTGTTCTCCCCCGCTTTCCGTCCCGGATATGGTTCCCGTCTCCGGCCCATTGTCCTCCTGTGACTCCACAGGCTCCGTCCCCTGACCGCTCCCCACAGACTGCTCAGAATGTCCTGTATCTGCACACCCGCACAGCATCACTCCCGCCAGCAGTACTGATATAATCGTCCATTTTCTCATGTCCCTTCCCTCCGAATATTTCCTTTTTCTGCATCTTTAGTTTTATAGACGAAAAAATCCCGGAAAAGTTCCCGGGATTTATCTAAAGGAGGACATTCTCTGTACCTTCTAAATCAGCCTGCGCAGCTTTTCTCTCCTCCCGGCGCTTCACTGGCAGGAAGCGCCTGCATCCTCCGTATCTCTTGAATGACCTCCCCATAGGGTCTGCCCTTGTCGAATAACATAGTCGTCCCCAACACGAATCCGTCCATTCCCATAGGTGCAAACTTCTGTATCTTATCTGCGCTGCAGGCTCCGTCCCAGTAGGCTTTGAATCCCATCCCCTTCTTCATGGAAAGCAGCCTCCTGATTTTCTCTCCAACATAAGGAAGATACATCTGTCCGGCATTGCCGGGATTTACCGACATTACAAGCACTTTTTTCACGATTCGCAGCATCTCATACACATTCTCTATGCTGGTTCCCGGATTGATGGCAATACCGGGAATCATACCTGCACGAATGATTTTCTGGAGGGTGGTGGAGGGATGATATTCCGCCTCCGGGTGAATGTAGACCGTATCGCCTCTGCGCAGTCTCTGTAAAAAAATTTCTATGTTATTGTTTGGGTGCTCGATCATCAGGTGCACATCCAGCGGTTTATCCGTGGCCGATGCAATATAAGCCATGTCGTTCAGTGACATGGCAAAGTTCGGCACATAACGGCCGTCCATGATATCAATATGGAAGGAGTCGATGCCGCCTTCCTCCAGTTCTTTTACTTCCTGCTCCAGGTTGCCGTAATTGGCACACATCATGGAGGCGGTCAGGTCAAACTGCATTTCTTTTCTCCCCCTGTATGATACTTATTTCATTCCTGTTCCAATTTTTCTGATGCGGACTCATTTTTCCCGTCCGCATCTATATCTGCATCCTGATACTTACTTAGTTAATCTTAATCAATACTTATTCCATCACACCCAACTTGCGGTAAAATGATGAATTCCATACGTGTTCTCCGTAACGCAGAGTTCTCTGCTCACATAGTCAAAAGGATGAAAAAAATCTGAGGTATACACTGTCATACCGCCCACATTCTGGATTGTATTGTCCGGCTTGAAACCACAATCCAAAAACGGTTTGGATTCATAGCTTCCGCTTGACTCCAGATTCAGACTTCCGTCTTCCCATTCAAAAGGAAACTTCAGTCGATATTCCAGCAGCTTTCGAATCATAGGATGATGCGGCATTACGCCACATCCTCCCCCCACATTGATCACTCCCCACTTTTCCACTCCTACAAATCCCGGCTGATACAGCAGTTCATCCAGGGAGCGTATCAATTCCACATCCGTATCCAGATAAATCCCCCCGTTTTCATAGAGTATTTCAAGTCTTGCCACATCCGGTATGAACCCCCACTTTTTGTGGTGGTATGCCTGTCTGGTATATAGATATTTCTCTAAATCATAATTATCTTCATTCCATTGGATGATTTGGTAATCCGGACAGAACTTCCTCCAGGTTTCTCTGCAGCGTTCTATCTCTTCTGACAGCTTCCCCCTGCCAAACCAGCAGTAATGAATTGTCTTCGGTATCACAGGTGCCTCGGAACTTTTCTGAGTCGTCTGCTTCTCAAAAGCTCTGCACTCTCTTGTCAGCATCAGTGGAAAAATATAGACATCCGTCTCGGCCAGCTCCTCCATCCTGTCAAGATACTGCAGGATGGTACTATATCTGCTTGCAGTAATCAGGATGACGAATTTTTCTTTCGTCTCTTTCAGCCTTTCCGGAGAACATATCCCGCACTGCCTGTTCCCCATCTGCAGAGAACCACCCCATTTACGAGAATCCGCATCCGTCACAAACAGTACCTCTTCCTCCAGCTGCCGTTCCTCTATCCATGCCGGCAATGTAACTTTTCCGATTACCCCTGCACCATAGACAACAATTTTTTTCTTCTGAGTCCGTACTACAGATAGAAAGTTCTCTAATGTTGACTCCGGTATACGCATTTTATCCTGTTCCTCTCATTCCGCCAGAATTCTATCATATGAAAACTCTCACAACGACGTTTTTCTGCTGTTTCCGACAATCTCTATTCCAACTTCAGAAACTCCACAATTCTCCGGCTGCTTTGGTCATCCTGGAAATCATGCAGTTTTGCTGTCAGACTCCGGCGTGTTTCCTTCGCCGTGTCCTTCCCGGCTGTCACATTCTGTAAAAACTCCATATAATCTTCCAAAGATAAAATTTTTTCTCCGGGGATCCAATCCCGAATCGGATTCAGGACAAATCCCCTGCTCTCTTCATACTCCTCCAAATCATCCAGCGTAAATGCAATCGGCCTGTCCAAAAGCAGAAAGTCAATGGCTGCCGATGAATAATCGCTGATCAGGGCATTCGCATGCCCCAGAATCTGATTGATATGCAGATCCGCACTCGCAAGTGTTTCATTATCCAATACCAAAATGTTGGAAAGTTCCTCCTGATAGATATTTTCCCTTTTTTGAAGCGGATGGAGCTTTACAACCAACACAGTATTCTGTTCCTTTAAAAAATCATTTACTCCATGCAGTTCTTCCAGTGTGCCTGCAACCGGAAGTCCGCTCTGATTGTTTTTTCCCCTGACATTCATATAGGAAACAACACTCCTGGCCGTTCGAAATGTAGGAAGCCAGAAAATGTATCCAGCCGCCTTCGGTATATTCAAACGTTCTTTCCAGTCTTTTACCGGATGAAACAACCAGTCCTCTTTGGCATATCCGGTCACTATCATCTGGTTCGGTTCAAGGCCAAATTCTTTTTCATGAAGTTGTGCATACAATTTGCTGACCACCGTAGTATACTCATACCGCCGTTTCTGAGGAATCACATTCTTCACAGTCTTAAATCCACAGCCATGCCACAGCTGGATACGAATCTGCCCTTTCCTCGGCAGCCGGCAGAACCCGCAGGCATGAGTAAAAAGGAAATACCTGGCGAGACAGATTGCCTCATAGTAGGCATCTCTTTCCTGTTCCTTTTCCGATGTGGCCCAATCGTAAGATACAAAATGCACATTCTCATTCCTGTGTTCCACTTCCCTGTAACGCTCAGGGTCCTTGACCAGCCACACCATTTCATATCTGCGGTTGTAGCCTTCCGCAAGCATGTAATCAAAAAGCGCCCGGGCATTCTCTGTAAAATCCATACCCGCCACATATTCCCAGGTCCCCATGCCGCTGCGGAAAACAATCAGATTCTTCAAAGGTGTGTCCGCATATTTTTCCAGGTAAGCCTCATAATATTCCGTATCCCGGTTGGCAAAATAGTAGATAATATTTCCAACGGTATCCGGAAGTCCGGTTTTCTGCAGTGCGTCAAATTCTTCTGTAAAATATCCTGTAGTGATAATCAGCGCTGAATTTTTCGGAAGCGTTCGCAGCTTCTCCATGCCAAATACCACAAAGCTGCGTCCATGAAATGCTTTCCCGCCCTGCCTGGCGGTATCCGTATCAATAACTCCTTCTATAAAGGGCAGCAAAGGATAAGCGGCATACAATTCTTCTATGTAATCCTGAAAATATCGCACAAGATAAATATGCTTACCCTTCAGCTGACCTGCATTTTCTTCCGTCAGTTTCTTTAATTCCATAACAGTTTACTCCTTCAGCAGTCCCGCCGCCTCCGCATACTCCCAGAAAATTTCCTGTGGCTTCAGCCATATTATCTTCTCTTCCTTCACGCCAAACCTTATTTGCGTCAATCACTTCTTCAATCACATCCATCGGAACAAAATAACTTTTGAGCATCTTTCTGGTATGCATACCGGTTCCCCATAAAATAATTTTTTCTGCCATCTTGCTTTAAGGCCTCCCATCTATTCTTATTCCGTTTAACATTGCCTTATCTATAACAATTTCCGCAATTTTAAATTCCTTCATCTGATTTTGCAGTGAAATTAAGTTCCATTGCGCACATTCTTTTAACATCTCAAATACTGCAAAATTTCCTTTTCTCATTCTCATTTCATTTAACAAAATACTCCCTTGCGAAGAAAAAACAATTCTCTCATCCGGAACATCCTCTTTCTGAAAATCAACTGTCCTATCTGCATGAAACTGTAATATTCCACCTTGTTGATATAGCTCTTTCAATCCGCTCAAAATACCAGGTATCTCCTTGTTTCCATAAAAATCCGCCTGCTGCCATAAAGGCATATGTCTGATGTTTATAACGTCAGCATTTTTATCTTCGGAAGAAAGAGTCGTTTCTCCCTCAAAAATGTGGTTATAAAATTCCGCATATGCTGCCGCATACTTCGGCCGGAAAAAAAGAAAGGTGGAAATGGATTTTTTAATACATATTTCAATCGCTTTTCTCTCTTCCCCGGAATAATCCGCTTTGGTATATGCATTGTGCCAGGCCGTAATCACTTCAAGATTCCGCTTATCCTCTCTCTGATGTGTGATCCCCTTCTTATGCTGTCTGTAATAATAAACCGGTACTTTGTAATAGTACAGCCTGTCGGCTTTTGCCAATAGCCGCGGAAAAAGCTCCATATCCTCATACCAAATACTGGTAAACCGAAGACAGTCAAACAGGTTCCGGCGATATAATCTTGCCCATATATGCGAAGGATGCATCGCAAACTCCAGGGCAACACCGATATAGTTTATAGCGCAGAGAGGACGCCTGTTTTCCTTTCGCAGATTAAGTCAGTCTGTGAAAGAAATCCGGCGGCAGAATATTTTAGAGAATGGCTTTGGTCGATATCTGCGTCAACGATAGAGAGATGACTGGTATGCAGGCTTCATTTTGGAGCCTGTTGTTTGCGTTGTCTAAATTGCAGGAACTTTTCCAGTTTACCCAATCAAAAAGGACTGTCGGTTAACGTGTGTGTAACCGTATCAGCCCCTGAATGCAAATACCCCACAGGAATCAATGTTTTTCCGCATTTTCCTATGGGATATTTCAAATCCATTCCGCCAAAATCAACACTCCGGAATCTGAATCTCAATTTCTCTTCCCGCTTCTGCTGATTTAAAAATTCCGTCCAGGATTGCCTGGTTATAAATAATCTGAGAGGTGGGCACCGGTGCTTCCGTGCCGTTCTTTACGGCATCCAGGAAAGAGCGTACCTTCAGATCAAAGGGATCCTCTTTTGTTTGAATAATCGGAATCTCAGTCTCCGTCTGCTGCCCGCACACTTCATGATACAGCTTCATTGCACCGCCCACGCTTCCGTTCCAGCACTCAGTGGAAGGAATTCTGAGACCGGCTTCCGTACCCAGAATAATGGTATCACCCGGTGTATCCATATTCATGGCCCATGCAATCCGGAAGTCGAGAATAATATCTCCTTCCAGACGTATAAATGCCGCCGCGAAATCATCCACCTGGAATTTCTGCGCATATTCCGGTTTGCCTTTGGCTGCATAATCACAGTAATCCGGACGCGTTCCAAAGAAATTTGACTTATATCCGGAGACGGTAAGCGGCTTCGGGTATCCGATTGCATTCAATACCATATCCAGGGAATAGCATCCGATATCTCCCAGTGCGCCGATACCCGCTGTCCTGTCTTCAATAAAAGTGGTGCCGAAGGGTGTGGGAATCCCGCGTCTCCTCCCGCCGCCGGTCTGGATGTAGTATATCTTGCCAAGCACGCCGGATTCCACAATTTTCCTGATCATTTTCATGTTTTCATCAAATCTGGGCTGAAATCCGATGGAAACCACCTTCCCGCTGGCCTTTTCCGCTTTTCTGATTTCTATTGCTTCTTCCAGAGTTACACACATGGGCTTCTCAATCAATACGCTGATGCCCTTATTCAGCGCATAAATGGCACACTCTGCATGAGTTCTGTTATAAGTACAGATACTGACTGCATCCAGCTGCAGAGACTCGTCGTCCAGCATTTCTCTGTGGCTTCTGTAGCACTTGACATCCGCGTCATATCCTGCAAAAAAAGCTTCCGCCTTGCCTTCCACCAGGTCAGCGCCTGCGACCACTTCCACATCCGGCTGCTTTAAGTAACTGTTCATATGAGCTTCCGCAATCCAGCCGGTGCCGATAATCCCCACGCGAACTTTCTTAGAAGTATCGATTACGGTTTCCTTTGTTACCTCTTTAAAACGATCCAGTATATTTTCTGCCATTTTTCTGTCCTTTCTTAAATTGTATTCCTGGCTTTCCCCGCTTCCTTTCGCCGGGAAGTTACTCCGCAATATTTTCCAGCAGATATTTTGCGCTGATCTGTGCGCATTCCAGAGAAGTATATCCCATGCTGGGCTGATCCTGCTCCACAATAAACCATTCCGCACCGCCTTCGTCGGCAGCCTTCACGATAGCCGGGAAATTCTGAACTCCCTTGCCCAGAGGTCTGAACTCAAAGTTCCCTTCCGTCTCTTTCTTCTTATCCTCGTCAATGCCTATCAGTGCATACATATTCTCGGATTTGCCGCCTGCAAAATCTTTTAAATGCACAGTTGGTATTCTTCCCGCATACTTTTTCACATATTCCGCGGGATTCACTCCGCCCACATTTACCCAGCAGGTGTCAAGCTGCGTCTGGAGAAGCTCCGGTCCAACCTCTCTGTACAGGATATCCAGCGCATACTCTCCGTCAATTCTAGTAAATTCAAAATCATGGTTGTGATATTGAAGCACCATACCTTCCCTGGCCAGGGCTTCCCCAATCTTCCCGGCGCCGTCAATCACAGTCTGGAATCCGGGAGTACCCGGCCTGTACTCCGGTGTCAGATAAGGAATCACCACATATTTCACGCCCAGCTTTTTATAGCAGTCAATGGTCTCTTCCATCCTGTCCATCAGCTCTGCAAAGGGCACATGCGCCGAAAGAGGAATGAGCCCCATTTCCTCACAGGCCTTTTTCACTTCCAGAGGATCATTTCCGTAGAGTCCCGCAAACTCGACACCACTATAGCCATATTCTTTGATTTTCTTTAAAGTACCAAAGAAATCCTCCTGAAGCTGGTCTCTGACGGAATACGCCTGTAATGCAATTTTTTCTTTCTTCATGTTCCGCACATCCTTTCATTTTATTATTTTAATGTACTCTTTTGCTTTTCTATTCTTCTATTTACATTTTAGCGAATCCAAAATATAATAAAAGTCTCAGAGCGAAAAAAACTGGCCAATTATTGCTGTCTTGAAAGGTGTGCTATGTTATATCAGATTGAAAACCGAAACATTCCGCTGGCTACAGGAATATTCAGCAAATTATCCCCAATCCCTCATATTCATTCTCATCTGGAGCTGATTTATATGGAGGAAGGAACCTGCATGGCAACAGTGGATTATCAAAATTTCTTAATCGAAAAGGGAGATTTATTTTTATCCTTTCCCAATCAGATTCACTATTATCATGATCGATCTGCGGTAAAAGGATATCTGTTCATTTTCAGCCCAGATGTATGCAGGGATCTGAAAGAAATCTTTCAGAAGAAGATACCGTGCTCCCCCATCATCAGGAGTTCTCTGCTGCCGTTGGCCCTGCACGACCATCTGGAGATTATCCGAAGGCGGAATGAGTCCGACACTTATTACGACAAAATTGCCGCAAAGGGATACCTTTTGGCTCTTCTGGCGGAGCTTCTGCCTCTGATGAACCTGACTGGCAGTCCTGCGAACCATGACAGCATCAAGAATGTCCTGGCCTATTGTTCGGAAAATTACACGAAACCCTTGACTCTGGAGCAGACTGCAAGAGAACTGCATTTGAACAAGTATTATATCTCGCATATTTTTAACGAACGAATCAAAATCAGCTTTGTGGATTTTATCAACGGTCTGCGTATTGAGCATGCCTGTACCCTGCTGGAGCAAGGGTGTAATATCACGGAGATCGCCTTCTCCTCCGGTTTTTCATCCATTCGTACCTTTAACAGAGTCTTTGCCCAGAGTATGAACATGGCTCCCAGGGACTATATAAAATATAAAGAAAACGGGGTTACATTCCCCGTTTCATACTCGTCAATTACTTCAGCAGTTCCAGCGGCACAAAACTGAACTGTTCCAGCATGCGTTCTATCCCATAGGCCAGATAATTATGCCTGTAAAGCCACAGCAGGACAGGACTTTCTTCCGTATAGGACAAAATCAGTTGTCCGATGGCTCCCATATTCATCATCATGATAAAAGTGTAAAGTGTCCAGAGTGCCAGCACCACTTCAAATGCTCCGAACACAATCCCCAGCAGCTTATCCAGCAGATGAAGGACCGGCAGTTTTGAGAGAAGTTTTGCAGGAAAAAGCACCAGTCCCAGCAGATGGTGAGCGGCCACAATCAGGCAGAACAGAATGATTGCCACAATGACGTTAAAGGCCTTACCGTCATGATAGCTGTGCATGCCATAAGCGGCCAGCGCCGCTACCAGGCAGAGCACCAGCATGGTGATCAGAGAGACAACTTCTTTCACAATCCCTTTCTTATAGCCGTCCACCAGTTTAATAATACCTGCAGCAGAAACGATTACGAGCATAATATTTATCCTTATTCCGTCCATTTTGTTCCCTTCCTTTCTCCTTCGCCTTCTTCTCCTATTTTAATTGTATGGTATCTATGGTATCATCCGTCACCAGCAGATATTTATAGGCATTTCCCACCGGAAGCATCAGCCGGACTGTCTTCGCAAAATTCCCATGGTATTTCTCCATTCCATCCATGGTAAATACCTGACATTCCGTCTCATTGTAAATCACCAAAGTATCTTTACCGAAGAAAATATCCGTATAATCCACGTCAAAGTAAAAACTTTTCGCCTTGTCTGCGGCGTCCTGGGTGTCATAGACATCTATCTGATAGCGATTTTCATTGTTGTCCGCATTAAATACAAGTCCGATATATCTGTCGCTGTGAAATACGGAGCGCACCTCTCTGTCAAACAAATGCTCCATCAGCGGGGCCGGCTTGTGAGCTCCGCCGTATATCATCAGCCTGCTGTCCCCCACCGCAAACGCAGTCGTATCATTCACAAATTGCACATAAGGCACCAGAAGGTCTGTATAAGACCAGGTACTGGCAAGAAAGTCGCTGACATTATCTCCTACCGGACTGAAATCATAGAAAGCCACATTTGTTTTCAGCACTCCCGCGTCCACATACACATAGGCTACGCAGAGAAGCTCTCCGTTGGGGGAAAAACTAAGCGCCATGGGATAGCCGGAATCATCCATATGTGTTCTTCCTTCTTTCTTCTGTTTGCCGCTGCTGTCATAAACATTCAGCCATGTAAGCTCCACGTCGGCAAGTACTGCGGCCACATCCCCGTTGGCGGCAACAGCCACATCCCGGATAGGCATTGTGGTGGTAACTTCTCCCAGAAGCTTTTCCGAATCTGCTATATAAATACTTCTTCCATTGTAGTCACCTATGGCAACGGTATTTCCGCTGACAGACAGCTTCACATCCTGAATCTCATAGGTCTGATTCCACTTTACATTTCCTCTTGTATCCGTGCAGTGCACGCCATCCTTGCTGTAAGTCAGAAAAGCGTCATTCAGGCGAATATCTGTGGCCCCGCTTACATTTTCCCTTGGTACAGAAGCAATGATGTCATAATCTGTATAGACATGCCTTTTATACCGTATTACAAAAAAGACTGCCACAGCCGCCAGGGCAAGAATCACCGCCAGAATTCTATAAAAGAATGCCAGCTTATGCAATACAATTTTCTTCTTATACTCTTCCTTGTTCCTCTCCCTTTTTTCTTTTTCCTTTATGAAACTTCTGATATCCGCCATGTACTTCCTCCGTAAAAGTCCAGAGTACACCTGAAATTTTCCTGTAAACTACGGTAATAGAATTCTTGTTCCCTCCTTAATATCATCCGGATTGCTAATGTTATTCAGGGAACATATTTCAGCTACTCTTGCATCACTGCCGTACGTTCTGATGCAGATTCCGATAAGGGTATCTCCCTTCTGCACAGTGTAGGATGCGGGTTCCGAAACAGGGGCTTTTGTAGGCTCAGCTTCCGCAGGTTTTTCAGGCTCCGGTGTGGGAGTCGGTTCCGGTGTGGAAGTCGGCTCCGGTGTGGGGATGGGGGTGGGCTGCGGTGTCGGTTCCGGCACTGCAGGCTGCTGATTTCCTGATGAAGCATCCGGTGCTGTTCCCGACGGCTGCGTCCCAGCCTGTTGCTCTTCCCCTGACGCCCCGGAAGCTGCCGCCGCATTTTCCTTCAAAATAGCATCTGTGAGCTTGTCCTCCGCTACAATGACACCGGGCTGTACGGAATGATTGACCACCTCCACCGCATCCGGCAATTGTTTTTCCGTCATGCCCTCCAGAAACTGTCTGGCCGCTGTCTGCCATTCCCCTGCTTTTTCACCGTTTGTCATAACTGCAAGTCCCACTACCCCCAGAAGAACAAAGGAAGCGGCGGCTGTCAGCTGCATATTCCGCAGCTTTGCCTTCGAGGCTCCCTCTGTGTGTTTTCGGGATTCTCTGTTCCTGTATCTGACAATCTGACCGCCCTTATTTTCCGTGGAATTCCTTCTCTCCTCCTGACGTTTTTTCACCACATCATATTTTGCTCTGTCGAATTCTTCCGGCGTTGCTTCCCCCTGACGCTCGTCCAACATAAACGAAAGCATACTGTCATTTTTCTCATAGAACTGTGCATATCCTTCTATATACCTGCATACGCCCTGCTCGCAGATATGAAATCCTTCCACCATCTCTCCGTCCAGCAGACGATAACCCAGAAATTCATACTCCGAAAAATATCTTTTCCGCTGTTTCTCTACTTCCTGCTGAACAGCCTGGGACAGATGACGGCATTCTCTCTGAAGAAAATTCAGTTTGCATGCCCCATATAAAAACAGGTAAGCGATTCCCCCTTCTTCCTTTCGTACACCATATAATGCCACTGCCAGCATCTTGTCACCGGCGTGCCGGTTCAGCTGTTTTATGTATGAGATGACATAATCTTCCACATATATCTTACAATGCGGATTTGTCTCTCCGATTTGTGTAACATTTTTTGGTAATTCCATATAAAAACACCTCCCATACCGTTTGTAATAATAATAGCATCGGTATGCGAGGCATTTTAGCATTCTTTGTCGGGGTCCGAAAAGAACTCTTCGACAAACTTTGCGGAACTTAAAAATCAGCCATACCTTTTAAACCGTATTTCTCAAATCGTACTGAAGCGATACACTGTCACAGAGTCATACTCCTTGTCTCCGCCGAAGATGCAGTCCGGAAACTGCGGCTTGTTCACTGAATCCGGGAAGTACTGAGTCTCCAGACATAAGCCCTGGCGCAGTCCATAAGTCGCTCCGCTTTTGCCCGTCTGCTCTGTGATGGAATTGCCGGCATAGAACTGCACGCCTGGCAGCGTCGTGTAAGCCTCCATCACTCTTCCGGATTCGGGCGCTTTCAATGTGGCAAAATGGCGAAGCGTTCCATCCCATCCGTCGATGACCCAGTTATGGTCGTATCCTCCGGCAAATTTTAACTGTTCAAAATCGGCGCCTATTTCATCTCCCACCTTTTTAGACACTGTAAAGTCCATGGGTGTCCCCTTAACCTCCGCAAGTTCTCCTGTGGGAATGGAAGCCGCATCCGCAGGCGTAAACCGGGAAGCTGCCAGGCGCAGTTCATGCCCCACAATTTTGCCGCTGTCATGTCCCTCCAGATTGAAATAGGAATGATTGGTCAGATTCAGGATTGTCCTTGTGTCACTTACACCGTGATAGTGAATCTTCAATGCATTTTCTTCATCCAGCGAATAAGTTACACTGACTTTCTTATTCCCGGGGAAGCCCATATTGCCTGCCGCATCCTCCAGCGTGAATGTGACACTGTCCTCTCCGATCTGCGCCTCCCAGAAACGCTTATGCCATCCCTTTTCCTTATGACTGTGAAGGTTGTTCGGACCTGCATTGGCATCTACTTTATAGGTGACGCCGTCCAGACAGAAAGTCGCATTTCCTATCCGGTTGGCGCTGGGGCCGATTACCACCCCAAAGAAACTGTCGTTCCGCATATAATCTTCTGCTTTGTCATACCCCAGTACCACATCGGCCATGACTCCCTGTCTGTCCGGCACACGCACACTGACGATAGCCGCGCCCACATTTGTCAGAGACACCTGCATGCCGTTTTTGTTGGTAATGGTGTATAACAGAGCTTCTTTTCCTTCCGGATGGGTTCCGAAATGAGTTGTTGAAACTGCCATAATTTTTTCTCCTTATTATAGTTCCGCAGCTGCCTCTCGATGCACCTTTACAGATACACTTCCGGCCGCAAGAGCACCCGTCCGTAATTGTATCTGTGCATCTTCGCGGCAGACTGCTGTTTTAGTTCCGCAGCATTTTTTATAATTCCACACGTCCCTCCAGCGCACGAAGGAGCGTCACTTCATCAATGTATTCCAGATCGCCGCCCACCGGAACGCCGCTGGCGATTCTCGTTACACGAATGCCTGTGGGCTTGATGAGCTTTGCAATGTACATAGCTGTGGTCTCCCCTTCCAGGCTGGAATTAGTGGCAATAATGACTTCCTCCGCCTCTCCCTGGAGCCGCTCCATCAGTTCCTTCAGCCGGATGTCACCGGGGCCGATGCCCAGCATGGGAGAAATCGCCCCATGCAGCACATGATATACACCTTCGTATCTGCCTGTTTTCTCATAGGCTGCCAGGTCTCTGGTATTCTCCACCACCATAATCTGCTTATGGTTGCGCTTCTGGCTGGCACACACGGGACATACCTCTCTGTCGGTCAGGGTATAGCACTCCCGGCAGTAACGGACATTTTCCTTTGCCGTCACAATGGCATCCGACAGCCGCCGCACTTTATCCACGGGCATATTAATCAGATGAAACGCAAGTCTCTGAGCCGATTTACTGCCGATTCCCGGAAGCGCCGCCAGCTCCTCTATTAATTTATTGATATATCCGCTGTACAGCTCCATCAGAAGGGCATGCCTCCCAAGCCCCCTGTCATCTTGCCCATAAGCTCGTTGCCGGCTTCCTCTGCCTTGCGCAGCGCCTCATTGACGGCTGCCACTATCAGGTCCTGAAGCATTTCAATATCTTCAGGGTCCACGACCTCTTCCGACAGCGTCAGCTTCAGAATTTCCTTCTTTCCACTCACTGTTGCCTCCACCGCGCCGCCTCCCGCCGCCGCAGTGAACTCTTTGGTCTCCAGCTCCTTCTGCCCTTCCTCCATCTGACGCTGCATTCTCTGTGCCTGCTTCATCAGATTAGCCATGTTTCCGGGCATTGCACCGCCGGGAAACCCTCCACGTTTTGCCATTTATATACCCTCCTGATTTAAGCCGCTATGCGACCACGCTATAAATTACCACTTACGGCAATGTAGTAAAGTTCCTTTATGCCCGTGTCCTTCGCGCATTGCCCACGCCTCAGGAAAGGAACTTTCATTCGAAAATGCACTCATAAAAGTTTCTCTCGTGCGCCTTCATGGCTTTACCAACCAGCCGCAGCATAATTAACTGTCTTCTTCTTCAATTTCCATCTGGACCACTTTGGAGATGTCCACGTAGTTCTGCTCGAATTCCTGCTGCCCGCTGACTGTCTGAATATTGACCTCTATCTCTTTCCCGGAAAAGTCGGACAGCAGCGCCTCCAGCTGTGTCTTGTTCGCCGGATGCTGCGTAAAATAATCCGACGCCATACCGTCTTCCAGCACCATCATCAGTTTATTGTCACCGCCCAGGCTTAAATTCGCGGACTTCATATAAATCCGCATGGGATTCGCCGCACTTCCCACAATCGCCGGCCATCTGGCCACAATCTGCTTAATGTCGTCCGGTATAGCCTTTGGCAGCTCCGGCTTTGGCTTTGGTACAGCGCCCGGATTCCCGGCGGCTCCGGAAGTGCCCCCATCCGCCGTCACAGTCACAACGCCGTTCTCCAGCTTCTCTTCCACCTGACGTATGCGGTCGAGAACCGCTTCCTGGTTCACTTCCATCTCCGGCCTGCAGAGCTTGATCAGAGCGATTTCCACCAGGATCCGCTTCTGAGCAGACAGGCGAATCTGTCCTGACAGCTCCGAGAAAATTCTGATAAACCGAATAATTCTGTCCATATCCGCCATTCCGGATTCTTCCTTCAACCGGGTCAGATTCTCCGTGGACATATCGATGACATCTTCCAGGTTATCAGAGGCCTGTACCAGCATCAGGTTGCGCAGATACCAGGTGAAATCTGTCACAAACTGTGTCAGTTCCCGTCCCTGCATCACGATTTCCTCCAGCAGCTGCACACAGCCTTTCACATCCCGCTCCAGCACATTCCGCAGAAGGCGGCTGAATACCTCCGTGTCCACCGCTCCCAGCACATCCAGGACCTTGTCATAGGTCAGCTCATCTCCCAGGTGAAAGGCGATACACTGATCCAACAGGCTCAGCGCATCTCTCATGGAACCGTCCGCCGTCTTCGCGACATACCTCAACGCCTTTTCCTGCGCCTGAACATTCTCCTGCCCCATCAGATCCTGCAGCCGGTTCGTGATTGTCTCTATGGAAATTCGCTTGAAGTCATATCTCTGGCATCGGGAGAGAATGGTAATGGGCAGTCGGTGTACCTCCGTGGTCGCCAGAATAAATATCACGTAGGACGGAGGCTCCTCCAGCGTCTTCAGCAGCGCATTGAAGGCTCCTGTGGAAAGCATATGCACCTCGTCTATAATATAAACCTTATATTTGCCTTCCGCGGGAGAATAGGAAACCTCTTCCACAATCTCGCGGATATTATCCACGCCGTTGTTGGAGGCAGCATCAATCTCAATCACGTTCATACTGGCCCCGGCGGCTATGGCCCGGCAGATGCGGCACTCCCCGCAGGGTCCCTCCGTTCCGGGATTCTCACAGTTCACCGCTCTGGCAAAAATTTTCGCCACAGTGGTTTTGCCCGTTCCTCTGGTTCCGGTAAACAGATACGCGTGACCGATACGGTTCGCCCGAAGCTGATTCTTCAAAGTGGTGACAATATGATCCTGTCCCTTTACATCCGCAAAGGTATCCGGACGAAACTTCCGGTACAGCGCCGTGTATGACATCTTCATTTCCTCTCTCTGAAATCTGTAGCCTTAATCTCCGAAACTGATTCCCAGCAGCTTCGCTTCCTTCACGATACTTGCATCCGGAGAAATGGATTTCAGCTTTCCTGCCACGTCCTCCAGCGGCACCCGAACCATTTCGCGGTTCTTATAGCCTACCATAAATCCATACTGATTGTCCAGAATCAGCTTACCTGCTTCTGCGCCCAGCCGACTGGCAAATACACGGTCATAAGGACAGGGGCTTCCGCCTCTCTGCATATGCCCGGGCACCGTGACACGCACTTCTCTGCCGGTCTTCTCCTGAATGGCCGCCGCCAGCTCATAGGAAACGGAAGGATGAGGCATCTTCTCCAGCTTCTTCTTATATTCTTTTTTGGAAAGTTTTGCGTCCTTTTTGGAAATTGCACCCTCTGCCACGGCAATAATGGTAAAACCGCTTCCTCTCTGGTCTCTCTCCTCAATCTTGTCAATCACCTTATCCAGATCATAAGGAATTTCAGGAATCAGGATGATGTCCGCCCCGCTGGCCATACCTGCGTTCAAGGTCAGCCAGCCCACCTTGTGGCCCATCACTTCCACAATGAATACTCTGCGGTGAGAAGCCGCGGTGGTATGAATGTAGTCAATGGCATCCGTTGCAATATCCACGGCACTCTGGAATCCGAAGGTCATATCCGTGCCCCATAGATCATTGTCAATGGTCTTGGGCAGCGTAATGACATTCAGCCCTTCCTTGCTCAGCAGATTGGCCGTCTTATGTGTACCGTTGCCTCCCAGAATCACCAGGCAGTCCAGCTGTAACTTATAGTAATTCTGCTTCATGGCCTCCACCTTATTCAGGCCATTCTCATCGGGGTCCTGAATGGTCTTGAACGGAGTACGGGAAGTTCCGAGGATTGTGCCGCCCTTGGTCAGGATACCGGAGAAATCCTTGCCTGTCAGCATCTGAAACTTACTGTAAATCAGTCCTTTATAGCCGTTCAGGAAACCGTAGATTTCCACCTGCTCTTTGCTGTTGTACAACGTTTTTACAACGCCTCTCATGGCCGCGTTCAGAGCCTGACAGTCTCCTCCGCTGGTGAGCATTCCGATTCTTTTCATGTACTGATCCTCCTTTTTCTTCTTGGTTATGTGCCTGCCGATATCCGTATCACATATTTACTTTTTCACACTTCATCTAAAATATTACCCTTTTCCGGATAAATTTGCAACCTTTCTGGAAAAAATCGTCTCTGACTCTTGCAAAAAAATTTCAAATGCTATAGAATAAGGAAGTGTCAGAAATATCAGACAGAAAATGGAGTCGTATCGAATGAGACTGATGCTGCAGATATGACAGGGAGAGTTATCGAAGCGGTCATAACGAGCTGCACTCGAAATGCAGTTGTCCTTTACAGGGCACGTGGGTTCGAATCCCACACTCTCCGCCAGACGCTTACGTCCACAAGCGGGTTTGCCGCTTGTGGGCTTTTTTCATTTTACCGCTTTTTCACGACTCCGCTGAAATCCAGGTCCACAAACGTGTCTGCCATTTGCGGACCTTTTCACTTGATAAAGCCCATCCTGTTAAAGAGAGAATCTCCTCTCACTGTCCGTCCACAGTGAACAGCCCCCCTTTGAAAGTCCTTCTCTATTGCAAAAAGGACCATGGATACCAGGATCGCCGGTACAAATCACTTCTTCCTTTTCACCACTTTTCTTACGTAATTCTGCAGTAATTCCGCCACTTTTTTCCTCCTGTAAATTCCTTTTTCCATTCCCTGATTGCCTTCCAGGGGATTCATCCCCCGCTGTTTTCATCACCCTTTCTCCAGCAGGTACATTCCGGCTTCATAAGGCCTCAGGGCTCTTCCCTGTCCGGCCTCCGGATAATTCCCTATAAGCAGCTTCATCCCGGCGTCCGGCTCTCCCAGAGGATTCTGCACTGTACCGTCATGGAAATTGCAGATGACAAGAAGCCGATACTCCTCATTCTCTCTGAGATAGGCGAATACATTTTCATCTTCCCTGCACAGCATCCGGAATTCCCCGTCTGCAAATACGGAATATTTCTTCCGGAGACGAATCAGCTCCCGATAACAGCCAAAGACAGAATTCTCATCGGAAATCTGTCCGGCCGCGTTGATTTCCCTGTAATTGGAATTCACCTTTATCCAGGGCTTTCCATCCGTAAAACCCGCATTTTCACCGTCGTTCCACTGCATGGGAGTCCTGGCGTTATCCCGGCTCTTCGCATGGATGGAGCGCATGATTTCCGCTTCCGTGTACCCCTTTTCCAGTCGCTCCCGATATAGATTCAGAGTTTCAATATCCCGATATTCTTCCATCTCAAATTGGACATTGGTCATCCCCAGCTCTTCCCCTTGGTAGACATAGGGTGTCCCCTGCATTCCATGCAGAAGAATCGCCAGCATTTTCGCAGATTCCACTCTGTATGTTCCGTCATTCCCCCACCGGGAGACAATTCTGGGCAGATCATGATTATTCCAGAAGAGGCTGTTCCATCCTTTTCCATACAGTTGTGTCTGCCAGCGCTCGAACACCTCCTTCAGCTTTAAAAAGGGCAGCGGCGCCAAATCCCATTTTTCCTTTCCCGCCTCCTGGTCCAGGCAGATATGCTCGAACTGGAATACCATGGACAATTCACTGTTGTCCGGATTGCTGTACAGCTTTGCAAGCTCTGTGTCTGCTCCCCAGGCCTCTCCCACGGTAACCAGATCCGCTTTCTGAAAGGTCTCTCTGCTGAGCTCCCGCAGGAATTCATGGAGCCTGGGACCGTTGTTCGTTATCTTCTTATCCGGCTCCTTCGCAATCTGATCGATTACATCCAGCCGGAAGCCGCCTACACCCTTTCCAATCCACCAGTTGATCATGTCATAGATTTCCCGGCGAAGCTTCGGATTCTCCCAGTTTAAATCCGGCTGTTTTACGGAAAACTGATGAAAATAATACTGTCCCAGCTCCGGCACCCACTCCCATGCCGGCCCGCCAAAGGCAGCATGCATATCATTGGGAAGCTTTCCTTCCGTGCCGTCTCTCCAGACATAATAGTCATGATATGGATTTTCCCTGCTCTTTTTCGCCTCTTTGAACCAGCGGTGCTCATCCGAAGAATGGTTCAAAACCAGATCCATAATAATGCGGATATGATGCTTTCCCGCTTCCTCAATCAATTTCTCCATATCTTCCAGGGTGCCGAACATGGGATCAATATCCTGATAATCAGAAATGTCATAGCCATTGTCATCCTGTGGAGACCTGCACACCGGGGACAGCCAGATGGCATCTATCCCCAGATTCTCCAGATAGTCCAGTTTCGAGATAATCCCCTGCAAGTCGCCGATACCATCCCCGTTGCTGTCCGCAAAACTGCGGGGATAAATCTGATAAATCACGGCGCTCCTCCACCATTTATTCTGACTTTTTATGTTTCTTTCCTCCACTGCGTCGTTCTCCCTTCCGCCAATTATATCTCATAGACAGGAACCGCTGACCTGTCTGAATGCCTTCTGCTTACAGGACTTATTGTATCCATAGAGAGCCTTATCGTCAAGTCTCTTCCTTTGTCAGCACCCCCATATATTTCTCCCACTTTCCCGTGAGAACTCTGGTCACAAAGCAGATACCCCGCACCAGCCAGTCCACGGTCATGGCGATATATACGCCGAACACCCCCAGATTCAGTCCTTTTGCCAGCAGATAGGCCAGGCCGATTCTACAGATCCACATAGAAGCAATTGCCACAATCATAGTATACCGCACGTCCCCGGCCGCCCGCAGTCCGTTGGGCAGGGCAAAGGATATGGGATGTGCCAGCATACAGCAGATACTGTTGTATGTCAGAAGCAGTCCTGTCAGCTGTGCGGTCTCTTCGCTCAGATGATACAGGCCGCAGATCGGCTCCCTGAAAAGAATCAGAAAGATACCGATACCCGCCACAAAGAAATAAGCTGTCCGCAGCAGCTTAAACAGGTACTGTCTGGCCTGCTTGTACTCTCCTGCTCCCACGCACTGTCCCACAACGGTGATGATGGCCGCTCCCACAGCCCCTGCGGGAATCAGCTGAAAATTCCCCACATTTCCCGTGACCGCATTGGCGGTAATGGCCGCCGTCCCAAAGCTGGCAGTGAGGCTGGAAACCAGAATCTTTCCCACCTGGAAGATACTGTTCTCCAATCCGTTGGGAACTCCGATGTATAAAATTTTGTGCAGAATGGGTTTGTCAATCCCGATTTTCCGGCTCACAGGCACATCACCTTTGTACAGCAGCAGAAAGCAGATCGCCAGTGCCGAAAGTGCGCGGGAAATGAGCGTGGAAAGGGCCGCTCCCGACACCCCCATCTGAAATCCATAGATGAACAGGGCGTTTCCCGCCACATTCAGCAGATTGGAAAACAGAGACACCTGCATGGATACCTTAGAATTTCCCACTGCCCGGAACAATGCCGCCCCACTGTTGTAAATTCCCAGAAACGGAAATGAGACCGCATTAAAATAGAAATAAATCCTGGCATTGCCCATCACTTCCCCGTCAATGTCTCCGTAAATCAGACTCAAAATCTGCCGATTTCCCATAAGTGCCAGCGCCATAAATACAAGCGCCAGCGCTCCCACTGACAGGAACAGCTGATTGGAGGCTCTTGCCACCTTATCCCTGTCCTTTTTTCCGATATACTGTGCCACTGTCACAGCGCCTCCCGAAGCCATGGCACCGAACATTCCGATGAGAAGCACACTGATAGTGTCCACCAGAGAGATACCGGATACCGCCGCCTCCCCGCAGGAGGCAACCATCATGGTATCTGCCATTCCTATGGTCACTGAGAGTACCTGTTCCAATACCAGAGGTATCACCAACCGTCTTAACTGTTTGTTCGTAAACATAATAATTTATACGCGTTATGCGTATCCTCCCTTTGCTCTGATATGCCCAGTAACCCTCCATGCATGGCGGTAAATCCGCCCCAATGCATGAAGGGTTACTCTTAAAATCCTTTTTTATGATAAACACAAAGCCAAACCAGATATCCGGCCGGCTCATTCCTTCCGGTTTACAGCTTTACCGTCAGCTCCTGCCCCGTATAAGCAAGCTCTCCACTACTGCTGCCTGTCTCTGTATACAAAGTATACTTCCACCTGACGGGATAAGCATACTCTCCTTCCACGGCTCCCAGCCTCAGCTCTCTGCTTTCCTCCTTCCACTGCAGCCTGACTGCAGCATATTCTCCCCGCTGATAGTCGTAACCGTTGCCCCTGTCCAGATAACAGGTAAAGCCCGCATCCTTGCCCGCATAGATCTCAAGCTCCATCTCTTCCGCATGCTGCTCATGGTACAAATCTGCCGTTTCCCTGCTGTCCACAGAAAGGATACTGCCCGCTCTCACATATAGAGGCATCCTTTCCACCGGCGCATCTGCTAATATCTCAACGCCCCCGGTCAAATATTCCTTCGTATGGTAATCATACCATCCATCACCGGCAGGCAGATATACGTTCCGCTTCTTCTCCGCACTGACAGGCACGCTTCCCGGCCCATATTCCATGGGGAAGGTGACAGGACACACCAGAAAATCGCCAAAGAGATATTCATCCTCCGCTTTCGCGGCCTTTTCGTCCTCTCTGTAGTCGAACAGCAAGCTTCTCATGGTCATGGCATCTTCTTTCCACACCTGATAAGCCAGACTGTAGAAATAAGGCAGCAATCGATAACGAAGGCGGATATATCTGACAATTGTGTCATAATATATTTCCCCTTCCTCTCCAAACTGCCATGGCTCTCTGGGCGTATCTGTTCCGTGGGAGCGCATCACCGGCAGAAAGGTGCCGTACTGCAGCCATCTCACATAAAGCTCCCGATAACCTTTATCCTTCACGCCCTCTTCAAAATCTCCATTCCAGAACCAGGGCTGAGGGCCTTCTTTTGCACCACTCCCTCTCTTCCAGGCCTCAAGATTCCCCACGAAAAAGGCTCCGATGTCCAGATTCCAATAGGGAATTCCGCTGGCCGCCATCTGCTGTCCTTCCACAATCTGCTTCTTCAGCACGTCCCAGGTGGCGGCGATATCTCCCGACCAGAGAATGGTCCCATACTTCTGGGAAGAAAGATAACCGGACCTGGTCAGATTCACCACTCTGGTCTCCGGAGCAGCCTTTCTCTGATTGTCATGAATCCCCTTCGCATGGTACAGTGCATAGACATTGGCCTTCCTGGCATCCATATAACGGGTCAGCTCGGCGGCAGAAATCCTGTATCTCTCCTCATCGCTCCGCTTTTGCGCCCCATTCCAGTCAGGCGTAAAGGGCTCCGTAGAGTCACACCACCAGGCGTCCGTCCCTCCGGAGAAAATCTCACTCTCGCACTGCTTCCAATAAAGTGCTCTGGCTTCCTCGTCAAAAGCATCATAGGTAGACAGATTGGCATACAGCTTACCCGCCTCCATCATCTCCTGATTGTCCTGACCGCCCTTGTTCATATTGGGCCACACGGAAACCATCAGGCTGATTCCCCTGTCATGCAGCGTGTCGGTCAGCGCTTTCAGATCAGGGTAGCGCACTTTATCAGGATGCTTGTCTCCCCATTTTCCCTCGCCCCAATACTGCCAGTCCTGTACCAGACAGGACACTGGAATCTTCCTTCTGCCAAATTCCTCCGCTGTCTCTCTGATTTCCTCCTGGGTGCAGTATCGTTCTCTGGACTGAATATAGCCGTAGGCCCATTTGGGCAGCATGGCCGCTTTCCCTGTAATCCTGCGGATTCCCCGGACCAGCTCCGCCATGGTATCTCCTGAAATGATATAATAGGCAACCTGCTCCACAGCGTCCAGTGTAATGGTAATCTGATTCTGATTCTCCTCATAAGTCATCAGACAGTCCGCGTCCAGCAGAACAGCCCATCCCGCCGTGGAGAGAAATACCGGCATGGGAATCTGCATATTATTCTGATATAAGTACTGCCTGCAGTCACGATAATCGGCCACGCCGTCCTCATGCTGTCCCAGTCCCAGAATGTGATCCTTTTCCCCGATGGAGAACGTCAGCTTCCCTTCCCAGGCTTCTCCCACTGAAATCTCCCTGGCATTTTCCACCACAGTCCTCTCTCCGTCCACAGTCTTCTTCACTGTCACCTGCGCTTTTCCTTCTATGGCGTACCGTGTTATTTTCTTCGGCGTCATGACACAGGCTTCCTGCACCGGGAAGGCATATTCAGTTCCCGCTCCCGGCTCCAGCCTGCCTGCAATCCTCCGGCCCGGGCATTTGCTCTCATCGTTTTCCACTGTCCTGCTTCCAGGGACGGCGGAACTGCCGCCGGCACTGCTTCCTTCATCAACAGCTCTCCCCTCAACAAATGCTCCCCCGGCGGTACCGGCCTCCTGCACCACATACTGCGCCTCCGGCGCCGCCGTCAACACCAGACACTCATCCGGCGTAAACTCCTTCTCAATGATATCTCCCGGCTCTCTGCATATCCCGTCCGGCGTACACACCACTCTGATAACTCTCATCTTCCTACCTGCCTCTCCTTCCGGCCGCAATCAACATTCCATTCCTCGCAATCCTGCATTTCGTTCCCAATTTCTCCCCTGTCAGATAATCCTCAAATCCTGCCGGCAGCACCACTTCCGTCTCCCGAGCCGTAAAGTTGAAAAGGAACAGATACTCCATATCCTCCCCGAACCTGGTCACCAGCTCTACGCCCGCTTCCCGTTCCACCAGGCTTCTGCGCACACCCGCTTCCTTCATGACACCCTTCAGGAAAATACGGTAAATCTCCGGCTCCAGATCCGTTCCCACGTAATAGGCTCTTCCCTTTCCGCAGGTAAAAGCGGATACCACCTTTGCCCCTTCCTTATAGTCCTCCAGATAGCTTCCCAGGGTCTCGGACACACCACCCAGCAGCTCGCTCCACATGCCGTCGGAAGTCAACATCACATTGTCCTCCGTCTCCTCCATATGGCATAGAGCTTCGTAACTCTCCATACACAGCCTGAGCCTCGTATGGTTTTCGTCAAACACAGGCTCCACCTCTTCCACCACACTGCCGAAGACCTCTGTCAGCCCTGCGGGAAGGGATTCTGTATAGCCCACATTATCCTTATTTTTCACGGAAGTCAGGAATGTTGCAATCACGGTGCCTCCCTGTTCCACAAAGCGCTTCACTTTTTCCTGCTCTCCGGGAGACATAACCATGACTGCCGGCAGAATTACTACCTTGTAGGAACTCCAGTCCGCCTTTAGAGATGTCACATCTGCCGTCACGCCGATATTTTCCAGGTAATTATAGAGCCTGCCGCAATAATCCACATAATGGAACGTCGGATCATTTACCGGCTTTATCCGCAGGGCCCAGTGGGAATCATAGTCGAAGCATATTGCCGTCTCCCGGGGAAACACCGTCTTCTCCAGAGGCTCCAGCTTTTTCAGCAGCGCCGCCGTCTCCTGCATTTCCCGATACCTTCTCCGGGGCACGCCATCCATGTCCACAATGGCATAATTCAGCTGCTCCGCCCCAAAGGGATATGTGCGAAACTGAAAATGCAGCATCATTTCCCCGCCATGGGCCATAGACTGCACCACCGCCTGTTTTAACGCCCCAGGGTTGGGCTGCAGTCTTCCGTTACCCCCCAGCTTGTGACCGCCTCCGGACATGAATTCCAGCACCCAGAAGGGCTCCCCATCCTTCACGCCTCTGGCAAAAGCATAGGGGAAGGAATCCACCTTCGCATCCCGAAGACCCGGATAAAAGTCAAAGGCATATCTGTCCAGGTTCTCCGTACTGTCAAAATAGTCAATGCTGTTGGTGGCAAGACCGGTGGCATTGGTGGTAATGGTAACCTGCAGGTATTTCCGCAAAGCCGCCGCCTGCAGATCCTGATATTCCTTCTGGCTCCCGGAGCAGAACCGCTCAAACTGCAGCCGCACCGTTGGATTCTCATGATAGGCATCTATCTGATTCCGCGCCCCCGCCTCAATGGTATTCACAGGGACGGGAATCTCGTCAAAATCATCATATTCCTGAGACCAGAAGATACTTCCGCTCCTTTTGTTGAATGCTTCGATACTGCCATATTCCTGCCGCAGATATCCATGAAATTTCTCAGTGCACACCGGGCAGCAGCAGCGTCCCGTCCCCTCCTGGGCCGGCTCGTTGTCAATCTGTACCCCTGCCACATAAGTATTTCCCGCGAAAGCTTCCCCCAGCTTCTCCGCAATTTTAACGGAATAAGCCCTGTAAGTTTCATTATTGTAGCAATAATGCCTCCTTCCGCCGAAAGGCCGACGGATTCTGCGATTGTCCATGTACAGAAGATCCGGATGCTTTTTCACCAGCCATGCGGGAGGACAGGCAGTAGGCGTACACAATATAGTCTGAATGCCCGCCTCCCCCAGCTCCTTCACCACTGCTTCCAGCCACCCGAATTCATACTTTCCCTCTTCCGGCTCCATCCGGCACCAGGCGAATTCTCCCATCCGCACCGTGTTGATACCGGAGCGCTTCAAAAGCTCCAGATCATGTCGCAGTTCTTCTTCCTTTTTATGTTCCGGATAATATGATACTCCATATCTCATCCTGTCCTCTTTTCCGGCGCCCCGCGCCATATGAAGTTGTAAGTTCCTTCGCAGTCAGCCGAAATCGGAAATAACCCTTAAAGCGTTACTTCTGATTGTCTCCCGGACTTCCGTTCATTGCCCCGTCTGAGCTGCTGCAGTTCATTCCTTCCCGGTAAAGTAAATATTCTCATCTCCCCCGGCCTTCACAGGTTCCGCCATAGTCAGTACCACAATGGTATCAGGCACTTCCGCGCTATCCCCGGCATACGCCTTCTCCGGCAGTACCAGCCGGATGCCGTTCTGGTCTTCTGTCACTTCCACCGGACTGCCGTCGAACAGCGCGGCATTTTCGATATGATTTTCCGTAATGGGAATCTTTTCTCCCCGGAATGCCTCTCGATCCAGAATATGCAGATACACTTTATTGTCATGCCATGTGGCGCCGTACACATTGTCTACCGGCTCGTAAGGCCCTGCCGCCGTGGCGTAAATGCTTTCCCCGTATACCTGCAGCCAGTCGCCCACCTGTCGCATGCGCTGCCGGATTTCTTCCGATATTTTGCCGTTGCGGTCGGGACCGATGTTTACCAGCCAGTTTCCCCCTCTGCACACCACATTCACCATCATGCGTATCAGCCAGTCAAAATCGGACACCGGATCCTCCGCCATCCAGCCCCAGGAGCTTCCGGAGCAGACGCACATATTTTTCTCCCAGGGCACGGGAATAATCTTCCCCGTAATCTCATGAGAGCCTTCGTCACAGTAGAAATCTCCCTCCCACCCGGAGCGGGGATTGATCAGCAGCTTCGAGTTATAGCTTCTGGCCATTTTATTCAGTTTCACCGGCTCCCAGAACCAGGCGCTGGAGGTATCGCTGCCCTTGTGAGCCAGCCAGCCCCCGTCATACCACAAAATGTCCGGATGGTACCTGCTGCACAGCTCTTCCACCTGGGCATAGCACTGCTTCTTCATCAGCGCCGCATTCTCAGGCAGCCCTTCCGGGTCAAAATATCCGGGAAAACGCCAGTCCATTGGCGAATAATAGACACCCACTTTCAGTCCGGCCTCTCTGCATGCATCCGCATACTCCTGAACGAAATCCCGCTTTGCCCCTCTGTGGTAAGAAGTGAAATGCTCATAGCTTCCCTCGCTGTTCCACAGAGAAAATCCGTCATGATGTCTGGTGACCATAACGGCATATTTCGCGCCGAAATCCTTCGCAATATCCATCCATTCCTTCATGGCAAAATCCTGGGGGATAAATTCATCCGCCAGCGCTTCATACTCTTCCTTTGGGATTTTCTCGTTAAATCTGGCCCACTCGCCCCTTCCCAAAATGGAATAAAGCCCCCAGTGTATGAACATGCCGATTTTGGCATCCCTCCACCACTGCTTCTCCTCAGGCGGAAGAGTCAGCTCTTCACATTTCACCCCTCCCAGGCTTTTGAAGTTGATGCTGCTCTTCAGCATGGACTTCAATTCCGCTCCCGTCATTTTGCGCGGCATTTTTTTCTCCATCATTTTTCCTCCGTCTTAAATTCGTCTGTTTTCTTTCCCCGATTCTGTTTCTTTCTCTCCGTTTTCCTGTTTTTCCTGTTCGATTTTTCCTGTTCTCTGCTCTGCTTTTCCGGTTTTCCGCTTCTCTTTTCCTCCTCCGACTCTATCCCCCCGAGCCTTCCTTTCCTGCTTTTCGTCTTCCGGCTCTGCCTTTTAGGCATTCCGGCTTTCCGTAAGTGCCGGATCCTGCGTCAGCCGCCCTGCAGCAGCTCTGTCGCCCGCTCCAGTATCGCCTCATGACCGCCCAGCATGGCCACCCGCAGCGTATCGCTTCCCTCCAGCCCCTTAATCATATAACAGGGCTGCTCAATCCGATAAAAGGGCTGCTTCAGCATCTCCAGATAGGTCAGATCCCCCAGACTTCCCAGTCTGATAATCGTGTCCCTGTCCATTTCTGCGTCCAGCGTCATATCATAAGCCGACCATCCGGACTCCGTACATAATTCCACAGATTCCTTCACGGATATTACTTTCATGCCTGTCTCCCCTTCTCCGCACTTTCGCATCTTCCTGCCTATCTCACAGCCCAACCGTCAGCTCTTCCATAGCCCTCACCAATGCCTCCGCTTCCTCCGGTTTCGTCATAAAGGACACACTTACCCGCACTGTGCCTTCCTTCTCCGTCCCCAGATATTTATGAATCAGGGGTGCGCAGTGAAGTCCTGTCCGTACCTGGATTCCATAGGTCCCGGCCAGAATATACCCTACATCCGCAGGAGAAAGTCCGGGAACCGTAAAGCTCAGCGCCGTCCCCTCCGGCTGTTTCTCCCCGAAGAGAACTACCTTCCGATTCTCCCGAAGACCTTCATACAATATCTTCATCAGATGCTTCTCAGATTCCCGGATTTTCTCCAGTCCCATGTCCAGCACATACTCCACTCCCGCATTCAATGCGGCAATCCCTGGCATATTCATGGTACCCACCTCGTAAAAAGGCTCCCGGGGCACCAGCGTGCGGCTGTCCTTCCCGGTTCCTCCATAGAGCAGCGGGCGCAGCGGAATCCCCTTCCGCACATACAGACCGCCTGTTCCCTGGATTCCGTACAGTCCCTTGTGGCCGGTAAAAGCCAGCATATCGATGCACATATCCTCCACATCCAGGGGCAGCGCTCCCGCAGACTGAGACACATCCGCCAGAAAACAGGCTCCCTTTTCCCTGGCCCATCTTCCTATCTGCCGGATATCCTGTACCGCTCCGGTCACGTTGGAACTGTGATTCACAATAACCAGAGCTGTATCCTCGTCGACAGCCCGCTCCATGGCTTTCATATCCACATAACCGCTGCTGTCGCAGCCCACTTCCACCGGAAGGACTTTTCCCCCGGCAATTTCTTCCCTTAATCCATCATAAATAGTACGAAGCACCGCATTGTGTTCTGCGGCAGTGTACACAATCCGCTTTCTGGTACAACAAAAGCCCAGGATAGCCATATTCAGCGCCTGGGTAGAACCTCCTGTGAAGAAAATCCTCTCCGGTTCTTCTATTTGAAAGAGCCGTGCCAGGTTTCCCCGGCACAGCTTCCCTGTGTCTTGCGTATGTTCATTATATGTCGCACCGCGGTACTGAGACGCGGGCAGCTCCCTGAGTGACTGAGCCGCCGCATCCAACACCTGCTGCGGCTTCGGCCAGGTCGTCGCCGCATGATTTAAGTATATCATAAATACTCCTCCCGGCAATGCCGACCATAAGCAGCTGTTATGGCCATAATGTACTTCTGAAAAGCTTATCCTTCCACAACCTCAAAGCCCATATAGCGTGCAATCTTCTTCACCAGCGCCAGCTGGTCTCCGAATACCAGTACCTGATGATGTCCGAAATCTGCCAGCGTGTGCATATAGTCTCTGCCATTCTCCAGCTTAATGAAGTAATGAGGGCTGCAGTAATACTGTCTGAACTCGGAACGCACGACCTCGCCCACCTTTACCACCATCTTGTTGCCCATGGGATTGAATCGTCCGAAGGTGATATACTGCTCTTCGTTCTGCTCAAAGGCAATCTGCATCTTGCCGCCGAAGCCCTGTCCCGTAAAGGCCCACATACTGTAATCCAGATCCGGCTTGTCGAAGCCATTCATCTTCAGCGCGGGAACCGCGTGGTGGATGGACAGAATCTCAGGAGACTGCAGGAAAGGATTGCCCATGAATGCCGCCTTGTGACTGCCGTACATCAGCACCATCATGGCCATCATGGCATTCAGATCTTCCTCGCAGGCGCTGGGAATTCCCTCTGACTTCAGCAGAGAATGGCACACACAGGGGGTAAACTTCCTCTCCTGGGGAATCCTGGAGGCACACAGCTCAATGCAGGCCGTGGAAAAGGCATTGCAGCCATAAAATTCCATCATGGCCTTGGCTGCCAGATAGTATTTTGCATCGTTCACAAGCCACTCCGGATTCACCTTCGTATCCTTGGAATTCGCCAGCAGCTTCTCCGCAATCTCCTTTGCCTCCGCCTCGTCTACCTTGTCCATATAAGGGAAGATATCCTTGAACGGAAGCTTCAGCACTTCGAAGCCATACTGCTTTCTCAGATACTCCACATCCCTGATATTAGACTGAATTCCATAGGTAGGCACCTGACCGGAAGTCAGAATCAGCGCCTTTGTATTGGCAATGCACTTTCTCACCCACAGACTGTGAAGAATATCGTTTAAATCTTCCATATCAATGGCATTGTAAGCTTCCACACCGATGCTTCTGTTGTATGCGCACAGATCTGCACCCTCGTTGCCGTTGGAGAATACAATGGTAGTCTTGCGGTACTTCTCCAGCTTCGGGATACGATAACAGAATATCACAAAAGCATCCACCTGGTCCAGTCCTTCTTCAATTTTATCCCAGGTTTCCTGAGGCACTGTCAGGTTCTCTATGTAAGGCACCGGGATGGGATCCAACACATTTACCTGAGGAATAATCTTCTTCACCTTCTCGGCAATGTCCTTCATATAATCAGCAGCCCATTCTTTCTCCGCCTCCGGCTGCAGATTCTCGAACTTACCCGCGCGGCAGGGTCCCTCCCAGAAAGCGGAATGCTGCAAAAATCCCACAAGGGGACGGATATTTAACTTCTTTTTCATCGCTGATTCAACCATTTTTGTTTCCTCCATTTGACTTCGAAATTGGCCGCCTCCACGCGGCAGCGTTTTTGGCCTTCCAGCCACAGTTTCCATGTTTTCATTATATCCGGGGCGCATTCTCCGGTAAATTGAATAAATTGCAAAAAAGGGTACTATTTCAAACTTCCCTTTTTATTTTGCGCTCCTGCCCGCATCTGCTTCAGCCGCCCGTTCCAGCGCCCGCTTCCAGGCTTTCTCATAGAAAGAGGTCACCTGCTCCATCCCCAGCCGGCCTGCCTCCTCCTTCAATTGCTGCCAGTGCGCCTGGAATTCTTCCTCGTCTTCTGCATATATCATATTCCAGAAGGCTTTATATACCAGCTTCTCTATATCATCGGCCACTCTGTTCAGCTCTGAAGGCAGTGTATCTGTCAGATAGATTGCTGCGGAAGCCCGGACGGTCTCCCACTGTGTCTGCTCATTTCCATCCTTTTTCGATGTTCCCTCTTCCTCCCGCCAGTAAAGGCTGCTGAATGCATACCCTTCCTCTGTCAGCGAGGCCGGTGTCCTTCCCAATACGCCAAAGGGCCGGATTCCCTCCTGAAGATTTCCCTGATATCCCGGAATCTCCTCTTCTTTCCGTTCCAGTACCTGTCTGCCTGTCTCCGTCACACAGGGCAGTCCGTTTTCTCCATACTCCCACACAGAGCCCTCCGGCCCATTATAAAGATAAAATATGGTCTCTTCACGGTAAAACCAGTTCAACAGTTTCAGGGCATCTTCCACCCGGGGAGAATTCCTGTTCACCGCCAGGTATCGATTGCCCCCCGCAATATGGTCCGGCTCCAGATACAGCTTCATGTCTTCCGCAGGCAGAGGAATATATGCCATCCGCTCCTCGGTATCCCGCAGAGGAGAATCCGCCCCGGCAGATTCCGGCAGTACCGTAAAAAGAACCCGTCCGGAATTCACTTTGCGCTCCACATTCCCGGCTGTCTGATTCGGCGAATCCCGATCCAGCAGTCCCCGCCGGTTGGCCTCATAATAAAAATGCACCGCTCTCTTATAGAAACTGTCCTCCTCCAGTATGGAACTGATGGAACCGGTAACCATATTTGCCTCCATCAGCGGTGATACCGTCTGCATATCTATCCCGTACATGTAAGCCAGAGAAGCGGCATGTCCGAGAACGCCTCCGTCCTCCTGCCAGAGACAGATCCCATACATGCTCTCTCCGATATCGCTGAGAGGCTTTGCCCTCCTCAGCTGTTCAATCACATCCAGGTACTCTTCCAGATCGGAGACTTCGAGACTTCCGGCCCTCTCCCATGCGCTCTTCAGCAGCATTGGCATGGAACGATATTCATAGTCTCCTGCCTCTCCCACAGACAGCGGCGCCAGCAGCAGCTCCTCCCCTCCGCTTCCTTCCAGAGACCATTCCAGCGCCGCCCCATATGCTTCCCCCTGGAACAGGGAGGGCAACGCCTGCTGATATTCATTCAGAGGAAGCAATATTCCCGCATCCATATACAGCTGTGCCTGTTCTCTGTCAGCAAAGCCGATAATATCCGGAACTGTCCCCGACGTCAGCCGAAGTCTGAGCTCTTCCGCAGTCTGTCCCTCCGCGGAACAGGTTTCCAGAATCAGCCCTGTATCCTCATAAAGGCGTGCCGCCGCCCACCCCTTCCACACAGATGCCGAGCTGTCAGTCTCCTGAATATACGCAGTGATAATCGTCCCCTTCGCCTCCTCCCCTGTCTGAAGGCTTTCGGCGAGATGCTCTCCTCCGCCGGCACAGCCGCCGGACAGCACTGCACACAACAGCAATAGTATCGCTACTGTCTTTCTGTTCATCTTCTCCCCTGTTCCGAAACAAAGCACTTCTGCAAGAGCGCTTCAACTGTTTCTCACATGCAACATTCAACTTTTTCAAAATATAGTAACACTTCGTTCCCATATCTGGTACAATGGAATTGTCTTACACAATTTTTCCGGGAGTGAAGCATATGATACGCAAACTGACACAAAGCTATTACGCGAAAATCTCATTCATCTGTATCTGCATTGTCAGCCTTGTCACTGGTTTGTTCTCTTACCTCTGTTACGGACTGATTTCCCGTCAGAACGTATCGGAACATTTAAGCGACTATAATATCCTGATCAACAACCAGTCCTCGGCACTCTCCTCCCGGCTTGCATCCTTCTCAGACTTTTTCCATCCGGTATTCAGCAATCCGGATGCCTATAAGGCTCTCTGTGACCTCTATCTGTCTCCCAACGGCATTCTGCCAAACGAGACCACCGACATACTTCTGGACACCATGAGCGCTCTCTGCGCTTCTGATTCCTATTGCTGCGGCATGCTGCTGCTGACCAGAACCGGACGGCTTTATCAGTATGACACAAAATATGTATCTCTGATACCCCTGAATCTTGTCAGAACCACCTTCCGTTTTACCCCTTATCAGCTCCAGCTCATCCCGGATTCCAAAATTTCCGAGATGAGCCTTGACATGGAATTGCCTGCCTCCCATGTCTATGGTTTAAGCGGTACCCTGTTCCGATACAAAGGTAATATGCTGGAAAATCTGGGCTACATGATCGCCCTGTATTCCACGGAAGAATTCAGCAATATCCTGGCCTCCTCCGGCCTGGAGGATACCGCTGAATTCACCATTATGAATGATTCCTTTTCCGTCATCTATTCTTCCGCCGGGGATTACGCATCCACTGACATGGAAGCGCTGCTGGCCCGGCCTTACAAAAATGTGGGGGGCAATGTGCGTCTGCTCTCCTCCCCGGAAGGGAAATGCTACTTTTCTTCCCTTCCCCAGAATAATTACAATTATTTTACAGTTTACCGTCTTCCCGCGGAGAATATCCCCGTCTCCACCGCTCAGATTACGCTGCTGCTTCTGAGTCTGCTGCTGCCTCTGGTGTGCATCCTTCTGTACAGCACAGTATTCCGCACCTCGGGCAGAAAAGTCAGAAATATTCTGACCTCCATGGAGATTGTCGGCCGCAACAACCTTTCCTACCGCATGGCTCTCCCGAAGGGAAACGATGAATTCGCCAATATCGCTCACAGCTTCAACCACATGTGCGACGAGCTGCAGAAGAATGTGGAAAATGTATATCTGTTTGAGATCTCCCAGCGCAAGTCGGAGCTCTATGCCATGCAGACCAGCATCAATCCTCATTTTCTATACAACGCTCTGGAACAGATCCGCGTCCAGATTTTACATGGCAACAGGGAAAAAGCCTCCCGAATGCTGCTGCTTTTATCAAAAATGTATCGTTTTCAGACCAAACGGAATCTGTTTATCTCCATTGCAGAGGAATGCGCCCAGATGGAAAATCTTATCAATCTCTACTCCTTCCGCATCAGCGAGTGTGAGTATGATATTCATGTGGACAATGGGGTCAAAAAATACGGCATTCCCAAAAATATTCTCCAGCCGCTGGTAGAGAACAGCTTCGTCCACGGCTTTACTCCGGAACAGGATAACGGTCTGATCACCATCACTGTCACCTTTTCAGACACTGCAGATACCATCTGCTTTACAGTGGAAGACAACGGCCGCTCCGTCACTCCCGAAGAACTGGAGTTTCTCCGTGAAAAGCTGCTCCAGCCTGTTCTGAACCGGGATGAAGAGAACGGGTTTGCTCTGTCCAATGTGAACAATCGTCTGAAACTGGTCTTCGGTGAGAGCGCCTGCCTGAATCTCTCCCTGGGACAGGGCGGGGCAGGTTTCCTTGTCACCTTCTCCATTCCCCCTGTCCTTCCCGAAGATCTGGCCGCTTCTTACAGTAATTAAGAGGGAGGAACCCCTTTCGTTCCTCCCCCTTCCGTACAGAATCTTATTTTCCGGCAGATTCTTTTAATTCCGCCTGAATGGCCTTATAGTCCGCAGAGTCCACAATACCCTGCACAAATTCCTTCCACTGCGCTTCCGTAATCTGTCCCATCACATACTGTGTACACATGGAATTTACATCTGTGGTCAGATTCGTCCACTGGCTGTCGTAAGTAGCCGACTGCAGATTGGCAATCTCATTTTTCAGTTTGCTGTCCTCCAGATATGCTACTATTGCAGCTTTAATTTCCTTGACTCTCTGGATAGCCTCGTCGCTGGCTCTCTTGGCGCCGTCTCTCATGAATTTGTCGATAATCTGATCCGCATCCGTCTTCAGGAAAATCTGATTCCATGCGCCTACATAGCCTTCCTTACGTTTCTGGCCTATTGTCTCATCTGAAGTGTCCCTGGTGCCGTCCTCCAGCAATGTGTAATGCACACCCTCCACACCGT
Organism: uncultured Acetatifactor sp.; assembly: GCA_910588225.1. Taxonomy (GTDB): domain Bacteria; phylum Bacillota; class Clostridia; order Lachnospirales; family Lachnospiraceae; genus Acetatifactor. The sequence goes on from CAJUQT010000004.1 coordinate 34,723, forward strand.
CCTTCAGCAACAAGTCATAGCCGGGATATGCTTCCTCGGTAGCATTGAACACCTGCATAATCTTATCAATCTTCTCCTGAGAGCAATTAGCGCTGATTGCGATACAGGAATCCACATCCGAAGTATTGGGAACAACTGTCATCCCTTCCGGTCCCTGGACAGGCAGCAATGCCCATGCGGTATAAGTATCCGGTGTATTCTTGTCGAAGATCTTGTTGCTGGTCTTGTCTGCGGACTGGTTCCAGCTGTACCACTCATTCACATAGGCCACGGAATTACCTGCCTTGAACTTGGAGGTATCCGCATTGCCCAGAGCAAATTCAGAATCCAGCACGCCAGCATCATACAAATCCTTCATCCAGTTCAGGAAATCAATATACTTCGGATTGAACTGCATGTACTGAAATTCGCCGTTCTCGTCAATTCCCCAGTCCACCTGTCCTGTAAAGGCAACTGCCAGAGCCTTGGTCCGGTTTGTCATAAAGCTGTCACCGTAGAAATCCAGAGCATAAATCTTCTGTCCTTCCCCTTCGGTAGCCGCATTTGACAGACCAATCAGCCAGTCCTTCAGCTCGTCCATGGTAGTGGGCTCTTCCTCGAAACCATACTTCTCCATCAGGTCTTTTCTGACCTCGATGCCGGAGCCCTTCGCTGTCTCAGCTTTGCTTCTGGGCAGAATGTAGATACCCTCGCCGTATCTGGTCTGATTCCAGAAATCATCACTCCAGTTCTTCATTACCGCATTGGTTTTCGCCAGCGCATTGTCCCCCTCAAAGATATAGGGAGTCAGGTCCACGAAATTCCCCGCGTCGATAGCCTGGGTGAAAATGGGATAATAGAAGCTTTCGTTTACCGCGTAAATCTGCACCACATCCGGCTGACTTCCCGCTGCAAGCAGGGTGTTCAGCTTCTGGGTATAGTCATTGTAGTTAACCCACTCAATTTCCAGATTTACGTCGAACATTTCTTCCCAGTACTGCTCCATCTCACTGTCTGCCAGAGGGCCATATCCCCAGTCAATGCCCAGCACGCTGATGGTCATCCTCTCTCCGTCAGAGCTTTCCGCCTCCGAACTTTTTTCTTCTGAAGATTCCGCACTGCTCTCCGCGGGTGCGGAAGCCTGCTGAGATTCACCGCTGCCCCCCCGGTTTTCCCCGTCTGAATTTCCACAGCCGCTCAGCACGCCTGCCGTCATGGCAGCTGCCAGAACAAGTGCAAGTACTTTCTTCTTTTTCATTCCTTTTCCTCCTGTTCATCATACTTTGTTCCTTTTTATGCTAACGCCGTGGTCCTCTCCGAACCGCAGCCGTTAACTGCTCTGTCAGTTATCCCTTCACCGCGCCTACCATCATTCCCGTTGCAAAATACTTCTGCAGGAAAGGATAGACAATCAGCACAGGAAGTACGACCACCACCACAGCCGCCATACGCATGACTTCCTGCGGCACTGTATTGGCCAGTTCATTGGTCAGATCCACCATCTCGGAGACATTGGAGGACAGCACCACCTTCTGCACATATACCTGCAATGTGGACTTTGCCGCCGATGTCATATACATAACGGAACTGAAATAAGTGTTCCAGTAGCTTACAAAAGAGAACAGTGTCATAGTGGCCAACATGGCCTTCGACAGCGGCAGGACAATGACACCGAAAGTCCGCAGCTGGCCGCAGCCGTCTATTTTGGCCGCCTCCTCCAGCTCATAGGGCAGGGACTGGAAGAAGGAGCGCATTACCATAATGTTCCAGGCGCCGCACAGACCCGGCAGAATCATGGCAAAGTAATTGTTAATCAGGCCAAGGTCACGGATGTTCATGAAGGAAGGCATCATGCCTGCGCCAAACAGCATGGTAAATGTCACATATTTATTCAGAAAGCCTTTTCCGGGAATGGGTTTGGAAAGCATATATGCCACTCCCGCATTGGCAATAACACTTAAGGGCGTTCCCACCAATGTGACGAACAGAGTAGTCTTCAGCGCATTCAGGAAACCCGAACCGCTTAGAATCAGCTTGTAGGCCTCCATGGACCATTTCTTCGGCCAGAGATAAAAGCTCCCGGCACTGTATACGGAAGCATCCGTAAAGGACACCACAATCACGTAAAAGAAGGGAAGCAGCATAGTGGCCGCCAGCAGAAGCAATATAATCCACAGAACGGACTGATAGAGATTCTCTTTGGCCTTCATGCCCAGTTTTTTATTCTTGATTTTCATATCTGTTGTTGTCTGTGCCATTTTTCTCCCCTCCTTTCTACATAATTCCTTCGTAGCCCTTGCGGCTGGTTATCCAGTTCGTCAATAACACCAGGGAGGTATTCACTACCGATTTGAACATACCAATCGCGGTGGTATAGGAATACTGGGTGCTTCCTCCTGCAATACCGTTGTTATATATGTAGATTTCAAATACTTCCAGCTGTTTCTTCACCATGGCATTGTTCATCAGGAATACCTGCTCAAAATCTACCGAAATGATAGAACCCATCTTCAGAATCAGCATAACCACTACTGTGGGCATAATGCTGGGAAGTGTAATCTTCATGATACACTGAAGCCGGCTTGCGCCGTCCATTTTCGCCGCTTCGTACAGAGACTGGTCCACCCCGGCAATGGCCGCCAGATAGACGATGGATCCCCAGCCAATTCCCTTCCACAGGGACTGTATGACGATAATCGGATAAATAGCAGTGGTGCTGAACAGATAAGCAGTGGGCTCCTTTCCAAAGGATGCCGCAATTTTGTTCACAACGCCCTGTTCCGTGGACAACAGAAAAAAGGTCAGACTGACCACAATGGCCCAGGACAGGAAATGCGGCAGGTACACGGAAGTCTGTATAAACTTTTTAAATTTGCTGTTGCGCACCTCATTCAGAATCAGCGCCAGTATAATAGGCGCCGGAAAAGTAAGGAGATTCAGACCGCTGATGACAAGCGTGTTGCGCAGCATATTGTAGAATTTCGCATCCTGGAACAAAGTTGCAAAATGTTTGAATCCCACCCAGGGACTTCCCAGAATACCCATATGAGGATTGTAATCTTCAAAGGCCATGAGCAGACCGCGCATGGGCAGATAATGAAACGTAAACAACAGAATCAGTCCCGGAAGCCCCAGGAAATATACCCAGCGATACTCATACAGTCTCTTGCTTAACTGCTTCTTCGCAGGTTTATACACAACATTTTTCGACATATCGTCAGCCCCTCCTGTTTTCTTTTCTTCATTATAGCTTTCACCCGATATCCCTTGAATTGAAAACATTTCACTTTTTTTCATAAATTCAAGAATCGCCTGAAAACCTTCACTTTATCTCAGATGTTGTGTTTCTCCCGATACTCCATAAAACGGTGCCAGTCCTCTCTGGCCAGATAATGTGTCCCCTTCCTGAGATGATAACCGATATGTCCCTCCGGGAATGCCTCTCCGGGCTCCGGATACCTGTCCGGACATATCAGCCCTGAAAGTCCCCAGGTTTCATAAGCCTCCGAACCGGCCACACAGGTCAGGAATTCCGACTTCGGGTCCGCCCAGTCATCCTCCGACGCGCTTGCCACATAGAGGTGCCTGGGCGCAGTCAGTGCCGCCAGATAATGGGCGTCAAAAGGCATTTCCTCTTCCCGTCCCACAAGGTCTGCCATATTTCCGCAGAACCAGTAACCCGCATTCTTTTTCAGGTCCGCCAGCTGCTCTCCCTTTTTCCCCCGGTACAGGGCAATACCGCCGCAGCCGGAATCATTGCTGACCACCATGCTGAAGCGATCGTCCAGAGCTCCCGCCAGCAGCGCCGTCTTCCCCAGCCTTGAATGTCCCACCACTGCGATTCGCCCAGGATCCGCCAGTTCCTTTTCCAGACACACATCCAGAAGCCTTGAGCCGGCCCAGGCCCATATGGCAATCTTCCCCCAGGAATCATAGGGATTCCGCCTGCAAAACGATCCGGCCCCGTTCAGGAAGCCGTCCTCCTTGTCTGGCGTCACAGCTTCATAGTAGAGAGAAGCCAGGCCATAGCCTCGGTCGATGAGCTCCTCCCCCATACCGTCCCCCACGGCATTGGCAAACGTATAGTGCAGAAACAGCGGCGGCTTTTCCTTCCCCTTGGGCAGGGCCACACAGGCCGGAAAGGATGTATAGGCAAAAGGAGAAGTCACCCGTATCTCCAGCTGCAAAATAATGGCTTTCCCGCCATAACCGTTATCGTCCCGCTTCGTCTCCACACCCTCCACCTTCAATGGGAATATGGGGGCATAACCGTACAATTCCCTGCATAGCAGATTCCTGATTTCTTCCAGCCTCTTCTTCCTGGCTTCCGGTTCCGTGGGAAGGCCTATTTCCGGCACTCCCCTTTTCTTCAGTTCCACCTGCAGCATATTCCGTTGGTTTTCCATATTCTGCTCCTTTCAAAACGAAATCTTCAGGCACCATGCGCCTTCCGGCATATAGCCTTCCGGAAGCGCCGCAGTCAGAATTCCCATGTCCGATGAAAATGCCAGTTCCCCGTATCCCAGCAGTGATACTGACTTCACGGAAGATGCATCCCTCAGGCAGTGCAAGGCCGCCGTGCGGGGTCTCCCCATCAGGAATGCATAGACTGTATTTCCTTTCTGGGTATAGCGCACATCATAGGGTGTCCATACAGTTTCCTTCTCTGCCTCCGCCGCCGTAACGCCCTCGCCGCTTACCTGATAGGGCCGGGTGTCATAGATGCCTTCTCCGTTTACGCTCATCCAGGCTGTAATCCCATCCAGGATAAAACTGCACTCTTCATCCAGTGTGCCGTCCGGCCTCTGGGGGAGATTCAGCAGCAGATTTCCGTTCTTTGACACAATATCCACCAGCAGGTCCGTCACCTGTACGGCAGTTTTGTAGGTTTCCCGCACGTCATAGAACCAGTGGCCCAGGCAGGTATCTGTCTGCCAGGGATTCTCCCTGATCTCGTCGCCCATACTGCGCTCAAAATCCAGCAGGCCGATGCGGTGATACTCTTCCCGCTTGTCCTTATGCAGGTACACAGCTCTGTTCTCCCCGTATTTCGCCTCGCTGGAATTATACAGGTGGGCGGCTATGGAAAGACCCGGAAGCCACGTGGGATCCGTAACATCCGCATAATTCCGGTAAAAAGGCAACGCTCCGTCCGAGTACAGCAGTTCCGGCTCATACCGGTCCACTACCTCTTTGATGTCCTCATACCATACCGGATACCATCTCTCGTCCCAGGTATAATGATGCCGCACATATCCCGGCTCCACGGTGAAAGCATTATCATGGTAAAAGTCCTTCCATTCCGGGTCATAACCGTCATAGGGGACGCCCGCCATGGGCCCCTTTTTGTCACAGAGCTTATTGGTGTTGAACCATTCAAAGCTCGCCCCATGATGCTCGCTAAGACCGAATACCAGTCCCTCCTTCCCGGCCGCCTCCTTCCAAAGTCCCACAATATCCCCGTGGGGACCGTAATTTACACTGTTGAAAGGATTTCTGGCAGAAGGATAGTTGAAAAAGTGATCATGGTGCATGGCCTGTGCCACAAAATATCTGGCGCCTGCCTTTTTATACCGGCTCATCAGCTCTCCGGGATTGAAATTCTCCGCCTTCCAGAGCTGTACAATATCCTTATAACCGAATTTGGAAGGATGTCCGTAAGTTCTCAGGTGATAAAGATACTGCGGTGAGCCTTCCACATACATATTCCTGGCATACCAGTCTCCGTACATGGGCACAGACTGAGGGCCCCAATGGGACCAGATGCCGAATTTTGCATTGCGGAACCATTCAGGGCATGAAAAATGATACAGAGACTCAAAGCTCGGCTGAAAGCTGCCTTTCGCTGTTTCATAATAATAATCCATGGATATCGTCCTCCTTTTTCTCCATTATACAGCCCGTTCTTTCGGGAAACTTTTGAAAACATCCCACTTTTTTTCACTAATTCAACCTGAATTCCTGTCTTGACTTTCCGTTTCCTGTTGGCTATGATGAAAAAAGGGGACAGTTATTCCCCGTCTGTACTATCGCGGAAAAGGGACGGGGACTCAAACGGGAGGAAGCATATGTATCAGGTAATCTGTGTGGATGATGAAGAATTTGTGCTGGATGATTTGCAGAAAGCAATTGACTGGTTTGGTTTCAATATGGAGATTGCTCTGGCCACAACATGTCCCCCCGACGCGCTCTCCTACATAAAAAGTCACCCCGCCCATCTTCTGCTGACAGACATCTCCATGCCTCAGATGTCAGGGGTGGATTTAATCAAAGAGGTCAAGCGGATTAATCCTTCTATCTCCATTCTGGTACTCTCCGCCTACGACACTTTCGCCTATGTGCGTTCCGCCATGCAGGAGGGCGCGGAAAATTACCTGCTGAAGCCTCTGGACCCGGAAGAGCTGTCGGAATCCCTGAGTACTATTGTCAGCCATCTGGATAACCGAAGCAAAATATCGGAGAATTTCGGTCCCGCCATGCTGACTTTCCGCAGTAATTTTGTGGAGAGCTGGTGCAAGGGAAATTTAAGCGAGGAAGAATTTCTTACCAGAGCCTCCATGCTGGGAGTTAATCTGCAGCTGGACAACTATACTGTCATCCTTTTTGCCGTCACAGGCTCCGCGGCAGGACGGATGCCGGAGCTTTTTGATGCTCTGCTTTCCATGTTCGTGGGAAATTACAGTGCTCATTTTTATTTCGAGACTCCCTCCCGCTTTGTCTGCATCCTCAGCAGTTCCTCCGGGAATTTTAATATTTTCCGTTTTCAGAACGAAATCAACCGCCTGCGTCCCATGATGGGTTTTCCTTTCTTCGTATCTGTGGGAGGTACGGTGGATAATTACGCGGATGTGAGCGGCAGCTACCATGAAGTCAGAAAATATGCCTGTCTGTGCTATACGCCTGTGGACTTCATCGTCTGCCGCAATTTCGTTTTCCCCATGAAGGACCAGCTTCTGATTGAGCAGGATTTATCCGACGTTACCGCAGACGCCTATCTGACCGGCATTGAAAATATCATGAGTCATGTCTCCCCGGAAAGGCGTATCTCCCTGGAGCTGGCTGTGGTGAATCGATGTATCAGCCTGATGCCTGCCGGCTCTGACGAAGAACTGATTGCCTCCCTTGTGAGCAAAGTCATCTGCGACAAAGAAAATCCGGAAGGGATTCTCGCCTATCTGAAGGAGCTGGCGATCACTGTGCAGGAAATGCTGGAAAGTGCAGGCGCCGGGATTACACATCAGTATGTAAACCGCATCATCGAGATTATCCATGATTTTTCCAACAAGGATATCTCCCTGAAAACCCTTGCGGCTCAGCTGGATATGCATCCCTCCTATCTGGGTTCCATCTTCCACCAGCAGACAGGATACTATTTCAACGACTATCTGAACGAGGAGCGGTTAAAATATGCGGCAAGGCTTATGGAGGATAATTCCGTTCGGCTGAAGGATATCTCCGACATGGCGGGGTTCTCCAGCCAGACTTATTTCAACCGGCAGTTTAAGAAATATTTCAATCAGTCCCCTAATACCTACCGCAAGAATCTGAAAATGCGGCAGATTGAGTGACAGAAAATCGAAAAACGACCGAAAAACGAGGGCTGTCATTTGGCAGCCCTCGTTTTTTCACTCCTGACTATTTACAACCACTCATTTCTCAGCCTGAACTGTCATGCATCCGTTACTCATACAGCCAGTCCAGCTTCTCCGGCGTCTCCCCGGAAAGCCCGGCATTTCTCGCCTGAAGTTCCGCATTCGCAGGCACCACTCCCACAATGGTAAAGCCGCCTGTTCCCATGTAAATCTCATGGGTTCCCTTCTCATAAAAGTAAGCATGAATATTGCAGTTGGGGCAATTCTCCGCCTGCAGCGCATTGGCATACACCACGCTTAAGCCCCCTCTGTCATCCGCGTGGGTATTGGTCTCCAGATCTGGAAGCTTCAGCCATTCCACACCTCCTGCATTCATATAGGCAATCAACACTTTTACATCCTGTGAAACCTTCAGGACAATTCTTGCGCCTTCGGACATGGCACTGCCAAGGCCAAAGCGAATCCCTGTGAGCCCGTTCAATTCCGGCGCCAGCATGGTAATGGGAGCCGCCATATCCGTAAAAATACTCTCGCCCTTTTGCACTGTATAGGTTTCGCAGGCACATTCTTCAAGCGCAAAAGGCACTCCGCTCAGGGCTTCCGCCTCCTGCTCTTCTTCCCTTCCACCGGGGAAAATGCCTTTCTTCATTTCCTCCAGATGCGCCTTAAAGCAGGCAAATTCCTTCTCATACTCCGGCAGGCACTGGGTCCAGTGTCCATAGGCCGAACCGTCTGTGAATGGAATTTTCCGCTGTCTGGTCTGCATACTGCAGGCATAGAGATACGTCCGGTCTGTGAGCTTTGCCAGTCTGCGGTAATGCTCCAGACTCTCTTCCCAGGGGGCCACAGCGTCTTCCAATAAAGTCAGATCACCCCGCAGATTTTCGTCCATGGTATATTTATAATGCAGAATGCAGAATGCCGCTTCCAGCTTCTTCGCATAGCTCAGCGTAAGTTCCTCCATAGCTTCCGCATCTGTAAGCCAGTGTGCCAGCTCCTGCCGGTTCTTCCCTGCTTTTTCCTGCACAGACCGGAAAAGCCATGCGGCTGTCCGGGCATAATATACCGTTTCAGCGCACATATCCGCCGTGGTCTCCCCATAAAAGGGTTCCCCGGCCAGCATTCTGCGGATTTCATCATCCGGCTGCTCTCCCGGCGTGGAAACGGATCTCCACAGTTCGTAATTGGGCCTGTAACGCTTCACATTTGTAAACTGGCTCATGGTCATTCCCAGACTCATGGTCTGCCGATTTCCCTCGGTGATTCCCACCCGGCGTAAGATACGCGGCGCGCACTGTCCCAGAGCATTCACCGCCCTGTAAATCCTGTGGGCGCTGTCCGTATCCACCGCAAAATGTCCGGCGAACACATCCCTCCAGTAAAGCCGCTCCGTCTCCGGATCTCTGTCCGGATTCCAGGCATAGCGGAACCACGCCCGATACCACAGCCAGTCTCTCTCCATCTGCAGCAGCCTCTCCTGCTCTTTATCCGGCGCATAAGGCCAGTCCCAGAAGAACAGCGGATACAGGTGCAAACCGTTGCAGCTCAGCCTGCTTCTCCCCGCCTGCATACATTTCTGGATAAATTCGGTGGCTCCATAACGGAAAGGCTCCAAATCCGCCAACACATGTACATTCATGATATGAGTCTGTCCATGAGAGGCCAGACGCACATGAATATCCTGCCATTTCCCTCCGGGCAGATAGGTTGTCAGCCCCTCCCCATTGTATTTCCACATGGTATAGAGATGGTCATACAGCGGCACCGCCTGTTCCATAACTGCATTGGGGTCACAGTCATGGCCTCTCAGAATCAATGGCGGCAGCTCCTTTAAGCCCGCTTCTCTGACCCCTTCCTTCACAGCCGGAATGATCGTCTGGATGAACCAGTCCGTCTTATTCTGCAGCCCGCGCAGCGCCTCTCCCAGACACACCATGAGACCGATATGGGGGAAAGAAGCGATAAACTTCACAATGGATTTATAGGTATAATCGCGATTCAGCTCCGTGATGGATGTCTGCAGCAAATCCACATGATGCTTCTGGGCCAGAGGCAGCGGAATATGAATGCTGTAAAATTTCAGCACCAGCCAGATACCCCTGCGGTCACATTCCTCTGTGAGCCACCCGAACATCTCCCTGTTCTTCTGGTATTCCTCCTCCGTCACCTCCAGGGCCTCCGGATAATCCTCCAGCTTCACCAGCGAAGAGAACGGCTGTCCCGTCCAGAGATACAGCACGTTGCAGCGTTCCTCCAGCAGCTGTTCCAGGAACTTCTCCCACAACGTTTTGTCATAGAACCAGGGGAATCTTGCGGGCGTGATAGGATATTCATAAGTCAGCCTGGGCGGCTCCACTTTCGTAAGCTGCAGCCCCACCGCCGGACCTCTCAGCCGAAATGCAGGCGCGTCCGCAAATGCCAGATCGTGATCCGCCACCGCTTCTGTCTCTTCTGCGCGAATCCTGTCCGCCAGTGCCATGGCGCCGTAAAGTGCGCCTGTCTCCGTCCCGCCCACAGCCACAAACAGATTCAGTCCCGACAGGAATACCAGATAAAATCCTTCTCCCTCCGGCGCCTCCGTATGATATAGCAGAAGCTTCTCTTCCTCCAGTCTTCGAATCAGGCCGCCTTCCTGTCTGGTTCCCACATAGATGCCGCTGATGCCGGTCCGCTGCTTCCCAGCCTCCCATGCCTCTTCCGTCACACAGTCATACGCAAACCCGCGGCTTTTCAGCGCTTCTTCAATTCTGACAAGACCAGTCTCAATCCGCTTACTCCCTGTGGCTTCCCTGATAATCCTTACCTTTTTTCCTGTTTCCATACTTTCCTCCGTTTTAATACAAAATTTTCCAATTTATTTTTATTCTTTTCCATGCAAGGTTGTATCGCTTGTTGCACAGGGCTCTTCCTCATCTGCCCCGCAGCAAAGCGTCCAGATTGGCGTTCACGCCCATACGTCCTTCCGTCTCCAGACTCACCGCCAGAAGCTTCCCTCTTCCTGCCGGGATCTCCAATACAAAGGGCAGTTTTCCTTTGACGCCGCTGCTGTCATAGAATCCACCTCTCGCATAGGTAAATACTCTGATGCTCCCCTCCAGCGCAGTATCCACAACATAACCGCCCAGCACGTCAATATATCCCTCCCGACCATTGTACAGCATATCCAGAGAAAAATGTCGATACTCCTCATCCGTCGCCGCGAAAAATACTTCCTGGCATTTCTTCAGTTCAATACGTTCTCCCAGCATTTCAAAACCAACACTCTTGTTATCTCCCCACAGAAGTACGGCAGTTCCGCCCTCTTCCGTGATTTTCTCCGCTGCTTTTTCCAGTCTGATCCTGTTCTCCTCCGTAAGCGGCGGCAGAATCACATGACCGGAGCCGGCATCTGTCAGGGAACCGTTTTTCTCAAGCTCCTCCGGAGAAATTCTCCACTCTGCGGGATAAGCCGTCAACGTAAGCTTCTCCCCGTACAGCCGGCCTTCGCCGAAGGCTGTGGTTTCCGAGACGATAGCCGCGGAAACCTCTTCCGGCCGTCCCTGGCAGACGACAGTCGGTTTCGAAACGACAGCCTGGGATGTCTTTTCTGCCTGACCTTCACTGGCACCGGCCACAGATGCTTTCTCCGGCGTTGTCTCTGCTTGCGTCACATCCGCACTGGTCAGCCTTCCTTCCACATTTTCTGCCGCCGGAGTATTTGTCTCCTGCCCGGATTGCTTATCTGTCACATCTCTGACACAGCCCTCCACGGTCACCTGCGTCACCTGCGACACCTGTGGAACTGTCACTTCCATCGTACCCAGGAATGTAGAAGATGCAGCCTCCGCCAGACCCGCAAGCCGGAAATTCTCCTGTCCCGAGACAGCCTGTACTTCCAGATACCTGTCCTCTCCGCTGTCGTTCAGCAGCCACACCTCCACCGGCACCTTCTCCCCGCCGTAGACATAAGTCCTGGGACAGTAGAAATTCATCCTCACAGGAATCAGGCTGTCCCGATAGGCAAAATAGGCTCTCTTCGGCACCCGTTCACAGTCCACCAGCGTTTTCATCCAGCCTGCCGGCCAGGCGTCAATCAGCAAATGAATAGCCGTATGACTGATGATATCCGCCCGTCTGCGGAAAGCGTCCGTCATCAGAGCCGTGGCTTTCGCCTGGAAAATCTGACTCTCCCTGACCCAATCCTCCATGGTCTCCTGCTCCTGATACCAGTCTCCCTGGAGAGAATGGGTCTGGGAACGCAGGATTTTATCCGGATACCAGCGCCCCTTCTCATCCGTCTCCAGCCATTCCTTCGGGTACCTGGTCTTCATCACATGAAGATTGTCCAGTCCCTCCGCGCCGTACTCTCCGCAGCCTGCCATCCAGCCGGTCTTTATAGCTGGCAGATACCCGGCCAGCAGCTTGCCGATGGGCATTGCGTGATGGGAATACCACATGGTATAGCAATGGAAATCCGGCATTCCTTCCACTGTGGGCGGTTCGTAGTCCCCCTCCACATTTTTCACCACACGCCCGGGATTTTCCGTATAAATAGCCTGTCTGGCCGCCACAAAAAATGCTTCCAGCTCATCCCGCATCAAATGCCTGTGCCCCTTGGTCACACTCCTGACAGAGCCCTTGGATTTCGGGTCTTCTGTCTTTCTGATGGACATGGGCTCATTGATCAGCGTCACCATCACCGAGGAAGGATGATTGCGAATCAGATGTTCCAGCTCCACGCACTGACGCACTCCTTCCGCAAACTGAGGCCTGCGCATAAAGCTGAACAGCGGCAGGTCACACTGGTGCATCATGCCCAGCATGTCAAAGTAATCATAAATCTCCCGCTGCACCGGCCTCTGGGTCACACGGTAATAATTCATATTACAGAGTTTTGCAATCAGGATATCATCCACCAGCGTGTCCCAGTTCTTTTGCATCACGCACTGCTGCAGATGCCCCATCTCATTGGCTCCCCGCAGCACCACGGGACGATTGTTCAGGTAAAATTTCCCTTTGGGAGTGCTGTTCTCGTCACTGACAAACTTGCGGATTCCCACCGTCTCTGTCAGGCGGCTTACACGGGAAACCTGGACTTCTGACTGCCTGCCCTTCCTCTCCTTCTTTTTTCCTTCGGACTCGGCCGCCCCGACTTTTCCTGCTCCTGACGGTGTACTTTCAGCAGAATTCTTTCCCGCTTCGGCCGCCGGCCCCGATGCATTTTCTCCCGCTTCCACCGGTGCCAGCTCCAGCAGCGCACCGTACAGCCAGGGGGTCTCCGGCTCCCACAATCTATAATTTTCAAGTGCAATCACAAAGCGATATTCGTTCTGCCCCACGCCGATATAAGGCACCGGATGTGTATATTCCGCCAGTGTCTCCCCATGGAAATTCCTGGGGAGAATCCGCAGCTTCAATTCATACCCCTTCTGCAGCGTGTCCGTATAATTGCGGACCCCCACTCTCACCTGCGCCGTATGGGTGTCAATATCCGGACAGACGAACACATCCTCCACATAGACACAGGGACGATACTCCAGCGTCACCCTTCCCGTGATTCCTGCGCCTGCCGGACAATGATGCCACCCTGTCTCCGGGTCATCCCAGCCCGGCCCGGTAGCCGCATACAGCTTGTCGCCGTCCAGCAAATCTCCCACACCCATCATAGGAATGTCGTTCTGGCACTCTATAACCAGCTCATTATCTCCGCCTGCATATATGTAATCAGAAATATCAAAAGAAAAAGGAGCGAACAGCCCTTCATGACTTCCCACGAAACATCCGTTCACATACACTCTTGCAATATAATCCACACTCTGAAACTGTAGTACTGCTCTTTCCTGCGTTCCACGCTCTCTCCCGGCAAAGCAGGTTCTGTAATATCCCTTCCACTTGCCGTCCTCTCCCGCAGGTCCCCTGTAATCGGGCAGTGTCACCTTCTCCCAGACCGCATCCCCTCTGTTTCTGTCCGTGAAGATCTCTCCCTTTTCCAGATATCGAAACTCAAACGATACAAGCTCCGTGATTTCCGTCCCCGTCTCCTGTACAGGAAGGTGATTCTCCATAAACGGCCGGTATTTTTCCCTCAGTGTCTCAAGCTCCTTTTCAAAAGCATTCAACCGCTCCTCATAGGAAACCTCCTGTCTGAAATACACCTCCTTATAGGGAAACGGTTTGTCACTTTTTTCAAACAACCGGTCGTTTTTATCCACAGGCGGAATTTCACAGTGCTTTTCCGTCACCTGAATTCGATTGTCCGCTATATCCTGAAAGACATCCCTCTGAAGCATATGGCCTCCCTTCCTTTCCGCAGCCTGAAAATCTGTATTTTTTCGTCACAGTCCAGGAACCTGCCCAAACTATTACATTTTTTATTTTATCATAGTTGGGAACCATCCAAAATCATAATAATTGCAAAAAGTTGACTTAATGCAAGCCAAAACCTCCTCATAAAATGTTACAGGCCTGACAGCAAGTACTTAATGATAAAAACAAAAAAATGTGGTAATATAGTTGCATGTCATGCAGTAAAAACAATCTTCCGAAAAAGGAAGAGACTATATGGCAAGGAGGCTCTTACATGAAAGCAAGACCAACGCAAAAGCAGCTGGAATTTATGGAATGGGAATTCGGCCTGTTTTTCCATTTCGGAATCCGCACCTTCTATCCCGGACACATAGACTGGGACGGCAAGGAGGCGGAAATGACTCCCGACGGCTTCAATCCGCCGAATCTGGACTGCAGGCAGTGGATTCGAACTGCAAAAGAAGCGGGAGCCGCTTACGCGGTTATGACCTGCAAGCATCATGACGGCTTCGCAAACTGGCCGTCCAAATATACTTCCTATAATATCTCCCAGACCCCCTGGAAGGGCGGCAGCGGTGATGTGGTGGCGGATTATGTGGCGGCCTGCAGGGAATACGGCCTGAAAGTGGGACTGTACTTTTCTCCGGCAGATGCAAACATTATCGGGAAAAAGCTGACAGCCGCGGAATATGACCAGAATTTTATCGATCAGATATCGGAGCTTCTGACCGATTATGGCAAAATTGATTACCTCTGGTTCGACGGCTGCGGCTCGGAAGGCCATGAATATGACCAGGAGAGAATCATCCGAGTCATCCGTACCCTGCAGCCTGGGATTCTGATTTTTAATATGTGGGATCCCGATACCAGATGGATTGGAAATGAGGAAGGAATTGCGCCCATCCGCAATTATAATGAAGTGGAGGCTCTGGATTTCTCCGTGCGTACCGGCAAAAAGGATTTGTTGGAAAACCGCAGATTCCTTCCGGCGGAATGCGATATCAGAATGCGCCGGGACACCTGGTTTGCCAGCGAACAGGATCAGGATACAGTGAAGACACTGGACCAGCTGATGGGAATCTATGACTATACGGTGGGAAGGGGAAGCAACCTGCTGCTGAATATCGGACCGGATGCATCCGGACAACTGCCGGAAGAGGATGCAACACGGCTGCTGGAATTCGGCCGGGCTCTGCGGGAGCGCTTCCATAACCCGCTCCTTATTTTGGAAAGTCCGCTTCTGGATGCAGAAAAAGAAGAGCTGATCATTGATCTGCCGGAAGAAACAACTGTCAACTGCATTATGCTTTCCGAGCATCTGGAAGAAGGGGAATCCATACACGGATTTCAGATTTATTCCCAGCCTGTTCCGGCAGGAAGACGTCTGCTTTTCCATGAAGGATATCAGGTAGGTCATAAAGCAATCTGCACCTTCCCGGCCGTGGCCTCCAAACGCTTTATTCTCACTTTTAATGCGGGGGGAAAAAAAGACTGCCTGAAGGAAGTCAGATTCTTTTATACGAAGAACGAGTATGAATTCTGACACTGAAAAGTCCAGCCAGTTCATCCTGCTTAAATATTTCTTATCAGCTTTTGGCCGGTGTCTGTGCTTACAACAGCGGCGCCACCGCCTTGGCCAGACATCCCACCAGCTTCACATGCCATTTTTCCCTGCGGATCATCTCCCGGGATACCTGCCTGCATTTTGCCAGCGTGGCCTGGAAATCCGCCTCGATGTCCGGAATGCAGTCTGTGTCATACATGTAGGTGGCGCATTCAAAATGGTGATACAGACTGCGGTAATCCAGGTTGATGGTCCCCACCACCGCCTCTGCGTCATCACAGACAAATACTTTGGCATGGACAAAGCCCGGCGTATATTCGTATATCTTTATCCCCGATTCCAGCAGAGACTTATAATGGGTCTTCGCCAGGGCATAGGGAATGGCCTTATCGGGAATCCCCGGAAGAATCAGCGCCACCTCAACCCCTCTCTCCGCCGCGAATTTCAGAGCGGTCTCCATCTCGCCGTCCAGAATCAGATAGGGGGTCATAATATGTACATATTTGAGAGATCGGTTCAGAATATCCATGTACACCCGCTCTCCCACCTTCTCATCGTCCAGCGGGCAGTCACCATAGGGGATGACATACCCCTTCGCCCACTGAACCGGCAAGGCCGGACAGGACAGAAAATGCTTATATTCCTGCTCTCTTTCGTCTATCCCCCAGGTCTGCAGGAACATCAATGTAAAGCTTTTCGCCGCCTCTCCCTTCACCATGACGGCGGTATCCTTCCAATGCCCGAACTTCACCTTCCGGTTAATATATTCATCCGACAGATTCACCCCTCCGTTGAAGGCAGTGTGTCCGTCGATGACCAGAATCTTCCTGTGGTCCCTGTAATTGTAATGTGTGGAAATAAAAGGCGTCACCGGTGAAAATACTTTACAGCGAATCCCCAGCGCCCGGAGTCGCTTCGGATAATCCCGAGGCAGCAGGGCAAACTCGCAGGAACCGTCATACATCATACGCACATCCACTCCCTGGGCCGCCTTCCGGACAAGGATCCCCAGCACCTGTCCCCACATTTCTCCCTCGGCCACAATAAAGTATTCCATAAAGATAAAATGCTCGGCCGCTTCCAGCTGCTTCAGCATCTCCTCGAATTTGTCCTCCCCCAAAGGGAAGTAGGTCACAGCCGTCCTGTCATAGACCGGATGGCAGCTGCTTCTGCCGATATAATGAGCCAGCGTTGCCACCGCCCCATTGTCCCGGATAAGTCTGTCTATCACTTCCTGCTGCTGAGGGATATCCTCTTTCGTCCCGGTAATAATCTCGTCCACACGCTTTTTCAAAGCTCTGTGTCCGATATCGCTCTTTGTATACAGAAACAGAAGCACACCGAATACCGGCATAACCGCAATCACAACGAACCATGTGATTTTCGCCGTCGGGTTGATATTGCTGTTCAAAATCCAGATTACAATCACAATGTCCAGCAGCATCATTGCCCCGTAATACTGGGGCTGGTATTCTCTGAACCACAGAAATGCTCCGATCAGGAGAAGCGCCTGTACCACCAGCAGGAGAAGCACCAGGCCGAAGCGGCTGAATACGGCATGAATCATGCCCTTCTGACCCTTTTTTAAAAGTGTGATTCCCTTATTCTTATAGTCTGTCTGCATGATTGTAACCCGCCTTTTCTTCCGTAATAGCAGGCAGCCCTCTGCCCTTTTCTATCAGTATAAGCCATACCGCAGCCACCGCGGCACCTGGTTTTCAAAAAAACGCCGCATTCTCACTTTCCAAACCGCACTTCACAGTCTTTCCGATAAAAGGAAACTCCATAGCAGTCAATCTTCCGATACCCTTCCATCCGCAGTTCATCCATATACTTCTTATCGTATATCTGCCGCAATGCTTTCTTCGCGTCCGCCTCCAGATCATCAATGGAATCTGATACCTTTACCTCCAGAATAAATGATCTGCCCCGCAGGGAAGGACTTTTCATGCAGATGTCCGATCGCCCCTTTCCCGACTCTCTGTTGGATTTCACCAGATAATTCTCACTCTGGCTCAGGATGCCCCCCAGGAAGCCATGGTAGAAATTCTCCGCGCTGTCATAAAAACTGATGGTGGAAAAGAGCTGTTCACTCAGTATCTCTCCCATCTTTTCCGCATCTCCCTCTTCCATGGCACGATATAGATCATGGAAATCCTGCTTTTCTATCCGCCTGCTGTAAATCGTAACTCTTTTTCTGCAGCCCTTTCCATGGCTGTCCCACCTTCGCAGCGCTAATCCTGCCTGGCAGGCTGCCGCTTCCTTTTTTTAATCAGCAACCCGATAAGCAGCAGTACAACGACTGCTCCACCTGCGGCACATACCACGATAATTTTTCCGTGATTATCCTTTTCCTCCATAATCACACGGAAAGTTCCGGGCCGGTCCATGGAAAACTCCAGATAGCTTCCCAACACAGTGCTCTCCGTCCGGCTGTACCCGGATTCTGTCTCTGTCTCCACCGCCGCATTTTCCGTGTCCTCACAGAGTACCCGCACTATGACAGGCTGTTCATACCGCCCGGATTCCTGCCCGTTTTCGTCTGTCCGGACAATGGAAAGCTCTGTGCCGCTCTCCTGGTTTACCTCCAGTTTCAGCTCATCCTCCGGCAGGAACTCACCCTGCACCAATACCAGCGGTCTGCCGTTTTCATCCGTCTCCCTGCTGGCCAGAGAGGTGATCCATTTCTCGTACCGGGCCTCCAGGATTTGATTGCCGATCACACAATCAAAATCAAATTCCGGCCAGCTCCCATAAAAGCCCTCCTTCTCCGGCACCTCAGGAAGCTTCGTCCTGTCAATCGCTTCTCCATAAGCACATTGGAAAGAGGCCAGCTCCTTCCCCTCCGCCATAAAACGCACGGTAAACCGGGAAAATGCTTCCGGCACACCTTCTCTGCTGCAAAATTCCGTGTAATCCAAAGGTGTGGCACCATTCTCATACCCGATGGAATCCACCCCGGGAGTCCTTCCCTTCACATAGTAATTCCTGCAGAGAATTCCCTCTTCTTCCAGCCATCCTGCTATAGAACCAGCATATTCTCCCGAATACTCCACCTGGGGATAGGCATAACTGTAGAAAATATCACAGCCCTTTCCCGCGATGCCGCCTATATAGTCCTTCCCACTGAGGTTTCCCATGGTATAGCAGCTCCTGATACAGTACGCCGAAACGCCGGCAATCCCGCCCACATAACTTCCTCCCGTACTGCATACCGGGCCATAGGATTCGCAGGAAATCACCGCTCCAAAGTCCGCCTTTCCTGCTATGCCTCCCACACAATCCTTCTTTCCCGTTATACTTCCCAGATTGCGGCTTTCTCTGACCACCGCCTTCACGGTCTGCTCAATGTTGAAGCTCTCAACGCCGCTGACACTGATGTCATCTTCCGGGTCAAAGTCATATTCTGTGGCAATCTGTCCCACAATACCGCCCACATTGGCATCCGCCTCCACGGTTCCCCGATTGACGGAAAGCGTTATCTTCCCCTGCTGGAAAGAAGTAGTATCATAGTAGGCTTCTTCCTCTTCCCCGTCAGGCGCTCCCACATTCACCAGATCCCCTCCTGCCGCCTCGTCGGAAGCATCCTCTATGGTAATGCCTTCATAGCGGAACAGATCATCCCGCAGCTCGTTGATACTGCGGCGCAGGACCTTTGCCTGATTCATCAAAGCATCCACATTAGCGGAAGTTCTGTCTGTCCCCTGCTGCAGCACATCCGCAAGCTGCTGCAGCTGATTTCCGGCCTCCCGAAGCTCACTGTTCAATCTGCTCAGATTCTCGTTGATTCCTCCGCTTCTGTCATTTGTGGCGGAGGTGATATTGGTCAGATGGGTGCTGGTGCCTTCCCCGAACCGCCGCAGTGCTGCCAGGTAGCTTTCCACATCCACCCGGGGGCTATCCGGGATGAGATCTCCCGGCAGTCCTTCCGACGGAAATTTACCGTCTCCGCCAATGTCTATATCCGGCAGCTTAATGTCGCCCTGGTCAGTTTTATCCTTATCTGAGGCATTGTTCCCTGCGCCTTCCATGGCTCCATTATCTTCTCCGGTATCACCTGACGCTCCGTCGTCTCCTTCTGTTCTGCCTGATGCTCCGTTGCCATTTTCCGGTCTGCCTGGTCCTCCGGCGTTTCCGGCAGAATGGTCCTCACTGGTCGGATACAGTCCGTCCGTCTCCACGGAATGGTCCTTACTGGTCGGATGCAGTCCATCCGCCTCCGCCTGATCCGCCCACTCCCTGTTCAGGCGGCTTAAGTCATCATTGATTCCCGTCAATTCCTGGTTATAGATATACCACAGGTCATTGGCCGTTCCGGTAAGGTTTCCCGCCGCCTCAGAAGCGTTCGTCATGTGACTGCTGATGCTTCCCGCAAGCGCGGAAGCCTGCGCACTGTAACCGCTCAGCTCCTCATGAGAAGCCTCCAGCAGATCAAAGAAAACGCCCGCCTCCCTGTCGATTTCACTCAGCTTATCATTCAAATACTGGATTTCCAGGAACGGCTCCATCTGGCCCGCGATGCCGCCCACATCTTTTCTGCCCAGCACATGCCCCGTGTTGGTGCAGTTCTGCAGATAGCCCTGATGCAGCCTGCCCACAATGCCTCCTGTATTATATCCCACATGCTGATACCCTATGGTACCTGAATTGCTGCAATAGTATATTTTCCCCTCGGAATAGCCCGCAATGCCTCCCGTATCTGTGTGCACCGCCACATTTTCCGCGCTGTTGATATCCTCCAGCCCTTCCGCTGTGATATTTTCCAGGCTATGGCTTACCTCCACACTGTGAGTGTTAATGTTCCCGGTATTGGTACAGTTATTCAGGATTCCCTTGTTGGCACCGCAGATTCCCCCTGTGTAGTGATCTCCGGTAATCACTGCCGCCGACTGACAAAGTCTGATCTCTCCCGTCTCCTCATTGATTCCGGCAATGCCGCCGATCTCCTCTGCCCCCGTAACGCTTCCGGAGACACTGCAGTTGATTATCCTTCCATAATTGACGCCTGCCAGAATCCCTGCCCGGCTCCTGCTGCCTTCCGGATGCACCTTCCCGGAGACAGTCAGATTCCGCACGACAGCGCCCTCCTGCACATAGCGGAACAACCCCATAGAAGAACCGGCTGCCATAATCTCCAGTCCGGAAATTGTATATCCTCCGCCTTCAAAGATACCGCCAAAGCTGGGAATATTTATACCCTTATATTCCTGCAGCACAATGTCATTTTCCAGGCTGATATATTTATCCCTGGACCAGGAATCCAGCTCACAGTCCCGTGCCAGCTGAAGCAGGTCTGCCTCCGTGGAGAGGGAAATCGTCGTATATTCCTTCTCCTCAGCCGGCCCTTCTTCTCCGTTTTTACCGGAAAGGAACTGGCGGAACGAAGAATTTTCTGCCGCCGTGACAGGAAATGCGTTTCCTGCTGTCAACACAACGGCTAAAGTCAGAGATACATATGCCATACGCCTGTTTCTATTCCGCATCATCTCTTATGTCCCCCTTTCCTTCTGTTTCCTGGTCTTCTTCCGGAACCAGTCTCCGGAAATCTCCGCCTTCTGCAGCTTCTCCTGTCCGGGTGTTATCCGGCTCCGCGGCCCTTCCTGCCCCAGCGTTATCCATCTCTTTAACTTCCCTCTCTGGTCTGCTCCCGACTGTGGTATCTGTCTCCGCGACTTCCTTCTCTGGTCCTCTCTCGACTGTGGTGTCTGTCTCCGCGACTTCCCCGTCCAGCCCTGCCCCGGCTTCGGTGTCTCTGCTCCATTCGTTCCCGGCTTCCCCGGGCCCTCCGATTTCCACAGCCTCCAGCTGTGGCGGTTCCTCCGGCACTTCTCCTTCCGGCAGTTCTTCCCTCAACTGTTCCACCGCATCTTTCGCCCGCACTACCGCTCCCATCTCACCGTCGATGACTCCAGAAAACTCTCCATCTATCACGCCGTTCACATAGCCCTTGATATGGCCGGACATCCGGATCCGGCCTCCTGTGGGAAGCGGCCTGGTGATATCCCGCTTTAAAGTAAAGGCTGTCTTCTCAATGATAATATCTCCAATCAGCAAAGTCTGGGGCAAAGCCAGCAGCACCAGGCCGATGGAAGTCAGCGTTCCTCTTCCCAGCGCCAGGCCGATGGCCGCCACCACCGCATTGGTGGACACATTGCTGATGATAAAGCCGGCTGCCACCAGCATGGAACCGCTGGTCACAATGGTGGGGAACGCCTGATTCAGGGTCTCCACAATAGCTTTTTTGATAGGCATATAGGTTTTCAGCTCCATATACCGGCTGGTGATCACGATGGCATAGTCGATGGTAGCTCCCATCTGAATGGCGGAAACCACCAGATATCCCAGGAAATAAACCACTTCCCCCGTCAGATAGGGCAGGGAGAAATTCATCCAGATACTTCCCTGAATGGTTACAACCAGCAGCACCGGAAGTCCTGCGGACTGGAAGGTGAACAGCAGAATCACCATGACAAACAATGCCGTCAGTATGGTGATAATACCGTTGTCAGTGGCAAAGGAATCGCTCAAATCTTTATTGCTGGTGGAATTGCCCACCAGGTAAATGTCTTCTATGTTATAATATCTGGCCACCGCAGTGCGGATTCTCTCCAGGGCTTCGTAAGTCTCCTCTCCCTCCGCCGGCAGGTCAAGCTCCAGCACAAAGCGGCTGCAGCGCTCCCCCAGCAGCTGGTCTTTCGCAATGCTGATCTGAGAGTAAGCATCTGTCAATGTTTCCTCCAGATCGTCCTCCAGTGTGATATTTCCTCTCTCCTTTTGTTCATAAATGAAAAGAAATATATCAATCAAAGGCACCTGATATTCATGAATCCCTCCCAAAAGCACCCCGAAATTGCTGTTGTCCACCGCATAGGCCGAGTAAAGCAGATTTGCCACCTCAATGTCCATGTCAATCAGCTCAGCAAATTCCCTGGGGGACAGCTGCTGCGTGAGAATATAACCATCCATAGCCTCGATATTCGCCAGGCCCATACAGGAATTCACCTCCGGCATCCGCTCCAGCGCCCGCAGGGCCTGCCCTTCTTTTTCATAGTCTCCGTTGGGCACAATCACCGCCAGCTGATTCACTGTCCCGAATTCCTGATTGACCATGGATACGGAAAATTTATTCTCGCTCATGGTCTTGGATTCCAAAGTATTTACATCATATACATAGTCTGCCCGGCCGGACAGAATGGCGCCGGCAATCACCACTGACACCAGCAGAGGCGGTATAATAAACCTTGTGTGTACACAGAATTTCCCCACCACCGTAATATTGGGCACAAAGCTTTTGTGATGAGAATGATCTATAGCGTTGGCAAAAGTAAGCAGCAGACCCGGCATAAGGAAAAATACCGAGAACAGGCTCAGCACGATGGCCTTCGCCAGCACGATTCCCATATCATAACCAATTCTGAACTGCATGAACATCATGGCCACCATACCTGACACGGTTGTCAGTGAGCTGGAAGAAATCTCCGGAATAGCTTTGCTCAGCGCCACAATCACCGCTTCCCTGGCGTCCTTATCCTCATGTTCCTCCATAAACCGATGACAGAGGATAATGGCATAGTCTACTGCCAAGGCCAGCTGCAGCACCACTGCAATGGAATCCGTGACGAAGCTGATGGTGTCGAACCAGTAGTTCGTTCCCTTATTCAGAATCGCCGCCACAATAAAAGTCATCAGAAATACCGGAATCTCCGCATAGGTGGTGGAGGTAAACAGCAGCACCGCCACAATCACCACCCCTGCCAGCATCAAAATAACAATCATATCATTACTCAAATCCGCCGCATCCCGCTCTTCCTGCCCGATATCGGATGAATAATACACATCATAGCCGGAAAGGGCCTCCAGGACACCGTTCAGATAAGAGAGAGAAGCCTCGTCTCCCGCCTCCTCTGCAAAAGTGACCTTAAACAGGGCTTCCATGTCATGGTAAAAATCTTCCGAGTCCTCAAAATCCAGCATGTTGACTCCATCCATCTCCCGAATCTGTTCCGCCAGCCGCTCCGCCTCTTCATAAGTCACATTGCACACCATAATCCGGGCTGTTCCATATGTAGTAAACTGATCCTCCATCAGATCAAGTCCCTGCCTGGTCTCCGTGGTTCCCGGCAGATAGGAAGTCAGATCATTGTTGACTTTTACCCGGTTCATGGAAAGCACACTATACAAAATCAGCAGAATAAAGACCAGATAGAAGCCCTTCCTTTTATCCACAATCAAAGTGGAAAGCTTCATCATAAAGGAATTATCTTTCTTTTCTTTTTCCATAATATTCCCGCCTCTCTCCCTTGTCCGGTTCTGACATTCCCGCAGGCTAAGCTACAACCTGCATTTACTTTTTCACATATTACAAAATACCGACTTATCTGTTAACAGATCTTTGTCCATAACTCATATGCTTGTCAATTACTAGACAATAGTTGATTTTCTATCCCAAAAAGTAATTATACCGAAAAGAAAGAAAATGGCAATGAACAAATTTACACAGAATGTGTATTTTTGAACACTGCCAATATAGTATGTTGATTATTTATGAAATATTTAGAATTGGAGATTCTCACACTCATTAAATTTTGCAAAGCGTTTCACGCAACTCTCCACTGCGGCAGACAGCGCTTTCGTCTGTTTCACCCCATTTTCATACCAGATGTTTTTCACAACCAGCGTTTTCGTTTTCCGGTCGTTTATGCACTCAATACGCCCTGTAAGCCGACTGCCATAAAGTATAGGCAAAACATAGGCTCCGTATTTGCGTTTAACAGCCGGCGTATAAATCTCCCAGCTGTACGCAAAGTCAAACAGGGTTTTAATAAACGGCTTGTCCCATAAAAACGGATCCAGCGGAGCAATCAATTCACAACGTGGTTTCAAATCCTCTCCCGCCAGCACCTGATGCAGCATGGGTGCATCCCCGGTCAGATAATAAAAGGTATCCTTCAGATTCTCCACCGTCAGCTGGGACAGGATTCCCTCTTCCCTCAGTACCTGAAAGATACGATGGCGGTTCTCCGTTGTCAGCCCCCAGACATTGTTCCAATAGCCGGAGGAGCGATCCCAAAGTATCCCGGCGGCACCGATTCTGTGCGTGATGCGCCATTTCTGATGCTCGAAATCATCCGGCAGCGGTTCAGGCGCATGTAGTATTTCGGAGGGAATGTGTTTTTCGGCGATATCGTAATATTTTCGGGTGCCCTTTTTATGGTGAATGATGAGCTCCCCGGTAGAATAGAGCTGTTCCAGTACCGAGCGGGAAACATTGGATTCACCATGCCAGTCGCCGCTCCAGTGAATATGGGAATGCCAGTGCATTTTCCCTGAAAGCGGCAGCTCGTCTGAGCTGACAGGTCCGTTTTCTTTTATGTATTTCAACGCCTGTTCCTCCAGCTCGGCCAGACCCTCGAACTTTTGCCCGCCTTCCACTGCCGCCGTCCGATAGCGTTTATAGTACGCCCAGTTCTCGGTGGGAATGATAGAGAGCTGCTTGTCCGGATAATCGAACAGCTTCCTGTCACTGTACAGCAGCTCCTCCAGGTGCTTTTTCGTAAAACCCTTTACCCTGGATTGCAGCGTGAGCTCCGCCATTTTCCCGCAGACGTCCACCGGATCAAACTGAATACAGCCTGCCTGACGGACATAGTCAAGCGCACCTGGCTTGCCGGTAAATCTGTAACTTCCCAGTAAGCCCTGTTTCAAAAGAATAAATTGTCGGGCCTGTTCTATTGTAATTTTCATATTCACACAGTTCCTTCCATATAGCTGCAAAATTATGTCTCAGAGTTTCTGTTTTCATTGTCATTATACCAGGAGACTCTTGGTACATAAAATTATATTGATACATGTGTTTATAAATATATTTTTATTAGTTACTCAACAACAGTTGATTTTTCTCCCAAAAGGACTATAATTGAGAAAACGGCAGGAAGGGTAGGTGGACCAGATGGCAAATGACAGAACGGACCGCAGAGTCCGGAAAACAAAGGCTTTGTTGCTGCGGGGACTGATACAGCTGATGGAGACAAAGGATGTCCAGAATATCTCTGTAAAAGAACTGTCCGATCTGGCCGATATCAACAGAGGTACCTTCTACCTGCACTATAGCGATGTCCATGACATGCTGCGGCAAATAGAAGACGAACTTTTTGTAGAGTTTCAGAGAATCATTGACAGGACGCTGACGCCTGATTCTGCCATTCATTCTCTTCAGACCACACTCTCCGAGGTTTTTGTCTTCCTGGAACGCCATCGGGAAATGGCCCGGGTTATGATGGGACCTCACGGCGACCTGGCCTTCCTGAATCGTCTGAAAGACCTGGTCCAGGAACGATTGGACAGCATTCTGGCGTCGAAGCTGGCCTCCGGGGACAGCTGTTATCTGGAAGCCTTCATCGTGTCCGGCTGTGTGGGCGTCATCGAGACCTGGCTGAACCATCCGGACCCTCCCGCCCCGGATGTTATGGCGACTATTTGCGGGAATCTGCTGGAGAAGGGATTCCTGTCCGCATAAACCCGCACACAGGTTTGAAATTGACATACCTATTTACAATCCTTCATATCCCAAACGACCTTTACAAACGATTTAATAATCCCATAAGAACTATCCCTCCTAAAATCTAATTGGGGAATGAAAATAGTACCAATAAAAAATGGATGTTCTTTCAATATTTTTTCACTTCTCTCCAATTGAATAGAACCGATTTTATTATAGCATAAGAATAATTTATTATAAATATTTTATGAGCTTTTAATCTGGCGTATGGATAGATTTTATTATATAATTTTGATAATAGAATCTGTCCATACTTTCATGAAACACAGAAAGGGATAAAAGCCATATGCCGAACATAACCAAACAACTGCTGGAAGCTTCCCTGAAAAAGCTTCTGCTGAAAAAGCCTCTGGATAAAATCACCATAAGTGATATCACCGCCGACTGCGGAATCAGCCGCATGTCTTTCTACTATCATTTCAAGGACATCTATGACCTGGTAGAATGGGTGTGTGTGGAGGACGGGAAACGGGCGCTTCAGGACAAGAAGACCTATGACACCTGGCAGGAAGGACTGTGCCAGATCTTCGAGGCCGTGCTGGAGAATAAGCCTTTTATCCTGAATGTATACCGCTGTGTCAGTAAGGACAAAATTGAGAGCTACCTCTACAAGCTCACCTACAGCCTGATTGCCCGGGTTGTGGACGAGAAATGCGGAGACATCCCGCTGGCAGAGGAGGATAAAACCTTCATCGCCGAATTTTACAAGTATGGATTCGTTGGAATCATGCTGGACTGGATTGCCCAGGGTATGAAAGCGGATTATGCGGAAATCACATGCAGAATCGGCATTGTCCTGCGAGGCAACATCGCAAATTCCATCCATAATTTTGAGCAGTCACAAAAACACTAAAATTATTTTTATCAAACCGGTCCGGATGATAAATTTTTTATCATTCAGGCCGGTTTGTAAATTGGAAATTCCATCCGGACGCGTTATTCTATGTTCACGAGGAACAACAAATCCCCGGTTCGTTCCGGGACACAAGCAGTTCGGAAAGGATGGATAAACATATGGCAAAAAATAAAAATCTCACACTCGGCGTGGCGGCATTGGCCGCAGGTGCAGGCGCGGCGGCAATCGCGGCAAAAAAACATAAAGCAGCACAGATAACAGCCCAAAGGAAAGCAGCTTCTTCCGTCTTGAAAGCAGAGTATCGCAACACTGAACTTGGAAAGCATGAAAAGAACAGCAAAGGCATCTGCTATACCAACGGCAACTATGAAGCCTTCGCAAGACCGCGGAAGCCCGAAGGGGTGGAGGAGAAAAACGCATACATTGTGGGCAGCGGTCTGGCTTCCCTGGCAGCGGCCTGTTTCCTGGTGAGAGACGGCCAGATGCCCGGTTCCCACATTCACATTCTGGAATCCATGGACATCGCCGGCGGCGCCTGCGACGGTATCTATGATGCCACCAGAGGCTACATCATGAGAGGCGGCCGGGAAATGGAGAACCATTTCGAATGCCTCTGGGATCTCTTCCGCAGTATCCCCTCCCTGGAGACCCCCGGTGTGTCCGTGCTGGACGAATACTACTGGCTGAACAAGGAAGACCCCAACTACTCCCTCTGCCGTGCCACGGAGAATCGGGGGCAGGACGCCCACACAGACGGCAAATTTAACTTAAGCCAGAAGGGCTGCATGGAAATCATGAAGCTGTTCATGACCAGAGACGAGGACCTGTACGACAAAACCATCGAGGATGTATTTGATGAAGAAGTCTTCGATTCCACCTTCTGGCTGTACTGGAGGACCATGTTCGCCTTTGAGAACTGGCACAGCGCGTTGGAAATGAAGCTGTATTTTCAGAGGTTCATCCACCACATTGCGGGTCTGCCGGATTTCAGCGCCCTGAAATTTACCAAATACAATCAGTATGAATCCCTGATTCTGCCCATGCAGAAATATCTGGAAGCGGCAGGGGTAGATTTCCGTTTTAACACGGAAGTGACCAATGTTATCTTCGAAAAAGAAGGCGGAAAAAAGGTGGCCAAAGCAATTGAATGTAAGGTCAGGGGTGTGGAAGAAGGTATCATGCTCACGGAAAATGACCTGGTATTCGTCACCAACGGAAGCTGTACGGAAGGTACCATTTACGGCGACCAGAATCACGCTCCCAACGGAGATGCGGAAGTGCGCACCAGTGGCTGCTGGAGTCTGTGGAGAAATATTGCCAGGCAGGATCCCTCTTTCGGCCATCCTGAAAAATTCTGTTCCGATGTGACGAAAACCAACTGGGAATCCGCAACCGTCACCACTCTGGACGATAAGATTCTGCCCTATATCACCGATATCTGCAAACGTGACCCCAGAAGCGGCAGAGTCGTCACCGGCGGTATCGTCAGCTGTAAGGATTCCTCCTGGCTCTTAAGCTGGACCATCAACAGACAGGGCCAGTTCAGGGAACAGGACAGAGAAAAAGTCTGTGTATGGGTGTATGGTCTGTTTACAGATGTACCTGGTGATTATGTGAAGAAGCCCATGCGGGAATGCACGGGAAAAGAAATCACGGAAGAATGGCTGTATCATATGGGCGTGCCTGTGGAGGAGATTCCTGATCTGGCTGAGCACAGCGCCGTCTGCGTTCCCACCATGATGCCCTATATCACTGCCTTCTTCATGCCCAGAACCAAAGGCGATCGTCCCGATGTCATTCCTGACGGCTGTGTGAATTTCGCCTTCCTGGGACAGTTTGCAGAGACTCCCAGAGACACTGTCTTCACCACAGAATATTCCGTGCGTACTGCCATGGAAGCCGTATACGGACTACTGGGCGTGGACAGAGGAGTACCCGAGGTCTGGGGCAGTGTCTATGACATCCGCGAGCTGCTGGACAGCAGCGTAAAACTTATGGACGGCAAGTCCCCGCTGGAAATCGAGCTGCCTGGTCCTTTAAACGCACTGAAAAAACCGCTCCTTCATTTCATCAAAGGAACCGTAATCGAAAAAGTGCTGCGTGACCATGATGTGTTGAAAGAAGGTATGATCTGACAGGCTTTATAGAATTATTCAGGCCGGAATCTGAGTGTAAGGGGCTTTTAAAAAGCCCCTTTGCCCGGATTTCCGGCCTGCTTTTTGATGATAGAATTCTCTTCCGAAGTTCCCACAGGCTCTGTCATGTAATACATAATACGATCCGGGAAAAATCATACCCACATTTGTCTCCAAGAATTTTCTATCATTTCAGAGTTCTCTGCTTTTTCACTTCTTCCCCGGCTTTCAGGCTGATCTCCTGCTCCTTCCCGTTCCATTTCAGCGTCCGCGTCCAGTCGCTTAATGCCTTAATTCTACACTCTGTGACACGGCCGTCCTTCCACGCCATATCCAGAAGGGCATTCCCTTGCAATTTCACGCCCCTTACTTTTCCCTCTCCCCACACTTTAGGACAAGCAGGAAGCAGCGCTGCCCTGCTTTCGTCGCATTGGACCAGCATTTCCAGGATACCCGCACAGGCGCCGAAATTCCCGTCAATCTGGAATACGCTTCCCCGCCCCATGGGATGATTATCCAGCAGATTCAGGGAGGTGGAGTTGCCAAGAAGCTTCTGTACCATCTCCCAGGCTTTCTCTCCGTCCCAAAGCCTTGCATACAGATTTACCAGCCATGCGCAGCTCCAGCCCGTGTGACCGCCTCCGTACCGCAGCCTTCTCTCCAGGGTCTTCCGGGCAGCTTCGGCAAGCACCGGGGTACCGTCCGTGGTAATCTGCCTTCCCGGATGCAGGCCATACAGCTGGGAAATATGCCGATGACCCGGTTCCGCTTCCTCGTAATCCCTGCGCCACTCCATAATCTGTCCGTGTCTGCCCACCTGCTCCCCGGGCAGGCTGCCCAGAATCTCTTCCGCCTTGTCCATGACAGCCTTGCGCTCACTGGTCTCTTCCAGGACTCCGTTTTCCCGCAGCTCCTTCATCACATACAGATAATCCTGCAGCAGCTGTCTCAGCAGCTGATTATCCATGGTGGAGCTGACACAGATTCTTCCGCTGGTGCCATCCTCCATGATGTAAGTATTTTCCGGAGAAACCGACGGACAGATCAGATATTCCCCGTCCTTTTCTTCCAGAAAATCCTCGAAGAACAATACGGCCTCTTCCAGCACATCCGCCATCTCCGCCAGCCAGCGGACATCACGGTTGTAATCATAATGCATCCGGATATGAGTGCAGAGCCAGGCCCCGCCCATGACCCAGTAAGTCGCTGGTATGTAGATATCCTGAGGCACCGTATCTGCCCAGATGTCCGTGTTGTGATGAGCCACGAAGCCCCTGCATCCGTACATTCTCTCCGCCGTCAGCCGTCCGTTTTTCATCATCCGCTTCAGCAGCCCAAACAGCGGCTCATGGCATTCTCCCAAATTACATACTTCCGCCGGCCAGTAGTTCATTTCCGTGTTAATATTAATGGTATATTTGGAATCCCATGGCGGCTTCATATTCCCATTCCAGATTCCCTGAAGGTTGGCGGGCAGTGTTCCCGGACGACTGCTGGAAATCAACAGATATCTTCCCATGTCAAAATAAGTCTTCACCAGGCCGGTATCCACATTTCCCTTCTTTACCCGCTCCAGTCTCCGGTCCGTGGGCAGCGCTTCCAGCTCCCCATCCTCCGGAAGCTCCAGCTCCACCCTGCCGTACAAAGCGCGGTAATCCTCCACGTGCTCCTGCCAAAGCGCCTCCATGTCCTTTGCCGCCGCCTTGTCCAGACGCTCCAAAAGTTCCCGCTCCAGACAGGCAACATACTCCTGCCTCTCCTGCACGGTCAGACGAATATCCTCATCCGGCACATCCTTCTTGTCCTGCTGAATCTGCCAGAAAGGAGTTCCTCCGCTCAGATACAGGAACACTTTCTTCGCATCTCTCACCAGCAGATGCTCTCCGATACGGCTCACCGTTCCGCCTTCCGCACGAACTCTGCAGGCAACGCGGAAATCCAGCCCCTCGTCTCCCAGGCAGCCTTTCAGCAACAGCGTATCTTCCCCCACGCCTTCT
This sequence comes from uncultured Acetatifactor sp., assembly GCA_910588225.1. Lineage (GTDB taxonomy): Bacteria > Bacillota > Clostridia > Lachnospirales > Lachnospiraceae > Acetatifactor. The sequence goes on from CAJUQT010000004.1 coordinate 65,689, forward strand.
ACTTTCTCATAGAATCGCTCCCGCTCCAGCATGATATCCAGCGACACGGTTCCTCCGCAGACGCTGATCTCCCCCGCCAGAATGCCGGCAGGCGCAGACACAAAATATTTCTCCTTATAGGTCTTCTCTCCCATGCGATAAGAAACGGTTGCCGTAGCCTCTTCCAGAGAAAGCTCCCGCCTGTAGTCCTCCGCCTGACCCTTTTCTCCCTGCATCTCTATCCACAGGTCGCCCAGGCTCTGATAGGGTCTCTCGCTTTGAGGCATTCCTGAAAATGCGTATTTCATCAGTTCTTCCGCCTCTTCAATCTTTCCCCCGTAAATCAGCTGCCGCACCTTTCCCAGGTTCTTCAGCGCATCCGGATTGTGCCGGTCCCGGGGCCCGCCGTACCATACGGTCTCCTCGTTCAGCTGCAGATGCTTTCTGCCCACGCTGCCGAACACCATGGCCCCCAGCCTTCCGTTTCCGATGGGCAGTGCCTCGTCCCAGCAGGCCGCCGCCTGCTCATACCATAATCTGCTCATGTGTAACCTCCTGCTATTATTTTGTAACAGTTTCCATCATTTTTGAATCAGACAAATTGACACCCTTTTTTACTTCCAATACATTATTTGTTATGCCCGTAATAGTCCAGATCACTGGGCTACTACGAGAAATTCTCCGTAGAATTAATCAATAACTTACAGTAAATGTCCACATATTTGATTCTCATCCATCCTTTATCATCAATTTTCAGTCCTCATATCTGAAATAATCAAAATCCGCCGCTTTCCTGCTGCCGCAGCCACCGTTGTTGGCATAGATTCCCACCAGAGTACCGGTATGGCGCTTGCGGTCGTCGGGCACACCCTCGTCACAGAGATAAATACAGTTCTCCAATACGCCTATCTCTGTCCACTCCTCCCCGTCATAGCTATAGAAGAAAGTCCTGGTCAGTCCCTCCACTTCCACTCTGAGATAAACGGGGCATTCCTTCACATCCGGCACTTCGGCAATCAGCTCCTCTCCATGATTGCGGTTGATTACCAGCTGAAGTTTCCTTCCCTCCTCATAGCACAGGGCACATCTGGCATAGGTCGCTGTGCTGTAATAGCAGGTCAGTCCGGCCTGTTCACCGTTTTTATCCGGGTAAAATTCCACCTTAGTCTCCGCCTGATAGGAAAGCTCCTGCTCCCGCCGAAGCAGCGTATTCTTCGCGCGAATTTCGTTCAGCTGTCCGTCTCTGGTCCATATCCGGAAGAATCCGGGACGCTCCGTCAGGGACCAGGAGCCATTATCCGGATTGCGGACGAACTCCCATTCCAGATTCAGTTTCTCTTCATTGAAATCGTCAAAAAGATTCCGCTCATACACACACTCGGGAAGCTCCGGCGCCGCCTGCTCCAGGCTGGGGCCTCTGCCCTCGTTTACGGTAAACCATCCGTCCTCGGTCCACTGCACCGGGTCCAGCGCAGTCTCCCGCCCAACAGTCGTATAGTTCCCGCCGTTAGGCCGGCCGCAGAGATAATAGCACCACCACTGGCCGTTCTGATCCTGCACCAGCTTTCCGTGTCCCGCCCGCTGAATGGGAGCATCGGGATTTTTCTGGCGCATTACGGGATTGCAGGGCGATTCTTCGTATTCTCCGAACAGCTCTCTGCTTCTGGCCACATTGATGCCGTGTCCGTATCCGGTCCCCCCTTCCGCCACCATGGCATAGTAATAATCTCCCTTTTTCAGGACATGGGGCCCCTCCGAGCAACGCTCCCCTGTTCCGTTCCACACGGTACGACTCTCTCCCGCAAGCTTCAGACTGTCCTCCGAAAGCGGCACCGCCTGCGCCGCGTTTGCCGTAATCATATACCGTCTGCCGTCAATATCCACAAAATGAGAAGGATCGATATTATCCACCTCCAGGCAGACAGGCTTGCTGTAAGGGCCCTCGGGCCTGTCGGATACCATCACAAGCTGACGCCGCATCACATTATTGTCCCTTTTTCCGTCTGCATTCAGCCGAAGGGTGGCAAAGACATAAAATTTCCCATCCACATAAGAGATATCCGGCGCCCAGATTCCGTGAGAATCCCGGATATCGCTGATATCCAGCCACTCAGAGTTGGCAATGGCATGGCCGATGATATGCCAGTGCACCATGTCCCTGGAATGAGATATGGGAATCGCCGGGAAATACTGAAAGCTGGAATTCACCATGTAATAATCGTCTCCCACCCGAATCACGGACGGGTCGGGGAAAAAGCCCCTTTGCACCGGATTGTTATATATTCTGTTCATTGTTTTTTTCTCCTATTATAGTTCCGTCACATAACGCTTCATCCCCCGTACACAAAGCCCTCTGCCACCAGCTTGCCCCAGCTGCCTCCTCCTTCATGTATGGCCACCAGACCGGATTTCACGCCCACCCATCTGCCGGGCAGGGCTTCTGTCACGGTTCCCACCGGATGCAGATTTTCTTCGCTGTCACCGGCTTCCCAGGATATCCTGCTTTCCTTCTCCACGCGCATTCTGATGTACAGTGTATTTCCGGCTAAAGCTTCCAGCTCCGTCTCCGCCTCTTCTCTGGTTTCAAACAGTCCGGTTCTCTGATGCAGCGTCAGCTTCCCGTTCCTGCGGCAGACCAGGATACTGTCATAACGGCCTCCCAGGGAAATCATGCCACATATGTCCCCATCCTCCATGGCCTCCAGATGCAGACTGGCTGTAACTGCAAATTCCGGCGCAGGCCATTTCTGAAGAAGCAGATTGGGCACATCGCACAGAGCCAGGCCTTCCTCTACCTTCTGTGCGGATAAGGTCAGTCCGTTCCCATCCAGAGAATACCATTCCTTCTTATAATTAGCATTCCACTGCCACTGCAGTCCCAGTTCTTTTCCGTCGAAGAAGTCACTGTCCTCCGGCGCATCCGGAAGCTGAGGTTTCTCGGCTCCCATGGCTGGTTTCCTGTACTGCATCACCGGCTCTCCGCAGCCGTCGTTGTCCTCGTCCACGCCGATTACCGGCCAGTCATCCACCCAGCGCATAGGCTGCAGATGCACAACCCTTCCTGCATTTCCCACATCCTGAAAATGCAGGAACCAGTCTTCTCCCTGGGGCGTATCCACCCAGGCTCCCTGGTGAGGTCCGTTGACAGGACTGTTCCCCTGACGCATGACGATTCTCTCTTCGTAAGGTCCGTAAATATTGCGGGAACGCAGCACGGTCTGCCATCCTGTCTTTACCCCGCCTGCCGGTGCAAATATGTAATAATATCCGTTTCTCTTGTAAAGCTTCGGCCCCTCGATGGTAGGCTGGGTGGCGTGACCGTCATAGACAAAGCGGCCGTCTTCCCCGCGGCCGAGAACGATAGTCCCGTCCGAACTCAAGGGGGATATATACAGCGCGCTCTTAAAGCCAATGCGGCTGTTGGCAAATCCGTTCACCAGATAAGCCTTCCCGTCATCATCCCAGAACGGACAGGGGTCAATCCAGCCAATATTTTTCTTCACACACACCGGCTCTTCCCACTTTCCGAAGGGGTCTCTGGTCCGGCACATCAGAATCCCTTCGTCCGGAAAAGGAATAAACACATAATAAACGCCCTCGTGATAACGAATAGCAGGCGCCCATGCGCCGCAGCCATGGGCCGGCTTATCATACCGCTCATAGGGCAGTCTGTCCATGACATAATTGACCACTTTCCAGTTCACCAGGTCCCTGGAGTGCAGCAGCGGCACCGACGGCGCGTTGCTGAAGCTGGAAGCCACCATAAAGTAGTCTTCCCCCACCCGGATTGCATCCGGGTCCGAATAATCCGTGTACAGAATCGGGTTGCGGTAGGTTCCGTCCCCCTGATCGGCAATCCACATTTTTTCCACATTCTTTTTTTCCATTGTTTCTCCTCATTTTAGTTCCGCAGTTCTCTTCCGATGCCATCTCAGGGAAGAATTTCCGGCCGTTAAGTTATTCGTCCGTAACTTCTTCCGGCATCGTTCAGAGACTCTGCTGTTTTATTTTAGTTCCGCAGTTCTCTTCCGATGCCATCTCAGGGAAGAATTTCCGGCATCCCTCAGAGACTCTGCTGTTCCTTTTGCAAGTATTTATGTATATAAGCGTATCATTTCCAGGCAGGAAAAACAAGAAACATTTCCCACACTCTCAGCATTGTTCTCCTGTCCCATTCCTGTTCCAAAGTCACCTCTCATTATCCGGGCGGCCGGCATTCATGTCCGTGTAGCAGTCCAGCAGGCCCACTGTCTCGTTGGCCGGGCGGCCGTACATATTACAGCATTTGTGTGAAACTTCTCCGTCAATACTTTTCTCCTCATCCATCTCCACACTCATTCGAACCACCCCCATCTGCGTCTCCTGGTCCAGATGATTCAGAATGTCCTCTATCAGCTTTTCATTATCCATTTTCCTTCGGCCTCCTTTCCTGGCTCTCTCTGCCTCACTTTCCCGTTTTCTTTTCTGCCTCTGCTTTCCTTCCATCCTTTTCAATTGGCTTTCCAGAGCCCTTCTCTCAGACCTCCCGCCGCCCGGAACCCGTCCCCTTATAATACTGTAAAAACGGTTCCCCGGTGCTCACCATCCGCACACTGAGTCTCTCATCCTTCCACCCGAAATCCATGCCCACATGTCCCTGTTCTTCATCCGTTATAAAGCAATGCAGCAGAAAATGGCCATGCTTCCACTCTCCCCTGCATTCACATCGATAGCAGGTACCGGGAAAGTTCTGCATCCGCCAGTCTTCTGTATCAAAGGCCAGCTCCCGCACACCATCCGGATTCTCAAAGCGAAGCTTTTTTTGCTTCCAGTCAAACTCCAGCCAGATCCATTTCATTGGATTTTCATGGAAAATATATCGTTCAGGCCGGACTGCAGTTTCCACCGACAGTATGTCATCCCCGCGCATCGTTCCTTTCCGCAGCTCTTCCTCCCTCTGCGCGCTTCCATCCTGCCCTTCCTTCTCCCCGCACCCGGCACATACCGCCGGAAAGAGGATATCGTAAAAACTGTCGTATATCATCTGCAGCCCCGTCGGATTGCCGATGGTATCCGCCATGGTCACAAGGCAGAAGTCCAATTCCGGAAAGCACAGTGCCAGCTGACCGCCCATGCCGTACATGGTAAAGCCATGATGATGTTCTCTGCCGGGAACACTTCTTGGCATCCAGAACAGATAGCCGTATCCGCCCTGCTCATCCAGCACAGGCTGCAGATCCGTGGGCACCTGGTTTGCTGTGGCCTGCCGCATAAAGTCTGCCGGCAGCAGCTCCTCTCCATCCATCATGCCATAATGACTGCACAGCCAGGCCGCCTTTGCCATATCCCGCAAAGTGCACATGAGCCCGCTGCCTCCCTGAGATACCCCCTGTGGATCCTTCAGAATGTATGCCTCCACGGAAAATCCCAGCCTATCCAGCACTTCCCGGCGCAGAAAATCCAGCATATCCATGCCTGTCAGCTTTTCTACCAGCGCCGCCAGCACATGAGAGGAAGAAGTGTCATAGGAAAAAACTGTTCCCGGCACATGATCCGGCTTTACCTGAAAAAAGGATTCCACCCAGTCATCCCGCTCATAGCGTTTAAAGGTGGTGGACGCATAGCAGGTACGCATGGTCAGCATCTCACGTATGGTCATCTCTCGACACCAGGGATGGGGTCCCTCTTTCGGCAGTTTCTCAGGAAAATAGTCACAGATTGCATCCTCCAGCGCAATTTTCTTCTGCTTCAGCAAAAGTCCCACAGCCATGGAAGTAAAACTTTTGGTAATAGAATACATTCTGTGCAAAGTATCCTGTCCGTAAGGCGCGTAATACTTTTCTCCCACAATATCCTTCCCACACAGAATCAGATATCCGTGCATTTTAACGCCCAGACGCGCCAGACGCTCTTCAAATCCTTTCACCGCCGCGGAAGAAATACCATATTTCTCCGGTTTCACATCTTTAAATTCCAGCATGATAATCACCCCTCTTTTTTCCTGTCACCTGTCGTTTCTATTATATACAACATCCGGCCAAGCTTCAATGTATAAGCCCTATTTCATCAAAATTTGCAGTGTGCCCTGTCTGAACCGTTACACTGTCAGAATACATTTCTCCGGTTATTTTGTGTCACCGCAGAAAACGGCAGCAGCACGTTTCCGCACTGCCGCCGTCTTCTTTCTCCGTTTTCACACCTTATTTATTTGCCAGGAATTCGTCAAACTGTCTCTGAATCTCCGCAATATAGGTATCCCAGCCTGCCTTCTTCAATTCAGCTTTCAGCTCCTCGATATTGGAGTCATAATCCTTCAGACCCGCCAGCATGGGAGTGGCAAGTTCTGTCCACACATTGTCAATCTGCGCCTTTTCCGTCATGATATTACTGTAATCCACACTGAATCCAAAGCTCACAGAGGGGAGCGCTTTATTATCCCAGTCCTTGTAGATTTCCATGAATTCATCGGTATATGCCGTGGTAGGACTGGAAATCTTTACATTATAAATCATCCACTCGTAAAACAGCTCTTCCGTACTGATTTTGGACACCTTGCCATCCACCAGTTCATAGTCCGTTCCTTCCACACCATATGCGAACAGGTTCGCCATCTCTGTGTTTTTCTGAAGCAGATTCACAAACAGCGCCACGCGGTCTGCCTTTTGAGAAGTCACAGGTACCTGAAACGCAGTGTTTTCATAGGTCATCTTATAGATGGGTTTCTCTGGAGAAATATAATATTCTGCCGTCTTTCCTTCCGGAACCACAGTCTTCAGGCCCGGCTCATTCTCAATCAATGTGGTTCCGCAGGTGCCTCTCATGATGGAGGTCATATTCGCCTGGAAGGGCAGAGTCACAGTATTGGTCAGGATATCCTTCGGAATCAGGTCCTGTGCATACCAGTCATTATACAACTTTACTGCCGCTTCGAATTCCGGTGTCTCCACAAAGTTAATCAGCTCATTCGTATCCTGGTCAACCCAGACATCCGTCATGCCCTTACAAAGCGGTGTTATATTGCGGTCGCCTGTTCCTCTGATAATATATTCGGCGGAAGCCAGCTCATAGGTGGCATACAGGCCATATTCCTCCTTCGCCTTCTTCACATATTCTGTCAGTTCTTCCAAAGTACTGATATTCTTGATGCCCAGGGCATCCATAATATCCTGACGCACGCACACTGTATTGAACACACCTCCTGTGGGCTTGTTGCCGATGGGAATGGCGTAAACACCGCCGTCAAAACGATATGCGTCAAATGCTGTGGGATCCACATTCTCATGCCAGTCAGGAAGATACTTGTCAATGATTCCCGACAGGTCCTGCAGATACCCTTTGCTGTAGCTGCTGGCCGCCCACTTGGGGTCCACGATGCAGGCATCGAATTCCTGGCCGGAAGCAATCATCAGATCCACTTTTCCTCCCGCGCCGTTCTCTGTCCAGGGCAGGTACATCAGTTCCACTTCTGTGTTAATCTCGTCAATAAACATCTGCTGGAACTCATTTTCCATCAGCTCCTGCATTCTGGGAGATTCCTCGCCGAAAAGTACCACCGTAATCTTATCCAGTGTCTCAGGTCTCAGGGATGCCTCTGTCCCGTTTCCTTCCGTCCCGGTGTTTTCTTCGGATACCTCCGCAGACGATTCCTGCTGGGAACTCTGCTCTGTACTCCCGGAAGCACTTCCGCTGTCCCCGGAAGATGTCCCTTCCTGTCCCGCGTCAGAGCCGCAGCCCGTCAGCAGAGACAGCATCAATGCGGTTGTGAGTAATGCTGATAATACTTTCTTTTTCATTCTTCTCCTCCAGTCTTTTTGTTGATTTATAGATAGTTCAGGCGAACTATTTATCTGGTTATACTTCTGTAAATCCTCCGTGTCACAGGCCCTGCCTCTGACCTCCTCCGTACACCTGTCCTCAGTTTACCCTTTGACTGCCCCCACAATCACGCCTTTCGTAATATACTTCTGTGCAAAAGGGTACAGCAGAATAATGGGGCCGATGGTGACACAGATGGTTGCCATCTTCGTCGTTTCCAGAGGAATATTGATGTTATACCCCAGGGAAGCATTAGCCTGGTTGGCGATAAACTGCACATTTGCCAGCATATTGTACAGATAGTACTGCAGCGGATAGAGCTTCTGTTTATTGATAAACATCAGCGCCAGGTAATAATCATTCCAATAGCTCAGCGCATAGAACAATCCCACTGTCACCAGTCCCACTTTCGCCAGCGGAAAATAGATGATTCCGAAAATCTTCAGATAGCTGGCGCCGTCAATTTTCGCCGCTTCCGCCAGCTCCTCCGGTATGGATTTGAAGAAATTCCTCAGAAGAAATACATTAAAGGCGTTCATACAGCAGGGCAGAATCAGAGCCCAGAATTTGTCGGTGAGCTGATAGTATTTGGTACACATAATATACCAGGGCAGCAGGCCCGCCGAGAAAATCATGGGAATATACAGGAACATGTTCAGAGCACCCCTGGGCCTGAATTCCTTCACTGTCAGCACATAGGCAAATGCCGCTGATATCAGCACCGAAAACAGTGTGCCGGCCACAGTTACGGCAATGGTGACACAATACGCATTCATGATATTTTTCCCCAGAGAACCCAATATCATTTTATAGGCCTCCAGGCTGAACTTTTTCGGTATCACGCTGTAACCGTTTACCGTGACGGACACTTCGTCTGAAAAGGATGTGCCCACGGCCAGCAACAGCGGATAGAGGCAGATCACTGCGAAAAAACCGATAAAAATATAGAAGAAAATTCTCAGAGCCCTGTCGGACCTGGACTGTTTGATTGTCTGCTTTTTCTTTTCCATCCCACACCTCTCTAAAACAACCGATATTCTTTATCGAATTTACCCACCAGCCAGTTGGAAAACAGCACCAGTGCAAAGCCGAACATGGACTGGTAGAGGCCTACCGCCGAACCCATGACAAAATCTCCCATACCGATGACTGAGCGATATACATAAGTGTCAATGATATCCGTTGTCTCCAGCAGCATGGAAGACAGATTGGTGATAGACATCATCATCGTCAGGTCGCCGCTCATGATCTTGCCGATGGACAGCAGGAACATAATGACAATCGTCGGTTTCAGCAGTGGAATCGTGATATATCGAATTCTCTGCCACAGATTTGCCCCGTCCACCTGGGCGGATTCGTACAGCGATGTGTCAAATCCGGCAATGGTGGAAAAATAGATAATGCCATTGTAACCCGCCCCTTTCCAGATATTGCAGAGGGTGAGGATAATCCGCCAGTATTTCGGGTCATTATAGAAATCCACTTTGTCGAATCCCAGAGTGACCAGGAGATTATTAATGGCGCCTCCGTCGTAGTTCAGCAGTGCCCTCAGGATACCTCCTGCCACCACCCAGGAAATAAAATAAGGCATAATGGACAGGGACTGGGTCGCCTTCAGGTACTTTTTATGACGGATTTCGTTGAACATTACAGCCAGCATAACCGCCATGGCCGTGCCGAACACAGTGTAGCACAGGTTCAGAAGAATCGTATTTCTGGTGGCTCTCCATGCCTTGGAAAAATTGGCGAAAAAGAATTCGAAATTCTTAAATCCCACCCACGGACTTCCGAAAATCCCATCTCTGTAATTGTAGTCTTTGAAAATAATGACCAGGCCGCTCATGGGTATGTAAGCAAACATTAATGTAAGTATGATACCCGGCAGGGCCAGCAGCCAAAGCTGATGATACTTTTTGAAGTGACCGGCAATCCGGTTTTCGGGGCGATGAGCACCGCCCGAATCCTGTTTCTGTCGAGACACAAGCATGATATCTTCCTCCTCATTTTAGTTCCGCAGCAGCCCGTTCCTTGCCCAAACGCGTGCAGAGGATTTCCGGCCGCCAGACCATGCGTCCGTAATTTCTCTGGGGCAATGAACGGCCTGCTGCTGATTCCAGTTCCGCCGCCGGTGGCGTGTGCGGTGTTAAGTAAGAGATAGCATATTCCTGCCTGTGTCTCAATCCAAAAAAATTGTAAATCTGTGGAATTCCGCCAAAATGGGATTATCAAATTTTTTTACTGCTGTAATTTTTCATCACTTCTGGCATGGTTTTTGCGAAACTGCCCGGGAGTGATACCATATTTCTTCTTGAAGGTAGCCGTAAAATAGGAGGCGTTAGTGTATCCCACCATCTCGCAGATCTCCTGAATGCTTCTGTTTGCTTCCCGAAGCAGTATCTTCCCGGCCTCCTCAATTCGCAGTGTGGCCAGATAATCCGGAAACGCATATCCGCTCCTCTCATTGAAAAGTCTGCTGAAATAAGATGGAGTAATGTGATACATTTCAGCGATAAACTGTGCGCTGATATTGGGATCCGCATAATTTTTCCGCAGATATGCCATGGCTTTGTCCACCACGTCCTCCCGGTCTGTCTCCTTTGCACGTGTGAGCATGTCGCAGATCTTATCCCGCATTCCGGAAAACCATTCCCAGGTGTCGTCAAGATATCCGAACTTCCCAAGCTCGGCGGCCAGCCTCTCATAGTCATTTCTGGAAAGTGTCTCAAAATGAAAATTCAGGGAATTGTAATATTTCATAATCTCAACCGCCATATCAAGCAGCACATCCCGGGCGGTCTGAATCGAATAGTCCTTCAGTTCACCGGTAATCCGGAAATATTCCTCCGCAAACTTTTCTCTGTCTCCCTCCTTTAACCGCAAAAGCAGATTCTTCGTCTCAATATTGCCCTTGCCGCTCAGCGCCTTTCTCGCCATCTGCTCTTCCGTGACAATGGCGTCAATGCCATACATAAAGCGATACGCCGTGGCTGCTCTCGCCATCTGATACATGCCTGCCAGCTCCCCGAAGCCTTCTCTTCCATTGCTGATTCCCGCATCCATGCCCATATGCACCAGTTCTCTGAGTACTGAGAATATCTCCCTGATTTTTTCCACCAGTTCCTCCTCCGCCACATTCTGCTCCGTAAACAAAATGACCGCTGTGTACTCCTCATCCATAGGATTCAGGAGAATATCTCCCAGTGGTTTCAGTACCTGTTCCGTGACATTGACAATGGTATGATGTACAAACACTCTGACTTCCTCTGTGTGATTCTCCTGTAAATCTTTCATATCGCTGATGCGCAGGCAGATCACGCGGCTGTGTATGCCTGTCTTCCCGTAAGTTTCCTCCACCCATTCCGGCAGCTTCACCTGAGATGTTCTGCTTCCCAGATAGCGCGCCAGTTCCTCCTGTTCCTTCCGGATATTCAGATCATTCATGGTCTGCACCATAGTCCGGTATGTCTGCACGATACCTGCCAGCTCAGTTTTCCCCACACGTTGGGATATATTTTCCGAGGGCTGCCCGGAAGCACCAGCGGAATTGGTGGTCTGGATAGCCGCATCAATGGGAGAATACACCCAGTTGGACATGACAAAAGCAAACAGCAGCACCAGAAACACCAGCAGCAGAACAATTCCGATAAAAGTATTCCGCATGTGAACAATGGATACCGCCACATATTTATAAGGAAGAAAGTGCATCAGATAAAAGCCGTTTTCCATGCTCACACAGGAAACCAGATAGCTGTCTTCCCTGATATCGGCCAGTTCTGAATGTTTTATATTGCTGCTCTTCAGAAATTCCCGGAGTATTTCTTCCTGTAACTGCTCTCCTTTCGTATATCCCGCACCACAGGTATGAACCACATTGCCCTCCGCATCTGTCAGCAGGTACTGCTCTCCTTCCCGTTCCGGCCGGAATATATTCTCCATAATCCTCCCCATATCCAGCCCGATGATGATGCCGCTTTCTTTTTCTCCTGTACCGGTATTCTGCTCCCCTGCCGTAATATACAGAAGCGTACGGCTGCTTCCGTAGACATCAATGTAATATTTCACCCCATACCTGCCGAACCGGCTCTGGTAAAAGGTCTCTATCATCATTTTGTCTGCCTGTTCATCCAGAGGATAGGCCGGATTACTGCACTTAATCCGATACTCATCTCCCTTCAGCACATAGACAGACTGAAACATGGGCTCAATCATGACCATGTTCAGCACTTTCTGCGCCGCCACGCTCATATCGCCATCCCAGGAAAAGTCCGACTTTGCCAGCGCCTTTTTCACATAAGAGTCATTCCTGAGCACCTCCATGGTATTTTCCATCAGGTCCATGTAATTGTTCACCGTCAGAGAAGAGGCGTAAAGCGTGTTGCCGTCATTCAGCTTCTCCGTCTCAATCCGACTCGCCCGAAACCAGCAAAATCCCCAGATACATGCCAGAAAAATGCACAGCGCCGGCAAAATGAATACTGCGCTGAACATATTCCTGAAAATCTTCTTTCCTTTGTACTTGCTCAATAAACCTTTTCCCATAATTCTCCCCTGCCTGTTCTTTGTCTGCTGCCCTGTGCGCATAGGTCCGGGCAGAGCCCCGAAACCCAGGAGCATGGGTTTCGGGTTCTCTTCGCTCGTCAAATGCCTAAAGAGACAGTTGTTCGAGCAATCTCGACATCTGTCTCTTCGGGCACTTGACTCTGCCCTGTGCGCATATTATATCATGTCTCCGCCGCAAAAAAATAAAATGACAAAAACACGATAGTAGTGTAAAATTTTATAATTGCAGTCCCAAAGACTGTATTTTACAATGATTTCAGCTGTGGCAGTCCGCTGCCGCTCAGAATTTAATCATTTCAGAAAGGTATTTTATTATGCAGACAATTTATGTAGACAAAATCAGAACGGATGCATTTTCTTCTCTTCAAGAGGCTGTTTTGTCCGTACCGGACGACCGTCAGGAGACCGTCCGGATTCTGGTTGCCCCCGGGATTTATGAAGAAAAGATCTTTATCCGCAAGGAAAATCTGGAAATTGTGGGAGAAAACCCGGAGACCACCGTCTTCCGTTACGGGGATGGTGCGAGAAAGCCCCGCCCGGATCATTCCGGAGAATTGGGAACCTTTAATACCGCCGTCATTCTGCTGGCAGGCAAGAATCTGCGTATGGAAAATATCACTGTGGAAAATACTGCCGGTCCCGGCCGCACCGCCGGACAGGCGCTGGCCCTCTATGCGGCTGCAGACAGGTGCAGCTTCCACAACTGCCGTTTCCTGGGGTGGCAGGATACCGTCTTTGCCGGAGAAGCTGTTCCCTGCAAAATAAAGAACCTGATGCTTCCCGACTTCTTCTGCCGTTCCTCCGTTCCCGTCGAGTATCCCGTTCTTCGCAATTATTTCGATAATTGTTATATCAGTGGTGACGTGGATTTCATTTTTGGACCGAATGTGGTATTTTTTGACCAGTGCGAGATTTTTTCCAAAAAACGTCAGAGTGAAGACCGCGCCTTTATCACCGCCGCCAGCACCCCGGCCGGCCAGGAATTCGGTCTTGTGTTCTCTCGCTGCAGGCTCACAGGCGACGGAGACCCTGCGTCCGTCTATCTGGGAAGACCCTGGAGAGATTTCGCCAAAACCGCTTTTGTCAGCTGCCATATGGACGGGCATATCTGCCCGGAAGGATGGCAGAACTGGGGAAAAGCCAGGGCGGAAGTCCTGTGCAGTTATGTGGAGTATGACAATGCAGGCCCCGGCGCCAGGACTCAGGCAAGGGCTTCCTTCAGCAGACAGCTGGCCCATCCCGGCCTTGCCGAATATTATTCCAGAGAAAATGTTCTGGCCGGCGAGGATGGGTGGAATGGAGAATAAAGAGGTATTCCCACGATTTACAACAAATCCCCATATCTGCCGCCTCCTGTTCAAGACCGCTGATTTTTCTTATTATCCTGTCTGTTTTTTATCATACTTCAGAACTTCTCATAAATCAATCTGGTAAAAATGGGGAAAATATTAGAAATCCATTTCAGATTCTTAAAAAATGTTTATTTAAGTCCCCAAATAGACTATACTATAGAAAAAGACAAATAAATTTGTCAATTAAACCAGAAAACTAAAAAACAGGAGGATGCTGCAGTAATTGCCTGTGCATCCGGAAATGAGGGACGATGATGAAAATACTTTTTTATGACGCCAAAAATTATGACAGAGAAAGCTTTGAGGCATGCCTGCAGAAGTTTTCGGACATCACCATTGAATACACAAAGTCCGATCTGGACCCGCGAACCGCCGCTCTGGCGGAAGGTTTTGACGCCGTATGCGCCTTTGTCAGCTCCGACGCGGGCACACAGACTCTGGAAATTCTCCATGAAAAGGGAATCCGTCTGTTGCTGATGCGCTGTGCCGGGTTCAACAATGTGGATCTGCACACCGCCGAAAAATATGGCATTCGCGTCATGCGCGTTCCCGGCTATTCTCCGGAAGCCGTAGCAGAACATGCCATGGCACTGGCGCTGGCCAGCAACCGCAGACTGTACAAATCTTACAACAAAGTCCGCGAAAATGATTTCAGCCTCAGCGGTCTGATGGGTTTTAACTTCTACCGAAAAACAGCCGGCATTATCGGCACCGGAAAAATCGGAGCCGCCATGTGCCATATCTGCCGGGGCTTTGGGATGAAGGTGATCGCTTACGATGTGTATGAGAACCAGGCTCTGAAAGAGTTCGTGGAATATGTGTCTCTGGATCAACTGCTTTCCGACAGTGATGTCATTTCTCTCCACTGCCCGCTGATGGACTCCACTTACCACATCATTAACATTGATACGATCCGGAAAATGAAGGACGGCGTCATCCTGGTGAATACTTCCCGGGGCGCCCTGGTGAAAACCGATGACCTAATCGAGGGTATCCGCATGCATAAATTCGCAGGCGTGGGACTGGATGTGTACGAAGAAGAGACCAACAATGTCTTCGAGGACCGCTCCGACGAGATACTGGAGCATTCCACCACAGCCAGACTTCTCTCCTTCCCCAATGTGATGATTACTTCCCATCAGGGTTTCTTCACCAGAGAAGCCCTGGAAGCCATTGCCACCACCACCTTGCAGAATGCCGTAGATTTTCTGGCTGGGAAAGCAAGCCCCAACGATGTAAAATAAGAACCTTTCAGCCGCCTGTCTGAACTTTCATGCAGGATAATCCCCTCCGGGGAAGCCTGGCTAAAACAGCGCTTCCCCGGAAATCCCTATTATGTCACATATGTTTCATCTGTTACGCTTTCGAAGTCATCCCAAAACAATGCCGACGGCAATATAAAATTCAGTCCAGATGAAATACCGTCTTCAGGTCAACGCTCACAGGACTGTTGTCAGGGTTTGTCTCCATGATGTCCGCCATGAAATCCCACCACTTGCGGTTGATTGCGGTATCCGCTCCCTTTGCCCACAGCTCTTCGTCTTCAATCTCTATATAGCCAAAGAGTGTCAGTGTCTCCCGGTCCAGGAAAATCGTATAATTTTTCCCGCCATGCTCGTGAATCATATCCTGCATCTGTGGCCACAGTTCATTATGCCTCTTCTCATATTCCGCCTCCTGGCCGGGGTAAAGCTTCATTTTAAATCCTTTAATCATGCTAAGTACCTCCTGCTTTATTTTCTGCATGCCTCTGCTTCCTTTTCCTATATCTGCATAAGGGCTTCCGCTCACTGTTCTGATTCCATGCAGCTGTTCAGACCAGGCACGGAACCATTACTGAAATTATACTTCGCCTTCCGACCCCAGTCAACAATTGACGTATTCCTTTTACCGCATTATACTGTAGATATTATGCGACAGCCGGGCAGCCTTCAGCGACCTGCCGAACTGCTGTGCCGCCGGATAATCATTCGGACAGTTCGCCTTCTACAGGGCAGTTATACATCGGTGGCCTACGGCCGTCAGCAACGGACTACAGAAAGAAAGGCTGCATCTATCATGGCAATCATCAAAAACATTCAGGAAAAATATATGAAAGAGGCCTTAAAACAGGCGAAAAAAGCTTATTCTCTGGGGGAGGTACCCATCGGCTGCGTTATTGTCCACGAAGGGAAGATTATCGGCCGGGGCTATAACCGACGCAACACGGACAAAAGTACCCTGGCCCACGCGGAGATTACCGCCATCCGAAAAGCCAGTAAATATACAGGGGACTGGCGGCTGGAAGAATGCACTATCTACATTACGCTGGAGCCCTGCCAGATGTGTGCAGGAGCCATCATTCAGGCCCGCATCCCGGAAGTAGTCATGGGCTGCATGAATCCGAAGGCCGGATGCGGAGGGTCTGTTCTGAATATTCTGGAGAACCCTGAGTTTAATCACCAGGCGTCAGTGACCCGGGGGATTCTGGAAGAAGAATGCAGTAATTTGCTGAAACTATTTTTTACGGAGCTTCGGAAACGCAATAAGCTGGAAAAGGAGGGTCGGAAGTCTCTTTCAGATTTTGTACTTCCTTCCCCAAAATAATTCTTGCATTCCGCCTTCTTTTATGATATCATTTTAATATCATAAAGATATGTCTATTGAAGCTATCTGTAAAGAGGAGGTACTATCCATGAATGAGAAGATTTTAAATGGAAAGAAAAACGGAATGAGTGTATTGCTGCTCGTTGTTGTAATGTATGCCGTCGCCATCGCCGCGATGATTTTCTCCGGCATCAGTCTGGCGCAGGGCGCAAACGCCCTGAATGTCACCGGTCTGGTAGCGGGCATTGTCGTTACCAGTCTTGGATGGATTCTTCTGCTGGGTCTCAAGGTGCTGAAGCCCCAGGAAGCACTGGTGCTGACTCTGTTCGGAAAATATATCGGCACGCTGAAGGAAAATGGTTTCTATTATGTCAATCCATTCTGCGTGGGTGTCAATCCGGCTTCCAGGACAAAGCTCAGCCAGAGCGGCGATGTGTCAGAGACCGGCGGACTGACTGCACTGGTAAACAGTACTCAGAACATGAGCCTCACCGGTGATTATGGCAGCAAAAAGCTTTCCCTGAAGATCATGACCCTCAACAACAGCCGTCAGAAAATCAACGACTGTCTGGGAAATCCCATTGAAATCGGAATTGCCGTTACCTGGAAAATTGTGGACACGGCAAAAGCGGTGTTCAATGTGGACAATTACAAGGAATTCCTTTCCCTGCAGTGCGACAGCGCTCTGCGCCATGTGGTCCGCATTTACCCTTACGATGTGGCTCCCAATGTGGATACCACCGGAGACGGCGTTGCCGATGAAGGCAGCCTGCGCGGTTCCAGTGAGATCGTCGCTGTCCGGATTCGGGATGAAATTCAGAAGCGCGTGACGGAAGCTGGTATTGAAATTGTAGAGGCACGGATTACTTACCTGGCCTACGCCCCCGAAATCGCGGCAGTTATGCTGCAGCGTCAGCAGGCTTCCGCAATTATCGATGCCCGCAAAATGATCGTGGATGGTGCTGTGGGTATGGTGGAAATGGCGCTGGAACGCCTGAATGAGAAGGATGTGGTACAACTGGATGAGGAGCGTAAAGCGGCAATGGTCTCCAATCTTCTGGTAGTACTGTGCGGCAATCATGACGCACAGCCGGTTGTAAATTCCGGGAGTCTGTACTGATTATGGCTGACACCAAAAAGCAGGTTCCGCTCAGATTATCACCCAAATTATACGATGCCATTGCCGCCTGGGCGGAGGACGATTTCCGCTCCGTAAACGGGCAGATCGAGTATCTGTTGACGGAATGTGTGAGACAGCGTAAAAAGAACGGAAAGTATGCTCCGGAAGAACTGGATGTTCCCCCGGAACTGGATATATAAGATACAGGACGTGTGAGGTTTTAGCCTCATACGTCTTTTTGATATTATTATAATATTCTCAATGATTCGCCGAAAATTATTGACAAACAATAATTTTCATGATACTCTGAGTGCAGAATTATTGCAAAACAATAATTTTACTTTTTGTCATTTTCAGCAATTTTTCTGTTTACGGCGATATTGCCTTTTGCGGCAGTTTTGCCGTCTGCACAGCAAATTTTATCAGGAGGCCAGCATGAAATACATCACATTCCCCTGGGAACAGCTGGGCGCGCTTCTGCGCGGACTGTCCCTGTCCGGCTTCGCCGGCAACATCACAGCATGGATACTGTTTCTCATTATCGGCGCACTTCCCCTGGTAATCTGCGCCGTACTGGCAGCCCGGCACAGGCTCCGTCAGGCGGATATATTGCTGCCTGTACTGACGATTGTGCTCTATGTCGCCCTCTGGTTCTTCACAAATCCCACCTATATGGATTTGTACCTCTCTCCCATTCCCATGGAGGGATTCTCAAAATATTCCCTGGCAGCGGCAATTATCTGCACTTTTCTGACATGGATTCTGCTGCGCTTCCTGCATAATGAGGAAAAGCCGGAACGCCGCAGACTTTTGATCGGCCTGCAGATGCTGCTGTCTGTTTATGCACTGGTTCTGACTGCAGGCAGCCTGTGGCAAAGCAGCATCGAATTCATTGCCGCCCGGCAGGAACTGGAAGAAATGAACACTGCAGCGGACCGCATGCAGCTGAATGTCAGCACCATTTTTCTGACGCTTCAGGCCCTCACCGAGCTCTTTCCCTCCATCGCGGAGGCTCTTCTGCTGATTATGGCCGCATTCTTCATCGGAAGCTTTGCGAAAACCCCCTTCGGCGCGGGAACCCTTTCCAGACTGGAAAAGCTGAAAAAAACCAGCGGACAGATTCTGGTCCTGATCCTGCTCACCAACCTGGGATTTACCCTCCTTCAGCTGCTTTTCTCCGGATACATTTTAAACAGTTCCTACCGGCTTCTCTTCCCTCTGACAGAAATCATTGTGGTCCTGGGCATCCGGATGCTGAGCCTGCTTTATCTGGACGGCAAACGCCTGAAAGAAGACAATGATATGATTATATAGGTGAATCACTATGGCAATACAAATTTATCTGGATGAAATATTAAAAGAACGCCGCATGACTTCCAAAGAGCTGTGCAAACTGGTGAATATCACCGAAGCAAACCTTTCTATCCTGCGCAGCGGCAAGGCAAAGGGAGTCCGTTTCGGCACTGTCAATAAGATATGCTACTATCTGCAATGCGACGTGGGTGACATTCTGAAGTTCGACGGCAACCTGGACGAGGAGGATTCTGACAATGAACAATAAGCGAATGCAAATATCTTTATTCCATATATTAAGAAGCGGAAAGGCAAGCAGCAGAAGTCATTCCCGAAAAAAAATATCAGCCGTATCCCTCTGTTTGGCAGCTGTTCTCTCACTGAGCGGCTGCAGCCTGGCCCTGGCGGAAGCCCTGCCCGGCCCCGGGCAGGACAGACTGGCCGGTATCTTTGTGACCACGGACTATATCCTTCTGGGCGAACCGGAAATCCAGGTAAACAACCAAGGAGAAATAACCATAAAAGAGACCACAGAGAAGATTTACGGCACACTCAATAAAGAAAATGACAGTACACAGCCTCCCATCGTTTTTCCCGGCCTGGAAGGCTATGGTTTCTACTGCCTGGAATTTCCGGAAAAAGATTTCGGCAGTACCGGCATTGCAATTACAGGCAATGGCAGCGGAGAGCACATGGTCAACTATTATACCGGCGATGACCTGTTTACGGATTTGCATTTTTCTTCCACAAATGAAGAGGAATACGCCGAAGGTTCTCTCTATACCAGCCCGGATACCCGCCTTGTTTACTATTTTAATCCGGTATACCAGCAGAAAGACGGTCAGGTATACCTGCTGCCCGGCACCGGCATTTCCACAGACTCTTTCGTAGACGGCCAGCGGTACAGCCATGACACCTCGCAGTCCATAAGCCGGAATACAGACGGAAAAGAAGAAACGAGAAGCTATCGCTTTAAAATCAATATCGTCGCGGCTGACCCGCTCATCGACACAGAATTGCTCTTCATGAGCGAAGACCATCAACTTCTCCGGTCTCTGACTGCAGCACAGCTGGACGCTCTTTTTGAAAAGGAACTCCCGCAGCTGGAGCTTACCTCAGATATTGCCTATCTGATTCTGCGGCAAAAAACGAAGGACAGCGGCGAAAGCACTCATCGGCTTTTTGACCGCGGCACAGAAACCCTGACCTACATGGTGCCTGCGGAAAATCATCTGCTGCGAGAGCTTCAGCTTCCCCTGATCTGGCAGGACGCAGATCAGTAAGCGGCAGCTTTTATCCCCGGCGCTCCCTGCGGCGCCGGCATGTCATTTTATAAAGCTCCTCTGCGGCCAGGCGGGTCTTCGCCACCACATCGGCGCCTTCCCCGGGAAAGCAATAGTAAAGCACATCCCCATTCCCAATGCAGATCATATCTCCCACTTCATACCAGTAATAGTCGGAATACAGGCTGTAGGAAGCCCCGGGCTTCTGGGCATAATCCAGCCTGCCGTCACAGCCTGTGAGATGAAATCCCTCCGCAGTGTGCACCAGACGTCCGCTGCCCACCCTGTAAATGCATTTGCTGTTAACCATCATGCAGATTGTAACGGGGACATCCAGGCAATAAGTACCGTTCTCCAGCTCTTTCCGCACACTTTCCCGCTCCCAGCAGTACCAGTCCGGAATATGCCTGAATTCTGTCTCCCCGTCCACCGCTTCCATATAACCATATTCCGTCAGTTCATATCTCTTCCCGCATTCACCACAGGAAAGCTTTGTACCTTCCCCCAGCATCTTTCCCTCTGTCCCGCAATGAGAACATTTATACAAAACCCGGTTCAGGCAGTCAGCCCGAAAGGCTTCCGCTACCCGAATGTTATTCTCCTGCTGCCAGCGGAAATTATCAAAAGAAAACTGCTTCTGCAGAATCTCGTTCAGCTCTTCCGCCGATTTCTCCCAGATTTCCTCCGGCGACAGCAGATATTCCGCATCCGCCGACACATCCACCCTGCGAAGCTTCAGATTGTTGTAAAGGGGGTCCCTGGCAAAAGCGCCGTAAGTGCGGATCATGATCACAGGGACTCCCAAAATCTTCAGGCATTTCCCCATACTGTCCGGCAGTGGCGTGGCCGTACCGTCAAAGCTGTAACTGGCCTCGGGAAACATCAGCACGGAACTGTTCTCCTTCTTCAGCGCATGAAGCATATCCCGTACCAAAGTCATATCCGTGATGAATTTCTTCGTGGGAATGCATCCGACGGCACGCATAAGCCAGTTTTTCCCCACAAATCCGTCCGATGTACACACAATATTAAAAGGGCGGGGATACAGTATGGACGCTGCAATTTTCAGGTCGATAAAGCTGGAATGGTTCATGAGAATCAGACAGGGTTCTCTCCTCCCCAGCCTTTCCATGCCTGTCTTCCGACAGGTAAAATTAGTCGCCCGCAAATCCGGCATGGACAATAGCTTCAGCAGCAGCCGGAAAATCCACAGCGGCCGCACAGGACTCCTGTGCCGTTCCACTGGCTGTGCCAGTACTTCTTCATAAGCCGCATCCTTTATTTTTATCTTCATGTAATCCCGCCCCTCAGTTTTCTCTTCTTTACCGCCTTTTCCTGCCCATTATAACATTATTCTGTCAAAAAAGGAACTGAATTTTCAAGTCTTCTTGACGTATTCTTTATAGTTGTCGTACAATACTTTAACATACCTGTCTGAAAGCACGTTACCTGTTTCTATTGTGCGTCAGTTTTTATTGCTTTTTTACAATAAAAGTGTATGATAGTTTTTAACGATTAACAATTTCAACCACGAGATTTGTGTTTGCGTGCTGCTTTTCACAAACTCGAAATCCTCCGATGGATTTGCGAAGCAAAGCAGCACAGAAATGAGGCAAAAATGAGAAATGATTCTTTCCGTAATTGGAGAAATGGTTTTGAAACCATGAACGGAGGCCAGAGCAATGGGGAGAGTACTCCCGGAAAAAAGAAACCATTCGGCAGGATTTTCGGCATTGCGGCTCTGGTCTTCATCCTGCTGATTCTGGGACTGAATTCCACTTATGAAATCAAGGAGCAGGAACAGGCCGTACTGATTACCCTGGGCAAGGCCCAGGCCGTCACCGAACCCGGGCTGCATTTCAAGATACCCTTTATTCAGCAGGTCCGGAAGGTGAACACCACCATTCAGGGATTTGCCATCGGTTACACCACCGAGCACAATGAAGTCAACGAAGAAGAGTCCCTGATGATTACCTCGGATTTCAATTTCATCGACGTGGATTTCTACGTGGAATACCGTTACAGCGATCCTGTAAAAGCACTGTATGCTTCTCAGAATCCTCTGGATATCCTTCGGAATATCAGTCAGAGCTGCATCCGTACCGTAATCGGCAGCTATCCGGTGGACGATGTCCTGACCACCGGCAAAAATGAAATCCAGGCATCCATCAAAGAAATGATTCTGAAGCGGCTTGCAGCTCAGGATATCGGGATTCAGCTGGTCAATATCACCATCCAGGATTCCGAACCGCCCACCACCGAAGTCATGGAGGCTTTTAAGGCTGTAGAAACCGCCAAACAGGGCAAGGAAACGGCATTGAACAATGCCAACAAATACCGCAACGAACAATTGCCCTCCGCTCAGGCCCAGGCAGACGGCATCATCAAGGATGCCGAAGCCCGGAAGACGGAGCGTATCAATGAAGCAACTGCACAGGTGGCCCGCTTCAACGCCATGTACGAAGAATATATCAAGAATCCGGTGGTCACCAGACAGCGTATGTTTTATGAGGCGATGGAAAATGTCCTTCCGGATTTGAAAGTCATTATCGAAAGTGCCGACGGCAATATGCAGACCATCTATCCCCTGGATTCCTTTACGGGAAACGATGATAATGATACCTCCTCACAGCCTGCTCAGCCCACAGGCAGCACCACAGACGAGACACAGAATCCATAAGTTGTGCGCCAAAGGGACTTTATCCTTCAGTGCCATCGCGCAGCGATTTTAATCGCA
>CAJUQT010000004.1:88492-125782 GCA_910588225.1 uncultured Acetatifactor sp.
AAGGTGTGCGCCAAAGGGACTTTATCCTTCAGTGCCATCGCGCAGCGATTTTAATCGCAGATATAAAATTATTATATAAGATAAAGTCACGAAGGCGCACGAGAGTAACTTTCATGAGTGCACTTTCGAATGAAAGGTTCTCTCATAAGGTGTGCGCCAAAGGGACTTTATCCTTCAGTGCCATCGCGCAGCGATTTTAATAGGAGAAAAATAATGAAGACAATGAAAAAAATTATACTGATTGTTGTAGTATTTCTGCTTCTGATCACCGGCGCTTCCAGTATCGTCGTCACAAGGGAAAACGAATACAGCCTGGTGCGCCAGTTCGGAAGAGTAGATCATGTGGTGACAGAAGCCGGTATCAGCTTCAAGATTCCCTTTTTACAGAGCGTTGACAAGCTGCCCAGACAGGTACTTTTGTATGATCTTCCCTCTTCCGATATCATTACCAGTGATAAAAAGACCATGATCTGTGACAGCTACATTCTCTGGCGTATTTCGGATCCTCTGAAATTCGCCCAGACCCTGAACTCTTCTGTTATGAATGCCGAGGGCAGACTGGATGTCATCGTGTATAACTCCACTAAGAATGTCATCAGCAGCATCACCCAGGACAATGTGATCTCCGGCCGGGACGGAGAGTTATCCGCAGCCATTATCGCCAACATCGGCAACTCTTTCGATCAGTACGGCATCGAGATTCTTGCCATAGAAACAAAAAAGCTCGACCTGCCCGGCGATAACAAAGCCGCAGTGTATGAGCGCATGATCTCCGAACGGGATAACATTGCCGCTACCTACACAGCAGAGGGAAGTTCAGAGGCACAGATTATCAGGAACACCACGGACAAAGAAGTGACCGTTCTGCTCTCCGAGGCAGAAAAGGAAGCCGCCATTCTGATTGCCGAAGGCGAAGCAGAATATATGAAAATCCTTTCCGAAGCCTACAATGACGAATCCAAGCAGGAATTTTATTCCTTCGTAAGAAGCCTGGATGCTCTGAAAGTATCCATGCAGGGGAAAAACAAGACAGTCATCCTGTCTCCTGATTCTCCCATTGCCCAGATCTTCTACGGCGGACAATGACAAGTCCGGATTCTGCCGAAAGCCCTTTGCATTGCGGAATGCGATGTTTCTCACACAAGCTCTCCCCTCCACGGGGGGAGCTCTGTTATTATCAGTCGATAATACTCCCTTTCTCTCAGCGTAATCCTGGAATCATAGTCAAATCCCAGCTTTCGGCACAGCCTGATGGAAGGAAGATTTTCCGTTTCCACCAGTGCCTGAAGCTTTGTAAAGCCCAGCGCTGCAGATGCATAAGCCAGAATCGCCTCACAGACTTCATAGGCATATCCATTTCCCTGCCAGGGGACACCGATGATAAATCCAAGCTCCGGTTCTTCAAATCCCTCTCTGTAGGAAACACCGGCTCTGCCGATCACCGCGCCGCTCCCCTTCTCCACCACTGTCCAGACGCCGAATCCATAAAAAGTATATATTTTTTCAATATACTCCCTCACATACTGCTTTTCCTGTTCCACTTCCGGATACAGCTCTTCCATATATCTGGTAACGGCCGGGTTACTGTAAATCCGGTAAAAAACTTCCACATCCTCCGGCGTTGTCTCGCGAATAAGGCATCTGTCTGTCTCCAGAATATTCCAGGGCAACCCCTTCAGCCTCCGATAAACCCGCTCCACATATTCCGGTTCCAGGTCCTCCGGATCCTCCACCGCAAAAAGATAAGAGGAGAAGTCCTGATTCCTGTTGCCGGAATGCAGATAAATGAGAACCGCCTCCCCGGCCCTGCGCAGCGCCTCCGCAGTATCTTTTTGATCTGTCACATACAAGGTCTCTTCCGTCCCGCTTATGGGAACTTTTATCTCTTTTATATACATCCTGTCACTTCCCCCTTTACGATACCCCCTTTTTAGGTTACAATCATTATACCCTATTTTAATCAGAAAGGACATCTATTATGGCAAAAAATCCGATTGTAACCATTACCATGAACGACGACAGCGTAATTCGTCTGGAGTTATACCCCGATGTTGCTCCCATTTCGGTGAATAACTTTATCAGTCTCATCAACAAAAAATTCTATGACGGTCTGATTTTCCACCGGGTCATCAGAGGCTTCATGATTCAGGGCGGCTGCCCTGAGGGTACCGGCATGGGTGATCCCGGATACAGTATCAAGGGAGAGTTCTCTCAAAACGGCGTGCCCAACGACCTGAAGCATACTGCCGGCGTACTGTCCATGGCCCGGTCCATGCAGCCCGACTCCGCCGGCTCTCAGTTTTTCATCATGCATAAGAATGCACCGCATCTGGACGGAGCGTATGCCGCCTTCGGGAAAGTGATTGAAGGTATGGATGTGGTCAATAAAATTGCCGAGACACCCACAGACAGCTATTCCGACCGGCCTTATGAGAATCAGGTCATGAAAAGTGTAACGGTAGATACCTTCGGCGTGGAATATCCGGAACCGGAAAAGTGCTGAAATACACCCCATTATCGCCTGCAGTCCGACCGCAGTTGATAATGGGGTTTCTTCAGTTACAGATGCCTTCCAAATCGAACACTGTATTTTCAGTCATCTGCAATCTCCCTGTCCCACACTCTGGCCGTTCCCGGCTCATAGGGAAGCATAAGCTCCACCGTGCCATCCCCGGCAATATATCATCATCGGGGTCACCATTTCCGTTTGCATCCTGTTCCTTGAATGCCTTCAGAACCTGATACAGCTCTTCAGTGGTGGCAGGTACCTCCATATTAACATTCTCAAGCCATTTTTTGTTAATGAAAAGCTTTCTGGATACACGAAGCTCCGCGCCTGAGTTCACCTGAGGCAGAGAGTAAATCTTACCGTCAGGACTCATAACACTGGCCAGCGTATCCGGATGAGTCTGCAGATAATTCCATGTATTCGGCGCATAGGTCTCCAGCATGTTATTCTCATTCAGATCGACAATCAGTCCCTGCTCACCATACTCGGTAAGCGTTTCCTGGGAAAGTCTGCAGCGGAAAATCAGGTCCGCATAGTCTCCTGTACTCAATGCGGCTGCAATCTTCTCCCCTTTCTCAGACCCCTGCATCTGAACCCAGTCTACGTTGATACCAGTCATTTCCTCATACTTCTGCCATACATAGACATCATTGTAATCAGCAGTGCCCACACTTGCCATGATTTTCAAAGTGAGAGGCTCGTCCACAATGGGAAACTTTACCGGAATATTTCCGACAATTACATCGCCGTCCAAGGCTTTCTTCCACATTTCCGCAGCTGTACAGTATCGTATTCTCCACTGCCAGAATAATAAATTCCCCATAGCAGTCCATAAACAGCGCATCTGCCATTTCCTGCAGCTCTTTTTCCTGCACAAATGCAGCCACAAATGCTTGAGGGTCTTTCGAAAAGTTCGGAAATGCATTTACCAACATCAGATATTTCGAGTTCCTCGTGCAGGAGGTCATGGGATAGCTTTCAAATCCGGTAGTCGCACATATTCTGTTTAAATAAATCTCCGCCTGCTCCTGACCGCAGCCTAATTTGGTCTTCAGAAATGCATCCACACTCATCTCTCCTGAAGAACTGTAAAACTTGTCCGCATTTGAAAGTTGATAATATACAAGATACGAGGCAAAATCATTACCCGCCAGAAATTTATCAAGTGCTTCGATCATGTGATGCCCCGAACCGGTCTGGTCCGGATTGCCGATGATATAGAAGTTGGAATCTTCTCCGATACCATAAAAAATGCGTCTCAATTCACTTACTCTCTGTGAAATATTTTCCCCTACATACCGGAGCTGTTCCCTTTTGTTTTCCGCAACTTTCTGTCGGACATCACTGCCAAATGAAATGGCCACAATTGCTATCACAATCGCTATCAGAAACGAAAATATGATAAGGAGTGAAAAAATAATATGTTTCGCAAATTTAGAGCCCATGCTGTTCTTGATCATTTCCTTCTTCATATTCCGCTCCAATCAACCACATAACCGGTCTTCCGCGCGCCTTTTCAGAGCGCGCTTATCCCTTTACCGCCCCAATCATTACGCCCTTCACAAAATATTTCTGCATAAACGGATATATCATCAGTACCGGTATACTGGATACCACAATACAGGCATACTGAATTGTGACATAGGCCAATGCCGCGTCCGCGGTGGCAAACCCCATTCCTTCCCCCTGGGCAAAATAGGTTTTACTTTCCAGCAATATATTGCGAAGCACCAGCTGCAGAGGGTATTTATCTGCCGACTGCATATACATCATTGCATTGAAATAAGCATTCCAATGTCCCACCATATAAAAGATAAACATAACGGCAATGATCGCTTTCGACAGCGGAAGTACAACCCTGACCAGGGTCTGAATGTTGCCGCAGCCATCAATCATTGCTGCCTCTACAACCTCATCCGGTATGGAAGTCTGGAAAAAATTTCGCATAACCAGCATATTGTATACCGAAACCGCTCCCGGCAGTACCAATGACCATATAGAATCCATCAATCCCAGTTCGTTGATCAACATATATACAGGATTTCTGTTTATTTTTTACTATGTTGCCTGTTTTATTAATTCGCCTCCCGCTGCTCTGCTCATTTTGCATAATTTATTCTCTGCTTTGCAATTATAATCGTACTATTTGTCCATACCATATTGCAATGGTCTTATTCTGTACAGGGATGCTTGTTCATTTTTTGCATATTTACAGTTTTTACCACCGGCTGCATTTCGCGGCTGCTCTGATTCTGCGTGACAGCATTTTCTGCTGTATTGACAGCAGAGCAGGAGGATGAAACTGATAGTCTTTGTCTTTACTGGATGTAACTTTAATTCCAGCTTTGCTGGGCACACCAAAAAAAGGACTGCCGGCTTCCGCCTGCAGTCCCTTCCATCTCCCTCATATACTGGGCCGTAATCTGGCCACCCTGTCCTCCTCTTATTCCAGCATGATTTCTTTCACGGATATCTTCCTGATCTTTTCAGAACAGCAATACATCACAGTTTCATAAAATATGACAAATAGTATAAGCGACAACAGCATGACCGGAATATCATATTCATATACCGGAACCCCCTCAATATCCCGAAACACCACATCTACCATCAATCTCAACAGTCCGTATTGATATCCGGTTCCCAGCACAAATCCCACATATGCCGCAGGACGATACACCCCCAGAAGTGTCCGGCCGCATTCCTTCCGGGAATAACCGAATACCCGCATCATGGCAATAGTTTTTATATTCCCCTTAATCACTGTTGCAATCGCAAGGAACAGCGTGGTACAGGCCAGAATGATTCCGATGATCAACATCATAATCCCCATCATTACACTGGCCATTTTCTTCATACCGGCAGACATTTGTGTCATGGAAGAAAAGCAGAAAGAAGCAAATATGATGAAAAAGAGCAGTATTTTCTTCTCCAGCAGTGTATGCTTTCCCAAATCTGTCAGAAAAGGCAGTCCTTCGTCCCGGTCTGCTTTGGTTTTTCCTGTTTTGACCTTTCCCGCTTTGCCCCGGATCTGCTGCCCATCCTTCAGAAGCAGCAGCACAGGACTTTTCAGCTGAAAATATGCATATGCCACCGCAAGAAGCGCAAATACGATTGTGGGCAGTACCACAAAATACAGCAGAATGACCGAATGAAATCGAATCGTAATCTCCGGCAGAATGTTATCCTTATTCTGCAGTTCATAGAACAGCGGCATCAGAAGAAATGCGCCGCAGAAGCCCGGCAGTCCCCCGAGAAGAACGCTGATTCCGAACACCCGGAAATTCGCCGCAATCTTCAGATTGGAATATCCCAGCGCCTTCAGAATTCCCAGCTCCTTTTTATGGGTATCTATGTAGTGCTTACAGTAAAAAAACAGCATGACCACAGATGTCAGCAGAAGACAGCCACCGCTGACCAAGCAGACTACCTTTGCCGTGGATACCTGCGCCTGGTAAAACAGCATTGCCGTCTCCGACAGAATTTGCCCCTCTATCAGCCGAATATCAACATAAAAATTCAGAAACATGGTACAGACAAGCACCGCGCAGCAGGAAATAATCGAAATTCCAATCATTTTTACTCCGTCCCTGATTCCCACCACCATTGTCCTCACCATCCAATCTCATACGCATTCTTCTGCAGTTTATTCGTACAGGTTTCCAGTATCCTCCCGCTGTTCATCCGGATAACAGTACCAGCCATTTCCGCAATATTCAGATTATGTGTCACCATCACAATGGTAAACGGGTATTCCCTCTGCAGCCTGCAGATATAATCCAGCACCTGCCTGCCGGTCTGTTCATCCAGGGCGCCGGTGGGCTCATCCAGGAAGAGGACTTCCGGCCTTTTGGCAAGTGCCCTTGCCACAGCCACGCGCTGCTGCTCTCCTCCGGAAAGTTCCCCCGGATACTTTTTCCGCTTTTCTTCCAGGCCCACGGCCTTTATGATATCCGGATAATCAGCATTGCCCGCCAGGTCTGCTCCCATACGGACATTCTTTTCCACTGTCATATTGGGCAGAAGATAATACTGCTGAAAAATGAAACCCACCTTTTCTCTGCGAAATGCCGTCAGCTCATTGTCCGACAGTTCCGTAATATCTCTGCCATCATACTTTACGCTGCCGCTGTCCGGATATTCGAGACCGGAAATGATATTTAATAATGTGGATTTGCCGGAGCCGGAAGCCCCCAGTATGACAATGAAGTCTCCTCTCTCTATTTTTGTGCTGATTCCTTTCAATACCTGAAACCTGTTTTCATGGGTTCCATAGCTTTTCATTATTTCATTTATCTCTATCATTTTCCTGCTCCCTCCGATTCCTATATTCTGACACTGTGATATTTCGCAGCAGTTCTGACATCCGGTCACCATACTGCTATCTGTTATCAGCAGTCTGGAAATTACAGCTTCGTCACAGGCGGCACCATGATTTCCTTCAGTAATGCTGTACAGACCTCCGTCAACATCCTGCCGGCTTCCTCCGCCGAAAAAGCGCACAGCCCGGTGGCACAGAGCACTGCAATTCCGTGGGTATATACCCATAAATGTCGATACAGCCATTCGGAGTCCTCTCTAGTCAGAGAATAACAATTCTGAACAGATGACAGAATCTGCGGATAGTTGTCGTCGATTACCGGAAGAATCTCTGTTACATCCGGTTTCCGCGCCCGCTCCGTCATAAATAACAGCTGAAACAGCTTTGGCTCATTACGGGCAAAATTGATGTACTGCATCCCCACTCCCTTGAATGCCGGCATACCAGTCTGTTCCAGTCCAGCCGCCACATATCCGCTATAGTGCCGTCCGGCGGCCGCCTCCACTCCCTGCCGCACTTCATCCATGCTTTGAAACACCGTAAAAATCGGCCTTGCAGAGCTTCCCAGCCTGTCTCCCAATGCTCTGGCGGTGAGAGCATCCACACCATTTTCTCTGACCAGCTGTAAAGCTGCTTCCAGGATCTCTTCTTTTGTAAATTTCGCTTTTGGCGGCATAGTTACCTCTTTTCTATTTAAAATATCCGTTTTAAAACATCCATTTTTATTATAGATACTTCTTGCTTTTCTGTCAATGACTATTTGGGCTCACAGAAAAAATCAGGAGTTATTACTATTCCTCGTGCCGGATTACCTCCTCCGTATACTTCCTGTCCATATCATGCAGGATTTTCCGGTTAGCCACCGTCTCGAACAGAATGTTAAAATCATAGTCCTCCGGATACAATTCTTCCGCCGCCACATGGAGCTTTACCCGCTTATGATTAATCCATATCTTCCGGTCCGGCAGCTGTACCCGCAGTACCCCCTTTTCATTGATCGGTTTACAGACAATCCCGATCTTTTTGTCCGGATAGACCATGACACTGTCCCCCAGCCTGTATTTTGTGCTCAGGTCTTCCCTGGGGTTTGCCTTCTTGATTCTGACAATTTTCCCTGTACTCCTTTTGGTCATTTTATCTGCCACATCTGTTTTTTCTGCCGTACCGTTTTTCTCCATGCACTCCCTTTTTTCTCCGAAGGCATATCCGGCCACCGCGTCCTCCCCATAAGCCGCGCGAATGGCCACTTTCAGCATTTCCTCCGGCATCCCAAGTCTGTCCGCAATGTGAAAGGCACAGCTTTCTCCCGCCTCCCCGATTACCATCTGATAAGCAGGACTCAATGTCTCCCTGTCAAAAGTCATCCGGGCATTGATGAGCCCTTCTGTTCTGTCCGCATACTCCTTTACTTCGGGATAGTGAGTTGTGACAAGAAACAGCGCGCCGCTTTTTCTCAGCTCTTCCAATATAGCCACCGCGATTCCCATTCCTTCCGCCGGGTCGGTGCCCGAGCCCAGTTCATCCATGATGACCAGGCTTTCCCTATCCACTTCCCGGAGTACCTCCAGCACATTTTTGATATGCGACGAAAAAGTAGACAGATTCTCCGCAATATTCTGTCCGTCTCCGATATCGCACAGATACGCGCTGTTCATGCAGATATCCGCTTCTTTGCAGGTAACATGGAGGCCGCACTGGGCCATCATGCAGCCCAGCATGACGGTCTTAATCGCCACTGTCTTCCCTCCCGTATTAGGCCCGGTAATCACAATGCCTCTGATATTGTCCCCAATCTCAAATTGCAGGGGCACATTCCTCTCCCTGTCCATCAGCGGATGCCTGGCATCCTTCAGGACAATCCTGCGTTCCGTATTGACGGAAGGCTCCACCGCTCCCAGATCGATACTCAGCTTCCCCTTTGACAGAATGAAATCCAATACCTCCATTACTCTGATATTTTCTCTCATGGCTTCCGCCGAGGCCCCCAGCATGGCTGTCAGTGTATACAATATACGATATACTTCATTTTCTTCACTGATTGTCAGCTGCTGCAATTCTTCATAGTACCTGGCCGC
Organism: uncultured Acetatifactor sp.; assembly: GCA_910588225.1. GTDB lineage: Bacteria > Bacillota > Clostridia > Lachnospirales > Lachnospiraceae > Acetatifactor. The sequence goes on from CAJUQT010000004.1 coordinate 97,398, forward strand.
AGCTGTGGGTTCCATGAACAAAGTACTGCCGCTTGCAGATTTATCCACCACCGTTCCCGAGATCCTGAACTTATATTCCTTTTTCACCGGCACACAGATTCTTCCGTTTCGCGTGGTACAGTAAAGATCGGCCATGCACTCTTTCTGAGAACGCATAACCTGCTCTGCCTTCTGCTTCATCTGTTCCTGGCATCCCGCCATCCGGATTCTGATCTGTGACAGCTCTCTGGACGCATAATCATCCACTTCTCCGCCTCTGATCTGCCTGCCGATTTCTTCCCGCAGTTCCTCCACAGCATCCAGATTTTCCTCATAATATGCAAGGGGATTATTATCTTCCTTCCCTTTCTCCAGATACCGCTTCATCCGTTCCACCGCCGCCAGCACCCTTTCTACCCGCTCCAGCTGATATGGCGTAAGGCAATCCCCCTTTTCGGCAATCATCAGAATCTCCTTCGCCTCCTCCACATTCTGCAGCGGCGGCGTCCCCAGCTTCTCAATCAGCCTTCTGCTGTCTGTGGTGTCTCGCAACTGCTTTCTCAGCTCGCTTTCCGACAGATAAAATGTCACATTTTTTATTCTCTCTTTCGCCTGGTCCGTTACCGCCAGGGCCATCCATATTTTCTTTATTTTGTCAAATTCTATTTGTTTTTCAATATTCATTCTCAGTTCCTTCCGTTATTTTAGTTCGAAAATGAGTCAGCAGCAAAAAAACCATGGTCTCCCTGCGCGCAAAGATACCATGGTTTACCGCCATAGCTGACCGGACTTTTCATCATGGAACGCTTTCCCATGACAATTGAGCAGAGGTCCATCTGAAGACGGACTTTCCTTAATACAAAAACAGCATGACCATACAGTCATGCTTATATTATCCGGACAGCTGTCACAATATAAAGCGATTGTAAGGGAAACGGCCTTTGCCGCTGACAAATGGACACACTTCCAGCCCGAATCACGGAACTGAACCTGCCCATACAATATTTATTTTGTCATTTCCATCCCTACAACCACAATTAACATGCAAAATCCTCCTATACTGTATTGAGGATCTGTGTATTAGTTATTTCCCAACAGCCCCTGAATAAATTAAAATTCAATTAAGTTGACCTGAATCAATAAATAATATGGTACAATGGCCAAAGAAGTAATGAGCGAAAAGACTGTAAATTCCTTACCCTGAAAACCGCCTGCCAAAGATGTGGTCCAGGCAAAAGATAACCCATAGAAAGGACCTATACCATGAACAACAACACCGAACCCACCCAGCTGCTTCGCGATAAACTGACAGATGTCTTCGACGAAGAATCCATCCGGCTATTCCAGGATTTTTTTGATTCCGCGAAGGATTTAATGTCCTGCTATCGCTGTGCCATTATGGAAGTAGAGACCAAATTCCGTGTCCTGAACGAGCGTTTCTCCATCTATCATGACCGAAATCCCATAGACACTATCCAGAATCGCCTGAAATCTCCGGAAAGCCTCCGCAATAAACTGATTCGGAAAAATCTGCCCTATACCATGGAAGCCATTGAGAACAATATTTTTGACGTGGCCGGCGTGCGTGTCATCTGCTCCTTTGTGGACGACATTTATATGCTTGCGGACTGTCTCCTGCAGCAGGATGATATCACCCTCATCAAGAGAAAAGACTATATTCAGAATCCGAAGGAAAATGGTTACCGGAGTCTCCATCTGATTGTGGAGGTGCCTATTTTTCTCCAGGATGAGAAAAGATTCATGAAAGTGGAAGTACAGCTGCGCACCATCGCAATGGAGTTCTGGGCCAACCTGGAGCATCAGCTGCGCTACAAGAAGAATCTCTCCCCTGAAATCCTGGCCAAAACCGGGGCCAGACTTTACGAATGCGCGGAACTGAGCGCCCTGCTGGATTCCCATATGCAGGATATTAAGGATACGATTGAGAAGGAGGAATGACAGGAAAACCCAAAAGAATTATTTCATCGCTTGATATGCCTCTCATTTTCGGGTAAACTTATAGTAACTGCTATTTTACAGAAAGGAAACAACTGCCCATGACATTACCTCCTGAACTTTTGTTCCTTATAAAACAGGGTGAAAGTTATATGGTGGAATTCAAAAAATCCACTACAGACATCACAAAAGATGTATACGACAGTGTATGCGCATTTTCCAACCGCAATGGTGGCCACATTTTTCTGGGAATAAAAGACAATGGCCAAATTCTGGGCATCCATCCTGACTATATTGACCAGATGAAAAAAGACTTTGTTTCATCTATTAATAATGAAAACAAGATATATCCCCCGCTTTATCTCACTCCAATTGAATACGAGCATGAGGGAAGGCTCATCCTGTATATACGTGTACCAGTCAGTCCAGGCGTATGCCGATGCAGTGGAAGAATTTATGACAGAAATCATGAATCAAATATCGACATTACGAACAACGAAAGTCTGGTATATCAGCTATATGCCCGAAAGCAGGACACGTACTATGTAAACAGGGTTTTTCCGATATTTTCTATATCCGACCTGCGCCATGACCTGATTGATCGTGCCCGTGAAATGACAAAGGCCCGCATGGAAAACCATCCGTGGAAGAGTATGTCCGATGAAGAACTCCTGCGCAGCGCAAACCTTATCTTAACAGATACCACTACCGGCAGAGAAGGCATTACGCTTGCTTCCATCTGCTGTTCGGCCCGGATAATTTAATCTACTCCGTATTGGCACACCATAAAACAGATGCTATTTTCCGGGTATTCAACACTGATCGCTATGATGACCGTGACATTATCCTCACAAATCTTCTGGATAGCTACGACCGGCTTATCGCTTTTGGGGAAAAACATTTAAATGATCTTTTCACAATGGATGGAATGATCAGTGTCAGTTCAAGGAGTAAAATACTCCGTGAGATTGTCTCAAACCTCTTGGCCCATCGCGACTACTCAAATGGCTATGTTGCCAAAATGGTTATAGAGCAAAAACAGCTATACACAGAAAATGCCAACCGTGCCCACAGCTTTGGCAGTCTAAGTCTTGCCAATTTCGACCCATTCCCAAAGAATCCGCCAATCTCAAAGGTATTCCGAGAAATTGGACTGGCTGATGAATTGGGATCCGGTATGCGTAACACTTATAAATATACCCTGCTTTATTCCGGTGCGGAACCACAGTTTGTTGAAGGAAATGTATTTCGAACTACCATACCCTTAAGCGAGGCGGCCACGGCTACCGTAGGACCAATCCAATTTCTGCCTGGTACCGAAGCTGGTACCGAAGCTGGTACCGAAGCTGGTGCCGAAGTATACGAGAAAATAAAACTGGATACCGGGCGCCTGAATTCTCTCCTGGAATTTTGTACAGTTCCGCGTACCAGAGCGGAATTACAAGATTTCTGTGGCATCAAGACAGAAAAGTATTTCAGAGAAAAAATCCTTAATCCCATGCTGACTATAGGGCTAATCAGGCGTACCATACCTGACAGGCCAAATAGTCCGAATCAAAAATATATGAAAATATAAAAGAAATACAAAATACACTCAAATCAACCCCGCAGACTTCAGCCCGAACACCCAGAGGAAAATGGTCACAACGGACACAAGGGTGCTGCACACCACCAGCTCCCCGGCCAGTTTGCCATCCCCGCCCATATTCTGTGCCATGGGGAAGGAGGCGGCGGCCGTGGGCGTCGCGAACATGGTCAGCAGCACAAAGCGCTCCAGAGGTTCCATCCCCACCGCTATGGATACCGCCACCATGACGGCAGGCATCAATACAAGCTTCACGAAAACTGCAGGTATGATAAATCGCAGATTGCTTTTCAGGGAAGAGAACTGCAGCGTCCCGCCCAGGATGAACAGTGCCAGCGGAGTGGTGGCGGCGGAGAACTGGGACACCGGTTTTTCAACGCAGGCCGGAAGCCGGATCCCCAGCAGCAGGAAAATTCCTCCCACGATGGCGCCCACAATCATGGGATTGGTCAGCACCTTGATCAACAATTTCCCGAAGTGGAAGCTGCCGCCCCGGAAGTGTTCCAGTATAATCACTGCCGTTGCGCCGTAAAAGGGAACCACAATCGCCACCATCATAGAGGCGGCGGTGAGTCCGGATGGTCCGAAAATGCTCTCCGTCAGCGGAACGGCAAAAAGCACAAAATTGCTTCTGTAGACCGCCTGAATCAGTACGCCCCTCCGGTCATTTTCCTTTACCAGCCGTGGGACAACCGCCAGAAGCAGCGCAATCAGTACCACTTCCCCCGCAATGCCCACAACCACCAGTCTGCCCATCCGCATGGGCGTCTCCTGGGTCTGATACAGATTGTAGAACATCATAATCGGGAAAAAAGCCTGAAAAATCAGCTTGTTAAGCCGCCGTGCAAAGGCTTCGTCCATCATACCCGAAGCCTTTACACCATACCCGAATGTAATATAAATCAAAAATGGAATTACCGCGTTTACCGCCGTCAGAAAATGAGTCATATCCGCCTGTCATACCTTCCTCTCTCTGTATTCTACATGAATCCATTTTCCACTGAGGAACCTCAGCGTAAAAATAATGCTTCTCACACCCCAGTCCAAAAACATTCCGTACCATACCGCCTGGGGACCCATCTGAAATGTTTTCACCAGGAACACGCACAGCGCCACCCTTGCTCCCCACATGGAGAGCGTGGACATAATCATGGAAAACCGCACATCTCCCCCTGCCTGCAGGCCATAGTCAGGGACAAAAGACAAGGGCCACAGCAGAGGTTTTACAAGGGTTATCATCACCATCATTTCCATGCATAAGGCCGCACTGGCCTCCTCCGTTCCCGCCAGCCGCAGTATCGGCCCTGTCAATGCGAACATCAGAATGCAGGAAAGCAACGTGCCGGCGAACCCCAGCTTCGTACATTTCACTATGTAGTACCTGGCTTCCTCCTTCCGTCCGGCCCCCAATGCCTGCGCCACCATGGTCATCAGTCCGATGCCCACGCCAATTCCGAAAATCCCGCTGATATATTCCAGAATATTCGTCACAGCCTGGGCCGCAATGGCCATTGTTCCCATGGCGGAAACAGTAGACTGAATGATCAGCTTTCCGAACTGAAACATACCGTTCTCTATCCCCGTCGGCACCCCTATTCTCAGCACCCGGGCAATCAGGGGAAAATCCGGGCGGATGGAAAAGTAGTCCCTGAGCACAATGGCCTGTCCCGGCCTTCTCAGAAAAATCATAACCGCTATCACGCTGAAAATGCGGGAAAGCAGTGTGCCAAGGGCCGCCCCTGACACGCCCATGTCAAGACCAAAGATAAAAATCAGATTCCCCACCACATTCAGCCCGTTGGAACACACGGATATCTTCATCGGACATGCGGAATTCCCGCCCGCTCTCAAGAATGCCGAACCCGCCTGGAACAATGCCAGAAAGGGATAGGAAAGGGCCGTTATGGAAAAGTAGCACAGCGCATTCTCCATCACCACCGGCTCAATCTTCCCAAATATCAGGCGAAGCAGGCCCGCTCGAAAAAGCAGGCCCATTACTGTTACTGTAACAGCACAGGTCAAAACTGTCAATACCACCTGCCTCGCCATCTCATTTCCAGTCTTGTAATCCCCGTGCCCAATATACTGAGAGCATAAAATGACTGCGCCGGAAGCCATGGCCGAGAATATCAGAATAATCATACTGTTGAGAGAGTCTACCAGCGATACGGCTGAAATGGCCTCGCTTCCCACATTGCTGACCATTATGGTATCCACCATACCCATCAGAGAATTCAACAGCTGTTCCACAATAATCGGAAACAATAGAGCGGACATTTGTGGGGACGGGTACAGCAATGTGCCGAAGTCTACTTTATCTCTGTCATATAACCGAATTTTTTTTAACATGATCTCACCTTTTTCCTATCCTCCCCCGGTAAGAACCAGAACTTTGCCTCAATGCTTATAACTTTACCGGCAGTTTTCCGGCCTGAAACAAGCCGGAATCATTTCTGCCGGAATTTGTATCATTACCCCACACCTCAAAAGTGGATTTTCAAAGTTTTAATCTCATAAGGCTCAAAAATCAGACGCAATACGCTTCCCTCTGCCTGCAGGATTTTCTCTTCCTGTTCCAGCATGTCACATTCCGCCGCTTTCCGAACCGGCTCCGCAAGCCGCAATGCCGCATGGGTCCTCCTGTTGAAGGCCTCGTACAGTCTGAGAATCATTCCATCCCCGTCCTCGGCCATTTTCAACACCTCGATCACCACATTCTTCCGGTCGATTTCCGCAAATGAAAATCTCCCGGGCAGCGTTCCTCCGGCCTGTTCCTTCTTCCGGGCTGTCAGCGGATTATTGAACAGATAAGCCTTCTGTATGGTTTCATTTTCCCGCCATCCCCCTCTGTGCGGCACAATGGAATATGCAAACTCATGCTGCTCCTTATCCGCATCCGGATTGGGATACACTGCTGATTTCAGCATGGTCAGGCCTATCACTCCGTCATGTATGTCATATCCGTATTTACAGTCATTCAGCACACTCACGCCATACCCATCCTCGGACAGATCAATCCACTTATGGGCACAGACCTCGAATTTCGCCTGCTCCCAGGAGGTATTGTAATAGGTGGACCGCTGCACATTTCCATACTGGATTTCATAAGAAGCCTGTTCCGCATGAATGTCAACCGGAATAAGGCTCCGAAGCAGGATATTTTTCTCCTTCCAGTCCACATGATTTACCACATCAATGCGCGTTCCCTCGTGATAAAAAATCAGGTCCTGTACAATGGTGGAATCGAGATACTTTCTGTGTACACGCAGCACCGCCCGCATTGCATTCTGCTCCAGAATGCTGATTTCCGCCTCTTCATCCAGGGGCCATGCCTTTAATGTATAATAGTCATTGATATCCCAGGCGTCATAATTGTGAGGACGGTCCTCGTATGTCACCAGTCGGTTGCCGCACTGCCCTGGAGAAAGCAGTTCCCGCTGTTCCTTTTTATCATAGACAGAGGTAAACTGACCGGCTTTGTTCAGTGTCACTTTCAAGTCCTCTGTCTCCACCGTATCTGTGGCCACCTGCAGGAATCCGCGCGCACCGCTTTCTCCGGCGTCTGATATTGTCCTGTACCCCAGCGCCGGAACATCCTTTACGTACAGAATTCCTTTTCCATCCCAGGTCCGCTCCAGGTTCATGGGAACCGTTTCCGGATTCTCCACATACACATAGTCGGATGCGGCAAACCCATTCCAGTTAAAGACGACCAGCTCTCCTTGTCCGGCCTCCACCGCCTCTGTCAGCAGTCCCATAGCCTGAGCCTCCAGGGCATATCCTTCTCCCAGAACCTGTTCGTATTCCCTTTTTGAGTCTTCGTATATCTCGCGGATACCGGAGCCCGGCAAGATATCGTGGAACTGATTCTTCAGCACATACAGTCAGGAAATTTTCTGCGTCTTCTGCTCAAGCTTCCACCCTGGAAAGCATTGCTCAGGACCTCTATAAAGAGCTGAATATTCAGTATTATTTTTCCTTCAGCAATCTGCATCAGAATATTTCCGAGCTGTCTCTGGCCTGGGATGAGGCGTCCTCCGCTATTTCTCTGTGTGTCATGAACCGGGAAAAATCACCTGTCTTCTACAAAGATATGGAGTTTACCGACGCGGTTGGCTATACTTATTCTGCCAAATCGGAACAGACTTTGATTAATCTTATTCAGATCGGGCAGACGGAAGATGTCACCGGACAGATACATGTGCTTCTGGAAGAAAATGCCAGACATTTCCCTGCCTTCGAAGCTGCCAAATGTAATGCCGCGGATATCATGTGCAGCATTACAAAAGCTTTCTCCCATCTGCCGGACAGCAGCCAGCAGCGACTGCAGAATCAGTATTATTCCATTCTCGGAAATTTCATGCAGGCAGCTTCTTACAAGGCACTGCAGCAGCGTATCCTGGAAGCTTCCGCCCTGATAACCGGTGAGTATAAGCAAATCAAAGAAAAGCCTACCCCCCAGAGCATCTGGCTCCCCAAAATAGAAGAGCAGATCAATACCTGGCTGTACGATGAGAATCTGAATGTAATGTTCCTTTCCCACAAGCTGGGACTCAGCTCCAAATATCTGTCCTCCATCTATTTTGAGGCCAACGGCGTCAGCATTATGGATACCATACACAAGCGCAGAATCGAAAAATTTAAGGAGCTGATCTGCGAAAGTAATATGACCATTCAGGATGCCGCCGCTGCCGTGGGCTACAGCAGTATCGCCACCCTCAACCGCTGGGTGCGGAAATATGAGGGTGTCACCCCCGGACAGTTAAAAATGAGCGGTTCTCACTGAAAACGGACAACAAGTTATTGAATTTGGATTTTTAACTGAAAAGTTCCCTGAAAAGGGAGGATGCCAGGAAACCTGCGTTTCCTGGCAATTATTATGAAAAAGTTATTTAGTAAACTGTGGCTGGCTTATTCATGTTGCTGTGTTGTGTATGAATTTAGTATAAGCAGAAGAAATGGATAAAACATGATACTAAATTTAAAAATCATTGAATGATTTGTAAACAAATTATGAACAGCCGTTTCTTTCTCCCCCCTGAAAAGGGAGGATGCCAGGAGACCGGGTCCCCTGGCAATTATTATGAAAAAGTTATTTAGTAAACTGTGGCTGCCTCTGTTGTTTATGTTTATAGTATAAACAGCAGAAATGGATAAATCATGATCATAATTCGAAGATTCATTGAATGATTTGTAAACAAATTATGAACCCGGGCAACCGTTCTTTTTCTGTTTACTTTACGCTTTTCCCACAGAGCCGAACAGCTCCATTTTCTCCTTAACAGTAGCCTTGATGGCTTCCACGCCGGGTGCCAGAAGCTTACGGGGGTCAAATCCCTTGCCTTCCAGGTCCTTGCCTGCTTCGATGTACTTACGGGTAGCATCGGCAAAAGCCAGCTGACATTCCGTATTCACATTAATCTTCGCCACGCCCAGGCTGATAGCCTTCTTAATCATATCCGCAGGTATGCCTGTCCCGCCGTGAAGTACCAGAGGCATCTCACCGGTCAGCTGCTGTACGGCATCCAATGTCTCAAAGCTGAGCCCCTGCCAGTTTGCAGGATATTTTCCGTGAATATTACCAATACCTGCCGCCAGGAAATCCACACCCAGATCCGCAATTGCCTTGCACTCTTTGGGATCAGCACACTCGCCCATTCCAACTACGCCGTCTTCCTCACCGCCGATAGAGCCTACTTCTGCTTCAATGGAAATTCCCTTGCCGTGAGCCGCGGCAACCAGCTCTGTAGTCTTCGCCACGTTCTCATCAATGGGATAGTGGGAGCCATCAAACATAACGGAAGAGAATCCCGCCTCAATACACTTGTAGCAATGCTCATAGGAACCATGGTCCAGATGAAGTGCTACCGGCACATCGATATCCAGATCCTTTAACAGACCATTCACCATACCAACCACCACATCGTAGCCTCCCATGTACTTTCCTGCTCCCTCGGATACGCCGAGAATGACAGGAGACTTGCACTCCTTAGCCGTCAGCAGGATGGACTTCGTCCACTCCAGATTGTTGATGTTAAACTGTCCTACTGCATAGTGGCCTGCTTTTGCCTTTTTCAGCATTTCTGTTGCAGATACTAACATTTTCTTATACCTCCATTTTTATATTTAGCACTGCCGCGGTTTTACCCTGACAATGCAATAAATAGCTTATGTTTCTTCCTTTTTCACCCTGATGTCCATTCCCCTGCAGATATTCTGTATAGTAACCCTTATGTGACTGCCGCCGTTTTCGCCATCCAGCGTCCACGATACAGGCTCCTTTGATTCCAGTGTCAGCTCCTCAGTACGGAAACAGAGCATCGCATCTGTATCAATATTTCGATTCAGCAGGGACAACATGATATTGTTCAGCTCTATGGGATTTCGGGGCTGCTTAATCAATGTCACCTCAAAAACGCCGTCATCCAGCTTCACATTTTTACCCGTAATATTCTTAAACCCTCCCACAGAAAGAGAGTTGGTAATCATTCCGAAGATAAAGTCATCTTCTATCTCATTTCCCGCCCAGCTTACTTTCATCCGGTAGGAGCGAATAGAAGATAATCTCTTCATTCCCTCCAGCAGATATGCCATATGTCCCAGTACATTTTTCATGTCCTGGGCAGTCTCATAAGACACATCCGTAAAAAGGCCAAAGGCTGCAATATAAACGAACACATCCTCCACGTCGTCATACTTAAAATAACCGATATCACAGGGAAAATTTGTCCCCTGAACGACAACCTCCGCAGCACGCAGCATATTTTTCGGCAAAGCGAGGCTGCCCCCGAAATCGTTGGTACTACCTGCAGGAATATAACCGATTGGTGTACGAAAGCCACTTTGAATCATTCCTGTCACTACTTCATCCAGCGTACCGTCACCGCCGCTGCATACCACAAGCTCATACTCGTCTCTGCGGCCGGCTACCACCGTTCTGGCATCATCATGCTTCTGGGTGGGTACCACAGTCATTTCGTAACCTGCTTTCGCAAAGGTATTTAAAATTTCGGCCAGTTTATTTTTAATAAGAGCCTTACCGGCTTTCGGATTGTATACAAAAAGCAGTTTCTTGTCCATATTCCTCTCTTATTTATCCATCCCTGTTAAAAAACAGGTAATACCCTCCAGTGCCGCCTCCTCGTCAGAACCGTCTGCGGATACTTCCAACTCTTCACTGATGTCAATTCCCAGGGTCATCATACCCATGATGCTCTTGGCATTCACCTTCTTATCGCCGGACTGAATATAAATGGCGCTTTCAAACTTGCTGGCCTTCTGCACCAGCAAAGCTATATGTCTCGCCATCTGCTCGTCTTCCAGGCTGATGTGAATACTTTTCTTTTTCATTTTTAACTCCTCCATTCTAGTTCCGTAATCGTCCTTTCGACACCTTCCTGCAGAACAGTTTCTGTCCAAAATACGGCCATAAACCGTTCTGGCGTCGTTTGGACGATTACTGATTTTAGTTCCGCAGAGCCCCTCAATGGCCCTTCGCCTGAGATAAATTTTCAGCCGTAAAAAACGTCTGTAAATTTATCTGGCCCCTTGTGGGGCTCTGCTGTTTTAGTTCCTCTCCCTTATAGTATCGGCCAGTTCGCTGAGTTTGCGCAGTCTGTGGTTTACACCTGATTTCCCCAGGGGAGGCTGGAAATATTCCCCCAGCTCCTTTAAAGGTGTATCCGGATTCTCCAGACGTATCTCCGCCATCTCGCGCAGGTTGTCCGGCAGATTCTGAAAGCCATAATGCAGCTGAAGGTATTGGATATCTTCTACCTGCCTGGCTGCCGCGCTGACAGTTCTCGCAATATTGGCTGTCTCACAGTTTACCCGTCTGTTCACAGAGTTCCGCATTTCCTTCAGAATGCGGAGATTTTCCACATTCATCAGCGACACAGGCGCCTCGCATACATTCAGCAAGTCCACAATGCCGGAACCTTCTTTCAGATAAACCACATAGTATTTTTTACGTAATATAATCTTTGCTTCAATTTCAAAGCCCTTCATCAGCTCCCGCAGCTGTTCCGCCTTCTCTGCATCACAGCAGTCAAATTCCAGATGATAACTTTTTGCAGGATCACTCATGGAACCGACACTCAAAAAAGCTCCCCGCAGAAAAGCCCGCTGACAACAGGAATTTTTAAGCAGGAGAGCACTGACCGGTTTGTTCAGACTTCCGATTTTCTGTAATATACCCTGCATTTCGACTTCATTTAACGCAATATCCGTATCTATATTATACGTTTTTTTCAATAATGTAAAGCCTTTTCTCACAACAGCTTCATTTTCTGTCTGAAAACCGATAGTATAACCGCCTCCGGCGTCCCGTCCATACTGTCCGCAGAAATTCATTATTGCCGCCAACTCCGCTATCTGGCAATGCCTCGCCGGACTGATGCGCTTTGCCAGCTCTTCTTTTACCTGGCTGGAGAATGATTTATATTTTCCCACATTATTTACCCTGTTTATTCACGTCACGATGATGCAGCTTTATTCCGTACTTTCCCCTGTCCTTCATCCTTTTATATAATTCGCCGGCAAGCGTAACGCTTCTGTGCTTGCCTCCGGTGCATCCAATGGCAATAACCAGACGATATTTTCCCTCTTTCACATAGTTCGGAACCAGGAACTGTATCATGTCGGTGAGCTTTTCCATGAATTCCACCGCCTCCGGAAAGCCCATCACATAATCCTGCACTTCTCTGTCAAGCCCCGTTTTGTGCTTTAAGTCCTCTATATAAAAAGGATTGGGCAGAAAGCGTACATCCAGTACCAGGTCCGCATCCGACGGAATCCCATGCTTGAAGCCAAAGGACAGTATGGTCACCATCAGACTGTTATACTCCGCATTTTCCACAAAAATGCGGTCCAGCTCCTCTTTCAGTTCCCTGGTAAGCAAATCCGTAGTGTCAATTACATAATCAGCATTTTTCCGAATGTTTTCCAGTACCCTCCGCTCTGCTCTGACACCATCCTCCACTCTTCCTTCCAAGGCCAGCGGATGAACACGCCGGGTCTCCTTATACCGCTTTATCAGGACATTTTCGTCCGCATCCATAAACAGGATTTCAAGGGCATAGCCTGTGGCTTTCAAGCTCTCCAGAATCTTCGTGGCATCCTCAAAGGACTGATCGGAACGAACATCCAGTCCCAGCGCAACCTTGCTCACTTCGCTTCCAGGCATGGATACCAGCTCCGCAAATTTCTCAACCAGAGAAACCGGCAGGTTGTCCACACAGTAAAATCCCGCATCCTCCAACATTTTCAGGGCGGTACTCTTGCCGCCCCCGCTCATTCCCGTTACTACTACAAATCTCATGTTCTTCTATCTCAGACTCCCAAACAAACGATTTCTGTCTCAAGGTCCACATGGAATTTATCTTTCACGCCTGCCTGGACACTGGCAATGACATCCAGTACGTCCCGGGCAGTAGCATTTCCTGTATTAATAATAAAGCCGCAGTGCTTGTCGGACACTCTGGCGCCGCCTATCTGAAACCCGCGAAATCCCGCTTCCATAATCAGCTGACCTGCAAAATGGCCTTCCGGGCGCTTGAATGTGCTGCCCCCGCTGGGATATTCCAGGGGTTGCTTTTCTCTGCGCCGTCCAGCCAGTTCTTCCATTCTGGCCTGAATAGCATCCCTGTCTCCGTGGGCCAGACTGAATACAACCTCTGTAACAATAAATGCGCCGTGTCTGATCACGCTGGTTCGATATCCGAATTCCATGGTTTCATTGTCCAGCTCCATGGTTTCTCCACCGGGGTTCACCACCGTTACCTGCGTCACCACCTGGCACATTTCTCCTCCATAGGCTCCGGCGTTCATCACCACGCCGCCCCCAACAGTTCCCGGAATTCCGGAGGCAAATTCCAATCCTGTCAGCCCATGCTTAAGCGCCATACGCGCCGTCTGGGCCAGTGAAGCTCCCGCCTTCGCCACCACCCGGTACCCTTCCACACGGATATCGCTCATTTCGGAACTGATCTGCAGCACGACTCCCCGATATCCGGAGTCGCTTACCAGAAGATTGCTGCCGTTTCCCATTACAAAAAAAGGAACTCCCGCTACCTCCAGGTATCGCCGTATATCTTTCAGCTGTTTTTCGTTTTCCAGCTGCACAAAGCAGTCTGCCGGACCCCCTATCCGAAAAGTAGTGTGGTCTGCCATAGACTCCTGCAGGCGGATATTCTCACAAGGTACAAATTTCTGTAACGATTCAAGCACTGCTTTACTAATCATTTATCTGACTTCCCTTTTCACATTACCGCAAAACCAGCCCGGCAGCCCCGTAAATGCCCGCATCGTTCCCCAGAGTGGCCAGAACGAACTTCGCATTCCCGCAATGCCGGAAAACATACTTACGGAAGGGCGGCTCAATAAAGGAAAACAGGATTTCTCCGGCTTTGGATACCCCTCCGCTGATGATGAACGCCTCCGGATTCAGCACAGACGCAATCATTGCAAGTCCCTTCCCCAAGTATTCACCGAACTCCTCCGCTATTTCAACAGCCACCTTATCTCCTGCCTTCACTCCGTCAAAAACTGTCTTGGCAGACACCTTCCCTTCCCGCAGAACACTGGGTTCGTCATCCTTTTCAAGCCGTCTGCGGGCAAGACGTGCAATTCCTGTGGCCGAAGCGTACTGCTCCATGCAGCCTTTGTTCCCACAGCCGCACGCCTCCGTCTCGTCGTCCACCATATGCATGTGTCCAATCTCGCCCCCGGCTCCCGTGGCACCGGCCAGAAGCTCTCCGTTTATAATGATTCCACCGCCTACTCCCGTTCCCAGCGTCACGGCCACAATGCTGTTGAATCCCTTGCCGCCGCCCTTCCACATCTCTCCATACGCCGCCGCATTGGCGTCATTGGCTGCTTTTACCGGTACATTAATATATGCACGCATTGCCTGTGGTATGTTAAAAGGCTCCCAGCCGATATTGACTGCTCCGTTCACCAGCGTTCCTTCATCATCCACCGGCCCCGGTGCGCCCACTCCGATTCCCACCAGGTCTTTCTCCTGAATCCCTTTTTCCGTCATCTTCTCCAGAAGGCTCCGGGCCACATCCGGCAAAATAGAAGCTCCTTTGTTCTCTCTTCTGGTGGGAATCTCCCACTTGTCAAGAATCGTGCCTGTCTCGTCGAACAATCCCATTTTTACCGACGTTCCTCCTACGTCGACCCCAAATGCATATCTGCCCATTTCCGTCTCCTCTCACTCTTCCCGTTTTTTTGCAAAAGAACTCTGCACGCGGGCATAGAGCTCCTGCGCCGCATTGTATCCCATTTTCTTCTGTCTGTGGTTTACGGCCGCAGACTCACAGATCACTGCCAGATTCCTGCCCGGACGAATGGGAATATTATAGCAGACAATTTTATTGCCCATGTACTCCGTATAGTTCTCTTCCAGGCCCAGTCTGTCATATTCCTTATCCCGGTCCCAGTCCTCCAGCCGAATCACAAGGTCAATATTCTGCGTGTCCATGACAGAAGAAGTACCGAACAACGCCTTCACATCCACCACGCCGATTCCTCTCAGCTCAATCAAATGCTTCAGCATATCAGGCGCCGACCCTACCAGCGTATCATCACTGACCTTTCTGATTTCCACCACATCGTCCGTAACCAGACGATGGCCCCGGCGTATCAATTCCAGTGCAGCTTCGGATTTCCCTATACCGCTCTCGCCCGTAATCAGCACACCCTCTCCATATACATCCACCAGCACGCCGTGTACGGATATACAGGGGGCAAGCTTTACGTTCAGCCACCTGATTGCCTCAGCCATAAACGCGGAAGTCGATTTACTTGTGGAGAGCAGCGGAATTCTGTGTGTCAGCGCCGCTGCCATGAAGACAGGGTCCGGCTTCAGTTCCCTGCAAAATACTACGGCCACCACGTCATAACTCATGAACTCGTCGTATACTTCCCGCTTTCTCTGCTCCGACAATCCCTGCATGTAAGTATATTCCACAAACCCCACAATCTGAAGTCTTGTGGCATCAAAGTGCTCGAAGTAGCCTGTCAGCTGCAGCGCCGGCCGGTTGATATCCGGCTGCGTAATGCGAATATCCGTCACATCAATCTCCGGCGTCAGGTTTTCCAGCTTCATCTTCTCTATTAATCGGGTCAGTTTCACGCTTTCCATGTCGTTTCTCCTATTTGGGTTCCGCATTGTTCGGGCAAATGCTGTTCGCGTTCCGCACTTGCCTCTCCGCTCACTGTAACCCATTGTACCACATTGCGCCCACAAAGTGAAGCAATTTCGTTCTGATATCAGCTCTGGTGAAAAAAGCGATATATCTCTTCCGCTGCCCGGCGGTTTACTTCCGGCAGCGCGGCAAGCATCTCCACATCTGCCGTCTTGATTTCTTCAATAGACTTAAAATGCCGCATCAATGCCTTTCTCCTGGCAGGACCTACGCCTGGAATT
Source organism: uncultured Acetatifactor sp. (assembly GCA_910588225.1). GTDB lineage: Bacteria > Bacillota > Clostridia > Lachnospirales > Lachnospiraceae > Acetatifactor. The sequence goes on from CAJUQT010000004.1 coordinate 113,351, forward strand.
TCGTCCAAAACAGATTTCACCTGGCTCTTGCTTCGCAGAGAGCGATGGTACTCAATGGCAAAGCGGTGCGCCTCATCCTGCACTCGTGTAATCAGTTTAAAGCCCTCTGAATGTGTGTCGATGGGCAGCTCCACATTGTTAAAGTACAGGCCCCGGGTACGATGATTGTCATCCTTCACCATACCGCAGACAGGGATGGCAATCTTCAGCTCTTCCAGTACGGCCAGGGCAATATTCACCTGGCCTCTGCCGCCGTCCATCATCAGCAGGTCCGGGAATCTGGTAAAGCTGCCGTATTCTTTCTCCAACGCCTTCTCTTCCAGTTCTTTGCTCTCCTCCAGTCCGTGTCGGAAGCGTCTGGTCAGCACCTCCCGCATGCAGGCATAATCATCCGGGCCGGACACGGTTTTAATTCGGAATTTACGGTAGTCGCTGGTTTTGGGCTTCCCCTTTTCAAAGACAATCATGGAACCCACATTCTCGAACCCGTTGATATTGGAAATGTCAAAAGCCTCCATCCGGTCGATATGTTCCAGTCCCAAAAGTCCCGCAATCTCCTTCACGGCTCCGATGGTGCGTCCCTCTTCCCGTTTCAGGCGCTCTCTGTCCTGCTCCAGAATGTGCTTCGCATTCTGCGCCGCCAGCTCCACCAGCTTTTCCTTGGAGCCGATTTTCGGCACCCGAACATACACCCTTCCCCCTTTACGTCCGGTCAGCCACTTCTCAATCAGCTCCCGGTCCCCGATTTCACACTGAAGCATCAATTCCCTGGGGATAAAGGGCGTTCCCGCATAGAATTGTTTCACGAAATTCTCCAGTATTTCAGCCTTGCTGTCAAATGACACATTTGTCATGTAGTAATGTTCCCGCCCAATCAGCTTGCCGTCCCGTACAAAGAACACCTGGACCACCGCTTCTCTGTCGTCCCGGTACATGGCAATGACATCCTTATCCTCTCCGGCGCTGTCAGTAATCTTCTGCTTCTGGGCAACCTGTTTCACACTGTTGTACAGATCCCGAAAACCCGCCGCCGCTTCAAAGTCCAGTTCTTCCGCTGCCGCCTGCATTTTGGATTCCAGGCTTTTCAAAATCACATTGTAATTTCCATTCAGAAAATCCAGCGCCTGATTGACCTGCTCTCGGTACTGCTCTCGGTCGATATATCCCTGACATGGGGCAAGGCACTGCTTGATGTGATAATTCAGGCAGGGACGCTCCGCACCGATATCTCTGGGCAGACTCCGATTACAGGTGCGCAGATGATAGAGCTTGTTCAGCAGTTCGATGGTATCCTTCACTGCTGCCGCACCGGTATAGGGACCAAAGTATTTCGATTTATCCTTTTTCATCACCCTGGAAAAGAGAATCCTTGGATACTCCTCCCCCACAGTCACCTTAATGTAGGGATATGTCTTGTCATCCTTCAGCAGCGTATTATACTTTGGAGAATTCTCCTTAATCAGATTGTTCTCCAACACCAGCGCCTCCAGCTCCGAGTCCGTGACAATATATTCAAACCGGGCAATCAGAGACACCATTTTGTCAATCATGGGACCTCTGCCAATGTTCTCCCGAAAATAAGAGCGCACGCGGTTATGAAGATTAATCGCCTTGCCCACATACAAAATGACATTTCTGTCATCTCTCATAATATAGACTCCCGGCTCTTTGGGAAGCTTTTTCAGTTCCTCCTCAAAATTGAACATAATGCGCTCCTTGCTTTATTCTACTTCTCATGCTGTCGGCACGGACAATCCATAAAAAGGATCTCTGTGCCGCTCTTCTTTATTCATCGGTACCTTTCAGAAATTTATCAATCCCGTTGGCAATCCCGTCCGCAATTTTCTCCTGATATTCCTCCGTGGCCATGAGGGCATCTTCCTCCGGATTGGTCATATACCCCATCTCCACAATGGTCACCGGAACCGTACACCAGTTGATTCCGCTCATGGTATCTGTCTCCCAGACATACTGCTTTTTACAGCCTGTGGCAGCCACCAGCTCATCCAGCACATCATCTGACAAATCCCTGCTCTCCTGGTAGAGATTACTGTTATAGGGATTGGAGGCCGTCTGACAGATTGTCATAGCCCCGCTGACGGAAGTATCCTCCGAACCGTTGGCATGTACACGAATAAAAGCGTCCGCTCCGGCATCGTTTGCCACCTGCGCCCGCTCGCTGTTGCTCATGTTCACATCATGAGAGGTACGTATCATCACCACCTGATACCCCCGGCCGATCAGCTCGTCCTCCAGCTTCTCTGCCACCAGCAAAGTGAGCTCATACTCCTTCAGGCCGCTGGTGGCACCCGCTGTGCCTCCGGCAACCTTTGCTTTTGTCTCGGCAGCCCCCGGTCCCACAGGCTCCTTCTCGCTGTTCCCCTTCTGCTGATGTCCTGCGTCAATGGCCACAATATAGCCGTTTTGCTCTGCCAAAGCTTCCCCGTACTCTGCCGGCGCGGAAGAATCCTGTTCCGGATCCGCTGATGAAGCCCCCGGCAAATCCGGCGAAGCTTGCGTGGGACTGACTGCAGGCGGCTGTCCCCCTTCCATGCTGTTCTCCAAAGCTGCTAAAGAGTCCTGCTCCGCGTCTCCATCATCTGATCCCTCCTGATTTTCCCTGGACTCAGATTCCATCTCTTTTGTCGTGTTCTCTGAGCTGACTGCGGAGACCGGTACTTCGTCCTCTTTCCTGCCGCAGCCGCCCATAAATACCGCGACCATCAGCATCAAACACAGCCACAACGCTATTACAGACTTTTTATCATTGTTCATCGTTTCACACACTCTCCTCAAATTCGACAGGCCTTCCCAAATGGAAAGGCCTGCACCGTCAATCTATTCTGCCGTTGGAAAATCTTCCTACCGGACGACTGTCCGTTTCCGTCCTGTCCTGTCCCGGTTCATTTGATTCCGCATCACTTCCCGCCTCCGGCTTCTGCTCTGCATTATACGCTGATTCCGGTGTGCTTTCTGATTCTGTCATGCCGCCCTGCACCAAATTGTCTTCCAATTCCTGCCGGCCTTCCTGGGACGTACTGCTTTCCTCCTGGGACGTGCTTCCCGGTTCCAATCCGCTGTCCTGTGCCGAGCTGCTTTCGGACGCCGCTTCACCGCCCTGCGCTGCCGAGCCGCTTTCCGACTCCGTATTGTCTGCCGCCTGCGCGCGCTGCTCTGCTTCTGGAACCGTTTTCGAATCGTTTTCCTCCGAAGACGCTTTCTTTTCTTCCGGCTCCGGCAGCCCCTTCTCCTTCCGGAAAATCTCCATAAATTCCTTGCCGGTTATGGTTTCCTTCTCTATCAGGAACTCCGCCAGCTTATCCATGACATCTCTGTTGTCCCGCAGCAGATTCAATGCCTTGTCGTAACTCTCCTTCAGAATCTCCACCACTTCCGCATCAATCTCCGCTGCAGTGGAATCGCTGCAGTTCAGCGCCGATCTGCCCTCCAGATACTGACTCTCAATAGTGGCCAGCCCCATCAGACCGAAACGCTTGCTCATACCATAACGAGTCACCATATTCCGTGCAATGTCCGTAGCCTTCTCAATGTCATTGGCCGCGCCAGTGGTCACTGTTTCAAATACAATCTCCTCCGCTGCCCGTCCGCCTACCAGACTGACCAGCATATCCCGCAGTTCCGCCTCGGTATTCAGATACTTCTCTTCCTCCGGCACATGCATAACATAACCCAGCGCACCCATGGTGCGTGGCACAATGGTGATCTTCTGCACCGGCTCGGAATTCTTCTGCAGGGCGCTGATCAGTGCATGGCCCACCTCATGATAGGAGACAATCCGACGCTCCTCTTTGCTCATGATGCGGTCCTTCTTTTCCTTTCCTACCAGCACCACTTCCACGGAATTGAACAAATCCTTCTGGCAGACATAGTCTCTGCCTTCCTTCACGGCATTGATAGCCGCCTCGTTTATCATGTTCGCCAGGTCAGACCCCACCGCACCGCTGGTGGCCAGAGCAATGGCATCCAGATCTACGGTTTCGTCCATCTTCACATCTTTGGCATGTACCTTCAGTATCTCCACACGCCCCTTCAAATCCGGCTTATCCACGATAATCCGCCTGTCAAAACGTCCCGGACGCAGAAGGGCCTTATCCAGAATCTCGGGACGGTTGGTGGCTCCCAGAATCAAAATTCCCTTGGAACTGTCAAAGCCATCCATCTCCGAGAGCAGCTGATTCAGCGTCTGCTCCCGCTCCTCGTTACCACCGCCGTACTTGGAATCACGGCTCCGGCCGATGGCATCAATCTCGTCAATAAAGATAATACAGGGAGCGTTCTTCGTGGCCTCCTTGAACAGGTCACGCACACGGCTTGCACCCACACCCACATATAATTCAATGAAATCAGAGCCGGTCAGAGAGAAAAAGGGAACATGCGCCTCTCCGGCCACCGCCTTTGCCAGCAGTGTCTTGCCGGTTCCGGGAGGCCCCACAAGCAGCGCCCCCTTCGGCAGTCTGGCGCCGATTTTAGAATATTTCCCGGGATTATGGAGGAAATCCACCACTTCCACCAACGACTCTTTGGCCTCGTCCTCGCCGGCCACATCCTTAAACGTGACTCCTGTCTCCTTCTGCACATAAACCTTTGCATTGCTTTTGCCCACACCCATAGGACCGCCGGAACCGCCCATCTTCCTGAATACCACGCCCAGCAGTATCCACATAAGCAGAACCGGAAGCACCACATACAGGAAAATATCCAGTATACGGCCCGAATTGTCACTGAGTATACGGCTGCCGTCTATCCCATGCTTCTCCAGGCGCGAGGTAAGCGTATCCAGGTCTTCCATGATGATGGTGGAATAAGTCACTTTTACATTTCCGTACAGAGAAGCATATCCCTGTGGAATCGCGGGCATATCCTGAGCCGCTTCATCCTTTTTCAGGGTAAAAAGAACCTGTCCGGTACTCTGGACTTCCACCGAGTCCACCTCATCCGCATTGACATACTCCAGGAACTCGGTATAACTGACTTCCTGCGTATTGCCGGAGGTTCCGAACAGCAGATTCCACAGCATAAAGACCAGCAGCACAGTGCTTAAGCCCGCCAGCAGCACCATCATAATATTCGGTTTCCGTGGAGGCTGATTCCCATTGCCGCCGTTATTTCCCGGCACATTGCCCCGTCCGCCGTTGTTATATCCGCCTCCGTTGTCATACTGATTCATTTGATTATCCATAGTAACTCCGTTTCCGTTTTTGAGTCTTTTATCTCAATACAATAAGTTTGAAAGTCAATAAATCCATTTTATTATAGAGAGTACCCATTCATAAATCAATAGCATAAATGTGAAAAAAACAAATTATCTCTTAAAGATTTCTAAACTTTTTACCATTCCAATGTAACTGAATCCATGGTATAATAGACATATATTCGGGCTGGAAACGGCCGCATGGCCATCCATACCATGTGCGGGCTGCGCACATGACATAATAGACAGGTACAGCTGCCTGTACCATAAAATAAAAATGAGGATGATAATGAAAATTGGATTTGACAACAACAAATACCTGAAAATGCAATCGGAACACATTAAAGAGCGTATTACCCAGTTTGGGGACAAGCTTTATCTGGAATTCGGAGGAAAGCTTTTTGACGATTATCACGCCTCAAGAGTTCTGCCGGGCTTTGCCCCCGACGCAAAGCTGCAGATGCTGATGCAGCTTTCGGACTATGCGGAAATTGTCATCGTCATCAGTGCCGCCGACATTGAGAAGAACAAAGTCCGCGGCGATTTGGGCATTACCTATGATGTGGACGTACTGCGACTGCGGGATGAGTTCCGGAACAGAGGGTTACATGTGGGCAGCGTAGTCATCACACATTACTCCGGACAGCTTTCCGCAGAACAGTTCAAGACCAAACTGGAGAAAAAGAACATAACTGTATACCTGCATTACACCATCGAAGGCTATCCCGCCAACGTTCCTCTGATTGTCAGCAAGGACGGGTATGGGAAAAATGATTATATAGAAACCACCCGCCCTCTGGTGGTCATTACGGCCCCCGGCCCCGGCAGCGGGAAAATGGCAACCTGCCTCTCTCAGCTCTATCATGATAACCTGCGGGGGATCAAGGCCGGCTATGCCAAATTTGAGACCTTTCCCATCTGGAATATACCGCTGAAGCATCCCATCAATCTGGCTTACGAAGCGGCAACCGCAGATTTGAACGATGTCAATATGATTGATCCCTTTCATCTGGAAGCCTATGGAGAGACTACTGTCAATTATAATCGGGACATTGAAATCTTTCCCGTACTGAACGCTATTTTTGAGGGTATTTATGGCAGCAATCCCTACAAATCTCCCACTGACATGGGTGTCAACATGGCAGGAAACTGCATTATAGATGACGAAGCCTGCTGCGAGGCCTCGAAGATGGAGATTATCCGCCGGTATTACACTGCTCTGAACAAAGTGGTCCGGGACGAAACTTCCGATACGGAAGTATATAAAATCGAGCTTTTGATGAAGCAGGCCAAAATAACTACTTCCGACAGGCGTGTCACCGCTGCAGCCAGAGAACGGGCCGAAGCCCTGGGAGTTCCCACCGCTGCCATCGAACTGGCAGACGGCCATATCATCACTTCCAAAACGTCAGATTTCCTGGGTGCTTCCGCTGCTTTGCTTCTGAACGCACTGAAATACCTGGCAGATGTAGACCATGATACCAAACTGATTAAACCGGAAGCCATCGAACCCATTCAGAACCTGAAAGTACGCTATCTGGGCGGTCGTAATCCCCGTCTCCACACAGATGAAGTTCTGATTGCGCTGTCTCTTGCCGCCTGTCATGACGATAATGCCCGCCGGGCCCTGGAACAGCTTCCCAACCTGAAGGGCTGTCAGGTTCACACTTCGGTGATGCTGTCTGAGGTAGATATCAAAATATACAAAAGGCTGGGAATGGATCTGACCAGCGAACCGGTTCAGACAGGCCGGAAAAATTATTAAAGCCTCTTTTTCGAAATAATTCAAAAGGAGAGAGCGGCATATTCTTCCGTATGAACCGCCGCTCCCTCACACATCATATACGGCCCTGCAGCCGCCTATAAATTTAGGCCTTGTCCGGGCGCAGACAAGGCGGGCGTCTCCAATCTCCCGAATCCGCAGCCGCACTGGAACCGCCACATCTCTCAGATGCATTCCGATCAGAGTATCCCCGATATCCATTCCCAGATGAGCCCTGATATGTTCCACTGCCGCCGGGTGTTCAAAGGCCTTGTAAGCAGCTGTGGCAAAAGAACCTCCTGCTTTGGGCTGCGGAACCACATTTACAATCTCATAACCGTAGCGGACCGCCGCTTCCTTTTCCAGTATAATCGCCCGGTTCAGATGCTCACAGCACTGTGCGGCAAGCCAGACCCCCGCTTCCTGTACGGCCTGGTAGATACCTCCGAACACCGCCTCTGCCAGCTCCGGACTGGAAAATGTTCCGATCCCGGCCCCTGCCACCTCGCTTGTGGAACATCCCACCACAAAAATGTCCCCCTTCTCCGGTCCGGCAATTTCCAGGAGCTCTCTGGCCGCGCGATAGGCCTCTTCTCCGATTATAGTCATTTCTCTCGTCATCTTTCCACCTCGCTGGGTCCCGCTTTCTCCTGTTCTGTCAGACAGCAGTTCTTCCGGGAACCATCACTATTCTAACATACCACCCTAAAAAAGCAACACATTTTCTCTCCATCGGGAATATAGTAAAAAGAAAATAAAGACACAGGAGAATTCTCATGTATACCGCTTCTCTCCTGTTTGGAATATCAGCCAGTCTGGATGCACTGCTGGTAGGAATCAGTTATGGGATTCGCGGAATCCGTATCAGATTCTGGCAGAATATGTTCATCAGTGTGATTACCCTTCTGGGAACCTGTCTCTCCGTGGGCCTGGGGCACCGGCTGGCAGCCATCCTGCCCGGAGCTATCGGCAACTGTGCCGGAAGCCTGATTCTCATTCTGCTGGGACTATATTACAATATAAAATGGATGCGGGTATTTCACCAGAGCAGACATCAGAGCACGCCTACCAGGAGACAACTACATCAGGCGGACTGCGAAGCCGCCGAAAGGCCCCCGTCCCGCATGAGTCCCCCGGCATCCTGCCTGCGGCTGCCGGAAATATTCACCTTAAGTCTGACTTTGTCTCTGAACAACCTGAGCGCCGGCTTAAGCGCAAGTCTGGCAGGCCTGGCACTTTTTCCCACTGCTGTGGCAGCCTTTGTCTGCTCTGTACTTTTCCTGTATTCCGGCAATCGCCTGGGTGACAGTCCCGTGCTGCGTCTGGCAGGGAATGCCGCAGATCCACTTTCGGGAATACTTCTCATCGGTTTGGGTCTGGTACAGTTTTTTCTGTAATAGTATACTCCCGAAAAGTGAGAATTATGCTGCTTTTCCCTTTCGGACCGGAATTTTCTGTGCGGAAACCGCTTTTCCTGCGATTTCACGCACAGCCATCCCGGAGCCCCACAGTTCCATGATTCCATCTGCCGCTTTCATACGCATGCTCTATGATAAATCCTACTTCCGTATTCCCTCCAGCACCTCCGCAGGAATCTCAAATTCCACCGTGCCCATATACATAGGCGCCACATCACCTTCATTGAAGCCGATTACCACATTGTCCTTCTCATTCAGGTAAAACGAAGTCTCATCGGTAATGGCTTTGAAATTCCAGTCTTCAATTTCATCGTGCAGCCAATAATAAACATTTTCATCCGCATCCATCTGCGCCTGCATCTGTTCCTTGATATTCTCACTGATGGCAGTGATATAATCTGCGCCTTCCTGGAACAAATCTTTCAATGCCAGTCTCTCGCCGGTATTCAAGTCAATGGTATAGTAAACATTCCATGCATAACCACTTCCCGCCCCCTGATAGCAGATTAGCTTCAGTGTAAAATACTCTTCTGTGGTTGTCAGCACTTCACTTTTTACCATAATATCCTGATGACCCATTTCTTCATCCAGATTTTCTTCAAACTCTTCTATCAGCTTATCCGTAATTTCCTGGATTTCCGCATTAATTTGTTCGGTTGTTCGATTCAAGTTTTCCTGTATCTGCCTGTCTTCAGGCTGATCTGCCACCTTTACTTCCGGCACTTCGATATCTGCCACATTCCGCTCTGTTTCATAGGAGTAATCCCGGAAAGTAACCACCTCCACCAGCGATCCGATGACCGGTATCTGTTCCATTGCATGGGCAATTCCTGCCGAAGTATTTGGCAGTATGACAAAAATTCCTGCCAATGCGGCTGCCGCGGCTGCCAGTCTGATCATTCTCTTTTTATTGCGATTTGCTCTATTCATCCTTTTTGCTTCCTCCATTTTCTTCTGCAGCTTTCTCAGCTGCTCTTCTGACATCTTCGGTTTCAGGTATTCTCTTTTCAGATTCTGAAGTCCCGCTTCCAGCTGTTCGTTCAAATCTTTTATTTCGGAAATATTATAAATCATATCCGCTCCCATCTCCCGCTCTATGCAGGTCATCTGCTAAGACAAATGCACTTTGGAATCACATTTCGGTTCATATCTGTTCCTGTTTGATTCGTCGGAGAGTATTCCCCGAAGCTTTCTCATACTGCGGTAAAGTCTGCTCTTCACGGTATTCACATTTTCTTCCAGAATATCCGCAATTTCCTCAAACTTCCGGTCTTCAAAATATTTCAAAATGACCACCGCCCTGTCCTGCTCCGGAAGTGTCTCAAGCGCTCTGTGCAAATCCACATTTACATAATTGTCCTCCACGATTCCTGCTTCCAGTCCACTTTCCTCCTGCATCGCTTCATAGGAGAGAAATCCTGGCCTCTTCAGATATCCAAAGCACTCGTTCAGCATAATGCGGTACACCCAAGTCTCCGCGTATTCAGGATTCTTCAGGGTATCACTGGCCCGCATGGCCTTATATGCGCCGTTCTGCACTATATCACTGGCATCTGCCTCGTTGTGAACATAGCTGTACGCCAGACGGTAATATTGATTATACTTTTCCAGAATAATGCGCTCTATCAGCGCTCTGTTTGTCTGCTTCTTTTTTCCCGGGAAAATAAGCAAGGTGTTTCACCTCCTCTTTGCTGTTTGCTTTACATAACATTAGATACTCCCCATCTGAAAAAAGTTTCGTGGTCTTAAAATTTTTAAAAAAATATATGCAGCGTTTGTTCCAATTTCTCTATATAAAAACTACCGCATGAAATTACTTCATCCTAAATGAACATTCTGAATAAAGACAAAGAATATGGTCAAAATTCTATTATAGAAAGCAAAAGCAGCTTTCTATAATCATTGCTCTATTATAGAAAGCAAAAGCAGCCTTCTATAATCATTGCTCTATTATAGAAAGCAAAAGCAGCTTTCTATAATCATGGATTATTGTTCTATTATAGAAACTTGATAATAGAATCCTATATTGGATTCTTAGACATTGTATCATAAAGAAGAGAAATCTTTCAGAGTATCGAGGCAGACTATGACATTATCTTCCGTCTTACAAGAAAATATAAGCTACATCGAAGCAGCGCTCCCCGTCCAGACCAGCTTTGATCTGATGACGAGGCATCTGTACTTGGGCAGAACACCTGCTTTTTTTCTGGGTGTCAATGGATTCTGTAAAACGGAAATCCTCCAGCAGATATTTTCCGATCTGCAGAATCCAATGTTTGTATCGGATGGCTACGTGGAAAATATTGTGAACTATATAGATGCGAAAGTCGGATACGCCCAGACTTCCCTCACAGACTCCTGGGACGAAATTATCCGCAATGTGCTCAGCGGGCCCGCCGTCCTCTTTGTTGACGGCTTTGCCCAGGCCATCCTCATCGATGTCCGTACCTATCCCGCCAGAAGTATTGCGGAGCCTGATCTGGAGCGGGTTACCAGAGGTTCCAGAGACGGCTTTGTTGAGACATTACTGTTCAACGCCAATCTCATCAGGCGAAGAGTCCGTTCTCCCGAACTTATCTTTGCCATGCATTCTGTAGGTACGGAAAGCAGAACTGACGTGGCTGTGGCCTATCTGAAAAATACGGTCAATCAGGAACTGCTGAAAAAGCTGGATGACACTCTGGCCGCTCTTCGAACCACGGCTCTGACCATGGGTACTAAAAGTCTGGAGGAGCTGCTCCTGCACAAACGTTGGTGGAATCCTCTGCCCAGTATGCAGATGACAGAGCGCCCGGATGTGGCCTGCAGTTACCTCCTGGAAGGCCACATTCTCGTCCTGGTGGACAATTCTCCTCTGGTTCTGATTCTTCCCTGCACCATTTTTCAATTTACTCAGAATCCGGAGGATTATTACAAAAGCCCTTCCGTGGGCACCTATTTCCGCATGGTACGCTTTTTCTGTATCCCCGTGAGCCTGGCCCTGATGCCGCTGTTTCTGCTGATAACTGCTTACTTTCCTGAATCTGCGCAGAAGTGGGGACTGCTTTCCGAGGGTATGCAGACACCTCAACGGCTGTTTTTCTATGTCCTGGCGGTAGAATTTCTACTGGATCTGTTCAAATACTCTTCCGCATTAAGCTCCGGCAAATTCTCCGGCTCCCTGTCCATGGTAGGCGGTCTCATTATTGGTGACGTGGCTGTCAGCTTGAACTGGGCCTCTGTGGAAGTGCTGTTCTATGCCGCTGTCACATTGCTGGCCTCTCTGGCCATCACAGATATAGAATTCAGCGATGCCATTCGGCTGTACCGAATTCTGATGATTCTCGCCACCGGCTTTTTCGGTTTGCCGGGATTTCTCATCAGTCTCGTTCTGGTACTCCTGTCCGCGGCAACAACGCCCACCTTCGGCGGCTTCAGCTATTTCTGGCCGCTGTTTCCCTTTAATGCCAAAGCACTGGGGCGGCTGCTGTTCCGCAGCCCTACGCCCAGCGCACAGCCTGTGACCATATGGGATCGGGGAAAAGTTAAGTAATCTGGAGCCTGATTTCCCACTTCACCAAAATTCTGTTGCCATGAATTAAAATGACCTTATGGAAAGGCTTCATCCTCTCTACAAGGTCATTCGTTTACTCTATTCTCTTTCTGCTTATTTTCCTGTGCCTTATCTGCTAAAGGCAGGTAGCATTAATGCAAATTTAACATCATCAATATCGGGGCGATTCAGCTCATACATGCCGGCATCCATTGGCTATTATATCCTTTTCGTTAAACATTTTTCTCTCTCCAGCAATTTGTCTAATTCCACTCGCAGTCGGTTTTTTAAATCCTCCAGTTCTTCCGGCGTTGGCAGAAATTCATCTGCTGCCAGCTCCGAGCCCAGTTTCCAGACAGGGCCGCCTGTGTCTACTTCAATTACATCATTTATTATGGCTTGCTGATTTTCTGTTGCCAAAATGTTGCCACGCATTTATTATAGCAAATCCCGGCAAATTAGCAATCCACTTTTTGAAATTTTGCACACCCAAAGCACAATTTTCCTT